>CAWHCQ010000014.1:0-118382 GCA_963827755.1 uncultured Gammaproteobacteria bacterium
AACCGGAGAAATGGTTAATCATTTCAGACATGGAGGTAAGGCGGTAAAATGTCTGGACACATTGATGTCTTGAGGCTTTTCCCGTTTATAAACGTACACACTATCCCGGCAGCATTGTTCCTCGAATGAATTATCATGCTTGAAGTGGCGATTGCCTCCGGTTCCCAGCTTGCTGCAGATGCAGGCGCACGCGTGGCACGTGAAGGTGGAAATGCAGTTGATGCTGCCATCGCCGCGTCACTGGTTTCCTGCGTGGTCGAGCCAGGGGTCTGCTCGCTGGCTGCGAGTGGTTTTCTGACCATCTGGCCACCCGATGCCGCCCCGGTGATGGTGGACGGAGCCGCGGTCATGCCCGGCATGGAACTGCCGAAGAGCCGCTTCGGGCAAGCCACCGCGGAAGTGTTGCTTGAGTATGGCGGTGGCGTGCGCACTACGGTGGGTTACGGCTCGGTGGCGGTTCCCGGTAATCTGGCCGCCTATGAACTAGCATCCGAGCGCTATGGTAATGTGCCATGGCGCGCGCTGATCGAACCTGCTTGGGAGATAGCGCGCGACGGCTTTCCCCTGTCGGAGGCTTCTTACCACTACCTGCAACTCACGCACAAACCGATCTACGGCTGGAGCGAGCATGGTCTGGGGATATTTTGTGGTGCTGACGGCGAACTCTACAAGCCGGGCAGCACGATCCGCATTGAGCACCTCGACGAAACCCTGCACAGCATAGCCGAGGACGGCGCGGATGTATTCTACCGCGGCGATCTGGCCGCACAGATCACTCGGTATATCGAGGCTCATGGCGGCATTCTTACCCGTCAGGATATGGCAAGCTACAAGGCACGTCTGTTACCGACACTCGATGTGCAGGTGAATGACTGGACAGTGGCAACTGACTCACCGCCGGCACTTGGTGGTGCGGTACTGGCGGCCATGCTGCTGCTGATGGGAGACCGACCTCAGGATATCTGGACGCCGGCAGAACTTGAATATCTGATTCGCGTCCAGGAGGCAGTGCTGAGCTTCCGCTACGACCACCTTGATGGCAGCGAGGACCTGCCGCGTGATGTACAGGACTTGCTCGAACAGGCTTCAGCGCAGGACTTACGCCACTTTCTGTCATCGCCCTCGACCGTGCATGCCTCGGCCGTCGATTCTGCTGGCCTAGCCTGCTCGGTCACGGTGTCGGCGGGCTACGGGTCCGGGGTGATGCCACCGGGCACCGGCATCTTTATGAACAACAGCCTGGGTGAACTTGAATTGAACAGGCGCGGCCTGCATATGTGGGTTCCGGGCAGCCGCCTGCCATCCAATATGGCCCCGACCGTGGCACGCCACCGCGACGGCGGGGTGCTGGCTATCGGTTCACCCGGTGCCAGCCGTATTACAACGGCAATTCAGCAAACCCTGCTTAATTTCATGCACCTGGGTGCACCACTGCAGGCGGCCGTGGATCATGCGCGGCTGCACGTAGAGGAAGCCGATGGTCATATGCAAGTCGCCTACGAGGAGGCATTACCAGTGGATCAGCTGGATGTGCCGCAACGCATGTTTTCCGGCATCTCTATGTATTTTGGTGGCGTGAGTGCGGCGTTGTGGGACCCGCGGGAGGGCTTTGTTGTGGCTGCGGACCCGCGCCGTGCCGGGGGGACAGCATTCTCCGGCAAAGGGGGCTCTCGTTAGCCGCTTTAACGGAATTATAAAACGAATGTCGTAGTTTGGCGTGCGCCGTGCAAAGGCGGCGTTTCTCAGTGGGTGCGAATCCCACCCGGCAATGTTGCTCCAGCCGGAAGCAATCGGAGCAGTCATGGAGGTAACGAAGTGGCTGAAGCCTCTGGTGTAGAGGGTCACTAGGTGACTTGGCGAGTGTGCAGGCCGTAACGTGAGTGAACGCTGAGCAATCCTCGAAAAGGACGTTGCACAGGCCGACCTGTCCGCCAATGCGGGGAAGGCTGATAGGACTGGGAGAAATGAGCAAGGCAGTGTCCCCAGTCACTGTGCCGGGGTAGTGGCGACAGCATGTACACAAGAGGGAAACGCACGCAACACGGGAAGCCCGATAGCGTGGTCGGTCGTGGCGACCAACCTGAGGCTGGTGACAGTCAGATAGGGCGCTATGGGGTGGCGGAAAGGCCCGTAGTACCGGGGAAGCCGGGTAATGCCGGTGGAGGAAAGGGGCCTTAGTTCAAGACGGGCGCTGAAAGTGGCAAAGCACGGGAGATTGGGGCAACCCTAGGAAACTCCTGAAATGTGTGCAAGCGCTGCGGAAGGTGCCACATGCTGAAGCGAAGGAAGAACCCGGATTGCGATCCGGGAAGCGAATGACCACCCAGGTGGTGGCATTGGCGGTTATGTGCAGAACGCTCGGTCGATGTACGCCGGGGTACACGGCCCTGTGCTGTGGTCGGGTGAACTGCGTATGACCTTTCGTGTGCAAAGGCATGCTGTCTTGTCCGAGAGCCGGATGCGGGAAATCTGCATGTCCGGTTCGATGAGGATTGCGCCTTGCAAGCGCATGAAATCCAGCAGCCTGAAATGGCTGCCCTGACAAAGCCTAGCCAGCAGTCAGGTACCGAGTCTTGCGTGGTGTCCGGTAACGGCCACTGCGAAGCGTAGACAGGGAGACTGTAGGCCGAAACGAAAGTGAACGGAAAGATAGCCCCGAAATCGAACGTGGTTGAAGTGGCCGACCTTATTCCTCTATGGGGAAGGCGGAATTCCAGGATACGCATTGGCGAGTGTTCTGGAGTGCTTCCGGGGTTCGTACCGTCGGCATGCAGTCGAGGGATTTCATGTGAACAAGGGAGATCCGTCAGGTTCAAGCGGAGCTTGTAGGGTCGGACAAGCTGACAAAGCGAGGAAGATCCGATGGCCTGACGGAAGTCAGACTGGCTGATAGTACTCTGAGGTCGGGAGAGCCGATCACATGGGGAAGCGGCCAGCAGAAGTTGAATCGTTCTTGGGCAACATGGGCTCCATTCAATGGGAGATTACGGCCCTCTATACAAAGAGAGGATAAACCAGTCATGGAAACGGGACTTGAACGAATAGCAGCGAAAGCTCGGAGTGAACCAAAGCAGCGATTTACGTCATTGGCCCATCATGTCACGCGGGAGCGGGTGTGGGAGAATCTGTGTCAGATTTCAAACCACTCGGCCCCGGGTTGTGATGGCCAGACGGTAGTGGAGGCGAAGGAGGAGTTCGACGTATGGATTGAGCCGATGCTTCAATCTGTGCACCGCCGGGGATATCAGGCACCGCCTATCCGGCGGGTCTACATTCCGAAGCCCGGCAAACAGGAGAAACGTCCCTTGGGCGTGCCCTGTGTCACCGATCGGGCGCTCCAGCGCAGTACCGCTCAGGTGCTGTCCGCCATCTACGAGCAGGAGTTCTTGTCCTGTTCCTTTGGTGGTCGGCCCGGGTTAAGTGCCCATCATGCTTTGGCAACCCTGAATGAGGTGATTGCCGGGCGCAAGGTGGGCTGGGTGCTGGAGGCGGATCTGAAGAACTTCTTTGGCAGTTTAGATCATGGATGGCTACTGCGCTTTGTGGAACACCGAGTCGGAGATCCGCGCGTAATCAGCCTGATACGACGTTGGCTGAAGGCAGGTATTCTGGAAGATGGAGAATTGCATCCCAACGAAGAGGGGACGCCGCAAGGGGGTTCGATCAGCGTCTTGCTGAGCAACCTGTACCTGCACTATGTGCTTGACCTGTGGTTTGAGCAAGTGGTCAAGCCGCGTTTAAAGGGTGAGGCCTATTTGGTGCGGTATATTGATGACTTTGTGGTGTGTTTCCAATATCGGGCGGATGCCCTTCGCATGCAGAATGCCCTGCGCAAGCGACTGGGGAAGTTTGGACTGGAACTGGAACCGACGAAGACAAAACTCGTTGAATTTGGTCGCTTTGCTCAACGGCATGCGAGCAAGCGAGGGAGAAGGCGCCCGGAGACGATCTACTTTCTGGGTTTTACCCTCTATTGCACGCAAAACCGAAAGGGCAACTTCAAGGTGGGCTGCGCACCGAGAAGTCTCGGCTTCAGCGTAGCTTGCCAACCTGCGCGACCTGATGCGGCGAATGCGTCATCTGAAGCTTCAGGAACAGGTCATCAATCTGAACCGGGTCTTGCGTGGTCACTATGCCTACTATGGCATTGCCGGTAACCTGCGTGCCTTGCAGAAAGTGCATCGGTTCGTGATGCGTTACTGGCGAAAGATGCTTAGCAGTCGAAGTCGCAAGGGTTATGTGACGTGGGAAGCTTTCCAGGGTATATCAGCGCGGTATCCGTTACAGCAACCAAAGCTGAGGCTTCCTTATCGGGAGTTTCAGTTACTTGCCGTGCTGTGAAGCAATCTCTGAAGAGCGTAGTGCCGGAAATCGGCACGCTACGTTCTGTGGGAGCCGGAAGCGGGTGACTGCTTCCGGCGACCCGGTGGATGTGGAAACGGAGTGATGGTTCGGCTATTGAGGCACCGCCAGACGAAAGGGGCGGCAACAGATAGGCTGAACCTTAGACCACCGCGCCACATCTTTACTCTACCGAAGGTACGCGTTTACTGTTTCAGTCAGCAACCAGGATTCAAGAGATCAGGAACGGCAAGTTTCTGCTCTAAACAGGACGTTTAGTCGAATCTAATATAAACAATCACTTAATGACAACTGTCGACCCAAATAAGAAGTTCAGCATCTTGAATTGTATGTCTGAGATTGCGGCGAAAGCTGACGTTAGCAGAATGATAACGGACTGAGGGCTGGCAATCAGCGGGAATCGCGACGGGGGAGTCAGTGATGCAGCTGTGAGAATGCGCCCACGACGGCTGGGGGCGTGCAGCACCTGTGGTGCGGCCAGCATGGAAGATCTGGTAGTCATCGAGAAGACACTCACGCACCTGACTGAAAAATGCCTACCCATATTATCCCACTCTTGTTCAAAAGACGGGTACCGCCACACCAAAAGTAAGCGCTTTAGGCGAGCGCGTCTGTAGCAGTTGTTGTCGTTGGACTAGTATTTTTGCGCTAAATGGTTCACCATTGTTTCGAGATGAGCATTCCAAATTTGTCAAAAACCATTTTAGCCCGAATTGGATTACTAGGCTGTTACACTTGCCCAATCTGCGGTGAAAGCGGTAGATTTGAAAAATTTTTGGGACGCGAACATGCACGCTGTTGGCACTGCGGCTCTCTTGAGCGCCACCGAGGCCAGTACATTGTGCTTCAGGAATGTTTGAAGAATTTTAGTCCCACAGATTCAGCGGCTATTCAGTTCGCGCCTGATGCGATGACGCCATTTCTTCGCCAGTACTTTCAAAATTTTAAGACCGCAGATCTTTATCGTGATGACGTTGACCTCAATCTTGATTTGAGGAGTTTGGCGCTTGATGATGAGTCCTATGACTTTTTGTTCGCCTCTCATGTTATGGAACACGTCGATGATGACATGGCGGCCCTCAATGAAATCTACAGGGTACTAAAGCCGGGCGGATTGGCTATATTAGCGGTTCCCTTTAGGTCAGGGAAAACTATCGAATACCCGGAGCCAGTTCCTACTGAACATTACCATGTGCGTATGCCAGGGATGGATTATTTTGATCGGTATAGAGAAGTATTTGACGCAGTGACCTTGTATAGCTCTGACGACTTTCCAAATCGTATTCAGCCCTACGTATATGAAGACAGAACAGTGTTTCCTAGTGAGACCTCGCCCTACCAACTGCCTGAGATAGGAAGCAAATTTCTTGAGATTGTGCCATGTTGCAGTAAACAATAGAGAACTGTCGAAGCAGCGGCTGACAACTAACCCCAAAAATCCCGCCTTAGTCAGTAGTTTCTATTTCTTAAGTTCGTGACCTGCTGCAAAATGATCGGCTTCAATCTACGTAGAACATTGATTTCCTTAGAACTCGTGCAGCTAACGTTGAACTCAATCAACTCACCCACACCAATGCTCATCGCATAGCCCGATATCTTACTGTACCTGAACGTCCGTTTTCAGTATTGCACGACGTTCAGGCCGGTATCCAGGAATGACAGGAGGTGGCCGACTCCTGTCTTCATCGGGCATTGCAACAATTGATTAGGGGCGAGCCAGGAACGGCAGGTTACCGACCGTAACCGGAACTACATGAAATCCTTATATAAGATTTCGCTAACAGGCGGGAGTCGACCCAAGTCGGACCTTTAGTCTCTGCTTATATAATCAGCGGCTTAAAGGCAGATATTGACACGGATCCCGGTCATACAGTTTTACTCAAGTTTCAATAATCACATAAACGTCAAAAAACTACACAGAGTAGGTGATTTACTGCTGAGTTTTATTACGGATTGGTTAGCGTTCAGTGCCGATTTGTATTGAAAGCGCGTGACTTATGTTTAATATAAATAGTCTGATATTAGAGACAGAGATTTTACATACACATTTCATTCGGCAGACATATTTAAATTAGCATCTATCCACAGTGACGCCGGGCAGAATCGTGATGAAGCCAGTATACGGTTCAGTTCTTATCACCTAACTGCAAGAGGAAATCACGATGAGTTTACGGCATACAATCAGCTACACCTGCGTTCTGTTGTTTACCGGAAAACTGTTTGGAAGCAACCTGGCAGCCAAGCAGGTTGCGGCTGAACACCAGGGCATGACGGGCGAGGACGAGCATGGTCACGGTGGCGGCTATCAAGGCAAGATCAGCAAATCGCTGACAAAGGAAGAACGACTGGCGCCGCCAAACGACATCTGCAAAGGTCTTAAGGCGGTTTCATTGATGATGTATGTCCGAGTTTGGCTGCCGGCTCAACCGATCGAGGCATGTCATACACTGAGTGACCTCGTGCTGTACACAGAGCTAGCAGCCCAGGCACAAAACAGACAAATCATCTGCCCATGACACCCTTGTCCCTGGTCAAATCAGGCTGGTTCAGAATCACCTCTGTCATCGTTATTCTGTGCCTTGTCGTGCTGCTCGGTACGCCGCTTCTTGCCAGGTACCTGGCGCAACAATGGCTGCTGGAGAATGGCGGCGAGCAGGTCCGCTTTGAAGACATCGATTTTAACCTCTTTACCGGCAATCTGGTGCTGGAAGATCTCGAGGTGAAGGTTGATGAGGAAACCACGCTGTCTTTTGATTATGTGGGTTTGGATCTGGCGTGGTGGCCCCTGCTGCGCCGGCAAATCGACGTGCAATCTGTGCAGTTGACCGGCTTCTATCTGGTTTTCGACAACCGGGAGCCGGAGGCGCGGCGGATTGGCGGCATTCGATTGCCCGGTGCCGCTCCTGACGGCGAACCCCCGACAAAAGCGCCGAGCGCCTGGCTGTCCGGTATCCAGACGTTGACCCTGCAGGACTTCCATCTCCTGATCCGGGACCGTAAGCTCGAACTGGATGTCGTCATGGACAGCCTGCGCCTCACCAGGATGGCGCAATGGACACCGGAACAAGCGGCCATGCTCGAACTCGAGGGCAGCATCAATGATGCACCGGTTCGTGTGAATGGCCACCTGGCACCGTTTGCAAGCCAGCCCCGCTACGATCTGGAACTGTCGGTTAACAAGTTGCAGCTGGGCGCATTCGAGAAACTTGCTGCACCCATGATCGATCAGCTGTCCGGCCTGCTGTCCTATGCCGGCGAGCTGGTGCTGGAACAATCGGATGCCACGCTTACATTAAGCCACGCCGGCAAGACCGTGGTCGAGTCATTGCGCCTGGCCATGAGCGAAACGGGGCTCGACACATCCATCGGCCAGTTTTCTCATAACGGTAAGCTGGCGTTCGAACAGTCCGGCGAGAACATTTCGCTTGAGCAGGACGGAGCCTTCAGCCTTGGTACCCTGGACCTCAGCGTCCGGCAGCCGGCCCTTGATGTTCAGAACGGCAAACTGGAGTTGACGGCGCGTCTCAAGTACTCCGATTCCCCTGCCGGCGCCGAAATGCGCCTCGCTTCTGACCTTACCCTGGAAAACCTCGATGTCAGAGCGCGTGAGCGCAAAGTCAGCCTGGTCAGCGCCGAGGCATTGAGGATAGAGGAGCTCCTGTTCCAGGCCGTTGACCAGCTTTCGATCAAGACGATCAGCTCAGAGCAGATCCGTGTAGGCAAAGTGTCGGACGAGGACGCAGAAAAACTGCAACCGCTTGCGCGCAGCGACAAGCTGCAGATTGAGGGGGTGTCGCGGGCCGGGAACCTGGTCGCTATCGACAGCGTGGCGTATGAGGGTTTCCATAACCGTATCGTTCGAGACAAAGATGGCAATTTGGATGTCGTGCTCTTTATCGACATGATCGAGAATATCAATGCCTCGCCTGCAACCACCAAACAAACTGATCAGGATGCGCTGAAAAAGGCGAGTGAGGAAGAGCAGGCGGAACCCGTCGACCTGGTGATCGGGAGCATCCGGGCTTCGGAGGGGAGCAGCGTCACCTTCGTCGATGACAGCGTAAAGCCGCCCTTTGCCTCGACCGTGACATTCAAGGAAATCTCGCTCGAGCAACTCGATACCCGTAAACCGGAGCAGGATAGCCCGTTGCAGCTGGAGGGAGCGATCGGCAAGCACACCAGGCTTTCGCTAAGTGGCGATGTGAAACCTTTCCTCAAGCCAGTGAGCATGAACCTGTCCGGACAAATACAGGCCATGGATCTGCCCGCGCTCTCCTCCTATACCTGGGAGAGCCTGGGCCTGATGTTGGACAGTGGCACGCTGGATGCCGATCTGAAGCTTGCCAGTAAGGACGAGGTCCTGGACGGCAAGGTAGACCTGCTGTTGCACCAGCTCAAGCTGGGCAAGGTCGAAAGCCAGTCCGGTCTGCAAAGCAAGATACCAGTGCCGATGGATACCGCCCTGAATACCCTGCGCGACAAGAACAATACCATCAAGCTGACTATTCCCGTCGAGGGAAATATGGCGGATCCGAAGTTCGATGTCAGCGATGCCATCAACCAGGTTATGGCAAAAGCCCTCAAGGCAGGAGCGCTGGGTTATCTTAAGCATGCCCTGCAGCCCTATGGTGCAATAATAACCGTAGCCCAGTATGCCGGCGAAGCCGCCACCAAGGTGCGGCTGAATCCCCTCGAATTCGAGGCAGGTCAGGCGACGTTGACCGCGACCGGCGAGGAGTACCTGGCGAAGGTCGCGAAAGTTATGCAGGAACGTCCTAAAATTGCTATCAAACTCTGTGGCATTACCGTGCAGCAGGATCAGTTGTTTTTTCAGCAGCAACAGCAGCAGGCTGCGGTTGCCGATAAATCCACCAGACAGTCACCTGCCCAACCTCCGGCAGTGGACGAGCAGAAACTCACCGATCTGGCCGTGGAGCGCGCGACTGTCGTCAAGGACTACCTGGTCGAGCGGCACCAGATATCGGCCAGCCGTTTGGTTGGCTGTCGGCCAATGAACGAAACCGACAAGCCAGACACGAAACCACGCACTGACCTGCTTATCTGATTGTCCTGTGTGTAAGCTGATAGGATTCTGTGAAGGTGTTGCTGGTGTAAAGTGCGAAGGAAGAAAGTAATTCGGTCGCTCGTTTCTGATTCGCGAATGGCAGGAGCTTGCCCGGTAAACGAAGTTCCAGCTGCAATGCATAAAGCCGGAAATTGTGCGCTCCTGTCCTGCACAAGAAGAAGGGAAATGTCACTTTCTGGCCGAACTGAGACCTTTAAGCCTTAACCTGCTGTAATTTGGAGGCAAGGTCTCGAATCGACCCGACCCGGTAGTTCATCGTTTTAGGTCGAATGTCTGAAAGTATATCGGACATTAGCAGAATGCTAATATATTGAGCTTTGCTAAATTGCAGGAAGCGCGAGAGGGGTCAATGGTGCAGCCGTGGGAATGCGCTCGCGACAGCCATTATTCGGCTGGATTGTCTCGAGATGCTTGGGTTATGTTTCCTGTTAAGCGGCCTTGATGTGCGACATCGCGGTAGTTTATATATACGACGCATGAGCAATAAAATTATAACTGGTTTAATCGTGGCGCTGGTCTTGTCGATGGTTGCCACACCCGCCGTTGCCTATGAAATCAATGAGCAACTCTCGATCGGCGGCATCCTGGCCGGTGCCATCCAGTGCCAGGACCTGTCCGACACGCCGGGCTCGGGTAATAGCTGTAAGGGGGCAGTGCCCTTCCAGCCCGAGTTGAGTTTCCGGCCGACCGGGGCCGACGAGGTGTTTTTCAAACTCGGTGTCGCGGCCGGCAATGGGCTCAATAGAAACTCACCGTTAGCGATAGCCCCCTGGGCGGCTGACCTGCAGGACGACGTCAAGGACATCAGCGGGCGCAACCGTAATTACCTGTTAACCGCCTGGTACAAACACACCTTCACTGTCGGTGACGACCAGAGCCTCGGCACTACCCTGGGCATTATCGATGCCACCGACTATCTCGATGAAAACGCCTATGCCAATGACGAATACACCCAGTTCATGAATGAGGTGCTGACTAACGGGTCGAATGTGTTCCTGCCGTCCTATGATTCCGGTGTTGCGCTGGAATGGTTTGCTGGCCCCTGGTCATTGCGCGGTGTGTTGATGGATGTTGGCGAAAACGATGATGGCAACCACTATACGTTCTATGGTTTGCAGGCCGGCTATAGTGTCAGTAACAGGCTGGGTGCCGGTAATTACCGGGTCATCATCACCGCTAGCAGCCAGGACTTCCTCAATCCGGCGGGTACCCACTGGAGGACCGCACCGCTGCGCTGGTTTCCGTTGACCAGGAATTTGGCAGGGTTGTCGGTGGCTGGATCGGGTTGGCTGGCAGACCGATGAGGCGGCGGTCGACTACGGGACGATTTATTCGGGTGGCGTTGATATCAAGGGTAGCGGCTGGGGCCGTGATGATGACAATATCGGAGTGGGTCTTGCGTACCTGAACGGAGGCAGTCTCAATATCGACAAATCCCGGGTGGCCGAGGCCTATTATCGCTGGCAGCTGGGTGAGTTCTTCGGGCTGACTGCAGACATTCAGTATCAGGATGATGACTATAGAGCCGGTCAGGGACCAGGAGGATGGACTTACGGCCTGCGCGCCGCGGTCGAGTTCTGATGCGTGACTGTCAGCTCTGGCATGTAGCCGTGTGGACCGGGGCAAGTCTGGATAATTTACAGGACCAGCCTTCGTTAAAGAGCCTGTGCCAAATGATTCACTTCCGTACATCGTCAAACCGCATCGACAGGTCGGTGGCCTGGATGTTCTTGGTCTGGCCACCCACGGAAATATAATTCACGCCAGTCAAAGCCGCCGCGTGCAGGTTGTCCGGGTTGCTGCGGGTTAATTGCTATAGTTGAATAACCGCTATTAAACGGACGTTCACTGGAATTTGGTCAAAGACGTATTTTGGCTGATACTGTTGAAAAATTCTTGCTGGCTGCTTGCGCGATATTTTTCAAGGAAATATCGTGCACGAGAGTGCCCGACTGATAAAGGGGACAGATTTATTTTCTGTGGGAATGACCGGTTCTGGCCGAAAGTGTGAGTACAGCCTGCTGAGCCTGAACGACCGCTTATGTTATGCAAAGTTGTCGTCCAGAAAAGTCACATCAAGGGCGTTTTTGGGCGGCAGGTTGACATTCAGCCACCCCGCATCAGTGCGATTTCTGTGTCCCAGGAACGGCAACTCTGAGGTTGAAATCAGACCTTCGCACTTGCAGCCTTGACGACATTCGGTAATTTTGGTTGGGAAGGGAGAAAAGCGGCGATTGAGAATTGGATTGATCTCTTGCAAGTGAAGTATTCAATATTCTTGTACGTAGGATGTTTTACGGAACCTATCCAAGCTTCCTCGCCAAGTCCTCTGCCTTAAGGTGTGTATAGCGACGCAGCATACGCAGATCCTTGTGCCCGGTGATGCTGGCGACTTCCATAATATTCAGTCCTTTCTCGAACAGCCGGGTGGTGGCCTCATGGCGCAGGTCGTGGAACCGGAGGTTTTCGATGCAGGCGCGGCGTACTGCGCGGATATAGGCGCGTTTAATGGCCTCTGTGGTGACGCCGGTGAAGGCTTGCCCGTGCAGGCTGCGGGGCAGGGTGCGCAGCACCCTGACGGCGGTGGTGGACAGCGGCACGGTCCGGGCCTCGCCGTTCTTGGTGTCGGGCAAGTGGGCAGTGCGGCGGTTGAGATCGATGTGCTCCCAGCGCAGGCGGATCAGCTCCCCCTGGCGCATGGCGGTCTCCAGTGCCAGTTGTACGATGGGCAGAAGCCAGGGATTACGTGCTTCCCCGCAGGCAGCCAGCAGTCGGGTTTCTTCACCGGCCTGCAGTCGCCGGTCTCGCGGTCGGTTGTCGGCAGGCAGCCTGATATCGCGGACCGGGTTGTGTACGTAGATGCCCCATTCCTTGCGGGCGACCTCGAACACGTGGCCCAGCAGCACCAGGTCCCGCTTGACGGTGGACGGAGTGACATTGCGCAGTCGTTCGTCCCGGAAGCGGGCAATGTCCATCCCGCGAATGCCGGCGACGTATCGCCGGGCCAGCGGCAGGCGCATCAGGGCGCGCAGGCGGTTGGTTTCGGATGCCGCGCTTTTCTTCAGGGGCGTGACCTCGGCCAGATAGCGTTCCAGCAGTACCTTGAGGGTGGTGGATTCGGCCTCGGCGCGGGAGACGAACACGCCCTTGTCCATTTCGACCTCAATAGCGCGTGCCCACTGCTCAGCCAGTGCACGGGTTTCAAAGGTCTTGGTTTGCAGGGGTTGGCCCTTTTTCCGGACCTGTGCCTGCCACTGGTAAGCGCCGCGTTTTCGGAAGGTTGCCACAGTTGCACTCCGTTCATTCGCGAACGAGTGTGACAACAGTGTGACAAATAATCAGTTAGTAACCCATACAGGGGGTGTCGTGGTTTCTAACTGATTGATTTGATTGGTGGGCGATACTGGGATTGAACCAGTGACCCCTGCCGTGTGAAGGCAGTGCTCTCCCGCTGAGCTAATCGCCCTTGATTAACTTCACCGGAAGGGTATGGCTTTGTGGCGGGTGCGTCAAACGCTGGCCGGGTTGAGCCCCGGGCCTGCCCGGGTCACCCGGGGCCGGTTCTAATGCTTCCCTGATTTCTGTCGATATTCAATGGACTACCCGGAATAACATGTCTGGCTGGCAGGCGTGCGGGACGGGTAGTGCAGCCAAGCAGATGTTTTTGGTCTGCATTTTGGCAAGGACGGAGGGTGATGGTCTTGGAAAAACTGGCGCAATCATGGCTCGAGCAGCAATGCAACCTGATTAACGGCGCATGTCGCGGGTTGGTCATGCTGAGCGTGCAGGACAAGGGCCGAATGAGCGATGTGGCGCACTGGCCGGCAGAGGCAAGTGGTTCGCCCCTGTTGCTCGCTGCAGCAAGGAAGGCGGTGATGCAGCGTGGACCGGTGATCGAGCAGGGCGATGCGGCACAGTCCGCCGGCCGGCAAAATGTCCATGTCATCGCCTATCCGCTGGTCAGCAAGGAAAGGGCGCTGGGCGTGATTGCAGTCGAGGTCGAGGCGCAGTCCGATACGCAGCATAAAGAGGTAATGAGTCTGTTGCGTGCCGGCAGCGTATTTTTCGAAATGCTGCTTGAACATCAGCATGACAAGCACCGGGAGCGATTGACGCGCATCCTGGAACTGGTTTCGCTGACACTTGACCAGCCGCATTTTCAGAGTGCGGCAACCTCGCTGGCAACCCGGCTGGCGAATGAGTTGTCCTGCAGTCGTGTCAGTATCGGCTTCATGCGCGGACGGTTTGTCACCGTGCGTGCGTTATCGCACAGTGCCAAACAGGGCGTGAAGACCAGCCTGCTGCGTACCATCTCCGCTGCCATGGAGGAGGCGATCGATCAGGACACAACGCTCGTCTATCCCGGCAGTGAACATATCAATATTGCCCATCGCAAGCTGACCGAGCAAAACCAGGTAACCTCTGTTTGCACCATTCCGCTGGTGAATAACGGCAGCATAACCGGCGCCATAACATTTGAACGCAACAACCGGATCCCGTTCGATACGGAAACCGTGGATCTGTATACGCACGTGGCCAACCTGATCGGACCGATCCTGGAGCTGAAACGCAGCAATGACACATGGCCGATCGTGCGCCTGGTCATATCTGTTGGCGACTTTGTGAAAAAGCTGTTTGGTCCGCAACGTGCGCTGCTGAAGGCCGCCACGCTATCGCTGCTGTTGTTAGCCATTTATATGAGCGTGGCGACTGCGCCCTACCGGGTTAGTGCAAAGGCAGCGCTGGAAGGCAGTATTCAGCGTGCCGTGGTTGCGCCGATCGATGGATTTATCCTCGATTCGGATGTACGTGCCGGGGATGTCGTCCAGGCCGGGCAGCTGATGGGGACGCTTGATGACCGTGAACTGAAGCTGGAGCAGCAGAAGCTGATCAGTGAAAAGGCGCGTCATTCGCGTGAATACCGCAGTGCCATGGCAGGGCATGAACGTGCGCAAAGCTCAATTCTCGATGCGCGCATCAGCCAGGCCGATGCCCGCCTGCAATTGGTTAACAAGCAGCTCGAACGCATGCAAATCGTGTCGCCGCTCACCGGTGTGGTGGTGACAGGTGATCTCTCCCAGTCACTCGGGTCCCCGGTCAGCCGCGGAGATATACTCTTCGAGGTCGCGCCGCTGGAAGACTATCGTCTGGTTCTAAGCATCGATGAACGCGATATGCCGTATATTGCCGATGCCCAGAAAGGCGAGCTGAAACTTTCAGGCCTGCCCGGGGATGCACCGGGCTTCACCGTCAGCCGCATCACGCCGGTATCCGAGTCGGGCGACGGTGCCAACTACTACCGGGTTGAGGCAAAGCTGGATGATCCGCCGGTATTGCTGCGTCCCGGCATGGAAGGTGTCGGCAAGATCGAGATCGGTGAGCGCAGGCTGATGTGGATCTGGACTCACAGGATGACTAACTGGCTGAAGCTGAAACTATGGGCCTGGTGGCTGTGAAATGACGCAGTCGATGTACAGCCAGTACTGGTACCGTGTTGCCGATGTGCGGCCGCGAATCCGCGATCATGTCCAGTTGCATCGCCATTATTACCGTGGCCGCCGCAGCTACATGCTGCAGGATGAATCCAGCGGTGCGTTTCACAGCTTCAGCCCGGAAGCCTACGTGCTCATCGGCCAGATGGATGGCAAGCGCACGATAGACGAAATCTGGGAAACCACGCTGGATAAGCTGGGCGAGGATGCGCCTGGCCAGGAAGACACGCTGCACCTGCTGGGGCAGTTGCATGCGGCGGACATACTGCAGTGCAACACTACGCCTGATATTCTCGAGGTGTTCGAACGCTACCGCCACAAGCGGCGCCAGGACTGGAAGCAGCGCCTCACCAACCCGATGTTCCTGCGCCTGCCGCTGTGGGACCCGGACAAGTTCCTCACCCGCTGGCTGCCGCTGGTACGGCCGATATTCAGCTGGGGCGGACTAGCGCTGTGGACATTGGTCGTGCTGCTGGGGACCGTATATGCCGGTGTCTACTGGGAGCCGATTACCGCGGGTATTGTCGACAAGGTATTGAACCCCTGGAACCTGGCAATCATGGTGGCTACCTATCCGCTGGTGAAGCTGCTGCATGAGTTTGGCCATGCGTTTGCCACCCGCGTGTGGGGCGGTGAAGTCCACGAGATGGGCATCATGTTCCTGGTGCTTATGCCAATTCCCTATGTCGATGCCACCGCATCGGCCGGCTTTCAGCAGAAGGGCCGGCGTTTCCTGGTAAGCGCCGCCGGCATGATGGTGGAACTGTTCCTGGCAGCGCTCGCGCTGTTTGTATGGATCAACGTCGAGACCGGCATCGTCAGTGCTATCGCCTATAACATCATGCTCATCGGCAGTATTTCCACAGTGTTCTTCAACGGCAATCCGCTGTTGCGCTTCGACGGCTATTACATGCTGGCAGATGCCATCGAGATTCCCAACCTCAGCGTGCGCGCAAAGCGTTACCTCAGCTACCTGTCGATGCGCTATCTATACGGCATGGAAGAGGTGGCTTCACCGGTATCGGCACATGGCGAGGCAGCCTGGTTTGCATTCTACGGGGTCGCCTCCTTTGCCTATCGCATGATGATCATGGCGGTGATTATTCTCTACATCGCAGGCAAGTTCTTTTTCGTCGGGGTGCTGCTGGCAATCTGGGCAGTCACACTGCAAATCGTCCTGCCGCTGGTGCGCCATGTCAAATTTCTTCTCAACGATGGACGCTTGCAGCAGCAGCGCGCGCGTGCACTCGGTGTTACGGGTGCCGGGCTGGTGCTGTTGCTGGTGATGTTATTTGCAGTGCCGGCGCCGCTCTGGACCATGGCCGAAGGCGTGGTGTGGCTGCCGGAGAAGTCGCGTATCCGGGCCGGGACCGACTGCTTTGTAACGGCGGTGCTGGCGCAAACGGATGCCAGCGTAAAAAGTGGTGATCCCGTGATGACGTGTGAAGACCCGCTGTTGTCAGCAGAGGCTATGGCGCTGGATGCGCGTCTGCAGGAGCTGCGCGCAGAACATACGCTGGCTATGACGGAAGCGCCTGTCGAGGCGCTGAGCATCATGCAGGATATACAGACCGTGAATCAGCAACTCGACGAATCACGCCGCCAACTGGGTGAACTGGTATTGCGCAGTACATCCGATGGTCGGCTGGTGATACCGATGTCAACGGATCTCGAGGGCCGCTTTGTGCGTCGCGGTGCGACGCTGGCCTATGTCATCAACGATGCGGCTAGCCGCGCGCGGGTGGTTGTGACGCAGGCCGATATCGGCCTGGTGAGGCAGCGCACCACGGGCGTCGGGCTGCGCATGGCAGGAAAGCCGGAACGGACGATTGCCGCCAGTGTGTACCGCGAGGTACCGGCCGCCTCGGATGAATTGCCAAGCAAGGCACTGGGTACCGAAGGCGGCGGCATGATACCGGTCGATCCGGCCGATGAATCGGGAGTACGCGCACTGGCAACCCTGTTCCAGTTCGAGCTGGAACTGCAGGAGGATCTGCCTGCGCAACTTTACGGTCAGCGCGTCTATGTGCGTTTTGATCATGGCACGGAGCCGCTCGGGATCCAGTGGCAACGCTTATTGCGGCAACTATTCATGCGCAAGTTCGGAGTCTGACAGATGCTCTCCGCCGCTAAAGCCACATTGCGCCCGGGGCTGCGGCTCGGGGCCTATCCTGAACACCTCGCTGCAGACAACGGCTGGCTGGATGTCCTGTTTGCCCGCATCAGCAGCTTCATTGGCGCCCGCCTGAAATGGCAGGACCGGCGCCTGCAGGCCTTTGTGCGCGACGTCGAACGTGCCGGCGAATTGCTCTGTGGACTGGATGAGGAAGATTTCAGGCGGCGCATTGACGCGATCAGGCAAGTGCTGCGCCACGATGGCTTGTCCGGCAGGCACCTGGCGATGGCCTTTGCGATTGTCCGCGAGGCCGGTTCGCGCACACTGGGCATGCGGCTTTACCCCGTGCAGATCATGGCCGGGCGCGTACTGCTCGATGGCAGGCTGGCAGAAATGGAAACCGGTGAGGGCAAGACGCTGATGGCAACCTTGCCGGCCTCGGTGGCGGCGCTGGCCGGTGTCCCGGTGCACGTGATTACCGTCAACGATTACCTCGTCGCTCGTGATGCCGAACAGATGTCGCCGCTGTACAGCTACCTCGGCCTGACGGTCGGCATGATTACCGAGCAGATGGAAGAAGATGAACGGCGTAATGCCTATGCGGCCAATATCACCTACTGCACCAACAAGACGCTGGTTTTCGATTACCTGCGCGATCGTGTCCGGCTCAGGGATGTGCAGGGCGCCGTATCACTGCATGCAGAAAGGCTCTATGCAAAAGCGGCCCGCCTGGATGCGGTGCTGATGCGCGGCCTGTGTTTCTGCATAGTCGACGAGGCCGACAGCGTGCTGATTGACGAGGCCGGTACGCCGTTGATCCTCTCGCAGGGCGGTCAGGTCCAGGAAAAGGATGAACAGATGTTCCGCCAGGCCGTGCAGCTTGCCGGTTCACTCAAGCAGGGTGAAGACTTTGCTGTTGACGAGAAACTGCGCCAGGTGCACTTGACCCCGACAGGCCGGCAGCGGGCTGTGGATGCTGGTAAAAAGCTCGGTGGCCAGTGGCGAATGCGCACGCGCTGCGAGGAACTGGTCAGCCAGGCCCTGAGTGCCTGCCACCTGTTCAAGCGCGATCGTGAGTACCTGGTGAAGGATGGCGAGGTGCTGATCATCGATGACTTTACCGGCCGCGTCATGGCGGATCGCAAGTGGGAGCGCGGCCTGCACCAGATGATCGAGGTCAAGGAAGGTTGCGAGGTCAGTCCGCCAAACGAGGTACAGGCACGCATCAGCTATCAGAAGTTTTTCCGCCGTTACCTGCACCTGTCCGGCATGACCGGTACGGCACGGGAGACGGCGGCTGAACTGAATGCCCTATATGGACTTAAGGTCGTTAAGATCCCCACGCATCATGCCTCAAGACTGCAGCGGCTGCCCGACCGGTTATACCCGGTGCAGGACGCCAAGTGGCGCCGTATCGTCACGCGCATCATCGAGGTGCACAGGCAAGGGCGACCGGTACTGGTCGGGACGCGCTCGGTGGCCGACAGCGATACCCTCAGCCAAATGCTTGGGCGGGTCGGTTTGCCGCACCAGGTGTTGAATGCCCGCCAGGACGAGGATGAGGCAGAAATGATCGCACGTGCCGGTCAACCGGGAGCCATCACCATCGCCACCAACATGGCCGGGCGCGGTACCGATATCCCGCTGGCACCCGGGGTGGCCGACAGCGGCGGGCTGCATGTGATTGCTGCCGAGCGCAACAGTGCCCGGCGCATCGATCGCCAGCTGTTCGGCCGAGCCGGCCGGCAGGGGGATCCGGGCAGTTGCGAGGCGATCCTGGCGCTCGATGACCGCATCGTCAGTGAATATATCCCTAAATTTCTCCAGCGACTGGCCGAAATACAAGTCAGGAACAGGGATTCGCTCCCTGAATGGCTGAAGATGATGATTATCACGTATTGCCAACGCAGGTCAGAATCACAGCAGCGCCGTGCACGCAAGGCGCTGGCCCGCATGGATGAATATCTGGGCAGGGCGCTGGCATTTTCGGGCAAGGAAGAATAGGGCCTAACGCTTACTTGAAAGAACTGAAATTATGAGATTACTCACCTATAGACATTTGCTTTTACTACTTACCGGTTTGCTGCTACCTGCTGCAGTCAATGCCATGGAATATTACTGCATGATGGAGCCGCACCGCACGGTCGAGGTGAAAAGTTCGGTCAACGGCAGGATCGAGGCAATATATGTCGAGCGCAGTGATCTTATTACTTCCGGTCAGCCACTGGTGGAATTCGAGTCCAAGGTAGAGAAGGCCACGGTGGAGCTGGCACGCGCCAAGGTTGAAATGCGCGCCGAATACGACAGCAGCCGGGTTAGCCACCGTTTCGCAGTTCGCAAACTGGGACGTTTCGACGGCCTGGCGGAAGAGGGCGTGGTGGCGGTACAGATCAAGGATGAAGTGGAGACCGAGGCCGCACTTGCCAGGTTGCAAATGCTCCAGGCAAAGGAAAACAAGCGCCTTGCCGAGCTGGAACTGGATCGCGCCCTTGCCGTGCTCAGCCACCACACAGTCATCAGTCCGTTGACCGGGGTCGTGGTCGAGCGGCTCAAATCACCGGGTGATTACGCGGAAGACGGGGCAATTATAAAGGTCGCGCAGCTGGATCCACTCAATATCGAGGTGCTGCTGCCTGCCTCGAAATTTGGCACCATCAAGCCGGGTATGAAGGCACGCGTAACCCCGGAACTCGGAAGCGCGGGCAGTTATACTGCCGAAGTGAAGATTGTCGATCGCGTCGTGGATGCCTCGAGTGGCATGTTCGGCGTGCGCCTGGAGCTGCCCAATCCAGACAACAAGTTGCCGGGTGGCCTGAAATGCTCACTCAATTTTGACGGTGACAGCAGCCGGAGCCTGTCCGGTAATTCCCCGGTGATCGGTACGGCCGAGTTTGACCTGGCCAAAAAATAGCACCTCACCCGCACCTCACCAGCACCCCACTGCTAATCTAGCACCATTATGGTGCGGTATATTCCTGTTCACCTTCAAGTATTTCAATATTTTGCCGATTTCTGTTCTGTGATGTTGCGCCTGGTTTTTTCATAAAGCTGCGACACCCGGCGCTATGTGCCGGAAACAGGTTGTTCTTGGCAAGGAAATGGCGAAAAAAGACAAACAGAAAAAAAGATACAAAAGCAAACCTTTACTGGAAGCGGTCGAACCACGCCTGCTGTTTTCAGCGGGACTCGAAGGTGTGCTCGCGGCCGAGCATGTGCAGGCGCCGGCGGACGACTACAGTCAGGCGGTGGTGGAGCAGGGCAATGCCAGCAGCACTCCGGAAACCAGTGAGTTCAGCGACGCCGATGTTCGTGTCGAGCTGATTTTTGTCGACACAGATACGCCGGAATATCAAAAACTGCTGTCGGACCTGCTCGTCTACCCGGACAACACCACGACCTACCAGGTGTTTGAACTCGATAATACCCAGGATGGCATCATACAGATCAGTTCTGTCCTGAGCGGCTATGACAATGTCAGTGCAATACACATCCTCTCACACGGGTCGGAGGGTACCATCGACCTGGGTGGCGGTACGCTGGACAGCGACACACTGGCTGCCAATGCGGATCTGATCCGTTCCTGGGGCGGTGCCTTTAGCGATAATGCCGACATCCTTATATACGGCTGTAATCTCGCGGCAAGCGAGGCGGGCCAGTCGCTGGTCGGCAGCCTGGCCGGCATCACCGGCGCCGATGTCGCGGCCTCCGATGACATTACCGGCAGCGCAGCGCTGGGCGGTGACTGGGACCTGGAATACCAGGTCGGGCAGGTGGACGCTGTTCTGTCCACCGACGACAGCGTGCGCATCGAGTGGTCGGGGACGCTCGACAGCAGCGAGGTGGCGGCCAACTCCCTGACCACGCCGCTGGCCTTCGAGGCCAACGTTGGCCAGACCGATGCCCGAGTGGACTTCCTGGCGCGCGGCAGTGGTTACAGCGTGTTCCTCAGCGACGGCGATGCCGTGCTCGCGCTGCAGGAGGGGGACGGCGGACATGCCATTCACCTCGACCTGGTCGGCGGTGACAGCGATGCCGCGGTGAGCGGCGAGGACCTGCTCGGCAGTTACAGCAATTACCTCATCGGCAGCGATTCGGATGCCTGGCAGAGCAGTGTCGAAAATCACGCGGCTGTCGTGTACTCCGACGTCTACAATGGCATCGACGTGCGCTACTACGGCAACCAGCGCCAGTTCGAGTACGACTTCATCGTCGCCGCCGGTGCCGATACCAGCCAGATACAACTTGCATTCGACGGTGTCGCCTCGATCAGCCTGGCCGACAATGGCGATCTCCTTTTGACACTGAACGCGCAGGGCGACCAGATCACCTTCAAGGCACCGATCGCCTTTCAGCTTGCCGCTGACGGCAGCCGCGAGGCGGTCGCAAGCCAGTACGAGATCAACGAAGACGGCAGCGTGGGTTTCGCGCTTGGCGAGTACGATGCGAGCCGCACGCTGGTTATCGACCCGATACTCAGCTGGGCCAGCTACTTCGGCGGCACCGGGACCGAATCGATCATCAGATATCGCGCTGGATGCCGGCGGCAATGTCTATGTCACCGGCAGCGCCTCGATTCCCGCGACCCTGCCCATCACGGCCGGGCCGTTCGGTACGCCCGGGGCGCAGGACGCCTTCGTGGCGAAGTTCAGCAACGACGGCAGCACGCTGCTGTATTCGACCTATTTCGGCGGCGGCTCCGCGGACACGGCAAGCGGCATCGTCGTCGACAGTGCGGGCAACATCTATGTTGCGGGCAACACCTACTCGAATAACTTTCCCACGATCAATGGCAACGACACCGCGATCGCCGGCAGCAAGGATGCCTACGTGGTCAAGCTCAACGCGGCAGGCACTGCCATCGTCTACGGCAGCTACCTCGGCGGCAGCGGCAGCAACGGCGAATCGGTCGGCGGCATCGCGCTCGACCCGTCGGGCGCGGGGCGCGTGGTGGTCGCAGGCGACACCGACTCCAACAATCTGCCCACCAAGAATGCCTACGACACCACGCTGGGCGGCATCTACGACGGCTTCATCGCGGCCTACGACACCACGCTGACCGGGACCGCTTCGCTGCTCTACTCGAGCTACTTCGGCGGCAGCAACGGCGGCGGCGGCACCGGCAACGAGTCGCTCAACGCGACTCGCCGTCGACGCCGCGGGCAATATCTACCTGACCGGACACAGCTCCGCGACCAGCGAATTCCCGCTAACGGCCAACGCCTTTGATGCCACCACGCCGACGAGCAACGACGCCTATGTCACAAAACTGAAGTGGAACGGCGGCACCAGCTGGAGCACCTTGTACAGCAGCTACATCGCTTCCGATGTCGTCGGCTCGAGCGAATGTGGGCGAAGCCATCGCGGTGGATGCTTCGGGTTACATCTACGTGGCCGGCAAGGTCAGCAGCAGCGGCTTCCCCACGAAGAATGCCTATGACACGAGCGCGCAACGGCAGCACCGACGTGTTCATCGCGAAGTTCGACCCGGCCGCCGCGACCGGCCCCGACTCGCTCGTCTACTCCACCTACTTTGGCGGCAGCGGCAGGGACTATGTGAACGACCTCGCGGTGGATGCGAGCGGCAACGTTTATGCGACCGGATACACGAACTCCGGCAACCTTCCCCTGACCGGAGATGCCCACGACAGTGTACTCAGCGGTACGACCGATGCCTTCGTTATCATCCTGGGCGCCGGCGGAAACACGCTGGACTACTCGACCTACCTGGGCGGCGATGCCACCGAGACCGGCTATGCCCTCGCCCTGGATGCGAACAACAACATCTACATCGGCGGCAACACCGGATCGAACACCGGGCTCGCCACGGGCGGCGTCTACGACAACAGCTACAACGGCTCGACCGACGGTTTCGTGGCCAAGTTGCTGGCCAACCGCGACCCCGTTGCGACGGACAATGTCTACACGACCAGTGAAGGCGTGGCCGTCGGCGGCAACGTCATCACAGACGACACCGGCGCCGGTATCGACAGCGATCCCGATACCGACCCGTTGACCGCCAGCCTGCTCGACGGCCCGCTGCACGGCACGCTGGTCCTGAATCCAGACGGCACCTTTACCTACACGCCCTTCGACACACCGACCACGAACTTCGCCGACACCGACAGCTTCACCTACCAGGTGAACGACGGCAAGGGCGGCACCGACACCGCCACGGTGACGATCACGGTTACGCCCGATGCCAACAACGAGGCCCCGGTGAACAGCGTGCCGGGTGCGCAGACCACGGGACAGGACATACCGCTGGTGTTTTCGGAGGCGAACGGCAACCGGATCCTGGTCCGCGACGACGCAGGGGGCAACGCAATCGAGGTCACCCTTACCGCGACCAATGGCAGCTTGAGCCTGGATTGGCCTTCGTCAGCACCTGTCACTGAGGGAGCGGAGACCCCCGTCAACACCTACACGACGAACGTACAGACCACCCAGCAGGGTTTTGCCAGCGCCGAGTCCGTTGCCATGGATGCCAGCGGCAACTATGTGGTCGTATGGGAGAGCGTGGGCCAGGATGGCGATTTAAGCGGAACTTACGCGCAACTCTACAACGCGGACGGGACCACCAACGGGGCCGAATTCCGCGTCAACATCACCACTACGGGGAATCAGCGAGAACCAACCGTTGCCATGGATGATGCCGGAAATTTCGTAGTGGTGTGGACCGGAAACGGCGTGGGTGATAGCGCCGGTATCTTCTACCGGCGCTACGACGCCGCTGGCAATGCATTGGACGCTACCGATCAACTGGTCAATACCACAACGAATTCGACACAAAGAAGCCCCGCCGTGGCGATGGACGGGAACGGTGACTTCGTCATCGCCTGGTCCGGGGAAGGCAGCGGTGATGACGATGGGGTCTTTTACCGGCGCTACGACGCAAGCGGTACGGCCCAGGACGCTGCCGAGGTAAAAGTAAACACCACGACGGACCAGGTGCAGCGCCAGCCGGCGCTGGCCATGGATCCGGCGGGTAACTTCGTCGTGAGCTGGAGCAGCGACGATGATCCGTCCAATTCTGACGACTGGAACGTACACCTGCAGCGTTATGATGTAAACGGTAATGCCGTTGGCGGCAACATCCTGGTCAACAGCTATACGACAGATGCCCAGTTCGACTCGTCGGTGGCTATGGATGCCGACAGTAACGTCATCGTTACCTGGGAAAGCGATGACGACCCTTCTAATTCCGACGACTTCAATATCTACCTGCAGCGTTACGACGCCGCGGGTAATACGATCGGGGTCAATACCCTGGTCAATTCCACCACCGCGCAGGATCAACGCGATCCCTCGGTCGCCGTCGATGCCGCGGGTCACTTTGCCGTCACCTGGGCGAGCGACGACGATGCTACGGCCGGCAACGAATGGAACATCTACCTGCAGAAATACGACGCCGCCGGTACAACGGTCGGACTGGAGACCCGGGTCAATTCCACCATCTCGGGCGATCAGCAGGGCGCGTCGATCGCCATGTCGGCCTCTGGCGATTTTGTCATCGCCTGGAACGGCGAGGGCGGCAGCGACCCCGACGGCATATATTCCCAGAGGTACACCGGCGGCACCGGGCTGAGCTTTACATCGGGTGATGGCGGGAATAACGGCACCATGACCATTACGGGCAGTGTTGCAGACATCAACGCGGCCCTCGATGGCCTGATCTTCACACCCGATGCCGGCTACCTGGGTGCCGCCAGTTTGCTGGTCGAGACCAACGACCTCGGCAATGCCCCGGTGGCCGCGCCGCAGACCGACAGCGACCTCATCAACATCAATGTGATCGACGGTCAACGACCCGCCGGTCAACACGGTGCCGGGCGCCCAGACCATCGACATCGACGGCATGCTGCTGTTCTCCTCGGCAACGAGCACGACGCTCAGCGTCAGCGACCCGGATGCGGGCACCGTCCAGGTGACGCTGACAGCGACCAACGGCACGGTCAATCTCTCGCGCCAGGCCGGGCTGAGCTTCAGCGACGGCGACGGGACGGACGACGAAACCATGACCTTCACCGGTACGGTGGCCGACATCAACGCGGCACTGGAAGGTGCGACCTTTGCCGCGACGGCGGGTTTCACGGGCACGGCGAGCGTGCAGATCGTCACCGACGACCAGGGCAACACCGGCTTCGGCGGCGCACAAAGCGACACCGATTCCGTCAGCATCACCGTCAACGCGGCCGACCAGGCACTGTGGATGACCTTCGAGAACGACGAGGGCGGGACCGGCAACACCGATATCCCGTCGATCACCGGCGGTGACGTGGTGAACTTCGGCGGCACCATGAGCTTCGAGCCGGGCACTACCTCGGGCACCTTCTCCTACCAGTTCAACCTGGACTCGATTGCGGGCACGGACGGAAATACCACAGTCAGCGCCGTGCACTATGTCTCGCAGGACATCCAGGTCGGCACCAACAGCATCCAGCTCTATGCCGGCGACCTGCTGCTCTCGACCAATGAAGACGAGACGATCAGTGGCATCACCTATTTTAAAGAAGATGTGTTCGTCTTCCGTCCGACCACGGCCGGTGATTACAGTGCCGGCAGCTTTTTCCGCCTGATCGACGGCAAGAACGATACGGGGTGGGGCAACGTCACCGGTATTACGCTGGTCGAGCAGACCACCGTGGTCGGGGCCGGGGCCGGGGCCGTCACCCTGAACCCGGGCGATTTCCTGGTCGCCCATGCTGGCGCGACCAAGGATATCCACCGCTTTGTACCCGGCACCCTGGGCGATACGACGAGCGGTACGACCTCGCTGCTCATCGATGGCAGCGACATCAGTATCGGACCAGAACATCGGCGGCATCCATCTCGTGCAGGCAGATACCGAGATCGGCGGCTTTTCACTCAGCGCCGGCCAGCTGTTGATCTCGCTACAGAGCAACGATACGACGGTCGGTGATACACCGACCATCGATGTAAAGCGGCAGGACATCTTTGTCCTCGATGTAACGGTAACGGAGCCGGGCGGTGGCCCCACGGCCGCGACCGCCACCCGTTTCTTCGAAGGCCTGGACGAGAGCCTCAACAACAACAACGAGAGCATCTGGGGCATCGGCTTCCAGGGCAACGGGGCGCCAACCGTCACCGCCGCAACCCTGAATGTCGATGAGAACAGCGCCAACGCCACGGTGGTCGGCAGCGTCAGCGCCTCGGACCCGGAGACGGATCCGATGAACTACGCCATCACGGCCGGTAACACCGACGGGGCGTTTACCATCGATGCCATCACCGGCCAGATCACGGTGGCCAACAGCGCGGTGCTCGATTTCGAGACCACGCCGGTGTTTACGCTCACCGTGGCCGCGATCGATGACAAGGGCGCCTACGGCACGGCGACCATCACCATCAATCTCAACGACCTCAACGAGGCCCCGGTTAACAATGTACCTGGCGCTCAATCGACCAATGAAGACACCGCCCTGGTGTTTAACGACGCCAACCTGAACAAGATTTCGATCAGCGATGTGGATGCCGGCACTGATCAAGTGGAAGTCACACTCAGCGTCAACGACGGCATACTGACCTTGTCTGGCACCACAGGACTTACCTTTGTTACCGGCAGCAACGGCAGTGCCACTATGACTATTTCAGGCACGCTGTTGAATATAAATACCGCGCTGGATGGTTTGACCTTCATGCCGGATCTGAATTTCAATGGGTCTGATTCATTGCAGATCACCACGCACGACGATGCCACATTGCTGGGATACTATTCATTTGATGATGCCGGTAATCCCGGTGCGGATGACGGCGCGGGTACGCCTGATGACGGAACGGTAAACGGCGCAACGTCGGTAAACGATGCAACGCGCGGCAATGTATTGAGCTTCGATGGTGATGACTCTGTTCAAATTAGCGGGCACTTCGGCGATCCTGCCAATATAACGCTGTCGGCATGGGTCGACCTCACCGCGGCGGATACAAACGGTGCCGATGTCATCTCCCTCGGTGATAGCGTTATTCTGCGCTATGCCGATTGGAGCGGAGGCAGTGTGCGAGGCGCCTATTACGACGGTGCGACCTGGCAGGAACTCTCTTTTTCAAACAACCTGGTGGGTGCGGGGTGGCACCATGTCGCCTATTCCGTTGACGATACAAGCAACCTGCACACGCTCTATCTGGACGGTGTTGCCGTCGATTCGGGCGCCATGACAGGCTCAATCGACTATACGCTGGGAGCAGATACTTTCATTGGCGCCCACGGCGATGGCGATCCGTTGTGGGATGTAATCGGGCAAGTGGACGATGCACGCATCTATGACCGCGCATTAGGCGCTGCGGAAATTGCAGGCATTATGAATTCTGTATCCGGGAAAGACAGCGATAGCGTCGCTATCACAGTAAACCCGGTCAACGACGCGCCTGTCGCCTATGCGGACGAGGTGCACGTCGACGAAGGTGGTACCGTCACGGCACTGGATAACATATTTCTGGCCAGCGCCAATATTGCATCAGGCGTCACCAATGCCGCAGCTGTTACATCAGCCGATCTGGACGGCGACGGCGATCTTGACATTGTTGCGGCTATCGAAGGCACCTTTACGGGTCAGATCGTCTGGTATGAATACATCGGTGCCGGAAACTTCACCTCTCACGCTGTTTCGGCCGCGACCCTGGGGAATCCCGTCGATGTCTTTACCGCCGACCTGGACGGCGATGGTGATGCCGATGTGTTGTCCGCCAGTCGGGGCGGCGGACAAATCCATTGGTTCGAAAACGACGGTGCCGGCAACTTCACTACGCACCTTATTACCAGCAGTGAATCGAACTACCTCACAGTATCGGCGGTAGATCTGGATGGCGATTTCGATATTGACGTAATCAGCGGCGACAGCGTCTCCGGCAAGGTTGAATGGCATATTAACGACGGCAGCGGCAATTTCACGGCAGATCAGCTGATTGCCAACACAGCGACCAATGTCTTTTCTGTGGATTATGCGGACATGGATGGTGATGGCGACCAGGACGTGTTATCCGCCCAGTTCGATGCCGACACCCTCACCTGGTATGAAAACCTGGGCGGTGGCAGTTTCAGCACCCATGATATTTCGGTAACACTGAATGGCGCGATCGACGTCAGTGCGGGCGATATCGATGGCGACGGTGACGCCGACGTTCTGTCTGCCGCCTACTACGATGGCAAGATCACCTGGTGGGAAAACGACGGTTCAGGCAATCTCACCGCGCACGATATCAGTGCCACAGGCGCCTGGTCGGTAGAGGCAAATGATATCGACGGCGATGGTGATCTGGACCTGCTCGCCGCGCAAGATACCGCTGATCCGCTGCATTGGTACGAAAATGATGGCAGCGGCACCTTTGCCGAACATATCGTCGCCGGTGCGACAAGCGGCGCCGGCCCTGCGACTGCCCTGGATGTGGACAACGATGGCGACAAGGATATCGTCACCGCCGATTATTCCAACGACTCGATTGATTGGCACGAAAACGTTGTGACCAACTCAATTGTACTCACTAACGACGTCGACACTCGACGGCGATGCCTTGACTGCCACGCTGGTAAGCGGGCCGAGCCACGCCGCCAGTTTCAGCCTGAACCCCGACGGGACCTTCAGCTACACCCACGACGGTTCGGAGAACTTTACTGACAGCTTCACCTACAAGGCGAACGACGGCACCGTCGACTCGAACATAACCACTGTTGTCATCATTATCGACCCGGTGAACGATGATCCTGTCATCGCGGTGGTTGATGTGGTAGACAACATCACTGAAAACGCAGCACGCTGATCGACAGCGGCTCGATCACCTTTAGCCGATCCCGAGCTGACCGATTCAGCCGACGGCAACGGAGGTGACCAAGTCCGTAACCAACGACGCTGACACTGACGGCCGCCGCAACAGACGGCGATCGAGGATGCCTTCACCATCAGCGCCGACGCCGGGCAACACTAACAACGGCATCATCAACTGGGACTACACCATCACTGAAGGCTGAGCTCGACTTCCTGGCAGATGGCGAGACGGTCACGGTCGTCTACACGATCACCGTGGATGACGCCAACGGCGGCACCGACACCCAGGACGTGACGGTCACCATCACCGGCGCGAACGATGCACCGGTCATTGCCGTGGTCGATGTCGCAGGCAGCCATCACCGAGGGCACCACGCTCACCGATGCCGGCTCGATCACCTTTACCGATCTCGACCTGACCGATACACCGACGGCGACTGAAGTGACCAAGTCGGTCACCACCACCCTGACGCTGACGGCGGCACAGCAAACCGCGATCGAAGATGCCTTCACCATCAGTCCGGATGCCGGCAACACCAACAACGGTACCATCAACTGGGATTACACGATCACCGAGGCCGAGCTGGACTTCCTCGCCGCGGGTGAGACAGTCACGGTCGTCTACACGATTACCGTCGATGACGCCAACGGCGGCACGGATACCCAGGATGTGACGGTCACCATCACCGGTGCGAACGATGCCCCGGTCATTGCCGTGGTCGATGTGGATGCCACCATCACCGAGGGCACCACGCTGACTGATGCCGGTTCGATCACCTTTACCGATCTCGACCTGACCGATACACCGACGGCGACTGAAGTGACCAAGTCCGTGACCACGACGCTGACGCTGACGGCCGCGCAGCAGACGGCCATCGAGGATGCCTTCACCATCAGTCCGGATGCCGGCAATACCAACAACGGTACCATCAACTGGGACTACACGATCACCGAGGCCGAACTGGACTTCCTCGCCGCGGGTGAGACGGTCACGGTGGTCTACACGATCACCGTCGATGACGGCAACGGCGGCACGGATACCCAGGATGTGACGGTCACGATCACCGGCGCGAACGATGCCCCGGTCATTGCGGTGGTCGATGTGGATGCCACCATCACCGAAGGCACCACGCTGACCGACAGCGGTTCGATCACCTTTACCGATCTCGACCTGACCGATACGCCGACGGCGACCGAGGTGACCAAGTCCGTGACCACGGCGCTGACCCTGACGGCCGCGCAGCAGACCGCGATCGAGGATGCCTTCACCATCAGTCCCGATGCCGGCAATACCAACAACGGCACCATCAACTGGGATTACACCATCACCGAGGCCGAACTGGACTTCCTGGCTGCGGGCGAGACGGTCACGGTGGTCTACACCATCACCGTGATGACGCCAACGGCGGCACCGACACCCAGGATGTGACGGTCACCATCACCGGCGCGAACGATGCCCCGGTCATCGCGGTCGTCGATGTGGCAGGCGCCATCACCGAGGGCACCACGCTGACTGATGCCGGTTCGATCACCTTTACCGATCTCGACCTGACCGATACGCCGACGGCCACCGAGGTCACCAAGTCCGTGACCACGGCGCTGACCCTGACGGCGGCGCAGCAGACGGCGATCGAGGATGCCTTCACCATCAGCCCGGATGCGGGCAATACCAACAACGGCACCATCAACTGGGATTACACCATCACCGAGGCCGAGCTCGACTTCCTCGCCGCCGGCGAGACGGTCACGGTGGTCTACACGATCACCGTCGATGACGCCAACGGCGGCACCGACACCCAGGATGTGACGGTCACGATCACCGGCGCCAACGACGCCCCGGTCATCGCGGTTGTCGATGTGGCAGGCAGTATCACCGAGGGCACGACACTGACTGATGCGGTTCGATCACCTTTACCGATCTGGACCTGACCGATACACCGACGGCAACGGAAGTGACCAAGTCCGTGACCACGGCGCTGACGCTGACGGCCGCGCAGCAGACGGCGATCGAGGATGCCTTCACCATCAGTCCCGATGCCGGCAATACCAACAACGGCACCATCAACTGGGATTACACCATCACCGAGGCCGAACTCGACTTCCTCGCCGCGGGTGAGACGGTCACGGTGGTCTACACGATCACCGTCGATGACGCCAACGGCGGCACCGACACCCAGGATGTGACGGTCACCATCACCGGCGCCAATGACGCCCCGGTCATCGCCGTTGTCGATGTGACCGGCAGTATCACCGAGGGCACGCACGCTCACTGACAGTGGCTCGATCACCTTTACCGATCTCGACCTGACCGATACACCGACGGCAACGGAAGTGACCAAGTCCGTGACCACGGCGCTGACGCTGACGGCCGCGCAGCAGACCGCGATCGAGGACGCCTTCACCATCAGTCCGGATGCCGGCAACACCAACAACGGCACCATCAACTGGGACTACACCATCACCGAGGCCGAGCTCGACTTCCTCGCCGCCGGCGAGACGGTCACGGTGGTCTACACGATCACGGTCAATGACGCCAACGGCGGCACCGACACCCAGGATGTGACGGTCACCATCACCGGCGCCAACGACGCCCCGGTCATCGCCGTCGTCGATGTGGCCGGCAGTATCACCGAGGGCACGACACTCACTGACAGTGGTTCGATCACCTTTACCGATCTCGACCTGACCGATACGCCGACGGCGAGCGAGGTCACCAAGTCCGTGACCACGGCACTGACCCTGACGGCCGCGCAGCAGACCGCGATCGAGGATGCCTTTACCATCAGCCCGGATGCCGGCAACACCAACAACGGCACCATCAACTGGGATTACACCATCACCGAGGCCGAGCTCGACTTCCTCGCTGCGGGCGAAACAGTCACGGTCGTGTTCACCATTACCGTGGACGATGCTAACGGCGGCACCGATACCCAGGATGTGACCATCACTATCACGGGTAGTAATGATGCCCCGGTCATTGCAGTCGTTGATGTCGCAGGCACCATTACCGAGGGCACCACGCTGAGTGATGCTGGTTCGATCACCTTTACCGATCTCGACCTGACCGATACACCGACGGCCACCGAGGTCACCAAGTCCGTGACCACGGCGCTGACCCTGACGGCCGCGCAGCAGAGTGCGATCGAGGATGCATTCACTATCAGTGCAGCAGGGGGCAATACCAACAACGGCACCATCAACTGGGACTACACCATCACCGAGGCCGAGCTGGACTTCCTGGCCGCGGGCGAGACAGTCACGGTGGTCTACACGATCACGGTCAATGACGCCAATGGCGGCACCGACACCCAGGATGTGACGGTCACCATCACCGGTGCCAATGACGTCCCGGTCATCGCGGTTGTGGATGTTGCTGGCAGTATCACTGAAGGCGCCACACTGAGTGATGCCGGTTCGATCACCTTTACCGATCTCGACCTGACTGATACGCCGACAGCAAGTGAGGCCACCAAGTCGATCACCACTACGCTGACGCTGACAGCCGCCCAGCAGAGTGCGATCGAGAATGCCTTTACCATCAGTGCTGATGCCGGCAACACCAACAACGGCACCATTAACTGGGACTACACGATCAGTGAGGCCAGCCTCAACTTCCTGGCAGCAGGCGAGACAGTCACGGCCGTGTTCACCATTACCATGGACGACGGTAACGGTGGCACTGACACCCAGGATGTAACCATCTCTATCACGGGCAGTAATGATGCCCCGGTCATCGCCGTCGTCGATGTAACCGGCAGCATCACTGAAGGCACAACGCTCACCGACAGTGGTTCGATTACCTTCACCGATCTCGACCTGACCGACATGCCAACGGCGACCGAGGTCACCAAGTCCGTGACCACGGCACTGACGCTGACAGCCGCGCAGCAGAGTGCGATCGAGAATGCCTTCACCATCAGTGCGGCAGGGGGCAACACCAATAACGGGACCATCAACTGGGATTACACCATCACGGAAGGTGAACTCGACTTCCTCGCCGCCGGCGAAACGGTCACAGTTGTCTACACTATCACGGTGAATGATGCCAATGGCGGCACCGACACCCAGGATGTGACGGTGACCATCACCGGTGCCAATGACGTCCTGGTTATCGCCGTCGTTGATGTGGCAGGCGCCATCACCGAGGGCGCCACGCTGAGTGATGCCGGCTCGATCACCTTCACCGATCTCGATCTGACTGATACGCCGACGGCCACGGAAGTGACCAAGTCCGTCACTACGGCGCTGACCCTGACGGCCGCGCAGCAGACCGCGATCGAGAATGCCTTCACCATCAGCCCCGATGCCGGCAACACCAACAACGGCACCATCAACTGGGATTACACCATCACCGAGGCCGAGCTGGACTTCCTCGCCGCCGGCGAGACGGTCACGGTTGTCTACACCATCACCGTCGATGACGCCAACGGTGGCACCGACACCCAGGATGTGACCATCACCATCACCGGTGCGAACGACGTCCCGGTTATTGCGGTCGTCGATGTTGCAGGCAGTATCACAGAAGGCGCCACACTGAGTGATGCCGGTTCGATCACTTTTACCGATCTCGACCTGACCGATACGCCGACGGCGAGTGAAGTCACGAAATCTGTGACTACAACACTGACGCTGACAGCCGCGCAGCAAAGTGCAATTGAGAATGCCTTTACCATCAGTGCAGCGGGGGGCAACACCAATAACGGCACCATCAACTGGGACTACACCATTACCGAGGCCGAGCTCGACTTCCTGGCCGCGGGTGAAACAGTCACGGTCGTGTCTACACCATCACGGTGAATGACGCCAATGGCGGCACCGACACCCAGGATGTGACGGTCACGATCACCGGCGCCAATGACGCCCCGGTTATTGCGGTTGTCGATGTGGCAGGTAGCATCACCGAGGGCACGACGCTAAGTGATGCCGGTTCGATCACCTTTACCGATCTCGACCTGACTGATACGCCGACGGCCACGGAAGTGACCAAGTCCGTTACTACGGCGCTGACGCTGACGGCCGCGCAGCAGACCGCGATCGAGGACGCCTTCACCATCAGCCCCGATGCCGGCAACACCAACAACGGCACCATCAACTGGGATTACACCATCACCGAGGCCGAGCTGGACTTCCTGGCCGCCGGTGAGACAGTCACGGTGGTCTACACCATCACCGTCGATGACGCCAACGGCGGCACCGATACCCAGGATGTGACCATCTCCATCACCGGCGCGAACGACGCCCCGGTCATTGCGGTTGTTGACGTAACAGGCACCATCACCGAGGGCACGACACTCACTGACAGTGGTTCGATCACCTTTACCGATCTCGACCTGACCGATACACCGACGGCCACCGAGGTCACCAAGTCCGTGACCACGGCACTGACCCTGACGGCCGCGCAGCAGAGTGCGATCGAGGATGCCTTCACCATCAGCCCCGATGCGCTCAATACCAACGACGGCACCATCAACTGGGATTACACCATCACCGAGGCCGAGCTGGACTTCCTGGCCGCGGGCGAGACAGTCACGGTGGTCTACACGATCACGGTCAATGACGCCAATGGCGGCACCGACACCCAGGATGTGACGGTCACGATCACCGGCGCGAATGACGCCCCGGTTATCGCCGTTGTCGACGTGGCCGGTAGTATCACCGAGGGCACGACACTCACTGACAGTGGCTCGATCACCTTTACCGATCTCGACCTGACCGATACACCGACGGCCACCGAGGTCACCAAGTCCGTGACCACGGCACTGACGCTGACGGCCGCGCAGCAGAGTGCGATCGAGGATGCCTTCACCATCAGCCCCGATGCACTCAATACCAACGACGGCACCATCAACTGGGATTACACCATCACCGAGGCCGAGCTCGACTTCCTGGCCGCGGGCGAGACAGTCACGGTGGTCTACACGATCACGGTGAATGACGCCAATGGCGGCACCGACACCCAGGATGTGACGGTCACGATCACCGGCGCGAATGACGCCCCGGTTATCGCCGTTGTCGATGTGGCCGGTAGTATCACCGAGGGCACGACGCTCACTGACAGTGGCTCGATCACCTTTACCGATCTCGACCTGACCGATACACCGACGGCCACCGAGGTCACCAAGTCCGTGACCACGGCACTGACCCTGACGGCCGCGCAGCAGAGTGCGATCGAGGATGCCTTCACCATCAGCCCCGATGCACGGTCAATACCAACAACGGCACCATCAACTGGGATTACACCATCACCGAGGCCGAGCTGGACTTCCTGGCCGCGGGCGAGACAGTCACGGTGGTCTACACGATCACGGTCAATGACGCCAATGGCGGCACCGACACCCAGGATGTGACGGTCACGATCACCGGCGCCAACGACGCCCCGGTTATCGCCGTCGTCGATGTGGCCGGCAGTATCACCGAGGGCACGACACTCAGTGACGCTGGCTCGATCACCTTTACCGATCTCGACCTGACCGATACACCGACGGCCACCGAGGTCACCAAGTCCGTGACCACGGCACTGACCCTGACGGCCGCGCAGCAGAGTGCGATCGAGGATGCCTTCACCATCAGCCCCGATGCACTCAATACCAACGACGGCACCATCAACTGGGATTACACCATCACCGAGGCCGAGCTGGACTTCCTGGCCGCGGGCGAGACAGTCACGGTGGTCTACACGATCACGGTCAATGACGCCAATGGCGGCACCGACACCCAGGATGTGACGGTCACGATAACAGGCGCGAATGACGCCCCGGTTATCGCCGTCGTCGACGTGGCCGGTAGTATCACCGAGGGCACGACACTCACTGACAGTGGCTCGATTACCTTTACCGATCTCGACCTGACCGATACACCGACGGCCACCGAGGTCACCAAGTCCGTGACCACGGCACTGACCCTGACGGCCGCGCAGCAGAGTGCGATCGAGGATGCCTTCACCATCAGCCCCGATGCACTCAATACCAACGACGGCACCATCAACTGGGATTACACCATCACCGAGGCCGAGCTGGACTTCCTGGCCGCGGGCGAGACAGTCACGGTGGTCTACACGATCACGGTGGATGACGCCAACGGCGGCACCGACACCCAGGATGTGACGGTCACGATCACCGGCGCGAATGACGCCCCGGTTATCGCGGTCGTCGACGTGGCCGGTAGTATCACCGAGGGCACGACACTCACTGACAGTGGTTCGATCACCTTTACCGATCTCGACCTGACCGATACACCGACGGCCACCGAGGTCACCAAGTCCGTGACCACGGCACTGACCCTGACGGCCGCGCAGCAGAGTGCGATCGAGGATGCCTTCACCATCAGCCCCGATGCACGGCAATACCAACAACGGCACCATCAACTGGGATTACACCATCACCGAGGCCGAGCTGGACTTCCTGGCCGCGGGCGAGACAGTCACGGTGGTCTACACGATCACGGTCAATGACGCCAATGGCGGCACCGACACCCAGGATGTGACGGTCACCATCACCGGCGCGAATGACGCCCCGGTTATCGCCGTTGTCGACGTGGCCGGCAGTATCACCGAGGGCACGACACTCACTGACAGTGGCTCGATCACCTTTACCGATCTCGACCTGACCGATACACCGACGGCCACCGAGGTCACCAAGTCCGTGACCACGGCGCTGACCCTGACGGCCGCGCAGCAGACCGCGATCGAGGATGCCTTCACCATCAGCCCCGATGCACGTCAATACCAACGACGGCACCATCAACTGGGATTACACCATCACCGAGGCCGAGCTCGACTTCCTGGCCGCCGGCGAGACAGTCACGGTGGTCTACACGATCACGGTCAATGACGCCAACGGCGGCACCGACACCCAGGATGTGACGGTTACCATCATTGGAAGTAATGACGCGCCAGTGCTGAATAACAGCGGCATAATGAATTTGCCAAATGTATTAATGAATGCGACAGATCCTGGCGGTGAACTGGTATCAGCAATTATTGCCAGCGCCGGTGGTGATCGAATCACTGATGTTGATTCAGGCAGCGTAGAAGGGATCGCGGTCACGGCGGTTGATGATATAAACGGCACCTGGGAATATTCCACCAACGGCGGTACCAGCTGGACAGCATTTGGGCTGGTTACTAACGGATCGGCGGTCGTGTTGATGGACACGACTAATGACCTCATACGTTTTGTCCCAACCCCGGGGTTTACTGGTAATGCTGCAATCACATTCCGCGCATGGGATGCCACAGACGGAAATACAAGCGGCACTGGCGCCGTCAATACCGGCACGGGTGGTGTTGCTACAGCGTTCAGCAGTGCAACTGAATCGGCAAGCATATATGTCGAACCGGCCGAAAGCGGGATGTGGTTATCGACGGACAGTGATGTTGGTCCGGACTATGGTGAGGCTACCAGCGGTGTAGCGGGACTGTCCAGTTGGTCCGAGGGTACCGTAATCGGGATGGGTGACCCAAACCTTTCCTATGGCGTGGGCACCACGAACGGCACCTTCCAGGCCGTGAGCAATTTTGACCTGTTCGCTGCTGATAACGATGTGGAAATCACCGGCCTGCATTATGTCGGTTCCAATATAACCGTTACCGGTGCCGGTATATCCGGCGGCAGTATTGACCTGACGGTCGGAGACATGTTGTTTAGCACGGACGATGCCGAGTCGCTTTCAAATGCCGCGGCAGGCGCACCGGCAGGCTGGTCGAACAGTATCGCAACAGCGCCTGGAAGTATCTATGCCTTCCGCGCCGAAAATGCGGGTGACTACAGCAGCGGCTTCTTCCGCCTGGTAATGAACGACCCGGCGGTCAACGAGACCCAGGGCCTGACCCTGGTGGAAGCGGACACAAAAATCGGCAATACCTGGGTCGATGCCGGCGACTTCCTGTATGTACAGTCAGGGAATATCCAGCAAAATGAAATTTTCTGGTATGACACCAGTGCCAACACATCCTTCCAGCTGATAGATGGGGCGGACATCGGCATAGATAATGGTGGAGGAGAGCCCGAGCTCATTGGTATCGAGCTGATCGAGAACTCGACCATTGTTGGTGGTGTAGCGCTGAACAGTGGAAATATTCTGCTTACCATCGACAGGTCAGACAACGTTGGCGACAATAATTTGTCGGTCAAGCGCCAGGACGTGTTTGTCCTCAATGTGACGGCGACGACGCTCGACTCCGGCACTGCGCTCGCCACGGCCAGCCTGTTGTTTGATGGTGATGACGTCAACTTTGATAACAGCCGCGAGAACGTGGACGCCCTGAGTCTGTTCGTTCGCGGTAGTGGTACAAACCAGGCGCCGGTACTGGGAACAACAAGCGGTGCTGCAAGCTACACTGAAAACAATCCCCACGTTGTTATTGATGGCAGTATCACTGTGTCCGATGTGGATTCCCCTGATTTCAACGGCGGTATCCTCAGTGTTAATTTCAGTGCAGGTGGCGCAACCGGTGACCGTTTATCGATCTTCAACCAGGGTACTGGCGCGGGACAAATCGGCGTCAGTGGCGATGATGTCACTTTCGGCGGTGTCACTATCGGTATCTTTCACAGGTGGATTGAACAGCACAGATCCACTGGTTATCAATCTGAATGCCAACGCCGATGTGGCGGCCACGCAGACGCTGCTGCGAAACATCACCTTCTGGAATGTATCGAGACAACCCGTCCACGCTTGCGCGTACCGTGAGTTTTGTTCTGAACGACGGTGATGGCGGTACCAGTAACGTCATTTCGCAGACAGTAAATGTCACTGCCGTGGCTGATGCACCCGTGGCGGTAAATGACAACTCGGGTCTCGACTTCGATGGCATCGATGACTATGTAGCCATCGCAGACAGCGCCAGCCTGACGATGACGAACACCATGACCATGGAGGCCTGGATCAAGGCGGACGCATCGGCCAACGTCAACCGGATGATCATCAACAAGGAGGGTGAGTACGAGGTTGCCCTGTTCTCGGATGGCACTATTAACTGGGCATTCGCCAACAGCGATCCCGGCTGGACCTGGCATAATACCGGCTACGTGGTGGCAGACGGCGAGTGGACCCACATCGCGGTAGCCTATGACAATGGCACGGTGTCGACCTACGTCAACGGTACACTCGTCGATGTGTACAACGGTTCGGGGTCCCTTGGTGACGCCCATGCCACGCTGGATGAGCTGCGCATCGGCGGCCGCTCGAACAACCCGGCCGGTAAATACTTCGATGGCCAGATCGACGAGGTCCGGATCTGGAATACGGCGCGGACCCAGGCTGAGATCCAGGCCTCGCTTGACCAGGTCTTGACTGGTGCTGAAGCCGGCCTCGCGGGTTACTGGAACTTCAACGAAGGCTCGGGTAGCAGCTGTTGCCGATCTGACCGGGAATGGAAATACCGGCACACTGATCGATGGCGGGGCAGGGACCGCCGGGCCGCAGTGGACGGGCTACAGCACCGACCAGGATACACAGATCAGTATTATCGCGGTCAATGGCGTCGTGGCGAACGACATTGACGGTGACGGTGATGCATTGACCGTCACGCAGGTCAATGGCAGCGGCGCCAACGTCGGTTCGCTGTTTACGTTGCCGTCAGGCGCAAATCTTACCGTTGGCACCCTCGGCGATTTTATCTACGATCCCAACGGTGCATTTGATTACCTTGCTGCCGGCCAGGTTGCCACGGACAGTTTCACCTACCAGGTCGATGATGGTAACGGCGGTACGGATACTGCCACCGTTACTCTTCGTATTACAGGGACAGCGGACGCCCCGACAAGCAACAACGTCGGTGCTACCGGAGATGAAGATGATACCTCGATCGCCATCACCCTCACCGGCAGTGATGTTGACGGCAGCGTAGACTTTTACCAGCTCACCAGTCTGCCTGCCAATGGCACGCTCTACACTGATGCCACGTTATTAATACGCTGCCGCGACCGGCAGCGATTACGCTGCCACGGCCGAAGCGCTGACACTCTATTTCGTGCCGAATCTCGACTGGAACGGGGTCACCAGCTTCCAGTTTGCAGCTAAAGATAACAGCGGCCTGCTCGATGCCACACCCGCCACGGCAACGATCACTGTCGATGCTGTGAACGATGCCCCGGTCATCGCCATTGTCGATGTTACAGGTAGCATTACCGAGGGCGCTACACTGAGTGATGCCGGTTCGATTACCTTTACCGACGTCGACGTGAGCGATACGCCAACGGCAACTGAAGTCACCAAGTCCGTGACCACGGCACTGACGCTGACGGCTGCACAGCAAACCGCAATCGAGGATGCCTTTACGATCAGCCCTGATGCCGGCAATACCAACAACGGCACCATTAACTGGGATTACACCATCACCGAGGCCGAGCTTGACTTCCTCGCCGCCGGCGAGACGGTCACCGTGGTGTATACCATCACGGTCGATGACGCCAACGGCGGCACCGACACCCAGGATGTGACGGTCACGATTACCGGCGCCAACGACGCCCCGGTCATTGCGGTTGTCGATGTCGCCGGCGCCATCACCGAGGGCACGACACTCACTGACAGTGGTTCGATCACGTTTACCGACCTCGACCTGACGGATACACCGACGGCCACCGAGGTCGACCAAGTCCGTGACGACGGCGCTGACCCTGACGGCCGCGCAGCAGACCGCGATCGAGGATGCCTTTACCATCAGCCCGGATGCCGGCAACACCAACAACGGCACCATCAACTGGGATTACACCATCACCGAGGCCGAGCTCGACTTCCTCGCCGTCGGCGAGACGGTCACGGTGGTCTACACCATCACGGTGAATGACGCCAACGGCGGCACCGATACCCAGGATGTGACGATCACCATCACCGGCGCGAACGACGCCCCGGTCATTGCGGTTGTCGATGTAACAGGCGCCATCACCGAGGGCACCACGCTCACCGACAGTGGTTCGATCACCTTTACCGATCTTGACCTGACCGATACACCGACGGCCACCGAGGTCACCAAGTCTGTGACCACTGCGCTGACACTGACGGCCGCACAGCAGACTGCGATCGAGGATGCCTTCACCATCAGCCCGGATGCCGGCAACACCAACAACGGTACGATTAACTGGGATTACACCATCACCGAGGCCGAACTTGATTTTCTGGCCGCCGGCGAGACGGTCACGGTGGTCTACACCATCACGGTCGATGACGCCAATGGCGGCACCGATACCCAGGATGTGACGGTCACCATCACCGGCGCCAACGACGCCCCGGTCATTGCGGTCGTCGATGTGGCCGGCAGCATCACCGAGGGTACGACACTCAGTGACAGCTGGCTCGATCACCTTTACCGATCTCGACCTGACCGATACGCCGACGGCCACCGAGGTCACCAAGTCCGTGACCACGGCACTGACGCTGACGGCCGCACAGCAGACCGCGATCGAGGATGCCTTCACCATCAGTCCGGATGCCGGCAACACCAACAACGGCACCATCAACTGGGACTACACCATCACCGAGGCCGAACTCGATTTTCTCGCCGCCGGCGAGACGGTGACGGTGGTGTATACGATTACGGTCGATGACGGCAATAGTGGCACCGACACCCAGGATGTGACCATCACGATCACCGGCACCAACGACGCACCCGGTCATCGCCATTGTCGATGTCACCGGCAGCATTACCGAGGGCGCGACACTTACCGATAGTGGCTCGATCACCTTTACCGATCTGGACCTGACCGATACGCCAACGGCGACTGAGGTCACCAAGTCCGTGACCACGGCGCTGACGCTGACGGCCGCCCAGCAAACTGCCATTGAGGACGCCTTTACCATCAGTGCGCATGCTGGCAATACCAACAACGGCACCATCAACTGGGATTACACCATCACCGAGGCCGAGCTTGACTTCCTGGCAGCCGGTGAGACGGTCACGGTGGTCTACACCATCACGGTCGATGACGCCAATGGCGGTACCGATACCCAGGATGTGACGGTCACCATTACCGGCGCCAACGACGCCCCGGTCATTGCGATCGTCGATGTGGCAGGCAGCATCACCGAAGGTGCCACGCTGACCGACAGTGGCTCGATCACCTTTACCGATCTCGATCTGACCGATACGCCAACGGCAACGGAAGTGACCAAGTCCGTGACCACGGCACTGACCCTGACGGCTGCACAGCAGACCGCGATCGAGGATGCCTTCACCATCAGTCCCGGATGCGGGCAATACCAACAACGGTACCATCAACTGGGACTACACCATCACCGAGGCCGAGCTTGATTTTCTCGCAGCCGGCGAGACGGTCACGGTGGTTTACACCATTACGGTCGATGACGCCAATGGCGGCACGGATACCCAGGATGTCACGGTCACCATTACCGGCGCCAACGACGCCCCGGTCATCGCTGTCGTCGATGTCACAGGCGTCATCACCGAAGGCACTACGCTGACTGACAGTGGCTCGATCACCTTTACCGATCTCGACCTGACCGATACACCGACGGCGAGTGAGGCCACCAAGTCGGTCACCACGGCACTGACGCTGACGGCTGCCCAGCAAACGGCCATCGAGAATGCCTTTACCATCAGTGCCGATGCCGGCAACACCAACAACGGTACCATCAACTGGGATTACACCATCACCGAGGCCGAACTCGACTTCCTCGCCGCGGGCGAGACGGTGACCGTGGTATTCACCATCACGGTGGATGATGGCAATGGCGGCACCGACACCCAGGATGTGACGGTCACTATCACCGGCGCCAACGATGCCCCGGTCATCGCCGTTGGTCGATGTCACAGGCAGTATCACCGAGGGCAGTACACTCACCGACAGCGGTTCGATCACCTTTACCGATCTTGACCTGACCGATACACCAACGGCCACGGAAGTGACCAAGTCCGTGACCACGGCACTGACATTGACGGCCGCCCAGCAGACGGCGATCGAGGACGCCTTCACCATCAGTGCGGCGGGGGGTAATACCAACAACGGCACCATCAACTGGGATTACACCATCACCGAGGCCGAGCTCGACTTCCTGGCCGCCGGCGAGACAGTCACGGTGGTCTACACCATCACGGTCAATGACGCCAACGGCGGCACCGACACCCAGGATGTGACGGTCACGATCACCGGTGCCAACGACGCCCCGGTCATTGCGGTCGTCGATGTGGCCGGCAGCATCACCGAGGGTACGACACTGAGTGATGCCGGCTCGATCACCTTTACCGATCTGGACCTCACCGATACACCAACGGCAACGGAGGTGACCAAGTCGGTGACCACGGCATTGACCCTGACGGCTGCACAGCAGACCGCGATCGAGGATGCCTTCACCATCAGCCCTGATGCCGGCAATACCAACAACGGCACCATCAACTGGGATTACACCATCACCGAGGCCGAGCTCGATTTCCTCGCCGCCGGCGAGACGGTCACGGTGGTCTACACCATCACCGTCGATGATGCCAACGGCGGCACCGACACCCAGGATGTGACGGTCACCATCACCGGCGCCAACGACGCCCCGGTCATTGCGGTCGTCGATGTCGCAGGCGCTATCACCGAAGGCACCACGCTGAGTGATGCTGGTTCGATCACCTTTACCGATCTCGACCTGACGGATACGCCGACGGCAAGTGAGGCCACCAAGTCAGTCACCACGGCACTGACGCTGAGTGCGGCGCAGCAAGCTGCGATCGAGAATGCCTTCACGCATCAGTGCGGCGATGCAGGCAATACCAACAACGGCACCATCAACTGGGATTACACCATCACCGAGGCCGAGCTCGACTTCCTCGCGGCCGGCGAGACGGTCACGGCCGTGTTCACCATTACCGTCGATGACGGCAATGGCGGCACCGACACCCAGGATGTGACGGTCACGATCACCGGCAGCAACGACGCGCCGGTCATTGCGGTCGTCGATGTGGCAGGTAGTATCACCGAGGGCAGCACGCTGAATGATGCCGGTTCGATCACCTTTACCGATCTTGACCTCACCGATACACCAACGGCGAGTGAAGTCACCAAGTCCGTGACCACGTCGCTGACACTGACAGCCGCCCAGCAGGCCGCAATCGAGGACGCCTTCAGCATCAGTGCAGCGGCAGGCAATGCCAATAACGGCACCATCAACTGGGACTACACCATCACCGAGGCCGAGCTTGACTTCCTCGCCGCCGGCGAGACGGTCACGGTTGTCTATACCATCACCGTCGATGACGCCAATGGCGGCACCGACACCCAGGATGTGACGGTCACCATCACCGGCTGCCAACGATGCCCCGGTCATCGCGGTTGTCGATGTGGCCGGCAGTATTACCGAGGGCAGCACGCTGAGTGATGCCGGTTCGATCACCTTTACCGATCTCGACCTGACCGATACACCGACGGCAACCGAGGTCACCAAGTCCGTGACCACGGCGCTGACGCTGACAGCCGCCCAGCAGACAGCGATCGAGGATGCCTTCACGATCAGTGCCGGATGCCGGCAACACCAACAACGGCACCATCAACTGGGATTACACCATCACCGAAGGCAGAGCTCGACTTCCTCGCCGCGGGTGAAATAGTCACGGTGGTCTATACCATCACCGTCGATGACGCCAATGGCGGTACCGACACCCAGGATGTCACGGTCACCATCACCGGTGCCAATGATGCCCCGGTCATTGCGGTGGTCGATGTGGCCGGCAGTATTACCGAGGGCGCCACGCTTACTGACAGTGGTTCGATCACCTTTACCGATCTCGACCTCACCGATACACCAACGGCGAGTGAAGTCACAAAATCCGTGACAACGGCACTGACGCTCAGTGCAGCGCAGCAGGCTGCAATCGAGAATGCCTTCAGCATCAGTGCGGCAGCAGGCAACACCAACAATGGCGCCATTAACTGGGACTACACGATCAGTGAGGCAAATCTCGACTTCCTTGCCGCGGGCGAGACCGTCACGGCCGTGTTCACCATTACCGTGGACGACGGCAACGGTAGCACTGACACCCAGGATGTGAGCGTCACCATCACCGGTGCGAACGACGCCCCGGTCATTGCCATCGTCGATGTGGTGGGTAGTATCACCGAGGGCACGACACTCACCGACACTGGCTCGATCACCTTTACCGATCTCGACCTTACCGATACACCGACGGCCACCGAGATCACCAAGTCAGTGACCACGGCACTGACCCTGACGGCTGCACAGCAAACCGCAATCGAGGACGCCTTCAGCATCAGTGCGGCAGCAGGCAACACCAACAACGGCACCATTAACTGGGACTACACGATCACCGAGGCCGAGCTCGACTTCCTCGCCGCCGGCGAGACGGTCACGGTCGTCTATACGATCACCGTCGATGACGCCAATGGCGGCACCGACACCCAGGATGTGACGGTCACCATCACCGGCAGCAACGATGCCCCGGTCATCGCGGTTGTCGATGTGGCCGGCAGTATCACCGAGGGCAGCACGCTGAGTGATGCCGGTTCGATCACCTTTACCGATCTCGACCTGACCGATACACCGACGGCGACTGAGGTCACCAAGTCGGTGACCACGGCACTGACACTGACGGCCGCCCAGCAGGCCGCGATCGAGGATGCCTTCACGCATCAGTCCGGATGCCGGCAACACCAACAACGGCACCATCAACTGGGATTACACCATCACCGAGGCCGAGCTCGACTTCCTCGCCGCCGGCGAGACGGTCACGGTCGTCTTCACCATTACCGTCGATGACGGCAACGGCGGCACCGATACCCAGGATGTGACGGTCACCATCACCGGCGCCAACGACGCCCCGGTCATTGCGGTTGTCGATGTCGACAGGCAGTATCACCGAAGGCAGCACGCTGACCGACAGTGGTTCGATCACCTTTAGCGATCTCGACCTGACCGACACGCCGACGGCGAGTGAGGCCACCAAGTCGATCACTTCTGCGCTGACGCTGAGTGCAGCGCAGCAGGCCGCGATCGAGAATGCCTTCAGCATCAGTGCGGCGGCAGGCAATACCAACAACGGCACCATCAACTGGGATTACACCATCACCGAGGCCGAGCTCGACTTCCTCGCCGCCGGCGAGACGGTCACGGCCGTGTTCACCATTACCGTCGATGACGGCAACGGCGGCACCGACACTCAGGATGTGACGGTCACCATCACCGGTGCCAACGACGCGCCGGTCATCGCCGTCGTCGATGTGACAGGCAGTATCATCGAGGGCAGCACGCTGAATGATGCCGGTTCGATCACCTTTACCGATCTCGACCTGACGCGATACGCCGACGGCCACCGAGGTCGACCAAGTCCGTGACCACGACACTGACCCTGACGGCGGCACAGCAGGCCGCGATCGAAGACGCCTTCAGCATCAGTGCGGCGGCAGGCAATGCCAACAACGGCACCATCAACTGGGATTACACCATCACCGAGGCCGAGCTTGACTTCCTCGCCGCGGGCGAGACGGTGACCGTTGTCTACACGATCACCGTCGATGACGGCAATGGCGGTACCGACAGCCAGGATGTGACAGTCACCATCACCGGCAGCTAATGACGCACCGGTCATCGCGGTCGTCGATGTGGCAGGCAGTCAATCACCGAGGGCAGCACGCTGAGTGATGCCGGTTCGATCACCTTTACCGATCTCGACCTGACCGATACGCCAACGGCGACCGAGGTCACCAAGTCCGTGACCACCACGTTGACGCTGACCGCGGCCCAGCAGGCCGCAATCGAGGATGCCTTCACCCTCAGTGCGGATGCCGGCAATACCAACAACGGCACGATCAACTGGGATTACACCATTACCGAGGCCGAGCTCGACTTCCTCGCCGCGGGCGAGACGGTCACGGTGGTCTACACCATCACCGTCGATGACGGCAACGGCGGCACCGACACCCGGGATGTGACGATTAATATCCTCGGCAGCAACGACACGCCGATTGTCAGCAATGTCAACGCCAACGCTGTAGAAGACGGGGCGACCGTCAATGGAAGCTTCGTGGTCACTGATGTCGATGCCACCGACACGCATAGCTTTGATATCACCGGCAGCCCGGCTGAAGGCTCGGTGATAAACAATAATGACGGCACCTTTAGCTTCGATCCTGGCACCGATTTCCAGGATCTTGCCCTCGGTGAGACCCGTGATGTGACGTTTACCTACACATCGACCGATGACAGCGGCGCGGGCAATGCCACCAGCACCGCTGCCACGGTTACAGTGACGGTCACGGGCACCAACGATCAGCCGACGGTGAGCGATGTCGGGATCAATGCGATCGAGGACGGAGCAACCGTGACCGGCAGCTTTGTGGTCGGTGATGTCGATACCACCGATATGCATAGCTTTGATATTACGAGTGCATTGAGCGAAGGGTCGGTCATCAACAATAACGATGGGACCTTTACCTTCAATCCCGGTGCTGACTTCCAGGATCTTGCCATCGGCGAGACGCGCGATGTCAGCTTTAGCTATACGACAACGGATGACAGCGGCGCGGCCAACGATACCAGCACGGCCGCGACAGTTACCATCACGGTAACGGGCACGAACGATGCACCGACCGCGGCGAGTAACACGCTCACCACGCTCGAAGACGTGGCCCATGTATTCACGGCGGCCGACTTCAACTTTAGTGACATCGACGGCGATTCGCTCGCCGGCGTCGAGATCACCAGCCTGGAATCTGCAGGCAGCCTGCAACTGAACAGTGTGGATGTCATCCTGAACCAGCTGGTCAGCAAGGCCGACATCGATGCCGGCAGGTTGAGATTTATACCGGCGGCCAATGCCAACGGCGCCGCTTATGACAGTTTTGGCTTCAAGGTATTTGACGGAACCGATTACAGCGCCGCTGATTACACGATGGCGCTTGATGTCACGGCGGTGAACGATACCCCGGTGGGCCTGCCGAAAATAACCGGGCTCGTCGAAGAAACCCGGACCCTGACGGCGGACACCTCCGGTATCAGTGATGTCGAGGGCCTGGGGGCATTCAGTTATCAGTGGTACCGGAATGACGCTGCGATCAGCGGTGCGACCTCTGACACATACACCCTGGGCACAGTGGATGTAGGCTTTGTCATCAAGGTGAAGGTGAGTTACACGGACGGGGCGGGCACCGATGAGAGCGCGACCAGTGAAGGTGTCGGCCCGGTCGGCGGTTTACCCGCCGGAAGTGGCACTGGTATTCCGGATATCGAGGTTACATCCGATCCAACATTACCGGACCCGGTTACTGATATACCTGACCAGAAAATCATTGAACCCGGAACTCTAATCCTGGGTGAGACTTATACAGGTGCGGGTGCTGATGAAGGCTTTAGAGCCTACCAGGTCGATCCTTATGAAATCCCCGACTATGACCGGGAGTTGTATTCGGATGCGCCAGGGACATCCGGCTTCCTGAAATTTGCCGTCAGGCCAATCATCCAGGCAGGCACGGATATAACCGAAGAATTGCTGCAGTTATTTGACCTGGTGCGGATCGAGATAAACGAAGTCGATGAACGGTCAGCCAGGACGTACCTGGTATCAGCCGGCAGTGTCGTCATGTCGCTGTCACTGGGGGTAGTCGCCTGGGTGATACAGGGCGGCTCTATCGCGGCCAGTATGCTGTCTTCGGTGACGGCCTTGAAGGGCCTGGACCCGATGCCGTTTATTGATAATTGCAAGAAGCGTGGTAACAGGAAAACCGTGGATGCCAGCGATGGCGACCAGCAGCTTGACGAAATGTTTGATGGCAAAATGGATGCAGAGGAAACGAAGTCTGTTGACACGCCATCCGGGGAAAAGGACGTATCATGAGAAAATTATTTCCAGCAATGCGCGTGAGCCTCAGTCTGATTATGGCGGTGGTTTCGATTATCCTGCTTTCCGATCTGCTCGGTATCATTCCGGATGGTTCAGAGGCTGTCATCGACAGCAGAAAGAAAATCGCCGAGACGCTGGCCGTCCAGTATTCACTGGCAGCACGCAGGAATGACTATGATTCGATCGAGTCCAGCATGAGGATGCTGGTGGAGCGTAATGCAGAAGTGGAATCTGCCGCCCTGCGCACTGCTGACGGCAGGATCGAGGCGGTAGTCGGCGAACATGAAGGATTCTGGGATAGAGGAGCGGGTGACAAGTCAACACCAACCCAGCTACAGGTCCCTATTTACACGAATGCAACGCTGAAGCAGAAATGGGGTAGTGTTGAGTTGCGGTTTACCCCCGCCAGCAAGCTTGATATTTTCGGCATCGCCATCAGTCCATTTGTATTAATGACCGTCTTTATCGGTGTGGTCGGGTTCCTTGTTTTTCTGTTGCTGATCAAGAAAATATTAACCAGCATCGATCCGTCAGCGGTGATTCCATCGCGGGTCAGGAAGGCCCTCGACACCTTGAACGAAGGTGTTTTGCTGGTCGACAAAAAAGGGCGGATCCTGTTTGCGAACGAGATGTTTACGGCCACGCTGGGTCAGGGTGAGTCCGAGATGCTTGGCAGAAAGATCGTGGATCTTGGCTGGAAGGGCAATCATGCTGAATTGCCGTGGGTGAATACATTGCAAACCGGCGTCAGTTCGGTTGGACAGAAAATCGGGCTGGCCCTCGCTGATAAAAGCGAAATCCAGTTCGTCGTCAACAGTGCCGCGGTACTTGATGACAAAGGCAATCAGCAGGGTGCAATGGTGACGTTTGATGATGTTACCGAACTTGAATCCAGGAATAATGAGCTGCGTGAAATGGTCTCCAGGCTGAAGGATTCTTCAGAATATATTAACCGCCAGAATGAAGAGCTACGTGTCCTTGCTACACGTGATCCGCTGACGAATTGTCTGAACCGGCGTACCTTGTTTGATCAGTATGAGGATAATTGTCTGGAGGCTATCAGGAATAACACCGACTTTAACTGCATGATGCTTGATATTGATCACTTCAAACATGTAAATGATACCTACGGCCACGCAGCCGGGGATTTGGTGCTCAAGGTTATATCGGTCGCAATCAAGGATGTGTTGCGCAGTGATGACGAGGTATTCCGTTATGGTGGTGAGGAATTTTGCATATTGCTGCCGAATGCCGATATCAATTCTGCTACCAGTATGGCTGAGCGGGTGCGTGAAAATATTGAGGCACAAATCGTTAATGATGCAATTGAAGGCCGGGAAATTCGCGTAACAGCCAGTATCGGTCTCAGCTCGGTCAAGTTCGGTGCGGATAATCTGCAGGAACTGATCGAGGCAGCCGATGCTGCTCTTTATGAGTCGAAACGTAAAGGACGTAATCGTGTAACAATCTGGTCAGCCAGCGTCGATCAGCTCGACGTGGATGCAAATGACGAAACAATAATCGGATCTGATACCCCGTCAGACGAGCACGAGTATGTTGATAAGGTCACGAGACTGCCGAACCGTACAGACTTCCGGCGAGAGCTTTCCAGGTTGCTGTTGTATTCACAGCAACATAATGAGTATGCAGCTGTATTGTTGCTTGATCTTGATATGTTCAAACGTATCAACAATCTATTCGGCTATACGGCAGGTGATACGGTACTTGAGGCTGTGGCAGAACGACTTGAGAAATCTGTCCGTGTATCAGACTCTGCTTGCAGAATCAGCAATGGTTTGCTTAAGAACGAGGTGTACGGTCTGGGGGGTGATGAATTCGGAATCCTGCTATCCGGGCTTGAATCGAAGCACGATGTGTCAACTGTCGTTGAACGTTTGATCGAGTCTCTGTCTTTGCCGGTTAGCGTCAATGACCAGGATGTATTTATGACGTGCAGTATAGGTGTCAGCCAGTTTCCAACCGATGGTACAGACGCCGATAGCCTGGTCACTTGTGCAAGTGTAGCCATGCAGCAAGCCAAACGTGGCGGCAAAAATTCCTGCCAGTTCTTCCGGAATGATTTTGTTTCCGTGGTCAGGGATGATTACGAAATCGAGAAGGCGCTGCGTCATGCGCTTCAGAATGACGAATTCGAGCTTTACTTTCAGCCACAGCTTGATGTGCAGACGCTGCGTATTGATTCAATGGAAGCCTTGATCCGCTGGCAACATCCACAACGCGGCATGATTATGCCGGCAGACTTCATATCGGCAGCTGAAAAAACAGGACAGATTGTCGATATCGGTAAGTGGGTTATCAATGAGGCCTGCCAGCAAATCAGGAGCTGGCTTGATCTTGGCATTGAATTACCTGTTGCTATTAATCTGTCTCCTGTGCAGTTCCGTCAGAATGACCTGGTTGAACTGATCAATACAGCGGTTGCTGCGGTAAAGGTCGATCCGAGATTACTTCAGCTGGAAATTACGGAAAGCACGATCATGGAGGATCTGGAAAGCGCACTGGAGACCATGCAGACCCTGTCCAGGCTGGGCTACAAGATATCGATCGATGATTTCGGTACGGGTTATTCTTCGCTGGAATACCTGAAGCGTTTCCCTGTTGACAATCTGAAAATCGATCGTGCCTTTATCAAGGATGTTGTTACCGATCCCGGTGATGCCTCAATCGTGCGTGCCACCATCAGCATGGCGCACGGCATGGGTCTCCAGGTTGTTGCCGAAGGCGTTGAGACAGAAGAACAGTTGTTATTCCTGCGTAATTTGCGTTGCGATCTGATCCAGGGGTTCCTGCTGGGTGTGCCACTACCGGCAAAGGATGTCATTGCCCTGATCGACGAGGAGCAGTGGCAGACGCAGGCCTGATGTCCGGCCATGATTTCGGGATGTTTTGCAGATTGAAGTTATTCGAGCAGGTGTGTTTTGTGTCAACTACTCTGGAATTGTTTTCAGAAGGATAAAGATCATGAAGTATTCTCATGACAGCGGAATTCTCGACAATTTCAGTCTGGAAACCATTGATACGGCTCAACGTGATCGTGTCGGCTCTTCATACGCCATCGAGCTCCGTCGTTGCCCGCGGGTGGATACCTGGTTCAAGGCGCATATGACCTCGGATTATGGCAGGATCGATGGCTTTGTCAGCAACCTGTCACGCAGCGGCTTGTGTTTTGAAGCCGGCAGCGAACTGCCTGATCTTTTCATGACAGGCAATGGACAGCATGCAAGCCAGGCTTCAAGTATCGTTGAAATCAGTTTCGATCTACCCATACAAAATGCCGGATGTAGACCGCTTATCGTACAGGCAAGGACCGTTTATGTTATTCAAGGCGACGAGGGCAGGTACAGGTGCGGTGCAGAATTCAGATTCTTGACCGAAGGCGAGGAGGCGCTTGAAAATTACCTTCGTGACAGGGGTGCAGGGAAATAAATGCTTTTCGAGTCAAGACAAAACCCTTCCACCGGGCAAATCGACATTGACTGATATTGTATTCAGACTCCGCGCTGTTTCCAGAGCAGGAACACGGCCGGGATAACGACCAGTGTCAGCAGTGTTGCACTGACCATGCCGCCCACCATGGGTGCTGCAATACGCCGCATCACCTCGGACCCGGTACCGCCGCCAAGCATGATCGGCAGCAGGCCGGCTATGATGGCCGCTACCGTCATCATGATGGGGCGCACCCGCAGAAGGGCGCCGTCGATAACCGCGTTACGCACGTCGACTGTCGTCAGTGCACGTTGAGCGCGTTTCGCACGATCACGATGCTGTTGCAGGGCCAGATTCAGGTACACCAGCATCACCACGCCGATCTCGATCGCAACCCCGGCCAGGGCGATAAAGCCTACGCCAACGGCGACAGAGAGGTTGTAACCCAGCAGGTACAGTAGCCAGAAACCGCCCACCAGTGCGAGTGGCAAAGTACACATGATGATGAGCACCTCGGTCAGCGTGCGAAAGTTCATGTACAAAAGCAGCACGATAATGACCAGAGTAACCGGCACAACCAGTGCCAGCCGCTCCTTTGCGCGCACCATATATTCGTACTGCCCGGACCATGCAATCGAATAACCGGCCGGCAGTTCCACCTGTTCGCTGACCACTTTCTGTGCCTCGACGACATAGGAGCCGAGGTCGCGGCCTTCGATGTCGATATAGGTCCAGCCATTGAGCCGGGCATTTTCCGTCTTGATGAGTCCGGGTCCTGGATCGATACGCAGCTCGGCAACCTCGGCCAGCGGGATGCGTGCCCCGGTGGGGGTAACAATCGGCAGGTTGCGCAGCTTTTCCAGTGAGTCGCGAACATCTCGCGGATAGCGGATATTGATCGGGTAGCGTTCCAGTCCCTCGACGCTTTGCGCGACGCGCATGCCGCCGAGCGCGGTACGCACGACCTCCTGCACGTCTGCAATATTGAGCGCAAAGCGCGCGGCAGCCTGGCGGTCGATATCGACGTTCACATAGCGTCCGCCTGCAACGCGTTCGGAATACACGGATACGGTTCCCGGAATCGGCTTGAGGACCTCCTCGATACGCTTGCCGATGGCCTGGATTTCATCAAGGTCCGGTCCGGCAACCTTGACGCCGACCGGGGTCTTGATCCCGGTGGCCTGCATGTCAATGCGGTTCTTGATCGGCATGACCCAGGTATTGGTCAGGCCGGGAAACCGGATCAGCTTGTTCATTTCCTGTTTCAGTGTTTCCATGGTGACACCCGGGCGCCATTCATCGCGCGGCCTTAACTTGATCGTGGTTTCGATCATGGTGAGAGGGGCCGGGTCAGTGGCAGTCTCGGCGCGGCCGACCTTGCCGAATACGCGTTCAACCTCCGGGACAGTGCGAATCAGTTTGTCCGTCTGTTGCAGCAACTCCTGCGCCTTGCCGATTGAAATCCCCGGGAAGGTGCTTGGCATGTAGAGCAGATCGCCTTCATCCAGGTCCGGCATGAATTCAGATCCCAGTTGTGACAACGGCCAGATGCCGACCAGCACCAGCACCAGTGCGATACCCAGCACGGTCTTCGGTGCCTTCAGCACCAGCTGGATGAAAGGCCGGTACCCGGCAACCAGGACGTGATTGATCGGGTTCTTGTTCTCGGGCGTGATATGTCCACGGATGAAATAGCCCATCAGGACCGGTACCAGGGTAATGGACAGGATCGCGGCACCGGCCATGGCAAAGGTCTTGGTAAAGGCCAGTGGCGCAAACAGGCGGCCTTCCTGGGCCTCGAGGGTAAACACCGGCAGAAAACTCAGGGTGATGATCAGCAGCGAGAAGAACAGCGGCGGGCCAACCTCCGTCGCGGCCTGGCGAATGATCTGCCAGCGGTTGTCATCGGTGGCCGTGGTTTTTTCCATGTGCTTGTGCACGTTCTCGATCATGACGATGGCTGCATCGACCATGGCGCCGATGGCGATGGCGATACCACCCAGTGACATAATATTGGCATTGATGCCGATGCGTTCCATGATGATGAAGGCGATAAGGATACCAAGCGGCAGTGACAGGACGATCACCATTGCCGAGCGCAGGTGAAACAGGAACAGGGCGCAGACCAGCGCGACAACGATGAATTCTTCCAGCAACTTGCGATTGAGCGTTTCCACGGCACGTCCAATCAATGCAGAGCGGTCGTAGGTCTCGACGATCTCCACGCCCTCGGGCAAGCCGTTTTTCAACTCCGCGAGTTTTTCCCTGACACCTTCGATGGTACGCAGGGCGTTTTCGCCAAAGCGCATGACAACCACGCCGCCAACGACTTCACCTTCGCCATCGAGTTCGGCGATACCACGGCGCAGTTGTGGCCCCAGGCGTATATCTGCAACATCGTCCAGCAGTATGGGAGTACCGCGCTCATTCACCCCCAGCGGGATATGGCGCAGGTCATCGATTTCGTCGACGTAGCCGGTTGCACGGACCATGTACTCGGCTTCCGCCATTTCGATCACCGATCCGCCGGTCTCCTGGTTACCGCGCATGATAGCGAGTTTGATCTTTGCCAGTGGCAGGTCGTAGGCCCTTAACTTGTTCGGGTCGAGCACCACCTGGTATTGCTTGACCATGCCGCCGATGGTGGCGACCTCGGATACACCATGCACCGTTTGCAGTTCGTATTTCAGAAACCAGTCCTGCAGGCTGCGCAGTTGCGACAGGTCGTGCCGGCCACTGCGGTCGACCAGTGCATATTCATAGACCCAGCCGACGCCGGTGGCATCCGGGCCCAGTTCCGGGCGTGCCTCGGCCGGCAGTTTGTTGCTCACCTGGCTGAGGTATTCCAGTACCCGTGAGCGTGCCCAGTAGAGATCGGTGCCATCCTCGAAGATGACGTACACATAGGAATCGCCGAAGAAGGAGTAGCCGCGTACATTGACTGCCCGCGGGACGGACAGCATGGCTGTAGTCAGAGGGTAGGTGACCTGGTCCTCGATGACCTGTGGCGCCTGCCCGGGATAGCTTGTCTTGATAATGACCTGAACATCGGACAGGTCCGGAATCGCATCCAGCGGCGTATTCTTCACGGCATAAATACCCCAGCCGGTGAGGATTACGCCAAGCAGGATAACCATGAAGCGGTTACGCGTCGACCAGTCGATGATGAATGCAATCATGGTTGCGTGTCCTGCTTGTCTGTTACAGGTGGACTCATGCGCATTATGCTTGCCCTGAGGCTGGCCTCGGAGTCGATGAGGAACTGTCCGGAGACGACGATAGACTCGCCGGCATCCACCCCTTCAAGAATCTCCACCCAGTTACCGCTTTCGATGCCGGCACGTACCTTGCGCGCCTCGAAACGTCCGTTACCGCGATCGATGATGACGCGCTCCTCGCGCCCGGTGCGGATCAGTGCCTCGAGCGGAATCACAATGACGTCATTTTTCGGCCCGCCGTAGATTTTGATATTGGCGTACATGTTGGGCTTGAGTGCTTCATCCGGATTGGGAAAGCGCAGGCGTGCTTTCAGCGTGCGGGTCTTCGGGTCGAGGCTCGGATAAATATATTCCACTTTGCCTTCCCAGGTGCGCCCCGGTAAAAAAGCCAGGCTGACCTCGGCGCTTTGACCGACCTTGACCCAGTCGGCCTGGCGTTCAAAGACCTCGGCCAGCAGCCACACGCTGGACAGGTCTGCGAGACTCATGACCGTGGTGGCGGGTTTGATGTACATGCCTTCACGTACACTGAGTGATGCGACCACGCCATCCTGTGGCGCATAGACCGGTATCGTCTGGCTGGCTTTTCTGTCTTTTTCCAGTTGCCTGATCTGGCTGTCCGGTATGCCGAGTGCGTCAAGCCGGCTGCGCGATGCGCGCACCAGTCCCTTGTTGCCGAGATTCAGTGCCTGCACGAATTCTTCCTGGGCATTGACCAGCTCCGGTGAATAGACGTTAAACAGACGCTGGCCACGGTTGACACGTTCACCCTCGGACTCAACGGCGAGATCCTCGATCCAGCCCTCGGTGCGCAGGTGGATATGACTGACCCTTGATTCGTCGTAATCGACGTAGCCCACGGTATCGATGCCGCGCCACAGGCGGGAGCGTTCGGCGACGGCGGTGCGCACGCCGAGGTTCTGCACCACTTCCGGCGCAATGGTGACGCCATTGCCGTCACCGCCGCTATCATCGGCATACACCGGCACCAGCTCCATGCCCATGGGGGATTTGCCCGGCTTGTCGCGCCGGTAGTTGGCATCCATGGGCGCGACCCAGTAGAGGATTTTGCGATCGCTGTCTTCTGCCGGTATGGCAGGCAAGGGGGCCAGTAACAGGACAAACAGGCAAGCGCTGATCCAGGTGTTGGAATTGAATGTGTTCATCGGGCTTCTCCGGCCAGGTAAAGCAGGTTGGCTTGTGATTTGGCGCGGTCTACGCGGATGCGCAGGGCTTCGAGGCGCACATCCAGGTCGGTGATGCGCGCTCGCATCAGGGTGGTGAATTCGGTCACGCCGCTCTGGTAGGCATTCAGCGAGGCAAGCGCATTGGCAGCGGATTCATTCAACAGCTGCGAGTCGTACAGCGCGGCACGTTCACCCAGACGCAGCCAGTTGGCATAGTCCGTGTCCAGCATCTGCTGCAGTTCACGCAGCGTGTCGTCACGGGTCAGTTGCACGGCCTCGGCCTGCAGAATGCTCGCGGAGAGGCGCTTGTCCTGGCGCTTGTCCGGGAACACGGGCAGATCCAGCGTGACCATGGCCGCCATCATATCGCTGCGGTCGTCACCGGCCGGGTCGTCACCGAAGCGCTGGCGGTATTCCACCCCGGCACTCCATCCGGGCTTGTATTGTTCGCGGGCGATCTGTATTGCCCGGTTGCTGGCATCGAGTTTGGCCGTCTCGGAACGGAAAACCGGGTGTAGCGGCAGTGCGGATGCCAGTTCTTTCTTCGAGGGCAGGGCGGGTAATTCCGGGAATTGCTCGTCAACCGGCAGCAGCGCTGCATCACCAATCCACCTCATCAACACGGCACGGGCCTTGTCGGCCTCGTTCAGGATGCGGGTGGTGCGGTCGTCAAGCCGGGATAATTCCAGTGAAGCGCGCAGCACATCCTGCTGGTTGGCGCGGCCGTTTGCATAATGTGTCCGGGTAATATCCACCAGTTGGGCAAACAGCCTGCGGGTCTTGTGGATAAGCTGTTCCGCCTGCAGCTGGTAGTAGAGTTCCAGGAACTGGTTGCGCGCATCGCGGACCAGCTTGCGCGTTGTGTTCTCGCTGGACGCCTGTTCGGCATCGGCCATCGATTCGGTCTGCAGCTGTTTGAAATGCAGGGTCTTTCCACGAGGGAAGGCCTGTACAACACCGAGCCGCAGCTGGGTCGTCGGTTCCCTGTCGATGTCGAAATCATCCAGCGGCAGGTTATACAGACCGGTTTTCAGTTTCGGATCGGGCAGCTGTCCGTCTGCGATGGCGGTGTCACCAAGCGCCCGCGCGCGTGCCTCGCTTGCCGCAATGACAGGGTCGGCCAGCAGTGCCAGGCGTACCACTTCATTGATGTCCAGGCCGGCATGGACGTTGACAGAAAATGCTAACAGTACTGGCAGCACGGATAGCATGACCGTCCGTTTCAGGTTTGTTTCAGGCCGATTATGTTGCGAGTACGCGGCAGTGCACAGTGACCGGACCGTTCTCCGGGTGTAGGACATGATAATTCTCCATAGCCAATCAGAATAAAAACATCACGCACGGTCACTGCCGGTAATGGCAGTAATCAGCGTAAACAGATTGAACTACAGGGATGCGGGTGGTCGCAGGGGCGGGGTGATGCTGCGCTCGGGGTAATTGTATAAAAAAACCGGAGTAAGCGGTGCTGCGGGGATGTCGACCGATGCGTTGATAATGCGGGCGGCAGCGGATGCGCCATGGGCGCAGGCATTGCAGTTTGCTGCATTGCAATCGCTGCCGCAGCAACCGTTGCAGGTATGGCCGGGTTCGCTGTCAGCGCTTTGTGAGTGCAGTATGGTATCTGTATCAGACGCCTGTGAGTCGTGCTGCATCTGTGCGCAATGGTCTGCTGTATCCACAGGGGCGTTGGCCTGCATGGCCCAGGTCGCACGCAATGGCGCAAGTGCCAGTGCAAGCATCATCAGGATCAACAGGCCTTTATGCAGCGACGTTTTCATATATCTACAGGGTATCCCCGATCTGCTGCCATTATCAAGCAGCGCTGCTTTAGCTATCGGCAGGGCGAGGCGTGTATTGACTTTAGCGGCCGATGGCAGTTCCCCGAATAGTGATAATATTTTTATAAAAGTTGCATAAACTATTGTTAATAAATATTAATTAATGGTGATATGGGATCAGGATACCAGACCTGCAGTGTGGCAGTACACCCGGCGCAAAAAAATACCCCGGGGCAGATATACGCTGTTCTGTATATCTGCCACCAGGGTGTGTGCAATTACAGGAAACTTCAGATCCTGTTTTTATTAACCATCGATGATCCCGGAGAAGAACTTTGGACCGGCACCGAACGGTGGTTGAACCAGGGTGTCATCCGGCGTGTTGTCCGGCTGGCCAATCTGATCGGCCTCGGGTTCCGTGGGATTACCCACGAGGGTCGAATCCACCGTTGTCACACGGGGATCGCCGACGCCGAATTGTGTCCCGACAACCTTTCTATCCGTCAGGTTGTCCAGGAACAGGCGCATGGCATGTACCGGGTGCAGGAAGTTGTTCGGCGCGACCTGCTTGACCATCGGTCCGGTAATGATATTCATGTCGTTGACCGGCATCTCAAGACTGATGGCGCTCTCGTAGTCGGTTCCATCGGCAAGCGCAAAGAAGCGGAAATTGGCGCCGCCACCGGTACGGCAAACATCATCCAGAGGATTTCCGTGTCCATAACAGGAGGCGAAGACATAGCGTTTGCTCAGGTCCAGAGGTTGACCGCCGATTTTTGTTTCGACGACACGGCTGCCCGAACTGCTGAAAGGCCTGTTTTTCAGGTCGATTTTCTGTTCCATGTTGGCAAGGCCCAGGTACCAGCCACCACGTTGCATAAACACATTGCGGTCGAAAACAGCACCCAGAATCGTGTTCAGGCTGTTCTGGATGGCCTGGCCCGAGAAGTCCGCAATATTGACGGCGGGTGCGATCGGGAACCATGTGTACAGGTCGCGCAGTGTTATGTCCTGTCCCGGCAGTACCGCGTTACCGAAGCGGAAACCGTTGGCCATGGACAGGTCCACACCATTCCAGCCGGGAATCCCGCTGCCGGGTGCAATCGGATCCGTCACTGCCAGGATAGCGTCCGCGATGAAATTATTCAGCGTGTCTTCCAGAACGTGATGACGCAACAATAGGGTATCGGTCTCGCCTACAACGGTATCGAGTCCGTCGACGAGCTGCAGACCGCGAGCGTTGGTGTCGGTGCCAAAACCACCCGGCATGAAGGTATGTGGTACGAAATCAGGGCCGTCGAGGAAGGGCGCCTCGATGGACGCAACCAGCGCCAGCATATCCGTGTCCTCGTCAATGGAATCATCGACCGGGATATTCTCCCACTGGAAATCGACCACCTTGCCGTTTTTTACCTCCAGGTCGAGTCGGCCGACATACATATCGCGGTTTGTCTCGACGACAATGGCTGCTCCTTCACGCACGTGCTTGCGTTCACTGTTGGTAGGTGGCAGCCCCGGCGTGGTGCGGATGATCTCCTTATCAGTAGCCAGGAATGCCCCGAGGGTCGCTTCATGGGTATGCGCCGAGTACATTACGTCAATGTCCCTGAAGCTTTGCGCGATCTTGAGGTTCTGCGGCAGGCCGAGCTCGGACTGGACCACGATGAGGCAGTCGTAGTTGCAGTCTGGATCATTCTTGACCATCTCGATGATCCCGGGTAGTTCCTCGATGCCCTGGGTAAAACGGAAGGTAATATTGAAGGCATCGGCCTGCTGCGGAACGATAGATGCCGTGAGACCGATGACGGCAATCTTGATGCCCTTGCGCTCGATAATCTTGTAGGGATCAAGGACCCGCTGCCCCTGAAACATAGCCGGCAAGGGCGCTGCGTTGTAGAGATTGACTGCAACGGCCGGGAAATTTGCCTGGATGATACCCTGGCGTTCGCTGCAGGTACCTGCCGGAGCCCCGGTGCAATCCTCGTAACCGGCCATTACCGTGATATTGGGTGGCGGCGCCGGGAACGGTGGCCTGGTAGCGAAGCGGTTGCGGAACACGGCGGCGCCGTAACCGAAGTCCCAGTTACCCGGTGTGAATACGTCGATATCGAAGGTGTTCATCGCCTTCATCATTGCATCGCCGACGGTGAACAGAGTCTCGGCACTGCCGTGGGTCAAGTCACCGGCGGAGAGCAGCACACTCCCGTCCGGATTATCCGCGCGGATGTCATCCACGAGCCACTTTAGCCTTGCCAGGCCGCCGGCATCGGCGACCTGTCGCTCGCTGCCATCGAGTTCGGTGAATACAGCGGCATGCGAGACGAGGGTGCCGTGCAGGTCACCCATTTCGATGAGTGTGACAACATTCTTGCCTTTTTTCTTGCCATCTTTCTTGGCATAAGCGAGCCCGGGCGCGCTGGCCAGACTAAAGGATAGTGTGGCGAGCAGTGCCCACAGAAATCCCGTTTTATGGATTCGTGTAGTCATGAAATTTTCCTCGGTGAGATTCAGGTCGTGGTTTCCGGTTGTTGTTTTTTTATCCGGTAAGAGTGTTTATTTTTGACAGGTAGATTCTAGGCAAAGCATGCCCGCCGGGATATAGGCCGACTTCAGTGACACGGATGGGGAAACCCCTGAAGTAGGATAGGGAAAAAACCGATTAGAAAATTATGATGATCTAATATTTGCGCAGAGGCGAGGCGGAATCTTTACAGGGCTTGTTCATAAGTGAGCTCAGAATACCCAGGTAAGCTGGGTCAGAAACCGGTTATCAACGGTGTTGACGATATTCCTGACGTTGCGGGTAATGTCGTCTGCCACGGCCTGGACAGGAAAGATTCCACCCGGAGCGCTGCCGGCATAGGCACGGGGTGCTTCCACATCCCTGAAGACGTAATTGACTGTGAGCCGCAGCTTGCGGCTGAAATGATAGTTCAAGCCCAGCGTGATATCGGTGAGTTCGCGCTCGTTGCCCTGGTTGACTGTTCTGGAGGTATCGTACAGCAGGTCATGGCGGTGATAACGCAGGTCAAATTGCCATTTATTGTTTGGGTAAAAGCCCAGGTCAAGGGTGTACCCGCGTGCCTTGTTGCCATCCTCGGCCGCAATCTGCAGGTTGCCGTTATCAATATTACCTTCAGCAACGCCGCCCGCCGGCGCGATAAAGATCATGCCATCGGCCTGCATGAGTTCAGCCCCAAGGCGATATTTGTATTCAGGTCCAAACAGCCGGCCCAGCGCCCTGGCTCCAATACCATAGCGGATACGGTCATAGTCCTTATGTGTCGGGTCTGAACTGAATTCACGTTCCCCGTGCTGGTACCAGCCATAGAATTTTATCCCGTTGCTATTGACCCCCCATCCGCCGGGCAGGCCATATTCAGCGGAGGTATAGAGATACAGCTCGGGAGTATCGTTGGTGGTATCTGTTTCATGGATGGCTTCCCCGCGGCCAAGCATGATGGCATATGACAAATCCCAGCCTTTCCTTTTGAAGGAGTCGAACACCTGCAATCCCCAGTCGCGTACGCCATTGGTACCATATGCGTGATTTTCCGGTACCCCCGGGACGGGTGATGCCGGTGACCCGGCCGGCTTCGCCGCACCCTTGACAAAACGTTCCAGTACTTCGCGAGCGACAAAATCGGTGAGTTCAACGTAATCGAGGGTATGCACACCCTGCAGGGCCTCTTCCGGCCCCGGTGTTTTGAACAGGCCGGCCCGCAGGCGTGCGCCGGTGACATGGTTGAATGTCACGCTGAGATGATCGAGGGCAACGGCACGGGCACGATCACCAAAGGGATCGTAGGTCAGCAGGTTCGGCGCTACCTCGAACAGGGTGAAATAATTCATCTTCGCGGTGAAAGGGTTGCGCAGCCTGCCGGTGAACAGGCCGCGTACGCCGAACCGGGCGCGACGGACATGAAACCTGTCGCTCTCATCAAACCAGGGGGCAACCGAGCTGATCGCGAGGCGTTCGCCATTATTGGCAGAGAAATCCGGCGGTCCCGGTGAATCGGTCAATCCGCTCAGTTTGTCGCTGCTGTCATGGCTATAGGCAGGCTGGATAAATCCCCAGGTTCGATGGGCGGGGGCGAGGGGATGTTCGGTCCCTTGCAGCACCAGCCAGTTTGCAGCAAGTGCCGCACCAGGATGTCCATGCAGAAGGTATAAACAGGTGGAAAGGCGAGCAAGCCATTTACAGGTTTGTTTCATGCGTTTCCGTTCAAAGACCGGATTCTTCAGGGGGTTATGATACCCAGTCGGATGGCAAGGCGTGTAAGGGCGGCGATGTCAGAGACGCCGAGTTTCTTCTTGACGCTGGTACAGTGATGTCCGACGGTTTTTGGGCTGAGGTTGAGGATTTTCGCGATGTCGTTGACCGACTTGCTGTCAGCGAGAAGATGAAACACCTCGAATTCCCTTGGAGACAAGCTGGAAACTGAATCAGTTCCCGGGGCCGATTTTTGTTTTACCAGGTAGGGCATCATTTCCTGACCAACAAACAGTTCTCCTCTGGCAACCTTGCGTACCGCATCAACCATAACCTGCGAGGCGCTGCGCTTTGAAATGTAGCCAAGTATCCCGGCATCAAGTGCCCGCTGCAGAAATACCTCGTTCTCGTGCACACTGAAAACCAGTATTTTCGCAGCAGCGTCTTTTGCCAGTATTCGCCGGCTGGCTTCCAGTCCCCCCATACCCGGCATCGAGAGATCCATCACCACTACATTCGGGTGATATTCGAAATAGCCGGTATAGGCTTCCTCTCCGCTTGCCGCTTCCGCTATAACGGCAATCCCGTTTGTTGCTTCAAGCAAACGGCGATACCCGGAACGAACAACCTCGTGATCGTCCACCAGCAAAACACTGATATTGTTCCCGTTATTCATCAGAGTATTTTTCGCCTGTCTACGGTTTTTTGACTCTCTTCAGGTATGTTTACAAGTATCGAAAGACCCTTGCCGGGTTCGGACTCCATGGAAAATTTGCCACCAAGGGCCTCGGCCCGTTCGCGCATCCCGATTAAACCCAGGCCGCTACCTGTTGCAGACAGGTCCATTCCCTTGCCATTATCTTTGACCCCCAGAACCAGGCCATCCGTGTTGATTGACAAGTCTATTGTAACCCGGGTGGCATCCGCATATTTTGCAATATTTGTCAGGCATTCCTGAACGATCCGGTAGATTGTGATATTGATTCTTTCTCCCGGGTTGGCAAGTTCGCCCGAGATATTAAACGTACATTTTGTCTTCGGATTTCTCTCTTGCCAGGCGGAGATTTCCTCCCGCAACGCATCAACCAGTCCGAGATCATCCAGGATGCCGGGGCGAAGCCGCTGCATCATCGAGTGAACAGTCTCGTAAATACGGGATGAGACTTGCAGGATTGCACTGGAACTGGCTGTGATACGTTCATCGCGCCCTTGTGACAGATCGCGAATGGATTCCGCATCGGCCTGAATGGCCGTGATGCACTGGCCGAGTTCATCATGCAGCTCACGCGCGAGGTGCTTGCGTTCCTCTTCCTGTACTGCCAGCGAGGTATGCACCAGTTGGCGGTTTTCCGCCAGTAATTTGCTTGCTTTTTTCTCCGCTTTTTCCAGCTGCTGCGAGCGGCTCGACACCTCGGTCACCATTTTGTTGAAGGCCCTGGCAGTCATGCCGACCTCATCCGCAGTCTCTACAGGTATATTTATCGAGTAGTTTCCACCCCCCACCTGTTGGGCTGCGTTTGACAATGCCCCAAGCCTGCGAGTCAGGCCCAGCCCGAGAAGAACGGTGACGATGACGGTTAGCAGTATTTCTATCGCTGCAATCGAAATTCCGCGCAAGCGCGATTTCTGGATGGCCTCTTCCATGAGTGAAAGAGAAAATCCCATCAACACCTTGCCCATCGGTTGAGCGGCGACTGTGATCTCGCTGGACGTGTCGAACACACCATCCGTAACCTGGGCCGGGTGCGTGTCAATAATCGGCCGGGTTGCCCGCGGTGCAGAACCCAGCGTAATGACGGCACTGTCATCCCGGTCGAGAATAACCAGGTATGCAAGTTCCTTATAGCCCATTACCTTTTCCAGGTAATCGCTGCAGGGTTGCGTAATCCACTGCTACCATGTAATTACCGGAAGTGTTGGCTATTTGCCGGATCATGCTGGACGCCGTATCCCTTAACCGATCAGTGTGCGTCGTGTGGATGATGGTGATGTTATTCCATACCAGCAGCGACAACATGACGATCTCGATGGTAACTACGCTTGCGATCAGGCGAAATCTGAGTGAGGGTACAACGATGACTGCCCACATTTCCGGTGAATCAATGCTGGCAATCAGACGATAACCTGCCTTACGGTGCGCCTGGGTGTAAAAATGGGGCGCGGTAAAGAGAATATCATAACGGGTTTCTTCATGGGTTCGTCGTGCGAATTCAACAAAATCGGGGGCGGTTTCAATCCTGACCGGGACCTGCAATTTTCCAGAGAGATAGTCTGCAAGTGGAGAAAACTGGTAGACCAGTTGTTCGATACTGATAAAAGGAAGTATGCCGAACACGAGGGGGCCTGCATCCTGGCAGTTTGTTTTGTAGTACGGCGCAGCGTTTATGAAAGAGCAGTACAGAAGAAGAAAACAGGAGGCAATGGCAGACGGACTAAAACATCTGAAAAACAGGATTCTGGATAGCGTTTGCATACGCACTGACTTCAGGCGCATGGCATATGCTGGCCCGGGCATGGTTACCGAACGCTGAGAATGACCCAACCTGGCGTTCAAGCCAGGTTGGTCTGCCTGGAAGATCAATCCTTGAGGACGAACGAGACCTTCATATTGACCCGGTATTCCGTGATCTTGCCGTCATTTATGACAACTTTCTGTTCCTGTATCCACGCGCCATGGATGTTATCGAGTGTCTTGGCAGCACGCTTGATACCGGTCTGAATGGCATCTTCGAAGCTCTTCTTTGAGGATGATGTGATTTCTGTAACTTTTGCAATTGACATGCCTGTTCTCCTGTTTTTAATGATGGTTTTTTCGGTAGTGATATTCAATTCAACGACTAAAGGCAGACCAGTCTCAGGAACTCTGACCGGGTACTGGAATGATCCCGGAACGACCCGAGCATCATGGATGTTGTCATTACGGAGTTCTGTTTCTCGACTCCGCGCATCTTCATGCAGAGATGTTCCGCCTCGATAATGACGCCTACACCGGCGGGTTTGATTGCCTCCATCAGTGTATCTGCAATCTGCTTGGTCAGATTCTCCTGTATTTGCAGGCGGCGTGCGAACATGTCAACAATTCGCGCGATCTTTGACAGGCCTATGACCTTGCCGGTCGGGATATAGGCAACATGACACTTGCCTATGAAAGGCAACAGATGATGTTCGCAAAGGGAATACAGTTCGATGTCTTTTACCAGGATCATCTCGTCGTTATCAGACTCGAAAATGGCATTGTTGACGACCTCGTCAATTGTCTGCTGATATCCGCGTGTAAGGTACTCAAGCGCCCTGGCGGCCCGCTCGGGTGTTTTGAGCAGTCCCTCACGTGCCGGATCCTCTCCAATATCCCTGAGAATATTTTTATACAGTGCTGTCAAGTCAGAACTCATTTACCACCACCTGCTTGCCTTTGTGTTACGAGTCTAATCACGCGGACCCGTGTTCATACCATTATGGCCCTGCATTCATCGTCTGCCGCAGCTGTTCCTTGTGCATTTTTACGGATGACATTTTTGTATCATGAAGCCCTGAACGATGTTAATCAATCCCGGCCGGTATCGCAGTGAGCTTATTCTGCCTGGCAGCAGGTCTGTTTCTGCCATCCGCTGTTTCAGCAGTGCCTGCAAATATACTGTCATGAGCAACTGGTTCTTCAGAAGTTGTCACTATCACTGAGGAGACCCGGCCCCGGCTATTAACCACAATAAATTAATGGTATTTAGAGTGATATCCGGCACACCACAATATTCATATGCTAGAATCACGCTCCCGTACATACGGGAAGAATTATAATGTCGACAGTAAAAATATTTCGCATCAGAAACAACGAATTAACTATGGATTCAATAATCATCAACGGGAGTATTCATCTATGAAGCATGTGCACTTTAATTACCTGGTACCAGCATTGTTGGTAACTGCGGTTCTGAGCAGCGGCTGCAGTTCCATGGCCAGCCAGCCTGTCACTACAGCTGAAGCAACCGACGAGCAGGGCGACTTCATTCGCCAGAAAGACCAGCAGATTTCAAACCTGCAATCCAGGGTTAACCAGTTAAGTACAGCGCTGTCCATGGAGCAGCAGAAGTCCATGGCGGCGGCTGCAGCTGCCGGTGTCCCCAACACCGAACTGTTGCCACCTAACGCCAAGTCCGGCGAATGTTATGCGCGTGTATTCATTCCGCCGACATTCCGCACTGATACCGAGCGTGTGCTGCTGCGTGAGGCAACATCCAGAGTCACCACGACGGCACCGAAGTTCGCCTGGGATACAGAGCGTATCCTGGTCAAGGAGGCATCCTCGCGGCTTGAGGTGATTCCTGCCACCTACACCTGGGTAGAGGAACGTGTGCTGGTAACGCCGGAATCGACTCGCCTGAAGACAGTTCCTGCTGTGTACAAAACGGTCACAGAGAAGATACTGGACAAGCCGGCACACACCGTCTGGAAAAAAGGCACTGGCCCGATTACCCGGATTGACGAGGCTACCGGTGAAATCATGTGCCTGGTTGATGTACCTGCCAGCTACAGGACCATTAGCAAGCGTGTCCAGGTCAGTGGACCTTCCACTCGGGAAGTGACCATCCCGGCTGAATACAAGACTGTCAAGAAAAGGGTCTTGAAAACACCACCGTCGACGCGTTCTATCGAGATTCCGGCTGAATACAGGACCGTCAAGGTGAAGAAGCTGGTTGAGCCTGCCAAATCCAGCACCATTCAGATTCCCGCGGAATATACGACGGTAACCAAGCGTAACATGGTCACCGAGGGTCACATTGAATGGCGCCCGATCCTGTGCAAGACCAATACGACCCGCGGTGTCGTTCAGCGTCTTCAGACAGCTTTGAAGGCTGCCGGTCATAACCCGGGCCCGATTGACGGCATTATTGGCCGGCAAACGATGGCTGCCGTGAGGTCCTACCAGACAATCAAAGGGAATGGCCACGGGTGGCTTGACCATTAACACGCTCAAGTCACTGAACGTTATGTACTGAGTCTTCTGTAGACTGAAAAGGCCGCGGCCTGGACCGCGGCCTTTTTTTTGTTTCAGTTCCGGGTGATCGGGGTGTTTGTATACGCCGGCTGTCCCGGCTGGTATCTCCCGCGAACGGTCATGCCGGATACCACGCAAGTGGATGGCAGGGCCATATTGGGCAATTCCCTAGCAGATCCTCGGCAGCGGGTCGTCCTCGAGTTCCTCGAGGATACGCTCTCCGCCGAGTTCCGTTTTCAGAATCACGTGGCTGTCATTTTTGTCAATGCTGCCAACGATGGCGGCTTCACGGCCATTCGGCAGGCTCTGCCAGCGCTTTAAAACGGCTGCTGCATCATTGGCATCGACAACCGCGACAACACGTCCCTCGCACGCCAGGTACATCGGGTCGTAACCGAGAATCTCGCACACGGACTGCACGGTGTCGCGGACCGGGATATCAACCTGCTCGAGTATCACGCCCATGCCGGTTGCACGATACAGTTCATGACAGACGGTGGCCAGTCCGCCACGTGTCGGGTCACGCATGAAATGCAGACCGGCCACTTCGAGTGCGGCCTGCGTCAACGGCAACACGCTGGCGGCATCGGAGCGTACATCACCATGCAGCCCGAATTCCTCGCGGGCGAGCAGTACAGAGATGCCGTGATCGCCAATCGGCCCGCTTACCAGTATTTTGTCACCGTCCTTTATCAGGTCGAGACCGAGCTTGTGAGGGCTGCGGATACCGATCCCGGTTGTTGCAAGGTAGAGTCCGCCACCTTCACCGCGACGCAGTACCTTGGTATCGCCCGCAACCACTTCAACCCCGATTTCCCTTGCCGTGTCAGCCAGTGACTTGATAATGCGCTCCAGGGTGGCGATCTCCATGCCTTCCTCGATAAAGGCATTGAGGCTGAGGTAGCGTGGCACCGCACCGGCAACCGCCAGATCGTTGGTGGTGCCATGCACCGCGAGTGAACCGATATTGCCACCCGGGAACTCGAGAGGCTGGACGGTAAAACCATCGGTTGTGAACATCAGGTCGTTGCCATTCAATGCCAGCGGAACTGCATCGGCCTGCACGTCCAGGCCGGGGTTGGACAAGTGCTGCGCAAAAATCTCTTCGATCAGTTCACGCATGAAGCGGCCGCCGTTCCCGTGTGCCAGGGCAATATGGGTGTCTTCCATTATGATTTGTTCATTGCGTATTCAATCACCTGGCCAAAACTGATGCCTGCGTCATTGACCGGGATAGTCTCCGGCATGCGTACCGCGAAGCCGTCATTCTCAAGCAAGCTGATCACCTGCTCGGTGAGGATTCGATTCTGGAATACGCCACCGGACAGGCCAATCAAACGTGTACCGTGGTCACTGCGCGCCCGGCGTGCCTGTTGCAGGATGCAATCGGCCATGCTCGCATGAAAACAGGCGGAGCGATCAGCAATGGTGCGCGACGCGTCAAGCAGGACATCAAGCAAGGGCTCCCAGTCAGTGAGCCAGAGGCCGCTGGCATCCTGTTCCAGCGGCAGGCGAACATGATCGTCATGTCCGTTACACGCCGCTTCCAGCAGCATGGGGCCCTGTCCTTCGAAGCTTGCCACCGAACACAGCCCGGTCAGTGCAGCCGCTGCATCGAACAGTCTTCCCGCAGCACTGCTGCGCGGTGTATTCAGTCGCCGTTGCCAGGCATGGTGGAGCAGACGGGTATTTTCGAGTGAGTGCTGATAAGCGCGGTCAGTCTCCCAGCACAGGGCCGCTGCACTGCGCCAGGGCTCGCGTCCGGCACGTTCACCGCCGGGCAGGTGAAATGGCCTGAATGATGCAAAGCGCTGCCAGTTACCGGGACTGCCCAGCAGGGCTTCGCCACCCCAGAGTGTCCCATCCTCTCCGTAACCAACTCCGTCCCAGGTGAACACCAGCCAGTTAGCTGCCTCCATCTCCGCACTGCAGGCAACCGCGGCATGAGCGTGGTGGTGGAATACCCTGTGTACCGGCAAGCCGCAGCGTTCTGCCCAGTGTGTCGAGGCATAACCGGGGTGTGCATCACAGACAACCACCTCCGCGCTCACGTTGTAGAGTGACTGCAGATCCCCGATGGTCTGCCTGAATACCTCCAGGCTGCGCGCGTTGCCCATGTCACCGATGTGCGGTGATACCACGATGCGTTTTTCCCAGGCGAGGGCGATGGTGTTCTTCATGTGGCCACCGACGGCCAGCACCGGCCTCACCAGCGTAAAGGGCAATTCATGCTCCAGCGGCGCGCAGCCACGTCCGAGACGGAGCGGGCGAAGCCTGTCACGGATAACCCGGAATACCGGGTCATCGGCAGGCCGTTCAATGGGGCGGTTGTGATGCAGGAAGGCATCGGCGACGCGGGAAAGCCGGTTTTCGACATCGTTGTCAGCGGTCAATACCGGTTCCCCGCTGATATTTGCCGAGCTTGCGACCAGCGGGGCGGCAAACTCGTTTAACAAGAGGTGATGCAGCGGGCTATAGGGCAGCATCACGCCGATCTCGTCAAGACCGGGCGCGATGAGTGCGGACAGGCATTCCGATGTTCTGCTGCGCGCCAGTACAATCGGCCGACCCGGCGAGAGCAGCATATCTGCCTGGTCGCGTGACAGGTAGACACTGCGATTGACGCCTTTCAGTGGCAGGCCGGCTGGTGCGGGAAACATGACCGCCAGGGGTTTGTGCGGCCGCGGTTTTCTGCTGCGCAGGCGTGCGATGGCCTCATCTCTGCCCGCATCGCACATCAGGTGATAACCGCCAATCCCTTTGACGGCAACAATCCCGCCGGCACGTAATATTTCAACGCAGGCTGTGATTGCATCGTCATTGCCCCGAACGGGGGGCTTGCCGGGATAATGAAATTCAAGTTCCGGCCCGCACACCGGGCACGCCACGGGCTCGGCATGGAAGCGCCGGTCCCCGGGATTCTCGTACTCGCTGCGGCATGCTTCGCAGAGTTCGAAGCCGGCCATGGTCGTCGCTGCCCGGTCATAGGGCAGGCTCCGGATCAGGGTGTAGCGCGGACCGCACTGGGTGCAGTTGATAAATGGATAACGGTAACGCCGGTCGGCCGGGTCATTCAGTTCTGCAAGACAGTCGTCGCAGGTAAACAGGTCGGGCGGCACATGGATCCGGCTTTCGCCGGTGTCAATGCTTTCCCGGATTGAGAAATCAACCAGTTCCTCGGGTTCAACGGCTACGCAGGATTCCAGCCTGGCTGCGGACAGTGGTGGCGCCTGCTGGAACAGCCTGCGGGTGAAGGCCTGCAGGTCAGGGTGTTCGCCCTGGATATGGATTTCCACCTGTCCCATGCTGTTGCGCACCCAGCCTGTCAGATCCAGACTGCGGGCAAGGCGGTAGACGAACGGTCGAAAACCAACGCCCTGAACACGGCCGCTGACGACCTGGTAAAGCGCCGCGGGCAGGGCTTCTTCAGCGGCTGCGGCGGTCTGTCTGGGTTCGAATGCGTGGGTGGCCATGAATGCAGGATTGTTTCCGGCGCATCACGCTAAAGCAGTGTCAGTCGCATCGGCCGTCCTGGCGACAGGTTCGCGCATGCCGGCTGACCACCAGATGCGGCATGCACCTTCGTCCGAGACCATGCAGGGACCAATCGGGTGACGCGGTGTGCAGGCAACGCCAAACAGGCGGCATTCATTCGGGTAAATCTTGCCGAGGACGACCTTTGCGCAGTCGCAGCCGGGCGGCATTTCGCCGGCACGCTTGCGTGCGTCATCGGCATACGAGGGGAATTCACGGCGTGCATCGTGCGCCTGGTAAGCCGCGTTGATGCTGAACCCGGAATCGGGGATTATCCCGACACCACGCCAGTTGGCGTCGGTTACGTCCATGGCCTGGCGCAGCTGCTTTTGCGCCGTGCGGTTCCCGCCGGGCCTGACCAGCTCCGGGTAGCAGTTGTCGAGAAAACACCGGCCTTCCAGCAGCTGACGCAGCGTGGAGTACATGGCGGCGAGCAGGCTCTCCGTTGTAAAGCCGGCCACGGCGGCCGGGATGCCGTGCTTGCTGACGACAAACTCCCATTCTTCGGGCCCCATGATGGTAGAGACGTGCCCCGGTGCCACCAGCGCATCAAAGCCGGGGGAATCGGATTGCAGCAGCATGGCGATAGCGGGCCAGGTTAGTCGACCGGACAGCAGGATAAACAGGTTGTCCGGTACGCCTTCAACCAGCAGCGACGCGGTCGGTGCGGTCGTGGTCTCGAAACCGGCGGCAAAAAAGACGACCGGCCTGGCAGGGTTTTCACGGGCGATACGGGCCGCTTCCATTGGCGTCGCGATCGGCCGGATATCGGCGCCCTTTGCCCTGGCTTCCTCCAGGGAGCGCGCATCCCGCCTGGGAACGTTGACCGGCACACGCAGCATGTCGCCATATGCCACCAGGATGATGTTTTCATTCAGCGCAAGCTGGATGGCCTCGAAGATGTCCTCTTCCGGGCAGATGCAGACCGGGCAGCCCGGACCCGGGATCAACTCGATATTTTCCGGCAATGCGCTGCGCAGGCCGGCCATGGTGATGGAACGTTCATGGCCGCCACAGACATTCATGATGCGCACCCGCGGGGGCAGGGGCAGGCCGCGGATCCGTTCAAGCCAGCGGGCGGCGGTGTCTGAATTCACGCTGATACGGTTCCCGCTGCCGGGCTATTCCCGTCACCGTCTGCCTGTATGTTACCGAGGCGGTGTTCAAGTGCGGCAATTTCGCCGAATAGCCAGTGCAGCCACTGGTCCATGCCGGCGCCTGTCTTTGCAGACAGTTCGAACACGGGTGCCTCGCTGGCAAGGTCCTGCATATGTTGACGCGCCTTGGCGGGGCTAAAGTCATCCAGCACCGGCAACAGGTCGCTCTTGCTGAGCAGCACCAGGTCGGAGGCGCGGAACATCACCGGGTACTTGGCGGGCTTGTCGTCGCCTTCCGGAACCGACAGCAGCGTGACGTTGCGGTGCTGGCCCAGGTCAAAGCTGGCCGGGCAGACCAGGTTGCCGACGTTCTCGATAAAGACGATATCCAGACCCTGCAGGTCCAGGTGGTGCAGAGCATCATGCACCATGTGCGCATCGAGGTGGCAGGCACTGCCGGTCGTGATCTGGATGGCCTCAACACCATGCTTGCGAATCCTGGCGGCATCATTTTCGGTCTCGAGATCACCCTCGATGACGGCAATGGAGAGTTCATCTTTCAGGGCATCGATGGTGGATTCGAGCAGGGAGGTCTTGCCGGCACCGGGCGATGACATCAGGTTGATAGCCAGAACGCCGTGTTTTTCAAAGTGTTCCCGGTTATGCGCCGCGGCGTGATCGTTGGCATGCAGCAGGCTTGCGCAGTACCGAGACGGCCTCCCGGCCATCGTCCGTTCTCGACAGCTTGCCGCCCGGCTGTACCAGGTGGGCATTACCGTGGGTCACGTTACATCCGCAGGTATCGCACATCAGTTTCTCCCCCTGGACGAAATCATATTGTCAAAAGATGTGGGCATTCCGATCTATCCTCCAAACTGCGGTATATTTTCAGGGCCATCCTCTATTTCCGCGTGCTTTCTGATCAATTCGACCTGTGAGAGCAGCAGTTCATCTCCGGAAACCACTTTCGTATGCCAGTCGCCGCAGTTCCCGCAGATCAGCCGCGCGGGCAGTGCATCCGTCAGCTGTCCGCATTGCCGGCAGCTGACACGAACCGGCAGGCTGTCTATAAGAAGTTCTGCATCACTTGCAATGCTGCCTGCACGCGCAATATAAAAGGCCTGTTCGAGCAGCTGTGGTTCGACACCGGATAACGGGCCGATACCCAGGTGAATGACCACCACCTGCGCGGCGTTTTCCTCCAGTGCAATCGCCTCTACCTGGTTGATCAGCGCCTGGCACAGTGACAGTTCATGCATTGTCTTCTGCCTCCAGCATCAGGTCAAACATATCCCAGGCGGTACGTGCCTCCTGGGGTGTGATCTTCTGGATGGCATAGCCGACGTGTACGACAACAAAATCATCAATTTGCAATTCATCGTCCTGCATCATGAACAGGCTGACATCACGCTCCACGCCCTTTGCCTCGCAGTTCGCAGTATAGCCAGTGATGGATTTAATCTGCATTGGAATGCCAAGACACATCAGCACTACCCCCGGTTAGATGCCGGCCGCAGCCGGCAGGCCCATGAACAGCCAATTAAACACGCTCAATTCGATAATGATTTGATGTGGATCAATAAACCCCGCCAATGGCTGTTGTCCAATCACGGTACATCACTGGAGGGATAAGGGATTGTCAGGCGAAAATACACTGATTCTGGGAATCGGCAATTCACTGCTTGCAGACGAGGGTGTCGGCATTCGAATGCTGGCCTACCTGGGCAGGCATTTCCCCGGGCTTTCCGATGTCACCTGTCTTGATGGCGGAACACTGAGTTTCACGCTGGCTCCCTGGATTGAGGAGGCGGACAACCTGATTGTGATCGATGCCGCGGAGCTCAAGGCTGCTCCCGGCACGGTCAAGGTCTTTGCAGGGGCCGAGATGGACCGGTTTTCCTGCAAAACCAAGCGCAGCGTGCATGAAGTCAGCCTGGGAGACTTGCTGGCCATCGCCCATCTGACCGGCGCCTTGCCTGAAAACCGTATCCTGATCGCCATTCAGCCGCAGGAGATCGACTGGGGTACCAGCCTGAGTAACCCGGTCAAGCGCGCACTGCCGCTGGCAGCTGAGCTGATTATCAGGCAACTGGATGAATGGCAGCCCGGCAACAGCCTTGCTGCGACCGGACTGCAGGCCAGACCGGCCATGGCGAGTATCTGAGGGACCGCATGGAAACGAGTGAACATACAGCAGCTTGCCCAGTCCCCGGTGATGTCAGTACCGGAAATGTGAAGCCCTTGCTGCATGAAGTCAGGCATGCCCTGCAGCGCTGGCTGGATGACGGCGAGGTGACTGTCATTGACCTGCGCAGCATTCCCATGGGCCCGGGTGAGGAAGACCGGATTGTCAGCGAACTGGGACGGGGCGAGGTGCAGGCGCGCATGTCGGCACTGGGGCCCAGCGAGATTTTCGAGGCACGCTTCCCCGGTGTCTGGCTGGTAACGCACTGGAACAATGATGAGGAAGTCATTGGCAAATTTATCGAAATCTGTGACATGCCGCGCCTGTTGATGGCGCAGAAAGAGGATATCCGGGAAGGGCTTGAGCTTCTCGACACGCATCTCGCGTAATGTATGCAACGTCTGCTAGAGGAGACAAGCAATGTCGAAAGACAAGACTCTGGGTGAGGCGCTGCGGGCGCAAGGGGTTTCCCGCCGCGGCTTTTTGAAATTCTGCGCAGCAACGGCCTCGCTGATGGCATTACCGCCCAGCATGGTCCCGGCGATTGCCGCAGCCCTGGAAAAGGCAAAACGGCCATCCGTCATCTGGCTGTCGTTCCAGGAATGTACCGGTTGCACCGAATCGCTGACCCGCTCCCATTCCCCGACCGTGGAAGGCCTGATTTTCGACACTATTTCGCTGGATTATCACCATACCCTGCAGGCTGCATCCGGTGATGCCGCCGAGGCAGCCCGCGAGGCGGCAATGGAGGAGAACTGGGGCAAATACATCCTCGTCGTCGACGGTTCCATCCCGGTGGGCAACCCGGGTTTTTCCACCATCGCCGGTATCAGCAATCTCGATATGCTGACGGAAACGGCAAAGGGTGCTGCTGCCATTGTTTCGGTGGGTACCTGTGCAGCCTATGGTGGTATTCCGCATGCCAATCCGAATCCGACAGGTGCCGTATCGGTGTCCGATATTGTCAAGGACAAGCCGATTATCAATGTCCCCGGCTGCCCGCCCATCCCGGTGGTCATTACCGGTGTGCTGGCGCACTTTCTGACCTTCGGCAGTATTCCGGAACTGGATGAACTCGGTCGTCCGATGGTGTTCTATGGAAAGAGCATTCACGACCGCTGTTATCGCCGTCCGTTCTATGACAAGGGCCTGTTTGCCAAGACCTTCGATGATGAAGGTGCGAAAAAAGGCTGGTGTCTTTACGAGCTGGGCTGCAAGGGTCCGACCACCTATAACGCCTGCGCAACCACGAAATGGAACGATGGCACCAGTTTTCCCATTCAATCGGGGCATCCGTGCCTGGGCTGTTCAGAACCCGATTTCTGGGATGGCGGCGGTTTTTACAAGGCGCTTTCAATGCCCACAGAAGATATTGCGCGTACTGCCGTGTTTGCTATCGGTGCCGGTGCGGCTGCCGGTGTTGCACTGGGTGCTTTGAACCGGACCAAACACAAGCGCCTCGAGAAGGCGCATGAGAAAGTCACCATCGATGACCTTGAAAAGGGAGGCTGATCATGTCTGAAACCGAACTCCTGCTATGGGTGCGTGGCCCGGCCCTGCAAATAGCTACCGTCATCTTTCTGATCGGGGTGGCGGTGCGCATACTCGAGATCCTGATGCTGGGCAGGAAGACTGACCTGGCAGAAGCGCGCGGGTCGGCCCTGGCCGGTGGTTTGCGCACCATAATTACACGATCGCTTGCGGACCGTAACACCCTGCGGCGTAACATGTTTAACGAGGTCGCCGGCTATATCTTTCATATTGGTTTCTTTGTGGTGCTGCTGTTCTATGCACCTCATATTCTCCTGTTCAAGGATACACTGGGCCTGAGCTGGCCGGCCCTGCCGACCCCGGTGGTCGATGCCATTACGATCGTCACCATGATCACGCTTGTCGCCGTGCTCCTGCATCGCCTGGTTCACCCGGTGATGCGGTTTCTGTCAAAGTTCCAGGATTACCTGGTGTGGCTGGTGACTTTTCTGCCGCTGCTGACGGGTTACCTGGCCTTTCATCGCACCGGCATTGCGGCACCATCGACCCTGCTGGTCGTTCATATTCTCAGTGTTGAGCTGCTAATGGTGGTCTTTCCGTTTACCAAGCTGATGCATGCTTTTACGATTTTCATGTCGCGCTACTACAACGGCGCCATTGCAGGGTACCGGGGGGTGAAATCATGAGTGCGTCGCTACAACGTGGCATCAATGCCTTCAAGGAACAGATCGATGCACCGGTGGCATCCTTTTTCAGCAGCTGCGTGCGTTGTGGCCTGTGCGCCCCGGCTTGCCTGTTCCATACAGAGACCGGTGACCCGGCGCTCACCCCGATATACAAGCTGGAGCCATTGCGCCGTGTCTGGCAGCAGGAATATACATTCTGGGGCCGATTTGCCAAGGCACTCGGGCTGAGTAAACCGGTGACTGACGAGGAGCTGAGCGAATGGGAACCGCTGGTGTATGACAGCTGTACCCTGTGCGGGCGCTGTTCCATGGTCTGCCCGCTTGGTAACGACATCACCTACATGATCCGCAAGATGCGCGAGGGTATGGCGGCCTCCGGTCATGCGCCGCCGGGCCTGATCGGTGCGACCAAACGTGCGGTCACCATCGGCAGCCCGATGGGCGTTAAATTACCCGCATTGCAGGCGCAGATCCGCCACACAGAGAAGGAAACCGGGTTGAAAATTCCAGTGGATGTGGCCGGGGTGGATTACATGCTGTTGCTGTCATCCATGGAGATCATGAACTTTCCGGAGTTTATGGGCGCCATTTCGAAGATTTTCAAGCAGGCTGACGTCAGCTGGACGATTTCGAGCGAGGCCTTCGAAGCCACCAACAGCGGCATCCAGATCGGCGTATCTGAGATTGCCGCCGAGTTGGTGCAGCGTGTTGTTGATGCGGCTGAAAAGTTGAAAGTGAAATCGGTAATCAGTCCGGAATGTGGTCATGCCTACATGGCGATTCGCTGGGAAGGCCCGAACCTGATCGGCAAGCCCTTCGGTTTCAAGGTCGTGCATATCCTTGAAGTACTGGATGACCTGCGCAAGCAGGGTCGCCTGAAGATTGACAGCAAGGAAATGCAGCGTCTCACTTACCATGATCCCTGCCAGGTGTCGCGCCGCGGTGGCGTGGTGCAGGAGCCGCGCAACCTGATGAACATGGTCGCCGGAGAATTCGTCGAGTTGCCGGAAACAGGCACCATGAACTGGTGTTGCGGGGCCGGTGGCGGTGTCAGCAGTAATGAACGTGCCGATGAACTGCGCCTGAAGGCCTTTAATCGCAAGAAAAAGCAACTGGATGCGATACATCCCGATGCCATTGTGTCGGCCTGTTCCAACTGCCGCATACACCTTGAGGATGGACTGGAGGAATACGGTATGGATATGCCGGTCTTCAGCCTGACGGAAACAATTGCAGAACATCTGGTTGATAATGAACCATCAGGGGGCAAGGAGTGATGACCCAGGTTACCAACGATACTGAATTCAGGAAGGCGCTTGAAAGTCTTGATTCAACCCGGCAGCGACTGGTTGCGGCACGTTTTGTGGAGAATGTCCTTGCGTTGTGTTCCGATCAACGTGTTGCTCATATCATACAAATCGCCGGCAACAGTGAGGCGTCGGAAGCCGAGCTGACAGATGCCTTGAAAAACGCCAGGGCCACCACCTTTGATTGCCATACCCGCTGCGGTTCTGAAGGTGACTGGGCAGAGCAGGCCGGTTATTTCGTGGCGCGCGCGGCAACCGCCGCGCTGACACCCATCGGGCAAATGCCCAGTGGCCCGGCCTGGCAGGCGGCTCTGAGCAGCAGGATGGCGCAGACCTCGAAGTCGATCGTAACCGGCGATGACACGGCCGGAAAGGAAAGCCATGAGCAGTACCGGATCTTGTCCGGGTTTCTGGATTCTTAAAGGGACTACACATTATGACCGAACGCATTGTTGTTGATCCAATCACCCGCATCGAGGGCCACTTGCGCATCGAGGCGCAGATGGATGGTGACCGCATTGCACAGGCCTATTCGGCCGGCACCATGGTGCGCGGTATTGAAATCATCCTGCGCGGCCGTGACCCACGCGATGCCTGGGCCTTTGCGCAGCGCATTTGCGGTGTCTGCACGCTGGTACACGGGATGGCCTCCATCCGCTCGGTCGAGAATGCACTGGATTACCCGATCCCGCCGAATGCACAGCTGATTCGCAACCTGATGAACGGTGCACAGTACGTGCATGATCACGTCATGCATTTCTACCACCTGCATGCGCTCGACTGGGTCGACGTGGTGTCGGCGCTGAATGCCGACCCGGCGGCCACCTCGGCGCTGGCGCAGTCGCTGAGCAGCTATCCGAAATCCTCGCCCGGCTATTTCTCCGACATGAAGAAGAAGCTGAAGGATTTTGTCGAGGCCGGCCAGCTCGGCATCTTTGCCAATGGCTACTGGGGGCACCCGGCCTACAAGCTGCCGCCGGAGGCCAACCTGATGGCGGTGGCGCATTACCTGGAGGCATTGACCTGGCAGCGTGATGTCGCCAAGCTGCATGCCATCTTCGGCGGCAAGAATCCGCATCCGAATTTCCTCGTCGGTGGCGTGGCCTGCCCGATTGACCTGAATTCCGATTCCGCGATCAATGCCGCAAAGCTTGCGCAGGTTCAGGAAATCATCAACAAGATGCAGGTCTTCGTCGACCAGGTATACATTCCCGATCTGCTGGCCATTGCCGGTTTTTACAAGGACTGGGGCGGTCGCGGCGAAGGGTTGGGTAACTTCCTGACCTATGGCGACTTTCCCGAGAAGGGCATGGACGACCCGTCCAGCTTCCTCATTCCGTCCGGCGCCATCCTCAATCGCGACCTGTCGACTATTCACGATGTCGATATGAATGCGGCCGATGAAATCCAGGAGTACGTGTCGCATTCCTGGTATGACTATGATGGCGGCAAAAACGAGGGCCTGCATCCCTATGACGGTGAGACCAGTCTCAATTACAGCGGACCCACACCTCCATACAAACACCTCGATGTGGACGAGTCCTATTCCTGGCTGAAGTCGCCTCGCTGGAAAGGGCATGCCATGGAAGTCGGGCCGCTGGCACGTGTATTGATGCTCTATGCCAGCGGGCACGAGCAGACAAAGGAACTGGTTGGCATGACGCTGAGTAAGCTGGATGTCCCGGTGGATGCGCTGTTTTCCACGCTGGGGCGCACAGCGGCTCGCGGCCTGGAGACAAAGATTATCGGTGACATGATGCAGACTTGGCACAATAACCTGGTGGCCAACATCAAGGCCGGTGATACCAAGACGCATAATGAAAAGTTCTGGGAGCCCTCAACCTGGCCGAAGCAGGCGAAGGGTGTTGGCTTCATGGAGGCACCACGTGGCGGCCTGGCGCACTGGATCGTGATCGAAGATGGCATAATCAAGAACTACCAGGCCGTTGTCCCGAGTACCTGGAATGCCGGGCCGCGTGACCAGAACGGGCAGCCGGGCGCCTACGAGGCAGCCTTGCAGGATAACCACACCCTGCATGATGCGAAGCAGCCGATCGAGATCCTGCGTACCATCCACAGCTTCGATCCCTGCATTGCCTGCGCAGTGCACGTTACCGATCCGGATGGTGAAGAACTGATCAAGGTAAAGGTGCGCTGAATGAGTCCTGGATGCGGCGTTTTTGAAGATGCAAACGGAACCCGAAAACTTACTGAAACGAAAATACCGGAGAATATGATATGCAACTGAGATCCCTGTGTGCTGTACCACTTGCGCTGATTGCCCTGCTGGGTTCCCCGCTTGCCCTGGCGCATTCCGGTGCCGGACTGGCAGATGGCTTTATCCACATGCTGGAGATGCCCGCACTGACCACGGTCACGGGCTACATGGTCGGGCTGTCACTCTCGACCGGGCTGTTGATGATGCTCGGCCTTATCCTGCGGCAGGTGGTGGTGACGCGCAAGCCACATTCACACTCGAGTACTACACTGTGACCCGGGTTAATCGACGAGGAATTTCATCATGAGCGACAATGCATGCTTTGATATCGCAGTCAGCATGGATGCCATCAAGGCTTCACCACTGGGTGAAGAACTCACTGATGCGCAATGTGAACTGCTGGCCGGTGTCATGACGGCCTGTGGCATCAAGGACCGCTCTTTCCTGATTGAAGAGGGTCAGAAGGACGATACCCTGCATGTTCTCACCAGCGGGAATATGGAAGCCCTGGTGAAGACCGGCGGCGGCGAAATGGTCGGTCTGCACATACTTCGCGAAGGCGATATCCTCGGCGAGATGGGTTTTCTGGATGGTGTGGAGCATTCTGCCGGCCTGCGTGCCATGGGTAACTGCGAATTCCTGCGGCTGGACCGCGAAGGATTCGAGAGCCTGCTGGAGAAGGACCCGGACCTTGTCTACAAGGTGATGCGCGCCATTGTCCGCACCGTGCATCGTATATTGAAGAATATGAATTTCCAGCAGATGGAATTGACCAACTACATCGCCAAGCAACACGGGCGTTACTAGGATTTCGCGTTCCGGTAGTCCACGGTTCCCGTGGAAACGAGAGGGCGATTGCCTGCGGCAGGGTCCGCGCTGACGAATGGGCTGTTACTGACAGGCCAACGCTGAAACTCCCGCATGAATAATCCGCTACAGCCCGCCCGGCACACCGGCAGTGCTGTTCTGAGCATGGGTTTCCGGCTGTTCTTTGCCGCTGCCGCCCTGTTCTCGGTGCTGTCTACGCTGGCCTGGATGGGTGTCTATGTACACGGCTGGCAGTGGCAGCCGTCTCTCGCGGCGGTGACCTGGCATGCCCATGAAATGGTCTACGGCTACAGCATGGCCGTGATCGCCGGTTTCCTGCTGACGGCGGTGCGCAACTGGACCGGTGTGCAGACCCTGCAGGGAGTACCCCTGTTGCTGCTGTTTCTGCTCTGGCTTGCCGCACGCATACTGCTGACCGGGGATGACGGGTTGCTGGCCTGGGCCGCGCTGGCTGACGGCCTGTTCAACCTGTTGCTGCTGGTTGCCCTGGCCTTGCCGGTATTCAAGGTGCGGCAGTTCAAGCAGGTCGGCATCCTTTCAAAGATCATGTTGCTGATGTTTGCCAACCTGCTGTTTTATGCCGGCGCGCTGAAAATCGTTCCCTGGGGTGTTCAGGCCGGTCTTTACTCGGGTGTGTACCTCGTCATCGCCTTGATCCTTGTCATGTCACGCCGGGTGTTGCCGTTCTTCATCGAACGCGGAGTATCCCGGCCGGTCACGCTGGTCAACCGCGCCTGGCTGGATGCGGCCAGTCTGTTCCTGTTTCTCGGATTCTGGGTTGCCGACATCGTCGAGCCGGATTCGTTGCCGGTGGCATGGCTGGCCGGGATATTGTGCGTGTTGCACGCCATCCGGTTGGCGGGATGGCATGCAGCGGGTATCCGGGGGCAGCCGCTGTTGTGGATTCTGTACCTGGCCTACGCTGTCGTGGTCATCGGCTTTGGTCTGAAGGTGGCCGTATACGTGTTCGGTATCTCGCCGTCTCTGCCTCTGCATGCATTTACCTATGGCGGAATTGGTCTGTTTACAATGGGTATGATGGCCCGCGTTACCCTGGGGCATACAGGAAGAAATATCCTGGAGCCACCGGCCGCGATGTCATGGATGTTTATGATCCTGCTGGCCGGTGTCGTCGTGCGTGTCGCCTTTCCGCTGTTCGACGACTCCCGCTACGCGCTCTGGATGGGGCTCTCGCAACTCCTGTGGATCGTTTCTTTTGGCGTGTTTCTGTTCACCTGCCTGCCCATGCTGGTCAGACCGCGCATCGATGGGCAGGCCGGGTAGGCTGCGTCGCGGGTGAGGACGGATTGCGGGTGTCGTTCAGGAAACGGATACCCGCGGACTGCTGGCGGACAGGGTTGGCAGTGCCGTGGGCAGTGTGCGGATGTATTTCAGGGATGGAGCAGTGTTTTGTACCAGCCGTCCGCCGTCTTTTCATAGAGTTCCCGTTCGTGCAGCCGGTGCCAGCCGTACTTCCAGAATTCAATGTACTCAGGGACTACCCGGTAACCAAACCAGTGCGGCGGTCGCGGCACCGGCTGATCAAGAAATTTTTCATGGAACTCACTCACCTGGTGATCAAGCAGTTGACGATCCTCGAGCGGGTCAGACTGCTGTGAGGCCCAGGCACCAAGCTGACTGTCCCTTGTGCGGGTGTTCCAGTAGCGATCAGATGCCTCGCTGCTGATCGGCTTGACCGGCCCCTCGATGCGTACCTGTTGCATCAGCGGCTGCCAGAAAAAGCACAGTGAGGCACGAGGATTTTCGACCAGGTCCCGGCCCTTGCGACTGTGGCTGTTGGTAAAAAAAACCAGTCCCCGTTCGTCGAAATCCTTCAGCAGCATGGTGCGCACCGAAGGGCGCCCATCGGCATCTGCGGTCGCCAGGGCCATGGCTGTGGGTTCGCGCAAACCCATCGCCGCTGCCGAATCCAGCAGTTTGCCGAGCCGCTTGAGCGCCTCCGCATAGAGTCCTTCGCTATTCGAACTCATCCAGGTTTCCTCGCGTTCCTTCCGTTGGTCCCATTAAAACACTTTGCCTGCCAGCGACAATGATTCAGATCAAACCGGCCTCACTAAACCGGGTTATGCGGAACCATGCATTGTCCGGGCGTGCGCAGGTGGACACGCTCCAACAAGCTCAGTGCTCCACAATTCCCGGAGCACGGCTGGCCGCTACGGCAGGCCTGTCAGTCAGCCATGCGTACATCGTGGAAAATGGACTGCAGGTCGCTGGCCCAGCGTTCGAAAATTACCGGGTCAACGTCATCGCCGGCAATCTCGGCATACAGTTTCGGATGTGCGGTGACCAGTATGGTCTGCTCACCTTCTGCGAAGATCGATATCTTGGGTGGCAGGTAGGCGATCAGTTGGGGAGCCTTAAATTCTGGCTAATGATGGACTGTTTCAGGTTCTCGATAGTCTCTTCGAGCGTATAGGGTGATTCGGCAATGATGACTTTCTCAGTTGTTATCGGTGGCGTTGTTTTCGCTTCAGCATGAACAGCGAGCGAGCGCACGTGACTGACAAGATCGTCAATTTCACTCTCTGCCAGCCCCTTCGCCAGGAAAGAGCGCATCGGGGTACCCTCGCGGCCGTGCAGCAGCGTGTGCCGGATCATGGCATCGGATGCCGCGGCCTGGAAGCCGGGATTATTCAGGGCCGGTGCAATAATCGGTAAATCCCGCTTGCGTGAAAAGGTGACGCCGGTCCCCTTGCCGCCTTCGCCGTCCGTGCCATGGCAATCGGCGCAGTAGGCGGCATAGAGCGCCTTGCCTTTCTGTGCGTTTCCCTTGACAGGTGTTGCGGAGAACTCCGGGGCCGGTTTTCCGGCCCAGCCACGGATATGGCCGACAATGGCATTTATCTGGGCCTCGCTCAGCCTGGGGAATGCCGGCATGACCCGTCCAGGCCGACCCAGACGGATAGTCCGGTGCAGAAAAGCATCATCGACGCTCTCCAGGAAGGCGGGTAGCGCAAGCGGCACGCCAACCCCGCCATCGCCCTTGTCACCGTGGCAGGCCGCACAATGAGCCCTGTACAACTGGCCTCCATCAGGCGCTGCTGCTGCAGTGCTCACCAGGCCGGCCATCAATAACCCTGTAATCAGTCGCATTTGGTCTCTTTGAATCCAGGTTATCAAAAAATGCTAGATATTTGACATCTTGTTATGTTTTACTATTCTAGACGCGTGGGGTCAGGAATACCCGGAAGGATATATTATCCATTGTTCGGCCGGGGCTCTTGACACAGATCAATATCCACGGGTTGCAAGACAGGCAGTATAAAACCCGCTAATAAAGCGCAACTGACATTTCTGTAACGGAGAATACAAATATGAATATATTCAAGACTTTGATCGCGGCAGGCTCTATTGCCGGTCTCGCGGCATTGCCGATGACATCCGCTAATGCCTGGGGTCCCTGGAACAGTGGTTACGGCGATAGAGGCTGGGGCAATAATGGCTTTGGCGATGGCTGGGGTGATGGCTTTGGCGATATGTTTGGCGACGGCGACTTCGGCTTTAACATGAGCGGCAGCGGTCGCGGACGCGGCAGTGGTTATGGCCGTGGTTATGGCCGTGGTTATGGCGACTATTACAACCGTGGTTACGGTGGTTATGGCGGCTATCCCGGTTATGGTTATGGCGGCTATCCTGGTGGTGGCTACGGCTATCCTGGCGGCGGCTATCCTGGTGGCTACGGCTACCCGGCTCCGATGGCTCCAGCTCCGGCAGCACCTGCAGCGGCCCAGTAGTAACCTAAGCCTGCATGACAGCGTGTACACAGGGATGTGTACATCACTGCTACTAGCCTTGCTAGTACAGATGGACAAGAACAGACCAGAGAGATACTGGTCTGTTTTTTCTTTTTTAACCAGCGGACTTTGATAGAGGCCTCCATGAAAACCCGATTGCTTGCTGCGGTACTAATCCTGTTAACTGCCACATTCACGACGGTAAATGCAGCACCCTACGGTGCCACGTCCCAGGCAGGCACTCCACCCCTCCTGCTCAAGGAAGGGATCAACAAACTGACAAACTTCATAAAATCCGGCAAAGCCGCTAACCAGGCACAGGCGAGGGCATTCCTGGTAAACGAGATTGCGCCGTATTTCGATTTTGCCTACATGACACGCTGGTCGGCCGGACCGGCCTGGCGGAGAATGGGACCCGAGCAACGCGCCCGCATGCAGGAGCAGCTCACCGAGTCATTCATGACTACACTGGTCCAGAAGCTGGCCAGCTACACCAGTCAGCCAATCCGGTATTTCACCCCGCGGGGGCAGAGCAGGAACGATGTCCATGTACGTGCCTGGATAATGCAGCCGACTGGCATCCCCACCAAGCTCGAATTCCGCTTTTACCTGAGCGATCGCGGCTGGAAAATCTTCGATGTCAAGGCTGACGGCAACAGCGCCGTGGTTCACTACCGTAGACAATTCAGGGACATGCTGCGGAACAGCCCGTCTGCGCGCCGCTATTGATTTTCAATCACTGATTCCAGGCTGCCTTTTTATTCAGGCAGCCTGGATATCCTGCAGAATACAATCCGGCCGTCGAGCCGGCCCGGCTTTCCGGTCACGTTTATGTGCGCCTGTGATTGACTGCAGGGCGAGCCGCTGCCATGCCGACAGTGAATCGACGTAAATGGCAGAATCCGTAAAAACAGTACTGGTCCTGGGCTATGGTGAAATGGGTCACGCCATGCAGGTGCTGTTAAGCGACCGACACGATTTGTATCTCTGGGACAAGTTCCCGTCTGCGGGCATGAAAAATGTGGTGCTGGAGGACGCTGCACCACGGGCGGATTTCATAATATTCTGCCTGCCTGTGAATCCTCACCGTGAAGTGGCGGAATTGATTGTGCCGTTGCTCGGGCCGGATTGCATCTGCATCAGTATTGCCAAGGGGCTGGATGAAGCGGGTCAGACAGCTGCGCAGATTTTCGACGGGGTATTCGGTGCTGCAAGTATCGATTATGCGCTGTTGTACGGGCCGATGATTTCGGAGGAGCTTCGCGCCGGCCGCTACGGTTTTGCCCAGCTTGCATGCTCTGCGCAAGCAGCCTGTGCACGTATCCGGGATCTGTTCTCAGGTAGTTCTTTGCTGATCGCGCCGTGCGCTGATATGGCGGGTATCAGCTGGTCGGTCATTCTGAAGAATGTTTACGCGATTATCTTCGGTATCGCCGATGGGCTCCGCATGGGCGATAATATGCGTGGTTTCCTGATGGCAGCATCATTAAGCGAACTGGAGGCCATCGTTCGCAGTATGGGAGGGGGTGCACAAACCGCATATTCTCTTGCAGGGCTAGGCGACCTGATGGCCACGGCTACCAGTGCTGACTCTCATCACCATGAACTGGGGCACAGGCTGGCGCGTGGCGAAACAGATAATATCTCGGGCGAGGGAATCCATACCCTGCGAATGATCGAGCAACACGGCTTGTTCGAGTGGCACAGGTACCCCCTGTTCACCCTGATAAAGCAACTGGTTAGCGACCCCCGTTCAGCTGAAAGCGATATTCTTGAGTTTGCAAAACAAAACCTGCATTAAAAGCAGACGGTCTCACCTGTTTCCTGACCCAAACCCTGTTTACCTTGATCTGCATCAATTTTATTATGACCGAAATGCGTGAGAATACCCCTCGCTTGAGTGGTAACTGCCCGGCTACACACGGGGAAAAACAGGTATTTACATGCGCATATGACCCAGGGTGTGGATTTTGATGTCGATTTGATCAGGCGCTACGCTACAAGTGGGCCTTGTTATACCTCCTATCCTGCGGTCAACCGCTTTCAGGGCGATATCACGGAAGATGATTACCGCAAATGGGCAAGGAGAAGCAACGAAGACCCGATCCCCCGACCATTGTCGTTGTATGTCCATATCCCGTTCTGCGATAGCCGCTGTTTCTTCTGTGCAGCTAACACGTTAGTTACAAAGGATCATTCAAAGGTAGCTGTATACCTGGAACACCTCGGCAAGGAAGCTGCGATGCAGGGTGCCTTGTTTGACAAGGACCGCATTGTTGAACAACTCCATTGGGGCGGTGGCACGCCGACATTTCTTGCGACCGATGAAATTCGCAAGCTGATGGCGGTTATACGCCGCCGTTTTTCATTGCGCACGGATGACGGGGGCGATTATTCAGTTGAAATTGACTGGCATTCTGCAGACTACAGCAAGCTGCATGTCTTGCGCGAGGTGGGTTTTAACCAGGTGAGTCTCGGTGTGCAGGATATTACTTCCCGTGTGCAGCAGGCGGTAAACAATGACCGGGTTCTGGAGGTGACACGGGAAATCTCGAATACAACCAGGGAGCTGGGCTTTAACTCTATAAAGATGGAGCTCGTGTACGGGTTGCCGTACCAGACCGTGGAAAATTTCGAAAAGACCCTGCAAGCCGTTACTGAAATGCGGCCGAACCGTCTGGCGGTCTATGATTATGCGCATATGCCGGAACACTTCAAGCCACAACAACCCGTTAATGAGGCTGACCTGCCCGGTGCAGATGAGAAGCTGGGTATCCTGCAGCGCACCATTGATCACCTGGTCGGGGCCGGTTATGTGTACGTCGGTATGGACCACTTTGCCAGGCCGGATGATGAGTTGGCACGGGCGCAGCGTGCAGGCAATCTGCACCGCAACTTTCAGGGCTACTCAACCCTGCCGGATTATGACCTCATTGGCCTTGGTGTTTCTGCAATCAGCAAGGTTTGTGACAACTACAGCCAGAACACAAGCGAACTGGACGAGTACTACGAGAGGATAGATGCTGGAAAATTCGCACTGGAGCGCGGAGTCGAGCTGGAGCCTGATGATTTGCTGCGCGCTGAAATAATCAACCGCTTGATCTGCCATTATGTTGTTGATATCGAGATACTTGAAAAGAAGCGGCAGTTCAGCTTTGCCAGGCATTTCAGGCCAGAGATACAGGCCTTGATGAAAATGCAGAATGATGGCCTGTTGACGCTGGACAGGAAGTCGCTCCAGGTCCTGCCGGCCGGCCGGTTGCTGGTAAGGCATATCTGCATGATTTTTGACCGCTATCTGCATGCCGGCAGCGCGGGTCTTTCACGAGTGATCTGATTTTGGGGGCTTACGCTGACTCGGAAATATTCCCGCGGCAGCCGTTAACGATTGATTTCAGTCTCGCATAGTCAGTAATCCTGATCTGCTTGCGATTGACCGTCAGCAGCTTGTCTTCCTGAAAATGTGCAAACAGGCGGCTGACTGTTTCGATGGCAAGGCCCAGGTAGTTGCCGATATCCTGTCGTGACATTGGCAGGTTAAACTCGCTGGCTGACAGGCCGCGTTCCCGGTAGCGTGAGGACAGGCTGAGCAGGAATGATGCGAGCCGTTCCTCCGCATTACGCTGCCCGAGCAGCATCAGCAATTGCTGGTCAGACGTAATTTCCTTGCCGACCAGGCGCAACATTTGTTTCTGCAGGCCTGGCAGGCTATGGCACAGTTCTTCCAGCCGATTGAATGGAAGTTCGCAGATGCTGGATGTTTCGAGTGCGACGGTTGTACTTGAGAAATTATCGCCTGCGAGGCCATCAAGGCCGACCAGTTCACCGGGGAGCGCGAATCCCAGTACCTGTTCATCGCCATCGGCTGTAATGCAATAGGATTTCAGTGCGCCTGACCTGACGGCAAAGATTGAACTGCTCTTGTCACCGGCATGAAAAAGGTGTTGCCCGGGCTGGTAGGGTTGCAGTCGTTTTATGATCCTGTCCAGCTGGCTGACTTCCTCTGATTGCAAGCCATGCGGCATGCACAGGTCTGCCAGGCTGCAGGTCTGGCAGGAGGTCTTGATTGTCTCGATCTTGAGTATTTTTTCTTTTTCCGGCATGCGGATATTCCAGCTCCCTGTATTTCCCGCGACCTCGGCAGCAGCCCTGGTCGCGTGAGATTTTTAGCGGAATCTGAATACACTCCCCAGGTTAAGCCTGATCCTGAAAAATGTCGGCTTGTTGATCCAGATCAATACCGCTGGCCACCAGATGATGCAAAGTTTAAACCGATGCTATTGTCATTATAGATAGTAATCAGCGCGAATTTTGGTCTACACAACGTGGTCAAGTATGACCGTTGTCGTGTTGGCCTGTGTCAGGTTTTCCCCGTTCCGATAATGCGCAGACAAAATCCAGTATACCTTCGTGTACTGTTCTATAAAAGTCAAAACTTCAGTATATTCATGGGATTTCCCGGGTCAGCGGGCTGTCTTGTTGTTGTCTGCGCTGATTCGGGACGTCAGGATGAATCCTTGCCGGGATCATCTGTGTTATTTTCAGCGGGCTTCGTCTCCGGAGAATCATCATCCATCAGAATCTGGTGGGCCGGGCCTTCAAGGTCGTCAAACTGGCCGTTTTGAATTGCCCAGACGAAGACCCACACGATTACACCGACCAGCACCAGTGACAGCGGGATCAACAGGTAGATTATTTCCATTAGCCACTCCTGCGTGTCAGGCGTAGTGCGTTCAGTACTACCAGGAGTGAACTCGATGACATGCCAACCGCTGCCAGCCAGGGGGCGACGAGGCCGAGTACGGCAGCGGGCAGGGCAATAAGGTTGTAGGTAACTGCCCATGCAAGGTTCTGGCGGATGACACGCAGGGTGCGCTGCGCCAGATGCAGCCCCTCCGGGAGTGCGGTAAGCCTGTTTGACAACAGGATCATGTCGGCGCTGGCCTGGCTGATCTGTGCCGCACCCTGCATGGCAATCGAGACATCGGCTGCGGCCAGTACCGGTGCGTCATTGATTCCATCCCCGACCATGATGACACTGTTACCCTGCTGCTGCAGTTTTTGCAACTCGTGCAGTTTCTCCGCTGGACCCAGGTCGGCAAAGACAGTATCAATACCAACCTGTTTCGCCACTGCCTGTGCGGCGCTGAGGTTGTCGCCGCTCATCAGGACGGTCTTTCTCCCGGCCTGCTGCAGTGCCTGGACGGTGGCGCGTGCGTCAGGGCGTATTTCATCCTGCAAGGAAAAGCGCGCATGGACATGATCTTTATCAGCCAGAAAGATTTGTGTGTATTCGCCTGCTGTAGCCGGTTCACTATGTGACGTACAGTGTGCCTGTACGAATGCGGCATTGCCAATATACCAGCTGTTGCCATCGATCTTGCCACTGATGCCTGCACCGGGATAATTGTGAATATCCTCTGCGCTGAACGGGGTGTTGCCTGCGCGCCTGATAATGGCCCGGGCTGCGGCATGTTCCGAATGTAATTCCAGTGCCGCTGCAACCTGCAGCAGGGTGGCTTCATCCAGCGGAGATTCAAGCTGCATGTCGACCAGTACAGGCATCCCGACTGTCAGCGTACCGGTCTTGTCAAACACGACATGGGTGGCACGCGCGAGTGTTTCCAGGCGGGCACTGCCGGTGGCAAGCAGTCCCTGCGCCAGCAAGGTGCCGGTTGCAGCGCTTATCGCGGTCGGTGTGGCGAGTGACAGGGCGCATGGACAGGTCACTACCAGCACGGACACCAGTATCGGCAGCCAGTTCTCAGGGCTGTGTTGCCACCAGTACAGGCCTGCGGCACTGGCGAGCAGCAGCACGCCAACCACGAAGACGGCCGCAACCCGGTCGGCGAGCTGCGTGATGGCGGGTTTTTCCTGCTGCGCACGCTCCAGCAGGCGGGTAATTTCGGCAAGTACGGTATCGAGACCGGTCTTTTCAACCCGCATGACGAGCGCACTGTCCATGTTGATACTGCCGCCGATCAGTCTTGCCCCGGGCGATTTCAGTAACGGGGTGCTTTCACCGCTCAACAGGGCCTCGCTGACACCGGAAGTGCCGGATTCAACGGTCCCGTCCGCGGGTACGGAGGCGCCCGGCTTGATCAGTACCCTGTCACCGGGTTGCAGGTCTGCGGCCGGGATGATTTCTTGCCTGGTTTTATCACTTCCGGCGCCCAGGCGGGTTGCCATGGCAGGCATCGCCTGGGCAAGGTTTTCGGCGGTTTCGGCGCCGCGCTTGCGCGCCACCATTTCGAAATACCGGCTGACCAGCAGGAAGAATACAAACATTACGACCGAGTCGTAGTAGACCTCACCCTGGCCGGTCAGCGTCGCGTGGAGGCTGCCGCCAAAGGCCACCAGTATGCCAAGCGATACCGGAACATCCATGCCAACGCTTTTGTTTTTCAGGTCGCGCCAGGCGCCGAGCAGGAACGGAGCTCCCGAGTAGAGCAGCACCGGTGTCGTCAGCAGCAGGCCGACCCAGCGGAACAGGTCTCTGAATCCCTCCTCGATGCCGGTCCAGTCGCCCATGTAGAGTGCAAGCGACAGCACCATCACCTGCATGCCGAGTACGCCGGTGATGCCGATACGGCGCAGCTGGGAACGGCGTTCACGTTCGCGCGCCTGCTGTTGCTGTGCAGGGTCGTACGGATGTGCCGTGTAGCCGATATTATGAATTGCCTGCAGTATTGCACTGAGCTTGATGCGCGTGTCGTCCCAGCGGATGCGTGCACGGTGGGTCGCGTAATTGATCTGCACGTCGAGCACGCCGGGCTGGCGGCTGATATGGCGCTCGTTCAGCCAGATGCAGGCTGCGCACGCGATACCTTCAAGGATCAGCGAGGCCTCGTGTTCGTGTGCGCCGGTACTGCGCACGAAGGTCTTCTGGATTTCCGGGTGATCATAGACCTCTGTCTGCTGAATGAACTCGGGTATAACGACTTCGCCGGTGGGGGAGTGCTGCGTGCGATGCCGGTAGAAATCGGCATGTCCAGCAGCCACGATGGCCTGCGCCACGGCCTGGCAGCCGTAGCAGCACATTGGTTGTGCGACATCATTGATGGTCACATGGAGTTCTATTCCTGCCGGTACAGGCAGACCGCAGTGGAAACAGGCCAGGGGCTGTGCAGGCGCATCGGCTTGTCCGCTTGAATCAATGGCAGGCTTTGCTTGGGGCACGTGTCGTCCGGAATCCAGGGTGTTCGAGGTAAGAGGGATGGGGTAAGCGTACTTGAACCCTCCCATTGTATATATGCCTGATTATTATTTACTAATGAATTGATATAGATCAATTCGTTCAAAACGGGCTTTGCTAATAATTCGTCTGTTCTGACCAAGCCTCCCTGCGCCAGCAGGCATTTGTCCAAGACATTGACACTACAGGAGAAAAACCATGGATCAACGTTTCACACGTAAATTGCTCGGCAGTGCGCTGGCTACCATTACAGCGCTGGGCATGGCAAGCGCCTCAGCCTACGAGGCGGGTGACCTGATCGTTCGTGCCGGTGCCGCCGGGGTGTTTCCGACCGGTGAATCGGATGACATTGATCGGTCTTGCACCGGGTGCCAAGGTCGAGGCCGATGATGGCTGGAGCCTGGGCCTGACCGGTACCTACATGGTCGGCAACAACCTCGGTGTCGGTCTGCTCGCCGCATGGCCGTTCACGCACGACGTTGACGCTACCGGGACCCTTCCTGCCCAGGGTTTCCCTGGGACTGTCGCCGAGATCAAGCACCTGCCACCGACGCTGACGCTGCAGTATCACTTCAACACGGGCTCGATGTGGCATCCCTACGTGGGTGCCGGTATCAACTACACGACCTTCTTCAGTGAAGACACCAAGGGGGCACTGAAAAACGCAGGGTTTCGTGACATCGAACTGGATGATTCCTGGGGTCTGGCGGTCGAGGCCGGTGTTGATTATGAGCTTGAAAACAACTGGCTGGTGAGTGCCCAGCTCTGGTATGTCGATATCGACACGGAGGCCAACGTGACGGGCCTTGACAAGCTTTGATGTTGAAATCGATCCCTGGGTTTTCATGGTGGGTGTTGGCAAGAAGTTCTGATCAGCGGCTTGAATAAGGTCAAGGCGTGACGGATACTGACCGTGTACAGCCGGTCTGTACACGGTCACAACATTCAGTTCAAGGGAGCCTCTCCTATGGTGCTAAAACACATCTGGGGTCTGTTCGTTAACCCCAAACGCGAGTGGGCAGCCATTCGCGATGACGACTGCACGCTTGGCAAGTGTTACGCCGCTCACGTGATGCTGCTGGCCGCGATTCCTGCGATCTCCGGATTTATCGGCACCACGCAGTTCGGCTGGCAGATTGGTGCCGGTGATCCTGTCAAGTTGACGCTGGAAAGTGCCGGGCTGATTTCCGTACTCTATTATCTTGCCATGCTGGTCGGTGTCTATGCGATCGGCTGGATGATTCACTGGATGGGCTCGACCTATGGCGCCAATGTGCCGCTGTCGCAATGCGTGGTGCTGGCAGCCTATACCGCCACACCGCTGTTTCTCATCGGCATCATGGAACTCTACCCGGTACTGTGGGTGAACCTGGTTCTGGGTATTGTGGCACTGTCATACACCGTTTACCTGCTTTACAGCGGGGTGCCGATCATGATGGGCATCACCGAGGATCGCGGCTTCCTGTTTTCCAGTGCCGTACTTGCCGTTGGGCTGGTGGCGTTCGTCGCACTGCTGGCGGTAACCGCCATCCTCTGGGGGATGGGCATGGAGCCGCAGTTCACGCGCTAGTCTGAGGTGGAGTGCGCAGGCAGGTTCCGGGCGCTGTAAATCTGCTTCGAATCACCTGGAAAGTGGTTTTTTATATCCTGTTTTTTATCGATATTATATATATTAATGAAACAGATACAGAATATTTTTCATCTCAAATCAAGCAGGGAGGTCGGCATGACCGATCAGCAAACATACAATTATAAAGTGGTCCGGCAGTTTGCGATCATGGCCATTGTGTGGGCAATCGTCGGTATGGCCGTGGGCGTACTTATTGCCGCGCAGCTGGCCTGGCCGGCATTGAATTTCGACATTCCATGGCTGACCTTCGGCCGTCTCCGGCCGCTGCACACCAATGCGGTCATTTTTGCCTTCGGCGGCAGCGCCTTGTTTGCCACCTCCTACTATGTCGTGCAGCGCACCTGCCACGTGCGCCTGATCTTTGACAAGCTGGCGGCATTCACCTTCTGGGGCTGGCAGCTGATCATCGTCGCCGCGGCCATCACCCTGCCGCTGGGGATTACCCAGAGCAAGGAATACGCCGAGCTGGAATGGCCGATCGATATCCTCATTACACTGGTCTGGGTGGCCTACGCCGTGGTGTTCTTCGGAACCATCATGAAACGCCGCATACCGCATATCTACGTGGCCAACTGGTTTTATGGCGCCTTTATTATCACCGTCGCGATACTGCATATATTCAATAGTGCGGTTGTACCGATCACCTTGTTTAAATCCTACTCCGCCTATGCCGGGGTACAGGATGCCATGATTCAATGGTGGTACGGACATAACGCCGTCGGCTTCTTTCTGACGGCCGGCTTCCTTGGCATGATGTATTATTTCGTACCGAAACAGGCGGGTCGCCCGGTGTATTCCTACCGCCTCTCGGTGGTGCATTTCTGGGCACTGATCTTCACTTACATCTGGGCGGGCCCGCACCACTTGCACTACACGGCCCTGCCGGAATGGGCCCAGTCGCTCGGCATGGTGATGTCACTGATCCTGCTGGCACCGAGCTGGGGCGGCATGATCAACGGCATCATGACCCTGTCGGGTGCCTGGGAGAAACTGCGCACCGACCCGGTGCTGCGCCTGCTGATCGTGTCGATTTCGTTCTACGGCATGTCCACCTTCGAAGGGCCGATGATGGCCATCAAGACGGTGAACGCACTGTCGCACTATACCGACTGGACCATCGGCCACGTGCATTCCGGTGCCCTCGGCTGGGTGGCGCTGGTATCCATGGGCAGTCTCTATTACCTGATCCCGCGCCTGTTCGGGCGCAAGCTGTACAGCCTGAAGCTGGTGGAGGTGCATTTCTGGACCTCGACGATCGGTATCGTGTTGTACATCACCTCGATGTGGGTGGCCGGCATCATGCAGGGCCTGATGTGGCGCGCCACCAATGCCGACGGCACCCTGACCTACAGCTTCGTGGAATCGGTGCAGGCCATGCATCCGTATTACATCGTGCGCTTCCTGGGTGGCGCGTTCTTCCTGTTCGGCACCCTGGTGATGGCCTGGAACATCTGGCGAACCATCGCCGGTGCGAAACCGGCCACGGGTACCATCCCTGTGCCCGCCGCGGCCCATTGAGGAGAAGATCATGGCGAGTGGACATGAGAAAGTAGAAAAAAACATCGGCTTGATGATCATTCTGATCATCATCGTCGTGTCTATCGGTGGCCTGGTGCAGATCGTGCCATTGTTTTTCCAGCAGTCCACGACGGAGGCCGTCGCCGGGCTGAAACCGTATTCGGCGTTACGTCTTGCCGGGCGTGATGTCTATATCCGCGAGGGCTGTTACCTGTGCCATTCGCAGATGATTCGTCCGTTCCGCGCCGAGACCGAGCGCTACGGGCACTACTCGGTGGCCGGCGAGTTCGTCTACGACCGGCCATTCCAGTGGGGTTCGAAGCGCACCGGTCCTGACCTGCACCGTGTCGGCGGGCGCTACAGCGATGAGTGGCACCGGGTGCACCTGGTGAATCCGCGTGACGTGGTGCCCGAGTCGATCATGCCGGGCTACCCGTGGCTGGAGGAAACAGCCGCCGATGCCTCTGCCATCAGCAAGAAGATGGAAGTGCTGCGCCTGCTGGGTGCGCCTTATAGCGATGCTGAAATAGAAAACGCGCCAGCAGCACTGCAGGGCAAGACCGAAATGGATGCCCTGATTGCCTATTTGCAAGAACTGGGTACCGCGATCAAGGTGCGGAGATAACGGCATGGATTATTCAATCATCCAGTCGGTGTGGACCATCGTGGTCCTGGTGCTGTTTGTCGGGATCGTTGTGTGGGCCTGGAGCGGCAAGCGCAAGCAACGTTTTGACGAGGCAGCGAATATCCCCTTCGATGAGGATGACAGCTTGCCTGAAGATAATACTTCCAAGGAGAACTCCCATGGCTGATTTCACCAGCGGCTTCTGGAACTTTTACATCATCATTCCGACAGTCCTCGGGATCATCGCCTGCTTCCTGCTGATCCGCTGGTTGTCTGCAGACATTCCTGCCGACCAGCAAGGCAAGAAGATGGACCATGTCTGGGACGAGGACCTGGTTGAGCTGAACAATCCGCTGCCTCGCTGGTGGCTGAACCTGTTCTACATCACCCTGGTTTTTGGTATCGGCTACCTGCTGTTGTACCCGGGGCTGGGCACCTTCAAGGGTCTGCTGGGCTGGACCGCAGCCGGGCAATACCAGCGCGAGGTTGACCTTGCCGATGCGAAGTATGGACAACTCTTCAAGCGTTACGCAGATATGGATATTGTCTCGGTTGCGGCAGACCCCGATGCCCGACGCATGGGCGAACGCCTGTTTGTGAGTTACTGCGCAACCTGCCATGGTTCGGATGCACGCGGTGCGCGCGGTTTTCCGAACCTGCGCGACAATGACTGGCTCTATGGCGGCGCACCGGAAACCATCCAGCAGACCATACTCGGCGGTCGTAACGGTGTGATGCCTGCCTGGGAATCTGCGCTGGGCGGTGAAGCCGGCGTTGCCGATATGACCGAGTATGTGTTCAGTCTTAGTGGCCGCATGGTAGATGAGGAGGGCGCAAGGCGTGGCAAGGAAAAATATGCAATGCTGTGCGTGGCCTGTCATGCAGCCGACGGTACCGGTAACCAGCTGCTCGGCGCACCGAACCTGACCGACAACATCTGGCTGTATGGCGGCTCGCGTACGCGCGTGATGGAGTCGATCGCAAAGGGTCGCAACGGTCAAATGCCGGCACAGCAGGAGTTTCTCGGCACGGAGAAGGCACACCTGCTGGCGGCTTACGTCTACAGTTTACAAACCGGGCAGGCTGGCGGCACCGAGTAGGCCGGTAGTCTGCTGGTGAATCTACCGACATGACGGAAAAGCAGATACCGAATTTGCAGAAATGTATCGCGGTATTGTGGCCTTCCTTCCTGGTGGCCATTGTTGCGACCGGGTTGTTTTTTTCCGCGTTTGACCCGGATGAGCTGTACCCGTTCGGTGAAGGTGTCGAGGTCAGCCGGCTCGGCATTTACTCGATCGGCTTCCTGTGTTTCTGGCTGATATCGACCCTCTCGGGTATTGGTACCCTGTATTTTGCCATCACCAACTGCATGCGCCAGCCCCCGAATAACGGGCCCGCCAAGTAACGCCGGATGACTGACGATTCAAAAACGCCGGCCCCGGCTGGCGCTGATGATGAACGGGTCTTACAGTCCCTCTACGCCAAGGCAGAAAAGATTTACCCGCGCGAGGTGCATGGCCTGTATGCGCGCCTGCGTACACTCGGCGTACTCGGTCTGCTCGGTATTTACTATATCCTGCCGTGGCTGCAGCTGGGACGGCCACCAGGCCCTGTTGCTGGATCTGCCGGCACGCAAGTTCCATATCTTTTTCATCACCCTGTGGCCGCAGGATTTCATCTACCTTGCCGCACTGCTGATTATTGCCGGCCTCACGCTGTTTTTTGTAACCGCCATCGCCGGGCGCATCTGGTGCGGTTACGCCTGCCCGCAAACGGTCTGGACCGAGGCGTTTCTCTGGATTGAACGCAAGGTTGAAGGTGACCGCATGAAGCAGAAGAAGCTTGACGCGCAACCGCTGACTGCGCGCAAGTTCCGCATCAAGGCGACCAAGCATTTTCTCTGGATTGCCTTTTCCGGCTGGACCGGGTTTACCTTCGTTGGCTACTTCACGCCGATCATCGAGCTTGGCCAGCGCCTGCTTGTATTTGATCTCGGGCCCTGGGAAACCTTCTGGGTCATCTTCTATGGCTTTGCGACCTACGGGAATGCCGGCTGGATGCGCGAGCAGGTGTGCAAGTACATGTGTCCCTATGCACGTTTCCAGAGTGCCATGTTCGACAAGGATACATTGATAATTTCCTACATTAAGGATCGTGGCGAACCGCGCGGTTCACGCAAGCGCAGTGCCGATCCGCAGGCCCTGGGCCTGGGGGCCTGTATCGACTGTACGCTGTGTGTGCAGGTCTGTCCGACCGGTATTGATATCCGTGAAGGCCTGCAATACGACTGCATCGCCTGTTCGGCGTGCATTGATGCCTGCGATGACGTGATGGACAAGATGGGCTACGACAGGGGGCTCATCAAGTACACCACGGAAAATGAAATGCAAGGCGAGACAACGCATATCCTCCGCCCGCGCATCATCATTTACGCACTCATCCTGCTGGCAATCATCGGGCTGCTTGCCTATTCATTTGCAATGCGCGTGCCGCTGGGCCTGGATGTGATCCGTGACCGCAACCAGCTGTATCGTGAAACCAGTGAAGGGCTGATTGAAAATGTCTATACGCTGAAGATTCTCAACATGGACGATGCACGGCACAATTTCCGGCTGGAAGCATCGGGTATTGACGGTCTCGAAATACACATGGATCTGCGGGAGATCAGCGTGCCTGCCGGCGGGGTGCTTGAATTGCCGGTAAGGCTGCGTGCGGATGAGGCAGACCTGGAGGCACGCAGCAGCGAGGTCAGGTTTAAACTGGTCGCAGCAGATACGCCGGCCCTGGTTGCCGAAGAGGAGGCCCGCTTCCTCGGGCCCCGTTAGCAAAACCCTGAAGAGGATCTATGCCTGTAAATGCGATGACTGGAACGAGACGCTGGTACCGTGAACCCTGGGTGTGGCTGTTGATCGCACTGCCAATGTCGGCGGTGGTTGGTGGCATGATTACCATCTACCTGGCAGTCACGAGCAGTGACGGGCTGGTGGTGGACGATTATTACAAGCGTGGCAAGGCTATCAACCTTGACCTGGCCCGGGACCAGGCAGCAGCCGGTTATCAAGTCCAGGCAATACTGCGAATCGATTCGCCACCCGGGCAGATAACGGTGGCGCTGGAATCCCGCGACCAGCTGCAACCGGCGCATCTCAGGCTGTTGGTATTGCATCCTTCACGCCCGGGACACGACCAGACTGTCCTGCTGATGCCTGTCGGTGATGGAATATACCGCGGTCCGCTCGGCCCGGTTGCAGCCGCCAACTGGTATGTGCAGCTGGAAGCCGACGACTGGCGCCTGTCAGGCAGGGCAGCATTGCCCCGGGACACGCCAATCAGGCTCGAACCGCAGCAGCTGGCGGATCCCGCCAGCCCTGCCAGCCGCTAGCCGACCGGTTCTTATTCAAGCCGATGGTCAATATGGGGACAGAACTGACGCTGGGCGCGGCATTCCTGGTCGGATTGCTGGGTTCTACCCACTGTATCGGCATGTGTGGTGGCATCGTCGGGGCACTGACACTCGGTCTCGATGATCCTGTGCGCAGGTCTTCTCGCCGTCTGCCGGCATTTCTGCTTGCCTATAACAGTGGCCGCATTCTCAGCTATAGCATCGCGGGCGGGTTGTCAGGCCTGCTCGGGGGGCAGTTTGCAAGACTTGATCCGGGCATCGATTTCCCCGTGGGAGGATTCATAGCCGGCCTGTTCATGATCGCGCTCGGTTTTTACCTGACGGGGTGGTGGCAGGTACTACTCGTGCTGGAGAAACTGGGGGCACGGCTGTGGCGGCACATCGAACCGCTGGGGCGGCGTCTTTTACCGGTCACCAGCCTGCCACAGGCATTTGCGCTGGGCATGCTCTGGGGCTGGCTGCCCTGCGGGCTTGTCTATGCCGCACTTGCATGGTCACTGACCACGGCGAGATGCAGGCCAGGGTGCATTGTTGATGTTCGGTTTTGGCCTGGGAACGCTGCCGATGCTCCTCCTGATGGGAGGCGCCGCAGAACAATTGAACCGGTTTATGCGTTCCCCTCGCGCACGGCAGCTTGCCGGCCTGATTATTATCGCCCTGGGTGTGTATGTATTGTCGGCTGCATTCCAGGGGGGCGCACATGTGCATCATCATTGAATCGATATGTATGGGATGACTATAAAAAAAGCTTGAATTTTCATCATTCGGCCTTAGAATTCGTCGCTCGACAGGCCATGCTCCAGAGAGTATTTATGAATATCCGCAGTTAGCGCTGCTTCCGGGACGGAACTCTTCCCTGGCTGGTGTCAGTGCTATGTGAACAAGCTGGGTTAGAGGAGATATAAACATGCATGTAGTCGCCCCCGAAGAGGTGGAGCTGGAAGTTCCCACCGAGGATTCGGGCCGTTGGAATCATCAATTACCGATCGATGAGCCGGCGGCCGAGAAAGACCACTTCATTCGTCGCAATGGTGTCGAATTTGCCGGCACCCACCTGTTGCTTGACCTCTGGGATGCAAGCAATCTGGACAGTCTGGAACACATTGAGCGCGCCATGCGCGATTGTGTCGATGCCTGTGGCGCGACATTGTTGCATATTCACTTGCACCATTTTACGCCCAGCGGCGGCGTATCCGGTGTTGCCGTACTGGCCGAATCCCACATCAGCGTACACACCTGGCCCGAGCGACATTACGCGGCCTTTGATGTGTTTATGTGCGGGGATGCACGACCGGAAAATGCAATCGCCATTTTGAAACGTGCCTTCCATCCGCGCCGAATCAATGTCTGTGAAGAGCTGCGTGGCCGGGCAACGCCGTGAAATCCTACACCGAGACACTGTATGACTGCTATGGTCAGACGTTCAGTGTCGATAAATGCTACTTCGAACATAAAACGGAACACCAGTACCTGGTGATTTTCGAGAATGCACTGTTTGGACGGGTGATGGCGCTCGACGGCATCATCCAGACAACAGAAGCAGACGAATTCATTTACCACGAAATGCTGGTGCATGTGCCACTACTGGCGCATGGTGCTGTCAGGGATGTACTTATCGTCGGCGGTGGTGATGGCGGCATCCTCAGGGAAGTCTGCAAGCACAGGACCGTCGAAAATATCACCCAGGTGGAAATTGACCAGCAGGTCATCGATATGTGCAGGCAGTATCTGCCAAAACACAGTGCAGGTGCCTTCGATGACCCGCGTGCCAGGATCATCATTGACGACGGTGCACATTTCGTGAACACCACCGGGCAGCGATTCGACGTGATTATTTCCGACAGTACCGATCCGATCGGACCCGGCGACGTTTTGTTTACCGAGGATTTTTATGCGGCCTGTAAAAACTGCCTGAAACCAGGTGGCATACTGGTGACGCAGAACGGGGTGGCCTACATGCAGCTTGATGAAGTGGTGACCACGGACCGGCGTCTACAGCCACACTTCAGGGACCATAGTTTTTACTCTGCGGCGATTCCGACCTACATTGGCGGCCTGATGACCTTTGCCTGGGCGACTGATAACCCGGAAGTGCGTCAACAATCGCTTGATGTGCTCGAGCAGCGTTTCAGACAGGCAGATATTGCAACACGCTACTATACGCCTGCCATCCACCAGGCAAGCTTTGCATTGCCGCGCTACATCCTGGAAGCCATCGAGGCCTGATTATGGATCGTCTGAATATTCAGCCATACGACGCCGGGCAGTATTACCGGCAACTGGTCGCAGAGCACGGTGCACCTCTGTTGCTGCTTGATTGTGACCAACTGGTTAAACAATATCACCAGCTCGAGCGGGCCTTGCCCGGCGTTGAGCTGTATTACGCCATCAAGTCATTGCCGCATCCAGCGGCTATCCAGACCCTGATCGGGCTGGGTGCCGGCTTTGATATAGCCAGTACAGGTGAAATAGAACTGTTACATGAACAGCGCACACTGCCGCGCAGCACAATTCATACCCATCCGATCAAACGCGATACCGATATTCGTGATGCGCTGCGTTTCGGCTGCACCACTTTCGTTGTCGATAACATATACGAGCTGGAAAAGTTTGTTCCCTACCGTCACCGGATTGGCTTGTTGCTGCGGGTCAGTTTTCCGAATCCCGAGTCACCCGTTGATTTGTCCCGCAAGTTCGGTTGCCGACCGGAAGAGGTCGAGATACTGATACAGAAGGCCGGGCTAATGGGTCTGCATGTCAAGGGTCTTTCCTTTCATGCCGGTTCACAGTGCCCGACACCGGAAAACCACGTTTATGCCATCGACAAGTGTCGTGAATTGATGGACCGCTGTTTGAGCAAAACAGGGAAGCTGTTGTCCATCCTCGATATCGGTGGCGGCTTCCCGGTTGAGTATGTGGGTCCCGCCATGGACACAGAAACATTCTGTCAGCCTGTCAGGCAGGCACTGTCGAAGTTACCGGAGCATGTCCGGATGATTGCAGAGCCGGGACGATACTTGTCGGCGCCTTCGATGACGGCCATCAGTTCTGTTAGCGGCAAGGCGCGTCGCGGTGATGTCGTCTGGTATTACCTGGATGATGGCGTGTATGGCTCCTATAGCGGCCAGTTATTTGATCATGCCACCTATCCGTTAACCGTATTCAGTGATCACTCGCAGAGGGAAAGCGCGGTCCTGGCCGGGCCCACTTGTGACAGTATCGATGTCATCGCCGAGGGCCTGCAGTTACCACACCTGAACATGGGCGACCTGGTTGTTGGCAGGCATATGGGTGCGTACACATCTGCAAGCGCAACAGACTTTAATCTGCTGGCCAGGGCGAAAATCATCGTGATGAATCAACGCTTCACCCCGGCCGCAGGGATCACTGATATACGTGAGAGTATTTGAGTCGGGCTCTATAGTTCAGCAGGATACCCATGCAGGTATATTCGCGAATGTAACATCTTTCAGGGCTACGAACCTGGTCACGGTCAGACATCCACCGGTGTGGCGGCAGGCAGTTGCCCGTATGCACTGTAAAACCTGCGCTTCTCTGGCAAATAAAACTATTACTTAAGCCTGTGGGGAAGGATGACGTGAAAATATGCAGACATCAGCAGCAGGACGATCAGTGAATAAGCAGCTGCGGTCAGGCTAACCTTGCGGCGTATTAAAGCGATAAAGGCCAGCAAGGCCAGGCTGGCAATCGATGCGATATATACCCGGACAGTCAATAAATGGCTTCCAATGACTTCCCACAGCAGGGTAAAGGCAACTCTGTCCGTCGAGCTGCGGTCCCGGGTAATGGTCTCCAGGGCCTTGTCGGGATCGGCGAGTGCAAACAGCATGATCCCGGTGACAAGTGCCAGTGCAAGCGTCACAAGTGATGCTGAAATAACCGCCCCTGTCCGGTAACGCGAGAAGTCGAATAAAAGCTGCCGCCAGTACCAGCCAACCAGGATTGCAGCTGCCGGAATAATCGGCAGCAGGTAACGCCCGGCTTTTTTGCCGCCGAGGCTGAACAGGATCAGTCCGCCAAGAAACCAGATCAGAACCAACAACAGCGTTCGTTGTTTTTCCCGACGTATGTGAATAGCCGCCTGCCAAAGCGCCACGGGCAGGAACAGGGACCAGGGAAACATTCCGCCAAGCAGGTGAAGCAGGTAATACCAGGGCTTTGACTGTGCTTCAGCTGCCGCTTCACCTTCCAGCCAGTTGCGAAACTCGCCCAGAAACATGTTGTCGACCAGTTCCGCCGGTGCGGCAAGGATGACATACAGGTACCAGGGCAAGGCAATGCCGAGCATCAGCAGAATGCCCTGCCAGGGAAATAAAGCCTTGAGCGTGGTTTTATGGCCCGCGGTGAGCACTACAGCAGGGACGTGCCGCGCCCCGGCGGGCCTTTGGCCAGTATGGCCGGACCGGTGGAGACAAAGAACAATACCAGCGGGAGGGTCCTGTCCTCCTTGCGAACAGCCGCTTCCAGTCCAACCATGGCACAGAACAACAAGTGCCGTGAAAAGCAGGTCGATTCTGGCGGTCACGCCGAAATCAAGGAAAAGGCCGCTGCAGGCCAGTACCAGTACTGAAAATGCCCCGGTTTGCTCGTCAAACATGCGCGAGGCAAGCCTGTAGACCAGCAACAGGCACAACATTGCTGACAAAATACTGGGTATGCGCAGGGAAAAATTTGCCCAGTCAAAGGGGCGGGCAGATGCGACCAGGAGCCAGTGAAACAGGGGTGGTTTGGTTAACGATTCTGCAGTGACTTCACCGCGCAGGCTTGGCAGCAGATAATCGCCGCGCTCGTACATTTCACGTGCAATCTCGGCGGCCCTGGATTCGCCTGCCCCTGTGACGTCGAGATCAACCGCGCCCAGATAGAGTACCCCGACAACCAGCATGGTCAGAAACACGATTAACACGGTACTGGAATTACGCTCGGTAATCATGCTGCTCCTGGTAATGCCCGGAATAATCAAGAACCGTCGATATTATATGTTTACAGGGTTGGGTATGATAATCAAGGCAGTGAGGAAATAGCTTGCCAGGCCCCCCGTTTTGCACCAGGCAGGATAAATATATGAATTTGTCCATCATCATCCCCGTCTATAACGAGGGAGAGAATGTCCGGCAACTGATTGATGAGATATCGATTCACATGGATGAGCAAACGGACTATGAAATCATAGTTGTTGATGACGCCAGTAGCGATGATACATCTGCGGTACTTGTTAAATGCCGTGACAAATACGGTCAATTAAGGGTGTTGTGCCACAGGGAGCGATGCGGACAAAGTACGGCCATTGCAACAGGTGTGGAGGCAGCTGTGGCGCCATGGATTGTGACGCTGGACGGCGATGGCCAGAATGATCCGGCAGATATCCTGAAATTGTATCGTGCCATGCAGGAAGCAGGTGATCGCGTCTGGCTGATTGCAGGTTACCGCAAGAAAGCGTAATGACACCCTGTTAAAACGATTCTCGTCGCGTCTTGCCAACTCGGTGCGCGGATTTGTTTTAAAAGACAATACGCCTGACACCGGGTGCGGGCTGAAGGTATTCTCTCGCGATACCTTTCTCAGCCTGCCACGTTTCGATCATATGCATCGTTTTCTGCCTGCACTTGTTCAGCGCCAGGGCGGTGAAATCCTGTCGGTTGAGGTCAATCACCGTCCCCGGCTGCGGGGGCAATCCAAGTATGGTGTTCACAACCGCCTGTGGGCAGGCATCGTGGATATGCTTGGGGTCATGTGGCTGCAGCGGCGCGTTAAACACCCGGTGGTGTACGAGCCCGAATAGCCATTAATGAATCTTCGTTTAATTATCCGTGGGCTGGTTCTTGTTGCTGCGCTGGTAGCAGTTGGTTACCTGCTGGGCGGAACGCTCGACAGTGACTGGATTGACATCCATGTACGCGGCAGGGGACTTGCGGGTGAGTTGCTGTTCGTAGCCGCAGGCGGACTCCTGATCAGTGCCGGATTATCGCGTCAGGTTGTCGCGTTTCTTGGTGGTTACGCATTCAGCTTTCTGGAGGGAACCTTGCTGGGGCTTCTGGCCACTGTAATGGGTTGTATTCTTACGTTTTACTATGCGCGCCTGTTTTGCAGTTCATATGTAAGCAGGCGTTACTCCGGGCGCATTCGCAAGGTGGATGATTTTATTCGGGAAAACACCTTCTCCATGACCCTGTTGTTCAGGCTGCTGCCCATGGGAAGCAACTTTATTGTCAATCTTGCGGCCGGGGTTTCCAATGTGCGTGGCGTGCCTTTCTTTGCCGGATCGGCGCTGGGTTATATCCCGCAGACGCTGGTGTTTGCCCTGATCGGCAGCGGCACCAGTGTGGAGCAGCACTGGCAGGTGGCAGCCGCGATCGCCATGTTTGTTGCCTCTGCCATGCTCGGTATTTACCTGTATCGCAATTACCGTCATGGCAAAACACCGGGCGAAAATATTGATCGTGAATTCGGGGTGAACAGAGAAGCCGCTAAGCAGTAAGCGAGTTGACGTGCCAGGTCGTCAATCACGGGAACCCATCCGTGGATGATGTCGAACTACCCCTGTCTTTATGCTGGAAATCCCGGAGTTTTACTGCAATTTCTGCTAACATTAAACGTTTCGTCTGTGGCGTTGCGGGAAACGTAGCTTGTCATACTGGCTACGACCAGCCATTAATATATCTTCAGGTTAACTTGAATTATGAAAATACTGATTACAGGTGCCGCCGGTTTTATCGGCTCTGCGTTGTCTCTACGGCTGTTGGAGCGGGGTGATGAGGTCATCGGCGTTGATAATCTCGATCCCTACTATGATACCGGCCTGAAGGAGGCGCGGCTGGAACGCACCCGTGTCCTGTGAAGGTTTTACTGATGTGCGCAGCAGTATTGCTGACCGTGAGGGCATGGCTGCGCTCTTCAAAGAATATCAGCCACAACGTGTTGTGAATATGGCGGCACAGGCCGGTGTTCGTTATTCGCTGGAGAATCCTCTGGCCTACGTGGACACCAACATGCTCGGGTTTGCCAATATTCTTGAAGGCTGCCGGCATAATGGTGTCGAGAGCCTGGTCTATGCATCCAGCAGTTCCGTATATGGCTCGAATACAAATATGCCGTTTTCCGTGCATGACAATGTAGATCATCCTGTCAGTCTGTATGCAGCCAGCAAGAAGGCAAACGAATTGATGGCGCATACCTACAGCCACCTGTACCGTTTGCCGACCACGGGTCTGCGCTTCTTCACCGTGTACGGCCCCTGGGGGCGGCCCGACATGGCGTATTTCAAATTTACGAGAAAAATACTGGCTGGCGAGCCCATCGATATATTCAACAACGGGAACCATCAACGAGACTTCACCTACATTGATGACATAGTTGAAGGCGTGGTGCGCATACTCGATAAAATACCGGAGCCGAACCCGGCATGGTCCGGTGACAATCCGGATTCGGCAAGCAGTACCGCGCCCTATCGCCTGTACAATATCGGCAATAACACGACGGTTGAACTGATGCGTTATCTCGAAGTGCTGGAAGACTGTCTTGGCAAAAAGGCAGAAAAGAACATGCTGCCCCTGCAGCCGGGAGATGTGCAGGCCACCTATGCGGATATCGATGACCTTATTCGCGACGTCGGCTACCGGCCGCATACCCCGATTGAAGAGGGGCTGGCCAGGTTTGTAGACTGGTACCGGGAATTCTATGCAGTCTGAAGTACTTGCAGACGGCTGGATATGTTCTATAATAACTATGAGAAATAAGTTGTAACTTATTGATATATAGTTACTAAGGATTGGGTGGAAATGATTATGCAGGAACAGGGTTGTGGGCGAGAACCGTTTGCCTTGCGCGTGATCGGTGACAGTATGTCACCGGAGTTCAAGGACGGCTGCATCATCATCGTCGATCCGGAGGGGGTGATGAACGACGGGTCCTACGTGCTGGCGCGACAGGGAGAGGAATATGTCTTCAGGCAGCTGGTAATGGCAGAAGGTTGCTACCAGCTCAAGGCCCTGGAAGAGGGCCATGAAACAATCACCTTGCCTGACCTGTCAACCATCGAAGGCGTCATTATCCAGCAGGCAGGGCGCAGACGCGCGGACCGGAAGCACTATACGTAACTAACGCACATCTTGTAGGGCCGAATTCATTCGGCCAGCTGGGTTTCACGCGATGTGTTGGCCGAATGAATTCGGCCCTACAATAGCAAGAGGACACACCTGTTCAATCTTCAGGTTTTTTCTGGCTCGGGCGCAGGCGGACGGTAAAATATTCATCTGCCCAGTCAACCGGAACCGGCTGGTTGGCTGCATCTACGAGTGGTAATTCATAGTCGTTCCAGCCGCGCAGGCCTGTTTTCAGGGAGCTGACCTTCGTGTAACCCATCAGCTGCAAGGTAAAGGCAGCCAGTGCGCTGCGGTTTCCGGAGCGGCACACAATGACAATATCCCGGCCGCGTGCTTCTGCCAATGCGCCAACTGTTTCCTCGTAACCATATTCACAGGCAGATTCGAGAATGCCCCGTGGAACATGGAGCGATCCCTGGATATGCATTGCATTGAATTCACCGGGTTCACAAATATCGAGAATCAACGGCGGTTTATCAGTCGCAAGTTTTTCTTCTACATCCCAGGGGAATACTTCATTGATTTCGGGCAAACACTCTGCAACCAGATCGGCAAACCGTTTCATATTCCATTGTTCCTGTATTAACCGTTATGGTCAGTTCGATTGGTGCGCAGGCCATGCTCAACGGCGATGACGGCTGCTTCGACACGGGAATGAATGCCCAGTTTGCGAAGAATGGACTTTACATGCAATTTGACCGTTCCGTCCGAAATACCCAGGTTACGCGCAATCACCTTGTTGCTCTGGCCCTCGGCCAGCAGGGAAAGGATCTCGTTTTCCCGTGGCGTCAGCTTGGCAAACGGACTTTCTTCATGCGGGGTAATGCTGTCACCCTGTACGACCCGTGCCAGTACCGGCGCGAGGTCGGGGGCAACCACTGTTTTGCCGGCCACGATATCACGCAGGGCAAGTACCAGCTGGTCCGGCTCCATGTCCTTGAGCAGATATCCCTGCGCGCCACTGCGTAATGACTCCACCAGGTCGCGTTCATCGCTGCTGGTGGTCAACATCGCGACCGGGTTGGCAAACCCGTTCTTGCGTAACTGGCGCAAAACTTCCATGCCATCCATTTCCGGCATGCGCATATCGAGTAATACCACGTCCGGCTCGAGTTCTGCGGCAAGGCGCAGGCCTTCCTGTCCACTGCCTACTGCAGCGAGGATGTTGATATTCCTGCGACTCAGCAGGCCGACCAGCCCTTCGCGAAACAGGGTATGGTCGTCAACAAGAAGAATATTCAGGCTCATGCAGGTTTACCCTCTGTTAGCTGTCTGTCGAGTTCCAGTACCACGCGTGTACCTTCACCACGCTCGCTTTCCACGCGCAGCTTACCTCCCAGGCGGACAGCGCGTTCACGCATGATTGTAAGACCGATATGTTCACCGGGAGAACCGTAAACCTGCTGATTAATACCGATCCCGTCATCTTCGATCAGGATCTGGTATTTACCCTCGAGATTATCCTTCAACATAATACGAACAGTCTTGGCCTGGCTGTGTTTGCGTATATTCCACAGGGCCTCCTGTACTATACGCAGGATCTGTGTTTGTGCGTCCTTTGATAGTGTTGTGTCGCTCCATTCCTTCTGAAAGAAGGTCTTGATATGTGACTCGCTGCGGAACTGGTTGACAATTTGCTCAATCGCCTCGAGCAGCCCGCGCTTGTCGGCGGGTACACGGAAATTTGCCATTAGCGCCCGCAGATCGGTATTGGCTTCGTCGAGGCTGAGCTCGATCTTTTCCAGCTGCTGCCAGGTAGCCGATTCATCATCCTGGTGCAGGGTTTCATCCAGTACACGGACCTGGAGACACAGACTTGCGAGGGTCTGGGCAACCGTGTCATGCAGTTCATGTGCGATGCGTGTACGTTCTTCATTGAGCAGGTGCTGGCGGCTTTCCTCATCGATCTGTGATTTCTCGATGGCAATACTGAGATGGTGGGCAATACTCGTGAGTAATGGTTTCAGACTGTCGATTTGCTCTATCAGCTTGATTTCAAGGAACAGGTTGATGACTCCGGAAACCTTGCCACGGTAGCGCATTGGTATGGATACCAGGCCTATGTCATCACGGTCAAAGAATTTACGCCCTGCTATCTTTTCACACTTGAGCAGGTCACGCTCCAGCCATATTTTACCTTCTGTCGCAGCACGCTCGTACAGGCAGCGGCGTACATCTGTTCGGCCCGGCAGAACCAGTGACTCATCAATACCGCTGCTGGCGGAAAGGTCCATGATGCCTTCTTTCTGCAGAACCCAGATTGCGGCTGCCTGTGCATAGGTGATCCGCTTCAGTGTATACAGGAAGCGTGTCAGCAGGTCGTCAAGGCCATGTGCTGTATTGATGCTGGAGACAACTTCGTAAAGTATTTGCAGTGACTTTTCTTCCAGCTCCTGTTCATTATACCTGGCGATACCACCCCTGTTCGCAGCAGCCGGTATCGACGTGCCGAGGGCGTTCAGGTCGTTAGCCAGATCGGCAAATGCGCTGTAGCCTGTCGAGGGTATCGGGTCTGTGTAGCGGCCTTCACGTTTCTTCCTGGCCCATGTCCTGATCTGGCTCAACGGAACAAGCAGATTGTTTTGTACCAGTGCCAGGGTCGAGATCAACAGTCCGCTGCCGCTGATAAACAGGATGATTCCAAGAAGGGTGCGCGACAATGTTGAGGCTGAGTCCATCCCGTTGAGGATGAACAGGAATGTGGAAATTGCGAGTATCAGCAACAGCCCTGCCAGGCGTAGTAATAAACGGCTCCTCAGAGTGTGACCATGCTCCCCGGCTGTCGCTGGTGTGTATGTGGCGCTCGGTGACATTGAGTCTCGGTCAGGTTCCCGGGAGCTGACGATGCCAGGGTGTTGTCTCAGGCCGGAGGGGTATAGTTGCGGTCATTGGGATTCATGAAAATGAACTGATATTCGCCGGGTTCGAGTTCGACATAGTCAATCGTTGTACCTTCCAGCAACAATTTACTGGTCTCCGCGATGATAACATCGATTCCCCCGGAAGTGATGTGGGTGTCTCCCTCGAGCTGCTGGTCATCGAAGCCCATTCCGTAATGAATGCTGCCATCCGGGTTGCGCCGGGCAGCAATTCTCATGGCAAGGCCTTGCATATTGCCCTCGATTGCAGAGGCGTTGATCTGTTTCGCGGCTGCGGGTGTGATTGTAATCATTGTCTGTTAACTTCCTGTATATCCTTCTTTAAATCAAGAAAACCTATTATAGGGTGAGGTGCGGCGTTTGTCTCAGTCCATGCTCATTCTGATGAATTCAACAAATCGTTGCGCCCAGCGATGCTGTTCCGTATCCCGCATATGGCTGTAGCATGCGAGCAGCCGCTTGATGACGATGCCGTCATTTTTGCCGTCAATACCGGTCCCGCGTTTTACGGTGTAGGCAAATTTCAACGGGCCGCTTATGTTGTCCAGGCTTGAGTAATGAAATTCATGAGCGGAAAACTCTGCCTGCTGTGGCTCTCCCGGCCAGGGCGCATCGGCCGTTTCCTGCAGGCGTACATAGCCGCGGCCTTGCGGGTGCTCGTGCATAATGACGTCAGCAGGGATTACACCGACCATTTCGTTTTGCCGGCCTTTCCAGCTGAGACTGCGGGCAAGATACATCAGCCCGCCGCATTCCGCGTAGGTCGGCAGACCTTTTTCAATGGCCTGCCTGATGGCGGCCCTGAGTTCGCCGTTGGCCTCAAGCGCCTGCATATGACTTTCCGGAAAGCCGCCTCCGATAAACAGGGCATCAACAGCCGGCAGGGACTTGTCACGCAGCGTATTGAAGGCAACGAGTTCTGCACCTGCCCGCTGCAGGGCATCGATGTCGTCCGGGTAATAAAAGCCGAAGGCGGCATCACGGGCAATGCCGATTCGCACCGATCGACCCGGTTTTTGTAGCGTGGCCGGTAACGGCTTGTAAGTGAGTGTCGTCTTCCCGGCAATGGACAACAGCCGGTCAAGATCGACCTGTGCCTTGATAAGATCGCGAATATGGCGGATCTTGTTAAGTGCCGTGGTTTCCTCGTTGCTCGGGATGAGGCCCAGGTGACGTTCGACAATCTCCAGTGACTTGTCACGGTGCACGCCGCCAATCACGGGGACATCGGTGTAGTGTTCGATGACAGCACGTAGCTTCGCTTCGTGGCGGCTGCCCCCGAGCTGGTTGAGGATGACACCGGCAATGCTGATTTCAGGATCAAAGGCCTGGTTGCCGAGGATCAGTGGTGCAATGCCACGCGTCATGCCGCGTGCATCCAGCACCAGTATGACCGGTGCATGCAGCAGCTTTGCAAGAGCCGCATTACTGTTGCTGCCATCCAGGTCGAGCCCGTCATACAGACCCTTGTTGCCTTCAATCAGTGCAATGTCCGCATCAGCCGAGTAATGGCCGGTCGTGGTGAGGATTTCCTCGTGCGACATGTTGTAGAAATCGAGGTTGTGGCAGGGGCGTCCGGCTGCCTGGCCGAGCCACATGGGATCGATGTAATCCGGGCCTTTCTTGAAGGGTTGTACCGCAAGGCCGCGTTCGGCCAGTGCAGCACACAGTCCGACCGTGACCGTGGTTTTACCGGAGGACTTGTGGGCTGCCGAGATCAGCAGGCGTGACATGACAGGATATAAGCCAGGCGTCCCTGACAGGCCTCAGCTGCCGCTCAGGCGGCCGCTTCTGCGTCTTTACCGGCCTGGTAATGCGGGTCAACCTGGTCATCCGCAAGGCTGACTGGCATGAAGCGCAGTACCCTGACGCCGACGACCGTGGCCGCCAGTGCAACCGCGATACCGCTGATGCCGAGGATGAACTCCGGCAGGCTTGGCGTGTAGCTGGCAACGACGCCGTCGAAGAATGAACTGCTTACTTCCTTGCCGGGGAACAGTTCCATCGGGTAGGCCTGGCCGCCGATGATAATGATGTACATCTGTGCCAGCCCGCCGATGATGACCAGCAGCGAGGCAATGCCGATCCAGCCGCGTGATTTCCCGGTGGAGGGATGGTACAGCAGTGCCAGCGGCACCAGGCTGCCAAGGCCGATCTGTACGATCCAGAACAGCTGAGTGTAGATGCCGCCATCCAGCAGCAGGAAGCGTTCAACCCCGTGGTGCTGGGTGATGTACAGGTTGGTCAGGTGATAGACGATGACAAAATACAGCACGGCAGCGATAAATACGCCGAGCAGGTTTTTCAGGCGTATCAGGATTGCATCGCCCAGCGGCCGGTCGGACCACTTGTAGAGGGCCATGATCACGAGGAGAAAAATCGCCAGCCCGAATGAAAAAGACATGATGATAAACATCGGTGCCAGCAGGGCCGCATCGTAGGCCTCGCGTGCAACCAGGAAGCCGAAGATGGACCCGGTACCGGTGGTCAGGATCAGACGCCAGACGAAGGCGGAAAGACCGGCCAGTCTGGTAAAGTGGTTCATCTTGCGTTCCATCATCATCCAGATGTAGACGCCGACAACGGCCATGAAGCCGGTATACAGCATGATGTTCCAGGCAAAGATGGACTTGAAGTTGTAATAGGTCATGGCAACGATCAGACGGTCAGGACGACCGAGATCGAGTACCAGCACTGCAAGGCCGCCGACAAGCAGGGTAATTGCCAGCAGCCCGGATAAACGGGCCAGTGGTTTATAGGCGCTCTTGTTGAAGACCGAGCTGATGGAGGCAACGTTGAGTGCACCGGAGGCCGCAACAATCAGGAATACGGCGAACACGTGAGGTGTTCCCCAGATGACCTGGTTGGACATACCGGTCACCCAGTGACCGTTGTGTTCCATGTAGTAGGCAGCACCCAGGCCGGCGAGGATAAATATACCGATAAACCCGACCAGCATGTAAAACGGCAGGCCGCCCTCAATTTCCCTGAAGTCCAGTTGTTTCATCAGATCCCCCGGTAACGCACGCCGGTATTGAGCTCAAGGTCCGCACGTATCTGGCGGCTGCTGTGTTGTTTGAGCTGTTTTGAAATATCGCTCGATGGATCGTTTAAATCACCGAATACCATCGCGTTGTGGTTTTCTGCGGTGCAGGCCTCGACACAGGCGGGTGTTTCATCGTTGTCGACACGGTGTACACAGAAGGTGCAGGACTCAACAGTACCCTTGCCGCGCGGTGCGTGGGGCAGCTGGTCCTGCAGGGTTTCGTGAATGAATGAGCGGGCCTTGTACGGGCAGGCCATCATGCAATAGCGGCAGCCGATGCAGATGTGCTTGTCGACCAGGACGATGCCGTCTTCGCGTTTGAAGGAGGCGCCGGTCGGGCAGACGTCGACGCAGGGTGCGGTTTCACAATGCTGACAGAGCAGCGGCAGTGTCTGGGTATGCCCGGTCTGCTTGTCTTTCAGCTTGACCTTGCGGATCCACTGGGCATCGGTTTCAGGCCGGTCGAAACCGGTAAGGCCGTGTTCATCATTACAGGCCTGCACGCAGTCATCGCAGCCCTCGCCACATTTGTTTGAATCGATCAGCATGCCCCAGCGAACGGTGCTGCTGACGGCATCTTCCGCCGGTTTGGCATGCGCCAGCTCGTGCAGCATGACACCGGGAACAACGGCCAGTCCTGCCGCCGCCGTTGCCGTACCACTGAGAAAGCGACGACGGTAGAGATCGATGTTCGATTCACCACTCATGGCTTGACCCCGGATACGCGTGCCTGCAGCTTTTCTGCCGGCAAACCGTTTGCGTTGACAGTGTGCGAGAGTGCAGCCGGTGACAGCGAATGCAGCCGGCTGCCGGTCTTGACCGGGCGGTCTGCATGACACTGAAAACAGTCGATGCTGACGGACGCATAGCTGTGACAGCTGTTGCAGAAATGCTTTTCACTGCTGTAGCGCGGTGCATCAGGAGCATCACTCACGTGGCAGTTGATGCATTCATTCAGGCTGTGTTGCTTGTCGCGGATACCTTCGTGCACCGTTTCATCACGCTGGTGGAGGATGTACTCCATATGGTTCTTGCGCATGTCGGCTGTGGGTTCCACGCAGCCCTGAGCCTCGCTGAAACGGCCCTGGGCTGCCGGGATATCGGGCAGCAGGCCTTCGGCCATGGCTGTCGCAACCAGCACCCGGCAGCATTCCCAGGAGAAGGGCGATGAAGCGTATGTTTCGCATCGGTTCGTCTCGTGTCTGCTGTTAATGATCGCCCATTGCCATGTCGATATAGCCGGTGGGGCAGACATCCGAACAGATGTGGCAGCCGATGCATTTGTCATAGTCGGTGTCGACATAACGGCCCATCGTCGCCTGGTCCTTCTTCACCCTGAAAATGGCATCCTGCGGGCAGTAGATGACGCAGTTGTCACATTCAAAGCACATGCCGCAACTCATGCAGCGACCGGCTTCGTCGACGGCCTTTTCCGTGGTCAGGCCAATGCCGCGCTCTTCGAAATGCCCGAGCACATCATCAGCAGAAGGGCCTTGGGCGGAACGCTTGTTTCTCGGCGTGTACGGAAAATGTCCCAGGAACAGGCGGTCCGAGGCAATGATCTCGGCGCTGGAACGGTCTTCGTAGTTATGTACGGCAAATTTCGCATCCGCCGTGCCACGCATGTCACCCTGCTCCGCAGCCTTGAATTCCTCAGGCGCCAGGTTGGTTTCTGTTAACTTTTGCAGCAGCTCAAAGTGATGCACATCCACTTTTGGCCGTTTTTTCTGGTCTTCCTGTTTCAGGTAATGGTTAATGCTCTCCGAGGCGATTGATGCCTGGCCGATAGCGGTTGTCAGCAGGTGAGGACGAACGATGTCACCGGCAACAAAGTGACCTTCGCGCCCCGGAACCTGGTAGAAAGAATCTGCATCAATCAGTCCACGGCCGTTGTCCAGCGATTCCAGCCCTTCACTCAGGTCGCCACCCTGGCCGATGGCCGAGACGATCAGGTCGCATTCGATTTCGTACTCTGTTCCCTCAACAGGGATCGGACGGCCTTCTTCCATCTTGCACTTGGCCATCTTCAGGGCTTTTGCACGACCATCATCATCAAGGATGACCTCGAGTGGCATAACGCCATTGTCAATGCGAACACCCTCATGCAATGCGTCATGAACCTCGTGCTCGGTTGCGGTCATTTCTTCACGCTCGAACAGGGAGGTCAGGGTAACCTCGGCACCTTCACGGGCTGCCGCAAAGGCGGAATCGTGGGCGACATAGCCACCGATGACCTGCTCCGGACGGTCTTCCTTGCCCATCATGTCGATCTTGCCAAGACGGCGGGCAACCGACACCACGTCGATAGAGGTATCACCACCACCCACACAGACAACCTTGTCGGCAGTGACCTTCATGGTGCCTTGATTAAAGGCTTCCAGAAATGCCACACCGGTTACACAGTTCGGGGCGTCGCTGTTGGGTACCGGAAGACTGCGACCTGATTTACATCCAAGTGCCCAGAGGATTGCATCGTATTCCTTTTCGACTTCCTCGATTGAGACATCTTTACCGACGCGGGTGTTCATACGCAGTTCGATACCACCCATGTCAACAATACGCTGACATTCGTGATTCAACACATCACGCGGTGTACGGTAGCCCGGGATGCCATAACGCATCATGCCGCCGAGTTCTTCATGGTCGTCAAAAATTGTGCTGCCGTGACCAAGACGACGCAGCTGGTAGGCGGCCGCCATACCGGCCGGACCGCCGCCGATGATGGCAATCTTCTTGCCGCTCAGCGGGGCCGAGTTGTCAAAGGTGAATTTCTGCTCGTAGGCCGAGTCACCAATGAACTGCTCGACGGCGTTGATACCGACGAAGTCTTCAACATTGTTACGGTTGCAACCGTCTTCACAGGGGGCAGGGCAGACACGGCCCATCATCGACGGAAAGGGATTGGCATCGGTTGAACGGCGGAAGGCATATTCCTCCATGCTCATGTCACCGGAAGGTTTTTCGATGCCGCGCACGATCTGCAGCCAGCCGCGAATATCCTCACCGGACGGGCAGCTGCCCTGGCATGGCGGTGTACGGTGCACATAGGTCGGGCACTTGTACGTCGTATCTTCATTGAAGATATTATCGCCTTTGCGTTTGTACGTGTAGTCGCCATCTGTATAACGACGGAACGTCAGATCGTCTTTTTCCATGTCATCCCGAGAAGTTGCCATGCCTGTTCTCCTGTTACCTGATCTGGTTGTTAACCTTGATCGGATTCAAAAAATTATTGTTTGTTGCCAAGGACGATCGCGTTGCTGACCAACTGGTGCACACTGACGATGCTGTCCATCTGAAAACCGTAGTACGGCATGACCTTTGCAAACTGGCTCTTGCAGATTGCGCAGATTGCCGCCATGTGGGTGACCCCGTGTTCCTCGACGACGTGCTTCAGTGCCTCCATGCGCGGCAGGGCACCCTTGACGCGCAGTTCCATGAGGTCGTCTGTCAGCAGTCCGCCACCGCCGCCACAACAGTAGGTGGAGTCGTGGATCGTGTCCTGGGGCATATCGTAGAAATGATTGACACTGGCCTTGATGACTTCGCGCGGCAGGATGAACTGCCCGCCCGGCATGGGACCCATGCGTGAGGCGCGCGCGACATTGCAGGAGTCGTGATAGGTCAGCACCATGTCGTCATTGGCGGACTTGTCCATCGTCAGGGCGCCGCGCTGGATCAGGTCATAGGTGAATTCCATGATGTGCATCGGCACCGGGTATTTCGGGTCGAGAAAATCGAACGGCCCGGCCAGCGTATTCAGAAAGCTGTAGGCGACGCGCCAGGCATGACCGCATTCGCCGAAGATGATGCGTTTCACGCCGAGATCAAGGGCGGCCTTGCGGATGCGCAGGGAGACCTCGCGCATGTTTTCATAACTGCCGATGAACATGCCGAAGTTGGCGGCCTCACTGGCATAGGAACTCAGTGTCCAGCTGACACCGGCCTCGTGGAAGACCTTGGCATAACCCATCAGGCCGTCGACGTGAGGCTCCGCGAAGAAATCGGCGGACGGGGTGATGACCAGGATATCGGCGCCTTTCACATCCAGCGGGAGCCGTACGGTTACGCCGGTTTCGTCTTCAATGTCTTCTTCCAGTCCTTCCAGCGTATCTTTCAGCGCCGGTTCCGGCAGGCCGAGGTTGTTGCCGATCTTGTAGACCTTGGCAATGATTTCGTTGCAGTATTTCTGGCCGACACCCACCGAGTCCATGATCTCGCGTGCCGCCATGGAAATTTCAGCGGTATCGATGCCGTACGGGCAGAACACGGAGCAGCGTCGGCATTGCGAGCACTGGTGAAAATAGCTGTACCAGTCATCGAGTACTTCCTTGGTCAGGTCAACGGCGCCGACCAGTTTCGGGAAATATTTACCGGCAAAGGTGAAATTGCGGCGATAGACCTTGCGCAGCAGGTCCTGGCGGGCAACCGGCATGTTCTTCGGATCGGTGGTACCGAGGTAATAGTGGCACTTGTCGGTACAGGCACCGCATTTCACGCAGGAATCGAGGAATACCCTGAAGCCACGGTATTTACCGGTCAGTTCTTCCATCTTGTCGAGCGCAACCTGTTCCCAGTTGTCGACCAGTTCACCCGGGAAACCGAGGGCCTGCTGGAATTCCTCCTTGGCGACAAACGGCTTGCTGTGCGCCATCACCCCTTCGTGGATGTGCGGAATTTCCGGGTATTCCTTCAGTTCTGGTGTGTCGAAGTCTGCCACGCCTGGCTCCTGTGGGTTACTTGTTTTCCAGCTCGGCAGCCCACGTCGAGATATGACGTTGCTCGCGCGGGTTGTCTACCTGGTTGCGGGTCGGGCTGAAAAATACGCCGGGGACATGCAACAGCTTGCTTATCGGGAAAATCATCATCAGGCTGGCGACCAGTGCCAGGTGGACCAGCAGCAGCGGGTCTTCCGGGATCGGCTGCCAGTTGAAATACATCAGGCCGAGAAAGAAGGCCTTCAGCGCCACGATATCGGTGTGGCTGATGTAATCCATCCCCATGCCGGTCAGGGCGATAGCCATCAACAGGGCCAGCATCAGGTGATCAGAGAGGGCGGAGATGTAGCGTACGCGGTCTACCAGGAAACGCCGTGCCCACAGACCGGCAAGTCCGGCGACCATTGCAAACGCGGCGTACAGGCCAAATGGCTGGATCAGGTCAACCCATGTCCAGACCGGATTGGTGAAGTAGCGTAGATGCCGCAGCCAGTACCAGGAACATGCCGAAGTGAAACAGGTAGCCGAACACCCAGATCCACTTGTTGGACCTGAACAGGCTTTCGAAAAAAGCGACTTCCCGAAACATGCGCATCGCCACACCCTGGCGTGTTACCGGTGCCGGTGTGGTCGGTATCTTCAGTGGTGCCGGTGTTTTTGCATACTGCCAGATCTTCGATCCC
>CAWHCQ010000015.1:0-11579 GCA_963827755.1 uncultured Gammaproteobacteria bacterium
AAATAACGCATATAGGACTATATCATGCAGGCAGTATCGGGTCTTGGAAAAGTTGATAGAAAACAGTTGTCTGCGATAATTCGCGGCACGAAAGGTGCTGTCTCCGTCGGTGAGGCAGCCACGATTCTCGATGTGTCGCGGGTCGCTGCAGCGAAGAAGCTGGCACGTTGGGCGAGCAAGGGCTGGCTGTCACGTGTGCAGCGCGGGCTTTATGTCTCTGTTCCACTGGAATCCCGAACTTCCGACATCGCGCTGGAAGATCCATGGCTGATTGCAGACCGGTTGTATGCCCCCTGTTACATCGGCGGTTGGAGCGCAGCCGAGTACTGGGAACTGACGGAGCAAATATTCCGCACCATCGTGGTAATGACTACCCAGAAACCGCGGGACCGCTCACCGGTTATCAAGGGCACAAGCTTCCTGCTGCGTACTGTGCGGCAAGAAACATTGTTTGGCCTGAAGTCGGTATGGCGTGGTCAAGTAAAGGTGTCGGTATCTGATCCGAGTCGCACCATCCTGGATGTGTTGAATGATCCACTGCTCGGTGGAGGACTGCGGTCGACCACGGACTTTCTTACCAATTATCTGAAATCGGATAACCGCGATCTTGATTTGCTGATCGACTATGCCGACCGGCTGGGTAATGGTGCCGTGTTCAAGCGGATGGGTTTCCTGCTGGAACGCCTGGTTCCGGAGGAGCAGAAAGCGATTGATGCGTGCCGGGTGAGAATGACAAAAGGAAATGCAAAACTGGATCCGGCGCTTGCCTCTGACAAGTTGGTAACACGTTGGCGACTGTGGGTGCCGGAAGGTTGGGCAAAGGAGAAGCCTGTTGATTGATCGGCCGGAAATCATGGAATTCGCCCGAGAATTCGGGCTCGCACCGAATGTCGTCGAGAAGGATTACGTGCTGGGTTGGCTGTTGGCAGGCATTTCCAATCACTCTGAGTTGGGTAATGCCTGGGTGTTCAAGGGCGGTACCTGCCTGAAGAAATGTTACTTCGAGACTTATCGCTTTTCCGAGGACCTGGACTTCACGCTTCCCGATGCCGAAATGCTTGACGAGGCCCGGCTTGGTCAGATGTTCAATGATGTTGCTGACTGGGTCTATGATCAGGCTGGTATTGAATGTCCACGTGACACCTTTCGATTTGAGGTCTACGAAAACAACCGAGGTGGCATGTCTGCGGAAGGACGGATAGGTTATCGCGGACCTATGCAACGCCGCGGGGATTCACCACGTATCAAATTAGATCTGACCAGCGATGAGATACTTGTTCTGGAGCCGGCTAGCCGGGAAGTTCACCATCCTTACTCCGACAGGCCGGATGGCGGTATCCAGGTTCAGTGTTACAGCTATGAGGAGGTCTTCGCGGAGAAGGTGAGGGCGCTGGCAGAGCGGGAACGCCCGCGGGATCTTTACGATGTTGTGCATTTATACCGGCACGAGAGTGAACGGCCGGACCGTGCCAGCGTGCTACGTACCCTTGAGGAGAAGTGTGCTTTTAAAGGTATAGACGTACCTACCATGGCAGCTCTCGAAAATCGTCCAGAGCGTGCGGAACTTGAGACCGAGTGGGCTAACATGCTGGCCCATCAGTTGCCGGCGTTACCTCCATTTGAGCAGTTCTGGAGTGAGTTGCCAGCAGTCTTCGACTGGTTACATGGTGCCATGGAGAAGGCTGCACCCCAGTCATTTCCAGCAATGGGTGGCGCAGTGGACGAAACCTGGCGCCCACCTGCGATGGTTCGGGCCTGACATGCCAATGTACCACTGGAGATTATTCGATTTGCAGCCGCGAACCATTTGTGTGTGAATCTGACCTATCAAGGCAGTCAGCGCTTGATTGAGCCATATTCCTTGCGTCGCACGCAGGAAGGGAATCTATTGCTTCACGCAGTCAGACACGAAACAGGAGAGCCCAGGTCATACCGTGTGGATCGCATCCAGGGTGCAGAAGCGACGCGAGAGCCATTCGTGCCGCGTTACGCTATTGAATTCAGTGTGTCGGGACCACTCTCGGCACAGGGATACAGTGCGACGATCGATCGGGGCCAAATCCCTTTCGTACGTCAACTTTAACGTCACGTCGTACGCCGAGGAGAAGCAAGGCCACAAGTTCTGGTCCGAAATATGTTCATCAGTGCACTTTATGCGGGAAGAAGTTCACCAGGAAATCAAATAATTCAAGACTGAATCCGCATAAAGATAAGCAGGGCTACCCGTGTCCTGGTCGTATCGGTATGTATGTGACCACGAAGTACTAAGTGATACCGGTCATGATGGCAATCATTCTGACGTTGTCTAATTTAACAGTTCACCCCAGCTTCTTCGCCAAGTCCTCCGCCTTCAGATGCGTATATCGGCGCAGCATGCGCAGATCCTTGTGCCCGGTGATGCTGGCGACTTCCATGATATTGAGCCCTTTCTCGAACAGCCGGGTGGTGGCCTCGTGGCGCAGGTCATGGAAGCGGAGGTCCTCGATGCCGGCTCGGCGTACTGCGCGGATGTAGGCGCGCTTGATCGCTTCGGTGGTGACGCCAGGGAAGACTTGCCCGTGCAGGCTGCGGGGCAGGGCGCGCAGCACCCGGACGGCAGTCGTGGACAGCGGCACGGTGCGTGACTCGCCGTTCTTGGTGTCCGGCAAATGGGCAGTACGGCGGTTCAGGTCGATGTGTTCCCAGCGCAGGCGGATCAGTTCCCCCTGGCGCATGGCGGTCTCCAGCGCCAGTTGCACGATGGGCAGCAGCCAGGGATTGCGTGCCTCGCGGCAGGCCTCAAGCAGGCGGGCTTCTTCGCCGGCCTGCAGGCGCCGGTCCCGTGGCCGGTTGTCGGCCGGCAGCTTGATATCGCGTACCGGGTTGTGGACGTAGATGCCCCATTCCTTGCGGGCGACCTCGAACACATGGCCCAGCAGCACCAGATCCCGCTTGACGGTGGACGGAGTGACCTTCCGCAGTCGCTCGTCCCGGAAGCGGGCGATGTCCATCCCGCGAATGCCGGCGACGTAATCGCCGGGCGAGCGGCAGGCGCATCAGGGCGCGCAGACGGTTGGTCTCGGATGCCGCGCCTTTCTTCAGGGGCGTGATCTCGGCCAGGTAGCGTTCCAGCAGTTCCTTGAGCGTGGTGGACTCGGCCTCGGCGCGGGAGACGAACACGCCCTTGTCCATTTCGACTTCGATGGCGCGCGCCCACTGCTCGGCCAGGGCACGGGTTTCAAAGGTTTTGGTTTGCAGGGGCTGGCCCTTTTTCCGGACCTGTGCCTGCCACTGGTAAGCGCCGCGTTTTCGGAAGGTTGCCACTGTCACACTCCGTTCATTCGCGAACGAGTGTGACAACAGTGTGACAAATAATCAGTTGGTAACCCATACAGGGGGTGTCGTGGTTTCTAACTGATTGATTTGATTGGTGGGCGATACTGGGATTGAACCAGTGACCCCTGCCGTGTGAAGGCAGTGCTCTCCCGCTGAGCTAATCGCCCTTGATTAACCAGACGGGAAGGGTATGGCTTTGCGGCAGGCCCGTCAAACACGGGACTGAATATCGGATCGCGCGCAGGCATCACATCCCTCGTGGCCGCCATGCGTGCAGCGCCATTGTCTGCGGAAAGCATCCAGCCCCCGGGCCCTGACATTGCCTGCGATGTTGCAGCCGCCATTCGGAAAGACCCGCCCGGATTCTAATGCTTCCCTGATTTCTGTCGATAATCAATGGACTAGCCGAAATAACATGTCTGGATACCGGGCGTGGCCGGGGCTGGTGCAGCTAAGCAGATGTTTTTGTTCTGTATTTTGTCAATCACAGAGGGTGATGGTCTTGGAAAAACTGGCGCAGTCATGGCTCGAGCAGCAATGCAATCTGATTCACGGCGCCTGCCGCGGACTGGTAATGCTGAGTGTGCAGGACAAGGGCCACATGAGCAATGTGGCGCACTGGCCGGCAGACGCTACCGGTTCAACCCTGCTGCTTGCGGCCGCAAGGAAGGCGGTGATGCTATGTCGACCGGTGATTGAACAGGGCGATGCAGCACAATCACCCGGCGGGCAAAATTTCCATGTCATCGCTTACCCCCTGGTCAGCGAGGAAAAGGCGCTGGGTGTGATTGCCGTCGAGGTCGAGGCGCAGTCCGATGTACAGCATAAAGAGGTAATGAGCCTGTTGCGGGCCGGAAGCGTGTTTTTCGAAATGCTGCTGGAGCAGCAGCATGACAAGAGCCGGGAGCGATTGACGCGCATCCTGGAGCTGGTCTCGCTGACGCTTGATCAGCCGCATTTCCAGAGTGCGGCAACATCACTGGCCACCCGGCTGGCGAATGAACTGTCCTGCAGCCGTGTCAGCATCGGATTCATGCGCGGACGTTTTGTTACCGTGCGCGCGCTGTCGCACAGCGCCAAACAGGCTGTAAAAACCAGCCTGTTACGCAGCATCTCCGCTGCCATGGAGGAGGCGATCGACCAGGATACGACGCTGGTCTATCCCGGCAAGGACCATATCAATATTGCTCATCGCAAGCTCACAGAGCAAAACCAGGTGACCTCGGCTTGCACCATCCCGCTGGTGAATGACAGGAAGATAACCGGCGCCATTACCTTTGAACGCAACAACCGGATCCCGTTCGATGCGGATACCGTGGAGTTGTATACGCATGTGGCCAACCTGATCGGGCCGATCCTGGAGCTGAAACGCAGCAACGACACCTGGCCGATCGTACGAATGCTGGTGTCTGCCGGCGATCTCATGAAAAAGCTGTTTGGACCACGCCATACGACGTTGAAGGCAGGTGCGCTGTCGTTGCTGCTGTTAACCATCTATATGACCCTGGCGATCGTACCCTACCGGGTTACCGCACAGGCATCACTGGAAGGCAGTGTACAGCGTGCCGTGGTTGCGCCGATCGACGGATTTATCCTGGATTCGGATGTCCGTGCCGGTGATATCGTCAAGGCCGGGCAGCTGATGGGTACCCTTGATGACCATGAACTGAAGCTGGAGCAGCAGAAACTGAGCAGTGAAAAGGCGCGCCATGTACGCGAATACCGCAGCGCCATGGCAGGGCATGAACGTGCGCAGAGTACAATCCTGGACGCACGTATCAGCCAGGCCGATGCCCGTCTGCAGCTGGTCAACAAGCAGCTCGAACGCATGCAAATCGAGTCGCCGCTCAGCGGCGTGGTGGTGACCGGTGACCTGTCCCAGTCACTCGGATCTCCGGTCAGCCGCGGGGATGTGCTGTTCGAGGTCGCGCCGCTGGAAGACTATCGCCTGGTGTTAAGTGTTGACGAACGCGATATGCCCGATATTGCCCTTGCCCAGCAAGGCCAGCTGAAACTCTCGGGGCTGCCCGGCGATGCGCTTGCCTTCTCGGTCAGCCGCATCACGCCGGTGTCCGAGTCGGGCGATTCTGCCAATTACTACCGGGTTGAAGCACAGCTGGATAATCCGCCGGCGCTGTTGCGTCCCGGCATGCAGGGTGTCGGCAAGGTCGAGATCGGCGAGCGCAGGCTGCTGTGGATCTGGACGCACAGGATGACCGACTGGCTGAAGCTGAAAGTATGGGCCTGGTGGCCGTGACATGACGCAGTCGATGTACAGCCAGTACTGGTACCGTGTTGCGCACGTCCGGCCGCGGATTCGTGATCATATCCAGTTGCACCGCCACTATTACCGCGGTCGTCGCAGCTACATGCTGCAGGATGAATCCAGCGGCGCGTTTCACAGTTTCAGTCCGGAGGTCTACGTGCTCATCGGCCAGATGGACGGCAAGCGCACGATTGACGAAATCTGGGAGACCACGCTGGAAAAACTCGGCGAGGATGCGCCCGGCCAGGAAGAGACACTGCACCTGCTGGGGCAGTTGCATGCCGCGGATATCCTGCAGTGCAACATCACGCCTGACATTCTCGAGGTGTTCCAGCGCTACCGCAACAAGCGGCGCCAGGACTGGAAGCAGCGCCTGACCAACCCGATGTTCCTGCGCCTGCCGCTGTGGGACCCGCACAAGTTCCTGACCCGCTGGATGCCGCTGGTACGGCCGCTATTCAGCTGGGGCGGCTTTGCGCTCTGGGCCCTTGTCGTGTTGCTGGGCACTGTATATGCAGGCATTTACTGGGAGCCGATTACCGCGGACATCGTCGACCGGATGCTGAATCCCTGGAACCTGGTCATCATGGCGATCACCTATCCGGTGGTGAAACTGTTGCATGAATTCGGCCACGCGTTTGCCACCCGCCTGTGGGGTGGTGAAGTCCACGAGATGGGGATCATGTTCCTGGTGCTGATGCCCATTCCCTATGTCGATGCCACGGCCTCGGCCGGTTTTCCGCAGAAGCATCGGCGTTTCCTGGTGAGTGCGGCCGGCATGATGGTGGAACTGTTCCTCGCGTCGCTCGCGCTGTTTGTGTGGATCAATGTCGACACCGGCATCGTCAGTGCCGTTGCCTATAACATCATGCTCATCGGCAGTATTTCCACGCTGTTCTTCAATGGCAACCCGCTGTTGCGCTTCGACGGTTACTACATGCTGGCGGATGCCGTCGAGATCCCCAACCTCAGCGTGCGTGCAAAGCGTTACCTGAACTACCTGGCGATGCGCTATTTGTATGGCATGGACGAGGTGTCCTCACCGGTGTCGGCACATGGCGAGGCGGCCTGGTTTGCGCTCTACGGCGTTGCCTCGTTCGTCTATCGCATGGCGATCATCGCCGTGATCATTCTCTACATAGCCGGAAAGTTCTTTTTCGTCGGAGTGATGCTGGCAATCTGGGCGGTCATCCTGCAGATCGTCCTGCCACTGGTACGGCATATCAAATTTCTACTCAACGATGGCCGCCTGCAGCAGCAGCGCACGCGTGCCCTCGGCGTGACAGCTGCCGGCCTGGTGCTGGTGGGCGTGATCCTGTTTGCAATACCGGCGCCGCTCTGGACCATGACCGAGGGTGTGGTCTGGCTGCCGGAAAAGTCGCGCATTCGGGCCGGTACTGACTGCTTTGTCACGGCCGTGCTGGCGCAAACTGACAGCGCCGTAAAAAGCGGCGATCCTGTCGTGACCTGTGAAGACCCGTTGCTGTCGGCAGAGGTCATGGTGCTGGACGCGCGCCTGCAGGAACTGCGTGCACAACACACGCAGGCGATGACAGATGCGCCCGTCGAGGCACTGAGCATCATGCAGGATATACAGGCCCTGAACGAACAACTCAATGAAGCACGCCGGCGAATGGGTGAACTGGTATTGCGCAGCACAGCTGACGGTCAGCTGGTGATCCCGATGTCGTCTGATCTCGAAGGCCGCTATGTGCACCGTGGCGCAACACTGGCCTATGTCATTAACGATGCTGCAAGCCGTGCGCGGGTGGTTGTGACGCAGGCCGATATCGGGCTGGTCAGGCAGCGCACCAGCGGTGTCGAGCTGCGTATGGCCGGAAAGCCGGGACAAGCGATTGCCGCCAGCGTGCACAGCGAGGTGCCGGCGGCCTCGGATGAATTACCGAGCAAGGCGCTGGGGACCAGTGGTGGCGGCATGATACCGGTCGACCCGGCCGATGAGTCGGGCACCCGGGCTTTGGCAACCCTGTTCCAGTTCGAGCTGGAGCTGGAGGAGAACCTGCCTGCACAACTCTACGGTCAGCGCGTCTATGTCCGTTTTGACCATGGTGCGGAACCGCTCGGCATCCAGTGGCAGCGCTCGTTGCGGCAGCTTTTCATGCGCGAGTTCGGGGTCTGATTCATGCTTTCCGCCAGTAAAGCGGTATATCGACCAGGGCTGCAGCTTGGTGCCTACCCTGAACACCACGCTGCAGATAGCGGCTGGCTGGATGTCCTGTTTGCGCAGATCAGCGGATACGCGGGAGCGCGCCTGAAGTGGCAGGACCGGCGCCTGCTGGCCTTCGCACGTAATGTCGAGTCTGCCGGTGTGTCATTGTCCGGCCTGGACGAGACGGATTTCAGGCGCCGCATCGACGCCATCAGAAAAGTGTTGCGCCGTGATGGCTTGTCCAAAAAACACCTGGCGATGGCCTTTGCCATTGTGCGTGAGGCTGCCACGCGCACGCTGGGTATTCGTCATTATGACGTGCAGCTGATGGCCGGCCGCGTGCTGCTCGATGGCATGCTGGCGGAAATGGAAACCGGTGAAGGCAAGACGCTGATGGCGACTCTGCCGGCCTCTGTGGCGGCGCTCGCCGGTATCCCGGTGCATGTGATCACCGTCAACGATTACCTCGTCCAGCGCGATACCGAAGATATGTCGCCGCTGTATCACTACCTCGGCCTGAGCGTCGGCATGATTACCGAGCAGATGGAGGAGGATGAACGGCGTGCAGCCTATGCTGCCGACATCACCTACTGTACCAACAAGACACTGGTATTCGATTACCTGCGCGATCGTGTAAAGCTCAGGGATGTGCAGGGTGGCATATCATTGCATGCCGAAAAAGTTTATACAGAAAAGGCCCGCCTTGATTCGGTGCTGATGCGCGGCCTGTGTTTTTGCATTGTCGACGAGGCCGACAGCGTATTGATCGACGAGGCCGGCACGCCATTGATCCTGTCGCAGGGCGGCCAGGTCCAGGAAAAGGATGAAGTGTTGTTCCGCCAGGCCGTGCAGCTTGCCCGGTCACTCAAGCCGGGTAAGGACTTCAGCATCGACGAGAAACTGCGCCAGGTGCGACTGACAGCAGCCGGCAGAGGGCGTGCCACGGATGCCGGCGACAAGCTCGGCGGTCAGTGGCAGATGCGCACACGTTGCGAGGAGCTGGTCAGCCAGGCCCTGAGTGCCTGTCACCTGTTCAAGCGCGATCGTGAGTACCTGGTGAAGGACGGCAAGGTCATGATCATCGATGATTTTACCGGACGCGTCATGGCGGACCGCAAGTGGGAGCGTGGCCTGCACCAGATGATCGAGGTCAAGGAAGGCTGCGAGGTCACTCCGCCGAACGAGGTACAGGCGCGTATCAGTTACCAGAAGTTTTTCCGCCGTTACCTGCACCTGTCCGGCATGACCGGTACGGCGCGTGAGACGGCGGCTGAACTGAATGCCATATATGCACTCAAGGTCGTAAAGATCCCCACGCATCGCCAATCGCAACTGCAGCGACTGCCTGACCAGTTGTACTCCGGGCAGGATGCCAAGTGGCGCCGCATTGTTACGCGCGTCATCGAACTGCACAAACAGCAGCGCCCTGTACTGGTCGGGACGCGCTCGGTGGCCGACAGCGAAACCCTGAGCCGAATGCTCGTGCGTGTCGGCCTGCCACACCAGGTGCTGAATGCCCGCCAGGACAGGGATGAGGCCGAGCTGATCGCGCAGGCAGGTCAGCCAGGTGCCATCACCATCGCCACCAACATGGCCGGACGCGGTACCGATATCATGCTGGCAGCCGGGGTGCGTAAGCGCGGCGGACTGCATGTGATTGCGGCAGAGCGCAACAGTGCCAGGCGTATTGACCGCCAGCTGTTCGGCCGGGCGGGCCGCCAGGGTGATCCGGGCAGCTGCGAGGCGATCCTGGCGCTGGATGACCGCATTATCAGTGAATTTATCCCTAAATATCTCAGCCGACTGGCCGACTTATCTGACAGGAACAGGGATTCACTCCCTGAATGGCTGAGGACAATGATTGTCACGTATTGCCAACGCAGGTCGGAATCACAGCAGCGCCAGGCACGCAAGGCGCTGACGCGAATGGATGAATACCTGGGCAGGGCGCTGGCATTCTCGGGCAAGGAAGAATAGGGCCTAACGTTAACTTGAAAGAGCTGAAATCATGAGATTACTCACTTTTATAAAACTGTTTGTCTTGCTTCCCGGTCTACTGCTGCCGGCTGTTGTCAATGCAATGGAATATTACTGCATGATGGAGCCGCATCGTACGGTCGAGGTGAAGAGCTCGGTTAACGGCAGGATCGAGGCAATCAATGTCGAACGCAGTGATTTTATAACTGCCGGTCAGCCACTGGTGGTATTCGAATCGAGGGTTGAAAAGGCCACGGTGGAGCTGGCACGCGCCAAGGTAGAAATGCGGGCCGAATATGACAGCAGCCGGGTCAGTCACCGTTTTGCAGTTCGCAAGCTGGGGCGTTTTGACGGTCTCGCGGAAGAGGGCGTGGTAGCGATTCAGATCAAGGATGAAGTGGAGACCGAGGCATCACTCGCCAGGTTGCAAATGCTCCAGGCGAAGGAGAACAGGCGTCTTGCCGAGCTGGAACTCGATCGAGCCCTTGCTGTACTCAGCCAGCACACGGTCGTCAGTCCGCTGACAGGCGTTGTTGTCGATCGCCTCAAATCACCGGGTGATTACGCCGAAGATGGTGCAATCGTCAAGGTCGCCCAGCTGGATCCGCTCAATATCGAAGTGCTGCTGCCAGCCTCGAAGTTTGGCACGATCAAACCGGGTATGAAGGCACGCGTTACCCCTGAATTCGGACTCGAGGGCAGTTATGCGGCCGAAGTGAAGATTGTCGATCGCGTGGTGGATGCCTCGAGCGGCATGTTCGGTGTGCGCCTTGAACTGCCCAATCCCGACAACAAGTTACCGGGTGGCCTGAAGTGCACGCTCAATTTTGAGGGCGACACCTCGCCGCGGGTATCCGGCAATTTCCCGGTGGTTGGCAAGGCCGACTTTGATCTCGCCAGAAAGTAAACAAGCTTTTTAGTTATATAAAATAATAAGATAGCAAGTACCCCGTCCTTCCGGGCATGCCCGGCACTCCCAGGCCCCGCGCCGAATTCATCAATTTATTAGTTATTTTTCAGGACGATTGCCTCAAGTTAGGCCGTAAAGAGCCGATTTCCATTGTGTGAGTATGCGCACGGTTTTCGTGTGTCTCGCATGTTTTCGGCGATTAGTGCCGGGAACACATGGAAGCGGACGCTAAAATGGCAAAGAAAGACAAATACAAGAAAAGATACAAAAACAAAGCCGAGCTGGAAGCGGTCGAACCGCGCCTGCTGTTTTCCGCCGGGCTGGAAGGCGTGCTTGCGGCCGAGCACGTGCAGGCGCCGGCGGACGATTACAGCCAGGCGGTGGTGGAGCAGGGCAACGCCGGCAGCACTGCCGATACCCGCGAGGCCGCCGCCAGCGATGTGCGTGTCGAGCTGATCTTTGTCGACACCGACACACCGGAATACCAGACCCTGTTGTCCGACCTGTTGACCTACCCGGATGACGCCACCCGTTACCAGGTCTTCGAACTCGATAACAGCCAGGACGGTATCGCACAGATTACTGCCATTCTCAGCGGCTATGAGAATGTCAGTGCCATCCATCATCCTCTCGCACGGGTCGGAGGGTTCCATCGATCTCGGTGGCGGTACGCTGGACAGTGACACGCTGGCGGCCAATGCGGACCTGGTACGTTCCTGGGGCAGTGCCTTCAGCGAAAACGGCGACATCCTTATCTATGGTTGCAATCTCGCGGCAGACGATGCCGGCCAGCTGCTGGTGAACAACCTGGCTGCATTGACCGGCACCGATGTTGCGGCCTCCGATGACCTGACCGGCAGTGCCGGACTGGGCGGTGACTGGGATCTGGAATACCAGGTCGGGCAGGTAAGCGCAGTCCTCTCCATCGATCACAGCCAGCA
>CAWHCQ010000016.1:0-107964 GCA_963827755.1 uncultured Gammaproteobacteria bacterium
CACCCGGCCCGGGTTTTTCGGTTCAGAGTTTTGTCTGAATGTTAGTGTTTGCGATGAGAGTAAGACAGGCATGTTGGCCTTCGTACGGGTGCCTGCAGTTCATAAGTGGTAGATAGTGCACTACATTAGAATGCATGCGTTAAAACCGGTGAAACAATGGCTGGATACTGTCAAAGTACAGGCACTTGAAGGTATAGTGGACCGGGTACCAGGCCATGCTGCTGAAACCGGACAATCTGATATGAGACTGACGACATTTACAGACTATTCCCTGCGCGTACTCATCTATCTCGGCACACACCGTGAACAGCGCACGGCTGTAGGGCAGATAGCGGATGCCTACGGCATTTCCAAAAACCACCTGATGAAGGTCACATTGTTCCTCGCGGCAGAGGGCTATGTGACAACGACACGTGGCAAGGGCGGCGGGGTGGTACTGAAGATCGAACCGCAGCGGCTTCGTATTGGTGATCTCGTCCGTAAGTCCGAGGAAGGCACCGTGCTTGTGGAGTGTTACTCAAGGGATACCTCGGAATGCCGTATAGAAAAGGTGTGCAAGCTCCGCCGTGCTTTTAACAAGGCGGAACAGGCCTTTTATGCGGTGCTGGATACCTACACGCTGGCTGACCTGATTGAAAACCGCGCGGCGATCGTGCGCCTGTTGCACAGCGCCTAGGCGGGGGCTGGCAGTGGTACCCGCTGCCGGCTAGTGTTCACCCTTGGTACGCAGCAGGCCCGCCAGGCGGTTCCCCTGTTTTTGCGGACCGCCACGCGGAAAGATGGCATGCAGGTGGTGATTGCTGCCATGCTCCGGCCCCCATACCTCGCGAAAGTGCCTGATGATTTCACGGACATTGGCCTGTAGCCGGTGCTCCTCGTAGAAATCCCGCAGAAACCGGATTACCTCCCAGGTTTCATCGGTCAGTTCCAGGCCTTCATGCCTGGCCTGGGCGCGGACAAAACCCTCGGACCAGTCGTCCAGGTTGACCAGATATCCTTCGCTGTCGGTCACAACCTCCCGATCATTGACCTTGAGCGCACGGGTCTGCATGCCGGGGTAGGCAATGCTGCCGCCGGCACTGCCGCCGGGCGCTCCGTACTCGTCCACCGAATCGGCATCGGTCGGTGACCAGAGACTGATCTCGACATCGCCCTGCAGGCGTCCGTGGTAGCGGGAGATGCCATTAATCACAACCTTGCCGCTGGCAGGTGCCAAATCAAACAGGGCGGTGCCGCTGCGGTCAGTCATACCCTCGACGGGGTGTTCCGGGTTGGTGTCCAGGTAGAGGACAACCGGTGCCCGCTTGAGTGGTTCATTGGTGAATTTCATGGATACGTGGACCCGCAGCATGCCATTGCCTCTCGCAGTAAGTACGCAGTATTACACTGGTTCGGATTGTATATAGTATATTTCGTCCGCTATAACAATCATATCAAATACCAGTTATAATGACGATAGCGGTGTCATCCCGGACATGCCGTAATCAGCTGCCGGAACGGTTGACCCTGCGCCAGTTCTCATCATCACGGTAGACTTCGTGCTTTGCCCATTTTGCAAAGTCCTCACGCGTCGCCACACCGCTGTTGCGGCGCCCGGAGCCGGCCAGCACCTTGTAGATCACGCTGCCTTGCGGCATATCCTGTTTGCCTGACTCGTCGACGATTTGCCGCACGACCCATTCTGCTCCATATTTGCCATTGCTGTAATAGTGGCCGAGTTGCAGTTCTTCGGGGGACATGCCGGTGTCCTGTGAGCGCCTGGTGGCCAGGTCGTAGATATTGATCAGGTCCTGTTCGGAGACATCGACGAAAGAGTCGACTTCGCTCAGTGCGTATACCAGATCTTCATGAGCGATCGAGGCTATGACAGGTGCCGCATCTTTTTGGCCTGCCTTTTTTAAAAAGGCCGGATAACGCCGCCACGAAAACGGGTAATTAAAAAGCACCGCAACCGCGAGAATAACCAGGACATTCAGCATCACCGGCGTTAATACAAACATATAGCCGAGCTCGTGAACGCCCTGGCCACCGACAACGGCCGACAACGCAGTGGCGCCGCCGGGTGGGTGAATGCAACGCAGGTAATGCATGGCACCTATTGCCAGCGATACTGACAGTGCTGCTGCAACGATTGTATCGGGAACAAGCAGGTAACAACTCACCCCGATCAGGGCCGACAGCAGGTGTCCGCCGACAACCGGCCAGGGTTGAGACAGGGGGCCATGGGGCACGGCAAAAACCAGCACAGCGGATGCTCCCATCGAGGCGACAATCAGGGTCGATGCCTCGTTTCCGACAAAATGTGTACTGATCTCGAGTATCGCAAAAATACCCAGAAAACCGCCGATGGTCGACGCGATTCTCTCGACATGACTGACCGGGCTCAGCTCAATGCCGAGCAAGTCAGTCCAGTTACCTCGTTGTCGCTGGGGCACGATTTGTTGTTCCTGTGTGTAAGAGGCCTGCGCCGGTAAATCAGGTCACGTTATTTATATCACATCAGCTGCTCGTCCTGATGTGCCCCGTGGCGCCGGCAGAACACGGGTTGCCGAATCCGGGGTTTGTCCCGGTTTCCCAGGATCGAAGAGGCATGGTAGTTTATCAGGCTCGATCCAGTGGTCTTTTTCCCGGGAATTACAATTCACCAGAGACAGGATTCAGGGCGCCGAGTGATGTCATTACCGGCCGGTGCGTTAATGGACATGCAATTCCGGTAAGATGTCGAGCTGAATAAACTGACAGGAAGAGAGAATTCATGGCACGACGCCGCAAGCGCGGGCGCAGGAAAACCCGCAGGAAAACAGCCCGCCGTTCTGTCTGGCTGTGGCTGGTTGGAGGCCTGGCCGTCCTCCTGATCGGCTATATCGCCTACCTTGATTTCCAGGTGCGTCACCAGTTCGCAGGCAAGCGCTGGTCGCTGCCGGCGCGGGTCTATGCGCGACCGCTCGAGCTCTACGCCGGCCAGACATTGAGTGCGGATCAATTTGCGGCTGAACTGAAGGCCTTGCAGTACCGACCGGTGCGTTCGCCCGGCAAGTCCGGTGAGTATTCCAGGAATGCCAGCCGCTTCCACCTGCTGACCAGGCCGTTTGATTTCTGGAGTGGCAGCGAGGCGGCGCAGAACCTGCGGGTAACCTTCAAGGGAGACAGTATTTCCCGGCTGGCCGATGGCGCAACCGGTACGCCAACCAGCCTTGCGCGCCTCGATCCCGTGCTGGTGGGCAGCTTCTACCCGTCCCACAACGAGGACCGGGTGCTGCTGCAGCTCGATGACGTGCCTGTGGCATTGACGGATGCACTGATCGCCGTCGAGGACCGCGGTTTCTATCGCCACCATGGCATCGCGCCGCTGGCCATTGCCCGCGCGATGTGGGCCAATATTCGTGCGCGTGGCGTGGTGCAGGGCGGCAGTACCCTGACCCAGCAGCTGGTGAAAAATTTCTTCCTCAGCAGTGAGCGGTCACTGCTGCGCAAGATCAATGAAGCGTTCATGGCCCTGCTGCTGGAGTGGCATTACGACAAGGACGATATTCTCGAGGCCTATCTCAACGAGGTCTACCTGGGGCAGGACGGCCAGCGCTCCATTAACGGCTTTGGCCTGGCGAGTTATTTCTATTTCGAACGTCCGCTGGCGGAGCTCTCGGTCGAGCGCTATGCGCTGCTTGTAGGCCTGGTCAAAGGCCCGTCCTACTACAATCCGCGGCGCCATCCCGAGCGTGCCCGCAGTCGCCGCAACCTGGTGCTGGATGTGATGGCGCAGCTCGAACTGATCGATGCCGAAGAGGCCGGGCGGGCGAAGCAGCGCGGGCTCGGGGTCAGCGATATCGGGCGCAAGGCCATCAATACCTTCCCGGCTTTTCTCGAGCTGGTGCGCCACCAGCTGCAGACGGACTACCGCGATGAGGACATTACCTCGGAAGGCCTGCGTATCTTCACAACGCTCGATCCCCAGGTGCAGTGGCAACTCGAACAGGTCCTTGCCTCGCGTTTGAAAACGCTGGAAAGCAGCCGTGCCATCGAGCCCGGCACACTGGAGGGTGCCGCCGTGATTACCTCGGTACAGGGTGGCGAGGTGCTGGCACTGGCCGGGGGGCGTGACCCGGGGTTTGCCGGGTTTAACCGGGCGCTGAACGCCAGGCGCCAGGTCGGTTCCCTGTTGAAGCCGGCGGTGTACCTGACCGCACTGGAACAACCGGAGCGTTATACGCTTGCCACACTGCTGGACGACAGTCCGCTGACATTTACCTCGCGCAAGGGCGACACATGGGAGCCGCGCAACTACGACATGGAAGACCACGGCCAGGTACCGCTGTACCATGCACTGGCACATTCCTATAATGTTGCCACGGCGCGGCTTGGCCTGGCGCTGGGTATCGACGCGGTTATCAGCACCTTGCGGCGTCTCGGTATCGAACAGCAGCTGAATCCCTATCCATCGCTGGTGCTGGGTGCCGTTGAGTTGTCGCCCCTGCAGGTCACCCGCATGTACCAGACCTTTGCCAGCGGCGGTTTTCGCATGCCGTTGCGCGCCATCTCGGCGGTGCTGGCCGCCGACAGGACACCCCTGCAGCGTTATCCGCTCAGTGTCGAATCCGTTATCGATCCCGCGGCCAACCTGCTCATCACCAATGCCATGCAGTATGCCGTGCGCGAGGGTACCGGCCGCGCAATTTTCCAGGCCTTTCCGAAAGAGCATTTTGTGGCGGGCAAGACGGGGACCACGGATGACTTGCGTGACAGCTGGTTTGCAGGCTTCACCGATGAACGCCTCGGCGTGGTCTGGATCGGGCGCGATGATAACCAGTCAACCGGCCTGACGGGCTCAAGCGGCGCCTTGCTGGTGTGGCGCGACCTGTTTTCGCGTTTTACCCAGGCAGGCTGGACGCAGCCCGGGGCGGAAGGCATTGAATATCAATGGATCGACCCGGCAACCGGACTGCTGGCCGATGCCGACTGTGCGGATGCCGTACAATTGCCCTTTTTCAATGGCAGTGCGCCGCTGGAAACGGCGCCCTGCATAAGAAAAGAGTCTCCCAGGCCGGGCACGTTTGAATGGTTCAAGGGGTTGTTAGAGTGAGAACATTTGCAGGATTCACTCTCTGTTGCGGTGTGGCGCTGCTGGTCCTGCAGGGTTGCAGCACGACCGCCTCCACCGGGACACCGCGTCCGGTCATCGACAAGGGCACCCCGGCACCCGTGCCCGGGGACAGGCCGGCAGCGGTCGTGCCGCCCCGGGAGCCGGTTGTGCCACCGAGACAGGCTCCCGGGACAGCCGCCGCCAGGCCCCGGCCGCCCGCCGTGCTGGCGTTGCTGGAGCATGCCGAGCAACAGGCCAATGACGGCGACCTCGGGGCCTCCGCGGCATCACTGGAGCGGGCCATCCGCATCAATCCCGGCGACGCGGTACTCTGGCATCACCTGGCCAAGGTGCGCCTGGCGCAGGGCGAGGCGCTGCAGGCGGAACAGCTGGCGGTCAAATCCAACAGCCTCGCGCCGGGGAACAGCACACAGCAGGCACGCAACTGGCAGGTGATCGCCGAGGCGCGGCAGCAGCGGGGTGACACGAAGGGTGCAGCCGCCGCCGGGAAGCGGGCCCGTGAACTCGAGCGCCGCTAGCCTGCATCCTGCGCGGGAGTGGCCGCAGGCCGGGTACCTGGTGCCTTTGCGCGAGACAGTATTTCAGGGATGGCAATTAGCCGGCCCCCGGGACCGATCTGATGACTGATATGAGCGAATCACTCGGCAGTGATGGGCCGCTGGCCGAGCGCCTGCCGGGATTCTCGCCGCGCGAGGAACAGCAGCGCATGGCCGAGGCCATCGAGGCGGCAATCGCCCGGCAGGAGTCATTGATCGTCGAGGCGGGCACCGGAACCGGCAAGACCTTTGCCTACCTGATGCCGGCGCTGCGCTCCGGCAAGAAAGTGATCATCTCCACCGGGACCCGTCACTTGCAGGACCAGCTGTTCGGCAAGGACCTGCCGGTCATTCGCGAGGCGCTCAATGCCGCGGTGAAGACGGCCCTGCTGAAAGGCCGCAGCAATTATCTCTGCTGGCACCGCCTGGGCACGGCTGACAGTGACGGCAAGCGTTTGCCGCGGGCGCAGCTGCACGAGGTCGGCGAAATCGAGGCCTGGTCGAGGCGCACGCGCACGGGTGATATCGCGGAGCTGGGTACTGTTCCCGAAGACTCGATTATCTGGCCGCGGGTGACTTCCTCGGCCGAGAATTGTCTCGGCCAGGACTGTGAATTCTTCCAGGAATGTTTCGTCGTCAAGGCGCGGCGTACTGCACTGGAGGCGGATGTGCTGGTCATCAATCACCACCTGCTGTTTGCAGACATGGTGCTTCGCGAAGAAGGCTTCGGCGAGTTATTACCCGGCGCCGATGCCTTTATCATCGATGAAGCGCACCAGTTGCCCGATGTGGCCTCGGCTTTTTTCGGGATTACGCTGAGCAGTCACCAGTTGCGCGAGCTGGCCCGTGATACCCGTGCCGAGCACCTGCGCGAGGCCGGTGACATGCAGGATCTGTCCGAGGCTGCGCAGCAACTGGAAGGGTTGATACCGCGCCTGAGGCTGGCGCTCGGCACGGCCGACCGGCGTGCCGCCTGGTCCGAGGTCGCGGGCAACCGCGATTTCCAGGGGCTGCTCGAGGAACTTGCCGGCAGCCTGCACACACTGGTGGACTGGCTGGCGCTGGCAGCGGAACGTGGCAAGGGCCTGGAAAGCTGCTGGCAACGCGCCATGCTGCTGGGTGAAAGACTGAGCCTGTTGCTGCAAACGTCATCGAGTGAGCATATTCACTGGTTCGAGACACAGCGCCATTCTTTTCGCCTCAACCTGACGCCGCTGAATGTCGCGGAGCTGTTTCAGCAACTGCCTGGAGAACCTGTCCAGCGCCTGGGTGTTTACGTCCGCAACCCTGGCGGTGGGTGAAAGCTTCAGGCACTTTTCCATGCAACTGGGTCTTGAAGATGTCCACCAGCTGAAACTGGACAGTCCGTTTGACTATCAGCGCAATGCCCTGTTGTACCTGCCGGACGGCATGCCGGAACCGAACCATCCCGACTATTCCACGGCCTTTGTGGCCTGTGCACGTGAAGTCCTCGAGGCCAGCCGGGGCAGGGCCTTCCTGCTGTTTACCAGTCACAGTGCCTTGCGCTCTGCGGCTGCGCAACTGCAGGACACGCTCGACTATCCCGTACTGGTGCAGGGCTCCGCGCCACGCCGGGAGCTGCTGGAGCGCTTTCGCTATCTCGGCAACGCGGTTTTGCTCGGCACCAGCAGCTTCTGGGAAGGCGTCGATGTGCGCGGCGAGGCGTTGTCCTGTGTGATTATCGACAAGCTGCCGTTCAGCTCACCCGGTGACCCGGTCCTGCAGGCGCGCATCGAGGCACTGCGCCAGCAGGGCAGGAACCCGTTTATGGATTACCAGCTGCCTGCCGCGGTGATCAATCTGAAGCAGGGCGTGGGCCGCCTGATTCGAGACTGCAATGACCGGGGTGTACTGGTATTGTGTGACCCGCGCCTGCGGACAAAATCCTATGGCCGGGTGTTCCTCAACAGCCTGCCGAAGATGCCGCGCTCCAGCAGCATCGACAGCGTGCATGAATTCTTTGCCGGCGTTGAATCGACGGTCATCGAACCGCTGGTGCAATAGGATTATTTCTTCCGTTATGACGACACGAATTCTGGCTATAGAGACTTCATCGGCTGCCTGTTCGGCGGCGCTCTCGGTGGATGGTGCGATAGAGGAGCGCTATGCACTTGCGCCACGCCAGCATGCGGCACTGATTCTGCCCATGATCGAGTCGTTGCTGGCGGAGTCTGCATGCAGCGCCGGTGAACTCGACGCGATTGCATTCGGGCGCGGGCCGGGCTCGTTCACCGGGGTGCGGATTGCCGCGAGCATCGTGCAGGGGATCGCCTTCGCGGCCGATTTGCCGGTTATCCCGGTGTCGACGCTGGCGGCACTGGCGCTGGGCGGGATGCGCGAGTCTTCCGGGTCACGGGTGATGGCGGCGCTCGATGCGCGCAGGGACGAGGTCTACTGGGGCTGCTACGAGAGAGCAGCTGATAATGTGTTGTTGCTCGAAGACGAGCGCGTCTGCACGCCGGCTGCGGTACCCGGGCCGGAAGCGGGTGACTGGGTTGCCGCGGGCAGTGGCTGGGCTGCCTATGCCGATGTGCTCATGCAGCGGTTTGGAACACAGGTCGTGCGGGTATTGCCGGATCTTGAGCCGCGGGCAGAGGATGTTGTCCGCATTGCCGTTGGCGAGTATCAGCACGGGCGGCTGCTGAAACCGGAAGAGGCAATTCCCGTTTACCTGCGTGATAACGTTGCCGACGTTAAACGGGTTTGATGACTCCGCGCCGTGCTCACCGCGGTAGCGCACCGCTGTCCAGCAGGAGTTGGTAAACTGCCATGGCGATCTGCCGGTAACCCTCTGCATTGGGGTGTATGCGGTCGGACTTGAGCCCGGGATCGGATTCAACCCGGGGCAGCACCACGTCCTCGTAGAGCAGTTCATGTTTTTCTGCAATTTCGTCGTACATTTCATCGGCATTAAGAAACACCAGGGAGAACGACGGCACACCGATCAGCAGCACCGGTATATCGCGTTGCCTTGCACTCTCGATCATCGCTTCCAGGTTGCCTTGCGTGGCGGCAGGGTCGAGCCTGCGCAGCAGGTCATTGCCGCCATGACACAGTATCAGCAAGCCGGGTTTGTACTCATCGAGCAGGGCGGGCAGGCGTTGCTTCCCTGCGGCGCTGACTTCGCCGGGGACGCCCGCATTGATAACCGGGTGACCGCTCAGGCGTGACAGGATGGCAGGATAGCTTTGTTCTTTTTCTGCGCCGCTGCCATAGGTGATGCTGTCGCCGAAGGCGAGCAATACGGCACCATCCGCCAGCCGAAAACCGGGTTGTTTGTCACTGCATGCGCCGAGCAGCATGCTGGCAAACAGCAGGCATGTGTATAAGGCGAGGCGGTACTTATCGGGGAGGTTTACGGGTTGCACCCTGCATGCGCAGTGAGTCGTCAGCAATCAGGGCTCCCACCAGAGGGTCAGATAGGGGACGTAGGTCACCAGCCCCAGCCAGACAAGCATCAGCGCCAGGAAGGGGAGTGCTGCACGGAACAGGCTGAGTATCGGGCGGTTGAAGCGCTGGCTGGCGATGAAGAGATTGATGCCAACCGGCGGCGTACTGTAGCCGATCTCCAGGTTCGCCAGAAAGATAATACCGAGGTGGACGGGATTGATGCCATAACTCAGGGCGATCGGCAAGATCAGGGGAACCACGACAACGGTTGCAGAGAAGATGTCCATCATGCAGCCGACGATCAGCAGAAACGCGTTCAGCAGGAGCAGGAATTGCAGTTGCGAATCGACATGTATTTGCATGTAGGCGAGAATTTTCGTCGGTATCTGTGCATCGATCAGCAGGTTGGTCAGTCCCATCGCCACACTCAGGATGACGAGGATACTGCCGACCAGGATGGCGGCGTCCCTGAGCAGTTCGGGCAGGTGTTTGACCAGGTGTATTTCGCGGTGAATGACGCCTTCAAGCAGTAACACATAGACCGCTGTGCAGGCGGATGCCTCGCTGATGGTGACAAAGCCGCCGAATATCCCGACGATCACCCCGATCGGCAGGAGCATGTCCCAGATGCCTTCTCTCGTTGCGATGGCAAGCTTCTTCCATGAGAACTTGTGGCGCAGCACGTCGGTGTTCCTGCCGACGTACATGCAATACAGTGCCAGCATTACCAGCAGCAACAAGCCGGGTGCCAGGCCGGCGAGGAACATTTGATCAATGCTGACGCCTGCCACGATACCGTAGAGCAGGATGGCCAGGCTGGGCGGGAACAGCAGGCCGAGTGAGCCGGATGTCGTCAGCAATCCCAGGTTGAAACGCTCCTTGTAGCCGGCATGGGCGAGCATCGGGAACATCAAGCCGCCAAGCGCCAGGATCGTTACCCCCGATGCACCTGAGAACGCGGTAAAAAACGCACACGATGCAAGTGCCACGCTGGCGATGCCGCCCGGCAGCCAGCCGACCAGGGCATTGAATAACTGGATCATGCGTTGCGGTGCGCCACCGGCGGCAAGTACGACGCCGGCAAAGGTGAATAGCGGGATCGCCGCCAGGTAGGGCGATGCCGCCAGCCTGTTTAATTCAACGGCAAGCAGCGCAGGGTCCAGCCCGGCATTGTAGGTTGCCAGCAGGGCGCCGCCGGCCAGTGCAATAAACAGGGGCATTCCCAGCAGTGTCAGCAGCACCAGCAGGACAATCACCGCGATGGTCATGGGATATTCTCTTCCGCCGGGGGGGTAAACAGACCGCTGATCAGGAAATGGAGTGACAGCAGGAAGAAGCCGAAGGGGGTGATCAGGGCGAGGATCGAGGTCCAGCGTTCATAGTCAGCAACATACTGCCAGTCGTCGTACCAGAACCGTCCGGCTGCCCGGGTAAGCGCAGCGCAAATTACTGCAGAGATCAGGTACAGCAGTGGTCTCAGTTTGAGGAGTTTTTCGGGTCGCATCCATGCCGTGCAAACATCAATGCGTATGTGTTTGTGATATTCGATGGCAAGTCCCGCGCCGAAGAAGGTGACATAGAGGACCATGTAGCGTGAGACGATATCAGCATGCGGGATGCTTGAATGGAAAAAATTACGCGCGATAACCTGGCCAAAAACCAGGCCCAGCAGGATCATCAATGAACTGCCCGCCATGAACATGTCGATGCGCAATAACGCATGGCGAAAGCCTGTTATCCAGTGAGGTTCAGCCAGGCGCATTTACCGTTTCTTTTGTTTTGCCGGCATTGTAATCATCCAGCCATTGATTGACTTTTTCTATGGTTGATTCGGGGATGTAGCCGTTTTCCATCAGGCTTTTCCCGGCTCTCCTGCTGAGGGCTTTCATTTCGTCAGAGTCGAGGTCCTGGGTATCCATAACAAATTTCATGCCCTTTTCTTCCAGGACAGAGAGGCTCTCGGCATTGTCCCGGCGGGTGGCGGCAACCAGTTTCTCACCGGTAATCTGTCCGCTGCGTTTTAATAGTTTCTGCAGGTCCTGCGGCAGGTCCTGGAAAAACTTGCGCGACACCACCAGTGAACCGATGCCGTTGGCCATGGGAACATTGGTGATGTATTTTGTCTTGGTGAACCATTGCAGGGCAATGGCACCCAGCGGCGGGCAGTACACCGTATCAATCAGCCCGGTGGAAAGGCTGGTGTAAACATCGATAATGGAGAGCGGTATCGGTGCCAGGCCGCTGGCCTCGAAAAAGGCCGTGCCGAGCGGGTCGCCTTTCCAGTGCCAGATGCGACGCTTTTTCAGGTCGTCGAGTGAATGAATGGGTTCCCTGGAAAAGAAATATATAAATCCGACTTCCATCCAGCCAAGCAGTTCAAAACCGTTGTCGCGGTAGCCCTGCTCGATATCCGGCATGAACTGATGACGTACGTAATCAATTTCTTCAATACTGTTGAAAAGAAACGGCAGTTCCAGCACGCGTACCGGCGAGTAAATATGTCCCAGTCCGTAGCCGGTAAAGGCGCCGCCATGCAGCTGGCCAAAGCGGATCTTTTTAAGCACGTCCGGCTCGTCACCCTGTACACCGCCGGGGTAGATCTTGAAGACCAGTCGCCCGTGGCTCTCTTCGCGTACCTGGTCGGCCCAGTCCTGCAGCATGTTCATCCAGGTGGTGCCTGCCGGGGCGAGGGTGGCGAACTTCAGTTCATAAACCTTTTCGGCCTGCACAGGCAGGCTTGCAAATGTAAACATGCACAGGACAATTCCGCCCAGTAATCCCAAGATCTTTAGCGCGCGAAACATGTTCAGAACCAGTCTTTCTCAAGGGCCAGCAGGCGTCTGGCCCTTTGTTTGCTGATGCCGTTGACCAGCGCCATTTCCGGGTAGAGGTCGTCGGGTGCATCGATGGCCTGTTGCAGGCGTGCGTGGAATGCCGGCTGATCGAGTTTCTGGCGATCCAGGTATTCGGCACGCAGGACATCCACCAGCAGTAACCTGTCGTTGTTGATTTCAGCTGCGCGCCTGAAGCTCTTTTCAGACAGCGCAAAGTTGCCGCCAAACATAGGCGCACGTCCGCCGTAGTAGACACCGAAAAACATGTGTGCCCCGCCAAAATAAAATTCATCGTCCAGCTCGATGACGCGCTGCATCATCATGGCGACGCTGGAGAGGGCGGCTATGCCGCCCGGGTCGTCACGGTTCAGATCGATCCATTTGCCCAGGCAGGATGCGCTCCAGAAGAGGGCAGGTACGGCTTTCTTTTCGGCAGCATCGACCGCGGTCTGCAGTTCTTCCGGCGTGGCCGTCTCCGGGTTGGCCTGCACACCGGACTGGCGCAGTGCCTTGCGTGCATGGCTGTAGCAGCGGCGATAGAGCAGGCGGGCGCGGTCGGTATTTTCCGCTTCGATAAAGCCAAAACTGTAGCCATAAAAACCTTCGGCCGCGAACAGGCGCAATTCACGGTTGTTCGGGTCTTCAACCAGCATGCCTTCGATCAGCTTGAGGTTTGCCGGCATGGCATCGCGGGCGAGTTGCAGGTCGGTCTCGCGGTTCATCGATTCGATGCCGCTGTCGAGGATGGTTTGTGATCCGCGTACCACCATCTGGCCCATGGAGCAGGCAGAAAGCAGCAACACCACACTTAGACAGGCGGTGTTCTTCAGTAATCGATGCCGGGAAAAACCTGGTAGATGCTCGATAATCATTGTTCTTATCTCAGGCTAGTAATCGGGTAAGTATATCCTTATAGACCGTTGATAGTGTATCAAGTTCGTCCACTTTTACACATTCATTTATTTGGTGAATCGTGGCGTTGACGGGGCCAAGCTCGACGACCTGGGCGCCGGTTGGCGCAATAAAACGGCCATCGGATGTTCCGCCGCTGGTGGAAAGTTCGGTATCTATCCCGCTGACGCTGCGGATTGCCTGGCGTGCGGCGTCGACCAGTTCGCCGACGGGTGTCAGGAATGGCAGGCCCGAGAGTCTCCAGTCGATTGTATAGTTCAGTCCGTGCCGGTCGAGGATTGCCTCGATCCTTGACTTGATGGAGTCTTCGCTGCTTTCGGTTGAGAAACGCAGGTTGAACTGTGCCTCCAGCACTCCGGGTATGACGTTTTCAGCGCCGCTGCCGGCAGCGATGTTGGCGATCTGGAAGGTGGTTGGAGGGAAATATTCATTACCGGCATCCCACTCAACGGCCGCGAGTTCGGCAAGCGCGGGCGCAGCCCGGTGTATGGGGTTGTCCGCCAGCTGCGGATAGGCGACATGGCCCTGTTTGCCCTTGATATGCAGCCTGCCAATGAGTGATCCGCGGCGGCCGTTCTTGATGGTGTCACCGGTCTGCTGCCTGCTGGACGGTTCACCGACCAGGCACCAGTCTATCTGCTCACCACGCGCGACCAGCTGCTCGACCACCTTGATGGTACCGTCAATGGACGGTCCTTCTTCATCGCTGGTAATCAGGAAGGCGATTGAACCCTTGTGGCCGGGATGGTCGGCAACGAATTCCTCGCAGGCGATGACCATCGCGGCAATGCTGCCCTTCATGTCTGCGCTGCCACGTCCGAACAGGTAGCCATCGCGGATTACCGGGTCAAAGGGGTCGCTGTCCCATTCTTCTGCCGGGCCGGCCGGTACCACGTCGGTGTGTCCTGCGAAAACAAACAGCGGTGCGCGGGTGCCGCGACGGGCCCAGAGGTTATCGACCACACCGAAGCGAAGATTCTCGATTTCGAAGCCGGCCTTTTCCAGGCGGGCGGCAATCAGTTGCTGGCAGCCGCAATCATCCGGTGTCACCGATGGCCGGCGGATAAGCTCCTTTGCAAGTTCCAGTGTCTCGCTCATGAGAGTGATTTATTCAAACAGCTCATTCCAGCTGGCTTCGCTGAAGCCCAGGTGCAGCGTGCCGTCGAGGTCGAGCAGCGGCCGTTTGATCATCGCAGGCTGTTCCAGCATGAGTTTCACGGCAAGACCCCGGTCAATGCTCTCGCGCACGGATTCCGGTAATTTGCGCCAGGTCGTGCCACGGCGATTGAGCAGGTTTTTCCATCCCAGTACCTGTTCCCAGCTTTTCAGCTGCGCCCTGGTGAGCCCGTCGGTGCGTATATCGTGAAAGCGGTATTCCACACCATTCCCGTCCAGCCAGCGGCGCGCCTTTTTAATTGTATCGCAGTTGCGAATGCCGAAGACTGTCACCATGAGAGAAACGAGGCCTGAACAGCAGACGCTAGATATCGCGCAGCAGTTCGTTGATGCCGACCTTGGAGCGGGTTTTCTCGTCAACACGCTTGACGATGACCGCACAATAGAGGCTGTAGGTCCCGTCCTTCGACGGCAGGTTGCCGGATACCACGACCGATCCCGCCGGTACCCGGCCATACATGACTTCACCCGTGCTGCGATCGTATATGCGTGTGCTTTGTCCGATGTATACACCCATGGAAATCACCGAGCCTTCCTCGACAATGACACCTTCAACAACCTCCGAGCGGGCGCCGATAAAGCAATTGTCTTCGATGATGGTCGGACTGGCCTGGACGGGTTCAAGTACTCCGCCGATGCCGACACCGCCCGAGAGGTGAACATTTTTCCCGATCTGTGCACAGGAACCGACCGTTGCCCATGTGTCGACCATGGTGCCGCTGTCGACATAGGCGCCGATGTTGACGTAGGACGGCATCAATACGACGCCGGAAGCAATGAATGAACCCTTGCGCGCCGTGGCCGGCGGCACCACGCGTACACCGCCATCGCGAAACTCGCGTGAGTTGGTGTCGGCAAACTTTGACGCCACCTTGTCATAGTAATTGGTGAAGCCGCCTTTTATGAAGGCATTGTCTTCGATGCGAAAAGACAGCAGGACGGCCTTTTTGAGCCAGCCGTTAACGACCCAGGTACCGTCGCGTTTTTCGGCAACCCGGGCGACACCCCGGTCGAGCATATCGATGGCTTCCTGCGTGGCTTCCTTGACGTGACTTTCCACGCTGCGTGGCGTGATGTCGGCGCGTCGTTCAAAGGCTTCTTCAATTGTTGCCTGTATGTCACTCATTTAGATGCTTCTCCATTCAATTCAGGGGGGCAATGATAACTGCCTTGTCGATATTATGCAGTGTTGATCCAGGATTTAATCCTTTCGGCTGCCTCGATGCAGTCATCGAGCGGTGCCACCAGTGCCATGCGCACGTACCCTTGTCCCGGGTTGATGCCGTCCGCGGTTCGGGACAGGTAGCTTCCCGGCAGGACAATGACATTTTGTTCTGCCAGCAGGCCGCGGGCGAAGTCCTCGCCATCAACCGGTGTATGTGGCCAGAGGTAAAAGCCGGCTTCGGGTAATTGCACGTCGAGTAGCGGCGCGAGGATATCCAGTACGGCAGTAAACTTTTCCCGGTAGAGTCTGCGGTTTTCGCGAACATGCACTTCATCCCGCCAGGCGCTGATGCTGGCGGCCTGGGTCGCCGGCGGCATGGCGCAGCCGTGATAGGTGCGATACCGCAGGAAATTCCGGATCAGTTCCGCATCACCGGCGACAAAACCGGAACGCAGGCCCGGGGCATTGGAGCGTTTTGACAGGCTGTGAAAAACCATGCAGCGGCTGAAATCATCCCGGCCTGTTTCAGCAGCAGCCTGCAACAGGCCGCAGGGCGGTGCTGATTCATCCGGGTATATTTCTGAATAGCATTCATCCGATGCGATGACGAAATCGTAACGATCGGCCAGTTCAATCAGCTGCTGCAGTTCGGCGCTGCTCATGACGGCGCCGGTGGGATTGCCGGGCGTGCATATATAGACCAGCTGGCAGCGCTGCCAGGTGCTTTCCGGTACGCCCCCGAAGTCGGGGCGAAAGGCTGTTTCCCGCGTGGTGTTCAGAAAAACGGGTTCGGCACCGGCCAGCAGTGCCGCGCCCTCGTAAATCTGGTAGAACGGGTTCGGCATCAGCACCACGGGCGCGCTGCTGCGATCAATAATACATTGCGCAAAGGCAAACAATGCCTCGCGCGTGCCGTTCACCGGCAGCACCTGTTGCTCCGGATCGAGACCGCCGGCAGGCAAGCCGAAACGCGACGTCAGCCAGTCTGCAATGGCACGCCGCAACTCCGGCGTGCCGCGCGTCAGCGGGTAGTTTGACAGGCCGTGCAGGTGGGTAATGACTTCCTCGGTAATGAAGGCCGGGGTCGCATGTTTTGGCTCGCCGATGGAGAGGGATATTGCATTCAGTCCCGCGGGGGGCGAAACGCCGTCAAGCAGCCTGGCCAGTCGCTCGAACGGGTAGGGCTGCAAATGTGAAAGGTCGGGATTCATTGCCGCTGGATACCGCTGTGTGTGATGATCAACGGTAGAGGGCGGTGTGCTTGCCATTATCGTTGCCGGAGTGAAAGTATAATTGAACTTATGAACGCATCCAAACAGGAATACCACCTGCTGCCGGTTGCCAGCCTGCTGTTTTCAGCGACGCTCTGGGGTGTCGTCTGGTACCCGCTGCGCCTGCTGGAAGAGCAGGGATTGTCCGGGGGCTGGAGTGCGCTGATCAGCTACGCGGCGGCCCTTGCTGTTTTTTTATGGGTGTTTGTCCGCGACTGGCGAGTATTGCGGCGGAATTTTCCGTCACTGGCGCTGATGAGCCTGGCGGCCGGGTGGTGCAATCTTGCCTTCATCATGGCGGTGCTCGATGGCAACGTAGTGCGGGTCTTGCTGTTGTTCTACCTGTCGCCTTTCTGGGCCGTCTGTCTTGGCTGGCTGATGCTGAATGAGAAGCTGGATGGAAAATCGATGCTCGTGTTCGTTGTTGCCGTCGCCGGCGCCCTGATCATGTTGTGGAATGACGATATCGGCATGCCCTGGCCGCGCAACCAGGCCGACTGGCTGGCTGTGTCTTCCGGTTTTGCCTTTGCCCTGAGTAATGTATTCGTACGCCGAATGCAATCCGTCAGTGTCTACCTGAAATCGGCAAGCAGCTGGACGGGTGTTGTGCTGGTTGCCGCAATCTGGCTGTTGGTTGCCGGGACGGGTCTTCCCGATGCCGGTGCCGGGGTTTACTTTTTCGCCGTGTTGCTCGGCCTGTGCGGTTTCCTGGTGATGACCCTGGCCGTGCTCTACGGTGTCACGCGCATGCCGATACATCGCTCTGCCGTGATCCTGCTGTTTGAACTGGTCGCCGGCGCCATTTCCTCGCAACTGCTGACAGACGAGGTGGTGCTTGCTCAGGAATGGATTGGCGGGGTGATGATTGTTACTGCCGCCTGGCTGGCAGCGCGTATCCATGCGGATGAAGCGAATGGTTGAAATACGCTCGATCAATCATGTCAGCCTGCTGGTTGCAGATACCCGCCGTGCCCTGGATTTCTATCAGGGCGTGCTGGGTCTGCCGGTTGACGACAGCCGGCCGGCGCTGGATTTCCCGGGTGCCTGGCTGAAGGTGGGTGACGGCCAGATTCACCTGCTGGAACTTCCCGAGTTCATCCGGCAGCGGGAGTCCTTGCAGCACGGCGGACGGGACGCGCACCTGGCCATGAATGTCGTCGACCTCGATGCGATCGTGCAGGCCCTGGAAGCGGCGGGGATAGCCTGTACCCGCAGCCGCTCCGGTCGAAAGGCCCTGTTTTGCCGGGACCCGGATGGTAATGCGCTTGAGCTGATCGAGTCTGCGCAGTAGAGGCCCTGGACCGCGATTTTAATTCTTGCCACAGAGCACACACGACACCGGCTATTGCCATTGCTGACGTACTTTATTTGCTGCTGATCGGTCGTTCAAGTATGTGGTCTGCATCCCGGCGCATGCCCGGAAAACAATACATTAAGTTATATTTCCGCCTGTCGATATACCGAAGAGGGAACGTATGTATCTGGCGGGCATCTAAAAAAAGCCTGTCGCCTTATGCGGAGGAAATCCGGTTTTGCGGGATATACTATTTTGGATCATAGGTATCGGTCTGGTATTCCAGTTGTGTGCCTGTTCAGCTCCGGAAAAAGAACCTTCTATCGAGATTCTGCGCATCGGGGTCCTGCCTGACGAGAGCGAGGAGGCGCTGCGGGAGCGATATGTTCCGCTGCTCGAGTTTCTCTCACAGGAGACAGGGATCCCCTACGAACTGATCATTCCGAACAACTACGCAGGACTGGTGAGACAGTTTGGCGAGGGCAAGATTGACCTGGCCTATTTTGGCGGTGTCACCTTCGTAAATGCCAATTCCGAATATGGTGCCGTGCCCCTGGTCATGCGGGACGTGGATAGTGACTTTACAAGTGTTTTCGTGGTGGCTGATGAGGGTTTCAAGGACTTTGAGGAACTCCAGGGTAAACGTTTCAGTTTTGGCTCCAGGTTATCCACCTCGGGGCACCTGATGCCGCGCCATTTCCTGCAGGCAGAGCGCGGTATAATTGCAGAAAAATATTTCGGCAGTGTCGAGTATTCCGGAAAACATGATCTCACCGCCTACCATGTAAGGGATGGTGAGGTTGATGCGGGTGTTGTTAACGCAGAAATCATCCGCAAAATGTTCGCAGATGGTCGTCTCCAGCCGGGGGATATTCGAATCATTTGGACAACGCCACCCTATCCCGACTACGTCTGGGCGGTGCACCCCCGGATCCACCCCCTGGCTCGCGGAAGAATCCAGCAGGCGTTTCTAAAACTCTCGGCCGACAATCCACCAGAAAGGGCTATTTTGTCGGGCATGGGGACCGCCGGCTTCTATCCGGCCAGTATTAAGGACTACTCGATGCTGGCACAGGTCATGGGCAGGCCGGGCGTGTTATAGCGATGCACGCTTACAATCCGAAGTCAGGCTTCATGCTCTCTGCCGTCCGCAATTATATTCGTTTGCTGGTCGTGACCATGGTAATCCTGTCGTGCTTCCTGATTGCTTACATCTACTGGCATGACAGGCGGCATGACGCGCTGGAAGAAGTTGCCGATCATTACCACCTGGAGACCATGCTGTATTGCGCACAGATAAAGGAAGAGATCTTGCGCATGTTGTCACCAGAAGCCGATAATCAGATTCATATACAGTCTACTGTGGGCCAGGGCCGATCGCAAAGTGATTACGCCAACACTGCCTACCTGATCGAAAAGCACATTCAGGCTATCAGCCAACTGCATAAAGTCTATGGAGCAGCAGCAAATCAGGCAGTCCACTTCGAGCCCGTAATTCGCAAGGCGGGCAGGCAACTCGCCAGGATAAAGATCGTGCTGGATGAAGCTGCCGCCGCCGGCATAAGGCCTTTCGTCGAATCAGAAACGTCCCTGCCGGGCAGTTTTGTGCACACAATCGAGCAACTGCGTCGCTTGCACACCATAGCCAGGAGCGAACTGGACAGTGAACTGACCGCTATGAAGGCCAGGAACACAGTTCACCTGTTTACGATATTAACAGCAGCACTGCTGCTGGGTTCGCTGGTTATATGGAGAATCACGAGGGAAATTCGATACCTTGTGGAAGCGCAGAGGAAAACCGAGTCCATATTGCGACAGTCTGCCACGGTATTCGAGAGTGCCTCGGAAGGCGTGGTGATCACCGATGTCGATGCAAACATTATAGCGGTAAACAAGGCCTTCACAGATATCACAGGTTTTGCCGAGAAAGAGGTGCTGGGCAAGAATGCCAGCTTTCTCAAGTCCGGACGTCATGATCTGGAATTCTACAAGGCCATGTGGTCGTCACTCCTGCAACAGGGGGAATGGAAGGGTGAGATTTCGGGGCGGCGCAAGAATGGCGAGATTTTTCCAAAGTGGCAGACAATCAATGCCGTTCGCGACGATGAGGGAAGTCTCACGCATTATGTGAGCATATTTCTGGACATCAGCCAGATGAAAGAGTCCGAGGAGAAACTTCAATATCTGGCACACCATGATGCCTTGACCGGTCTACCTAACCGGCTACTGCTCAATGCCCGCCTGGAACACTCTCTGCAACAGGCATCCCGCAAGAGTACTAATGTGGCCGTGCTGTTTCTGGACCTGGATCACTTCAAGAAGGTCAATGACTCTCTGGGCCACGCAGTTGGCGACCACCTCTTGCAGCTGGTCGCGAAACGACTGCTGTCATCCATTCGTGAAGAGGATACGATCGCACGATTGGGTGGCGACGAGCTGGCTATCGTCCTTGGGTCTCTGGATGACGTCCGCTATGCAGCAACGGCTGCTCAGAAGATCCTTGATGAGTTGGCGAAACCTTTCGAGATCGATGGAAGAGAGTTATTCGTGTCAGCCAGTATCGGTATCAGCACCTATCCCGAGAATGGACGGGATACAATAACGCTACTGAAGAACGCCGACGCGGCGATGTATATGGCCAAGAGCGATGGGCGTAACGGTTACCACTTCTATTCCAATGATCATTCCGCAAGGGTATGTGAGTCCTTTTCTCTCGAGACGAATCTGTATCGCGCGCTCGAACGCGAAGAGCTTTTCCTTCACTTTCAGCCACAAGTATCATTGCAGAGCGGGAAAATTGTTGGCGTGGAAGCACTGGTTCGCTGGCAGCATCCTGAAATTGGGCTGGTATCCCCGGCCAGGTTTATTCCCCTTGCCGAAGAGAACGGCCTGATAGGTGCCATCGGGAAATGGGTCCTGCACACCGCCTGTGCACAGGCCAAAGCCTGGCAGGACGATGGCCTGACACCAGTCCGCATCTCTGTAAATCTGTCAGGGCGACAACTCGAGCAGGATAATATTGTTCAGGAAGTCCATGCTGTCCTGGATGATACAGGGCTTGACCCTTCTTACCTGGAGCTGGAACTTACGGAAAGTTCTGTGATGAAGCGGGCGGAGCGGGCAGTAAAGATTCTGGATGCGTTTCGGGAGCTCGGTATAACTATAGCGATTGATGATTTCGGGACAGGTTATTCGTCACTGAGCTATTTAAAACGCTTCCCGGTCGATCGCCTCAAGATTGATCGCTCTTTCGTCCGTGATATCCCGCAGGATGCGAATGATGTCGCTCTTGCCAGGGCGATCGTCGCCCTGGGCCACAGCCTCAACCTCAGCGTGGTTGCAGAGGGCGTGGAGACAGTGGCACAAAGAGAGCTTTTGACTTCGATGGGTTGTGATGAGATGCAGGGGTTTCTATACAGTAAGCCCGGAACGGCAAGCGAGCTGGCAAGCCTGCTAAGCGCTCCCGGCCCAACCGGTGTGTGTCAACGACTGGTGCCGGTACAGGGACGCACCCGCAGTTGAGCTGGCAGGTAATAATACTTGACACAAACAACGTTGCATTTTTGGCGTATGAACCCTGTGGCAAGGTTTTGATATCGAAACAGGGCAGCCTAAAAAATCATGTCAGTCTGCTCGGTCCGTGCATCCAGGTGTTTCATTATGGCCTGTTCAAGCTGCTCGAACTGTTCAGGTTTGCCGAGCGGTTGGTCATTCAGGTCGGTAATGTAGTAGATGTCTTCCGCGCGGGAGCCGAATGTCAGGATCTTTGCATTCAGCAGTTTGACTTCACACTCGGCAAAAGCCCGGCCAACCAGGGAGAGCAGGCCAGGCCGGTCGGCGGTGATTAATTCCATGACGGTGTGCTGGTCATGCTCGTCGGTTTTGAAAGTGATATGGGTTTTGATCGGAAAGTGTTTGTACTGCCCGCGGTGACCTGCGCGAGATGTGCCATTCGCCCCGTTTCGTTGAATTGATTTCCCGAAGCAATGCCGTCTCGATTTCAGCGGTACGCAAGCCACTCTCGACCATGTCTCCCGATTCCTCGAGCACATGAAATGTGTCGAGGATGTGGTTGTCTTTTGTGGTGATGATGCCTGCATTCACGACGTTTAATCCCTGCTGGTTCAGGACAGCGGTGATACGGCTGAAGAGATTATCCGTGTCGGCCGCATAGATGAAAATCTCTGTACCTCCGCGCTCGGCAATTGACTGGATATCAACGAGATTTTCACCGGGATTGTGTGTGATCAAACGGGTGTGATGTGCAACCTGCCAGGGCAGGCTTCTGAGGAAGTATTCGTCACCCAGTTGTGTCCACAGGTCTGCGTAGGAGGCGGCAGGTTCCTGCAACAATTCTGCCGCGGCTTCCTGTATCTGACGGATGTGCTCGGAACGTTCGATCGGGTCCAGCAGGCCAAGTTGCAAGGCGCGTCGCGTGTTGTGGTAGAGCTGTTTTAACAGGGAATCCTTCCAGCTGTTCCACAATTCAGGATTGGTGGCGCGGATGTCGGCGACGGTCAGCAGGTAGAGGTAATCGAGGTGTACCGGATTACCCATTACCTTCGCGAAGCGGTTGATGACCAGTGGGTCGCTGAGGTCTTCGCGTTGCGCGGTGGAGGACATCAACAGGTGCTGGTTGACCAGCCAGACGACCAGGTCCGTATCATGCTTGCTGAGATCGTGACGCTGGCAGAATTCACGGGCCTCTGCACCGCCGAGGTCAGAATGGTCGCCGCCGCGCCCCTTGGCAATATCATGAAACAGGCCGGCCAGGTAGAGTAATTCGGGTTTCGGCAGGGTGCCGATCACCTGGTGGCAAAGCGGGAATTCATGGGCAAATTCAGGAACGGTGAAACGCCGCAGGTTGCGTACCACAAAAAGGATATGTTCGTCGACGGTATAGATATGGAAAAGGTCGTACTGCATCAGCCCGACGATGTGGTTGAAGGCTGGCAGGTAAGCGGCCAGCACACCGTAGGTGTTCATCCTGCGCAGGACATGGGTGAGACCGTGTGGTTGCCGGATAATTTCCATGAACAGGCTGCGGGAACGGATGTCAGTACGGAATTTTTCGTCAATCAGGTGGATATGTTCGCGTATCAGGCGAATCGTGTCGGCACGAACGCCCTCCAGGTCGGGGTTTTGTTCCAGCAGCAGGAATATCTCCAGCAGTGCAAACGGGTAGTGACGGAACACCTGTGGTCCGCTCACCTCGAGAAAGTCATTGCGTGACTGGAAGCGCTTGTTCAGTATGCGTGGTTTTCCCGGACCCTCGGGATGCAGGATTTCCTCGTGGAACAGTTGCAGCAGCATTTCATTGAGCCGTTTCAGCTCCATGATGGTGCGGTAATACTGCTTCATGAAGGCTTCCACGCCGAGCCGCTTGTCGTCGTCTTCAAATCCGAACCTGCTTGCAAGGGTGCGCTGATAATCGAATAGCAGCCGGTCCTCGCCACGACCGGTGAGTGCGTGCAGTGCGAACCTGATTTGCCATAGATGGTTGCGTCCCTCGACCAGGGTCTGGTATTCATCAGTGGTCAGGAAGCCGCGTTCCACCAGTTCATCGAGTGAGCCGGTTCCGAGGTGCCGGTTTGCGATCCAGGCGATCATCTGGATGTCGCGCAGGCCGCCCGGCCCCCCCTTGATGTTCGGTTCCAGCTTGGACGCGGCGTCATGATACTTGTGGTGTCGTGAGCGTTGTTCCTCGAGTTTTACTTCGAAGAAGTCACGACTGTTCCAGATGTCGGGGGGGCTGGTGCTTTCCCGCATGCGCTGGAACAGTTCGACCGAGCCGGCCAACAGCCGTGCCTCCATGAGATTGGTCGCAACCGTGATGTCAGCAAGGGACTGCTCGATACAGTCTTCGATGGTGCGCACGCTGTGGCCGACTTCCAGCCCGATGTCCCAGAGAAAAGTGACCAGGGCCTCGATCGTCGGGTCGTACTGGCCGCTCTCGGTGTCCGGCAGCAAAATCTGCAAATCTACATCAGATCCGGGCATCAGTTCGCCGCGGCCATAGCCGCCTACGGCAACCAGCGCGAGGCTGTTGCCGGCTGTACCCGTAAGCCTGGTCCAGCTGCGTATCAGCACCTGGTCCACCAGCCAGGAGCGGGCGCTGATCAGCAAATCGGCGCTGGCACCGTCTTCAAAGTGCTTTATCAGGGTGGCATTGCCTCTGCCTGAGGCAATCGCGGAACAACGGCAACGGATTGTCGCCGCCTGCAAGCGCAGCATCGAGGGCCGCAAGCCCGAACCAGGATGAAAACATGGCCGCTGTCTGCGACCCTGACAGCTCACTGGCCACTAGCGGCTAGACTTCATCACCCGGCAGGCAGGTCAGCACTTCATGGCCGGTTTCGGTCACCAGGATGGTGTGCTCCCACTGCGCGGACAGGCTGTGATCCTTGGTGACCACGGTCCAGCCGTCAGGCAAAAGCCTGGTGTAGCGTTTGCCGGCATTGACCATGGGTTCAATGGTAAACGTCATGCCGGGTTCAAGTTTCATGCCGGTTCCCGGTTTGCCGTAATGCAGCACCTGCGGGTCCTCATGAAATTCACGCCCGATTCCATGACCGCAGTATTCGCGAACAATGGAACAGTTATGCGCTTCAGCATGTTGCTGGATTGCATGACCGATATCGCCGAGCTGGATGCCGGGCTTGACCAGTTCTATACCGATCTTCATGCACTCATGACTGATGCGTGCCAGTCGTTTGCTGGCAATAGCCGGTTCACCCACAAAAAACATTTTGCTGGTATCGCCGTGAAAGCCGTCTTTTATGACGGTGATATCAATATTGATAGCATCACCGTTTTTCAGTTTTTTGATGCCGGGGATGCCATGGCAGACAACATGATTGACCGAGGTACAGATCGACTTCGGGAAACCGCGGTAATTGAGCGGGGCGGGTATCGCCTCCAGGTCATTAACGATGTAATCATGGCAGATACGGTCAAGTTCATCGGTGCTGATGCCGGGCTGGACATGGGGCCGGATCATTTTCAGGACCTTGCCTGCCAGGTGGCCCGCGATCCGCATTTTTTCGACTTCCTGGCTGGTTTTAATGGTAACGGGCATATAACACCTTGACTCCTGGGATCAATCACGGGTCGGATCGGGGGACAAATTGCCGAGCCGCCAAGTGTATGGTATAAAGGCGGGCTTGTTAAGTGGCCCTGTCCGGTCCACTGGCAAAATTCAAGCATGTACCGGAACATACAGCAGGGTGCCAGGTGACTGTGCAATACACAGGAAGCCGGGTTGCTGTTTTGGGGTGCATGTAAATTAACCCGATCCAGGAGTATATCAAGATGACAGATGTCACCATGCGCCAGATGCTGGAAGCCGGCGTGCACTTTGGTCACCAGACCAGGTATTGGAACCCGAAGATGGCCCCCTACATCTTTGGCGAACGTGGAAAGATCCATATTATCAACCTCGAGAAGACGCTGCCGCTGTTTGACGAAGCCATGAACTATATAAGTAGCCTGGTCGCCAACGGTTCTACCGTACTGTTTGTCGGCACCAAGCGCTCTGCCCAGGGCGCAATTCGTGAACACGCCGAGCGTTGTGGCATGCCTTATGTAAACCATCGCTGGCTTGGCGGCATGCTGACCAACTATAAAACGGTGCGTCAGTCCATCAAGCGCCTGAAAGATCTCGAGGCAATGTCAGCCGACGGTACTTTTGAACGGATCAGCAAAAAAGAGGGTTTGATGCTCACCCGTGAAATGGAAAAGCTGGAACGCAGTCTCGGCGGCATCAAGGACATGCGCGGCATCCCGGATGCCATGTTTATAGTCGATGTCGGTCACGAGGATATCGCCATTAGTGAAGCCAGAAAGCTGGGTATTCCTGTTATCGGGGTTGTCGATACAAACAACTCGGTTGAAGGGGTTGATTACGTGATCCCCGGTAATGACGATGCAATCCGGGCCATCAAGCTGTACGTTGAATCTGCTTCAAATGCTGTTGAAACCGGAAAATTAAGTGTTGCGCATAACGTTGCCAATTCGAAAGACGAGTTTGTCGAACTTGATGAAGAAGGTGCGACCAGGCCGCCACGCAAGAAAGCCCGGGCTGCAACAGGCAAGAAAGATGCTGACAAGGTAACGGTAAAGAAAAAGGCCGCGCCGAAGAAGGCAGCAGCCAAGAAGGCTGCGCCCAGGAAAGCTGCACCAAAGAAGGCTGCCGTCACCAAGGAAGATACCGGGGAGGCCGCTGCAGAAAGTGCCGTGGTGACTGAAGCAGTTGCAACTGGCGATACAGGAGAATCGGCCGCAGATAAATAAATGCCGGCCGAAGTGAAGTTAAACAGACTTGTAATGTATTCAGAGGGTGATTGATATGGCTATAACAGCTGCGCAGGTGAAAGAACTGCGCGAGCGTACCGGTTCCGGCATGATGGAATGCAAGAAGGCGCTTGTTGATGCAGACGGCAATATGGAAACGGCAATCGATGCGCTGCGTAAAACAGGGCTTGCCAAGGCTGACAAGAAGGCAGGCCGTATTGCTGCAGAAGGCCTGATTGTTGTCGAGATGAGTGACGACGGCAAGACTGCCGCCATTGTCGAGGTTAACTGCGAAACAGATTTTGTTGCCAAGAAAGAAGACTTCCAGGCGTTCGCTACCGCTATTGCAAGGCGTGTGCTGGCGGACAATCCGGCAGACATGGACAGGCTGCTGGCCATGCCCCTGAACGATGCCGGCGCAGAAACCATTGAAGATGCGCGCAAGGCCCTGATCGCCACCATTGGCGAGAACATCAGCGTGCGTCGTTTCATCCGTGTGCAGAGCGAGGCTGAACTTTCCAGCTACCGGCATGGTGTGCGCATTGGTGTTGTCGTAGAACTGGAAGGCGGTGATGCAGAGCTGGGCAAGGATATTGCCATGCATATCGCAGCACACGATCCGCGCCCGGTTTGTGTTTCCGAGTCACAGGTACCTGCCGAGATGGTGACAAGGGAACGTGAATTTTTTACCGGGCAGGCGCGTGAAAGCGGCAAGCCCGACAACATCATTGAAAAGATGATCGAGGGGCGCATTCGCAAGTATCTTGCGGAAATTACCTTGCAGGGCCAGTCTTTCGTCAAGGATCCTGACCAGACCGTCGGCAAGTTGCTTGAAGATGCCGGTGCCGGTGTGCTCGGTTTCCATCGCATCGAACTGGGTGAAGGTATCGAAAAGAAAGCCGAAAACTTTGCCGACGAGGTCATGGCCCAGGTGAAGGGCGGCTAAGGGGCCGGATTGTTACCGGCACGGCTGCCTGCAACGGTGGAAGCAAGCTCGTATACGGGGTCGATTATCGGCCCCGTTTTTGTATGGCAATCCGCATTAAAACGTAAGACAATGCCAACCCACGGAGCATCCAAAGCATTTAGTCCATCTAACTGATTATCAAGGACAAGTTTCATGCCATACCAACGGATATTGCTTAAGCTCAGCGGTGAGGCGCTGATGGGGCAGGACAGGCACGGCATCGATCCCGCGGTTATCCAGCGTCTCGCGGCTGAAATCCACGCCGTGGCCAGTCGGGGCGTCCAGCTGGGCGTGGTTATCGGTGGCGGCAATATTGTGCGTGGCGCCGGCCTGGCTTCGCAGGGTATGAACCGGGTGACCGGCGATCACATGGGCATGCTTGCCACCATTATCAATTCCCTGGCGCTGCAAGATGCCATTGAAAAGGCCGGTTCACCCTGTCGTGTCATGTCGGCATTGAGAATCAACCAGGTCTGCGAACCCTACATCAGCGGTCGTGCGATAAGGCATCTCGAAAAAGGCCGCGTCGTCGTTTTTGCCGCCGGGACCGGTAATCCGTTTTTCACCACGGACTCGGCTGCCAGCTTGCGTGCTATCGAGATCGGTGCCGACCTGATGCTCAAGGCCACCAAGGTGGACGGCGTCTATTCGGCTGATCCGGTCACTGACCCGGATGCCATTCTTTACGATCACATAACCTTCGATGAGGCACTGGAGCGCAAGCTGGGCGTGATGGATACAACCGCGCTGGTGCTGTGCAGCGAGCATAATCTGCCGATTCGGGTGTTTAATATTTTCGAGCCCGGTCAGCTCGCGCGGATTGTCGAGGGGCAGGATATCGGTACACTGATTCAGCAGGAGAAAAGTGGATGATCAAGGAAACTATCAAGGATGCCGGCGTCAGGATGGGCAAAAGCGTCGAATCACTCAAACAGTCGCTGGTGAAGGTGCGTACCGGGCGGGCCCACCCGAGCCTGCTGGATCACCTGGTCGTTGATTACTATGGATCCGAGGTGCCGATTTCGCAGGTTGCCAATATCAATGTCGAGGATGCGCGCACCCTGATTATATCGCCATGGGAAAAACAAATGGTGCAGCCCATCGAGAAGGCCATCATGAAATCCGACCTGGGGCTGAACCCTGCAACCGCCGGTACTGTTATCCGTATCCCGATGCCACCGCTCACCGAGGAAACCCGGCGTACCCTGGTAAAGGTTGTTCGCCAGGATGGTGAAGCCGCGAAGGTTGCCATCCGCAATATACGCCGCGATGCCAATGGCGACTTCAAGAGCCTGCTGAAGGAAAAAGAGATTTCGGAAGACGAAGAACGCGATGCGCAGGATGAAATCCAGCAGTTGACGGACAAGTATGTCCGCGAGGTGGACAAGGTGCTTGAAGAAAAGGAAGCTGACTTGATGGAACTCTGACGGCCCCATGCAGCAGAATTCTCATCACTCCCCAAGAGACGGGCAAGGATTTTCGTAATGACCCCGGAAAGCACCCTCGACAGCCTGCCACGTCATATCGCCATCATCATGGATGGCAACGGGCGCTGGGCGCGCTCGCGCATGCTGCCCCGGCCGGTTGGTCATCGTGAAGGGGTCAAGTCAGTCAGGCGTATTGTCGAGGCCTGTATAAACAAGGGGGTCAGGGCACTGACCCTGTTTGCCTTCAGCAGCGAGAACTGGCGCAGGCCAACGGATGAAGTCAGCCTGATCATGGACCTGTTTGTGCATACCCTGAAGAAAGAAGTCGGCTCGCTGGAGAGAAACGGTGTCAGGTTACGTTTCATCGGTGACCGTGAAGCCCTGTCGAAGAAGTTATGCACCCAGATTGAAGAAGCGGAAGCGCAAACCCGTGCCAATACAAAGCTCGACCTGGTGATAGCCGCCAACTACGGTGGCCAGTGGGATATCACCCGCGCCTTTAAAACGCTTGCAGTGCGTATACAGAAGGGTGAGTTGCAGGCGGAAGATATTACATCCGACTTAATTGCCGATGAACTGTCGATTTCCGATTTGCCCCTGCCTGATCTGTTTATTCGCACCGGTGGTGAGCAGCGCATCAGTAACTTTCTTCTCTGGCAGCTGGCCTATACCGAACTTTATTTTACCGAGGTCCTGTGGCCGGCATTTGATGAACGCCAGCTCGATGAGGCCCTGTCCTGGTATGCCAATCGACAGCGGCGTTTCGGTCGTACCGGTGACCAGGTGGAGCAGTTGAAAGGTGCTTAAGGCGCGCCTGATATCGGCCGCCGTCATGCTGCCGCTGGTTATTGCCGGCGTCCTCTACCTGCCAACCGATGTCTTTGCACTGATTCTCGGGCTGCTTCTCGCAGCCGGCCTGTGGGAATGGAGCCGCCTGGTCCCCCTGCATGGAATGATTGCACGATTTCTCTACCTGGCCGTTGTTCTGCTGCTGCTTGGGCTGCTATGGAAACTGCGGCCGGAGACTTATCTTGACCTGGTTTTGTCAGTGGCCGTTGGCTGGTGGTTGTGGGCGCTTTTCTGGGTGTCGCATCCGCAAATCGGGGCACAGGCCGGCCTGTTGACCAACAGTCTGAAGATGGTTGCCGGCGTGCTGGTGATAGTGCCCGCATGGGTGGCACTGGTCGTACTTCATGGCAATGACAACAACGGCCCGCAGCTTGTGCTGATTGTGCTGATCATGATCTGGCTGGCAGACAGTGGTGCCTTCTTTGCCGGCAGGAAGTGGGGCCGCACCAAACTCGCACCGCTGGTCAGTCCGGGAAAGACACGCGAGGGTGTCTACGGCGGTTTGCTGGCAAGCCTTGTTTTTGCAGCGGCAGCAGGCGGTTTCTACAGCCAGTCATACAGCTGGACGCTGGCATTCCTGGTTGTATCACTGCTCGCAATGATGTTTTCCATCGTCGGGGATTTGCTCGAAAGCCTGATGAAAAGGCAGAGTGGTATCAAGGACAGCGGCAGCATCATTCCCGGACATGGCGGTATCCTGGATCGTATCGACAGCATGGTTGCCGCGGCTCCCATGTTCCTTGTCGGGCTGCGCTGGTTAGGCCTGTGAATATCACATCCGGTTGCAGAAAGCGTGTGTTGCGAGGTGGTGCGTGATGCCGGTGCATGATACGGCTGCATTGTCGGGCATAACCATCCTCGGTTCCACCGGTTCTGTCGGTGTCAGTACCCTGGACGTAGTGGCGCGCCATCCCGGGCGTTTCACGGTCACTGCATTGACGGCCAGGTCCAGTGTCGAGGTGCTGGCTGAGCAATGCAGACGCTTCCATCCGCGCTACGCGGTATTGACTGACGCGGACGCGGCTGCCCGCCTGCAGCAACAGCTGAAAACAGACGCACCGGATGTGCAGGTGCTCGCCGGCATGGATGGCCTGATCGAGGTGGCCGGTCTGCCGGAAACCGATGTTGTCATGGCGGCCATCGTCGGCGCAGCCGGCCTGTTGCCGGCGCTGGAAGCCGCACGCAAGGGCAAGCGCCTGCTGCTGGCCAACAAGGAAGCACTGGTGATGTCCGGCGCGCTGTTCATGCAGACGGTGCGCGACCACGACGCTGTTTTGCTGCCCATTGACAGTGAGCACAACGCCATACTCCAGTGTTTGCCGGATGATTATAAAGCGGGTACCGCGCCGCGTGGTGTCAGGCAGATCCTGCTGACGGCTTCCGGTGGCCCCTTCAGGACGCTGGAACTCAACAAGCTGGCCAACGTTACACCGGAGCAGGCCTGCAATCATCCCAACTGGGACATGGGCAGAAAAATTTCGGTGGATTCAGCCACCATGATGAACAAGGGGCTGGAGTTGATCGAGGCGGGCTGGTTATTCGCGCTGCCCCTTGAAAAGGTAAAGGTGGTGCTGCATCCGCAAAGCCTGGTGCACTCACTGGTTGAATACAACGACGGTTCCATGCTTGCCCAGATGGGTAACCCTGATATGCGCGTGCCGATCAGTCATGCCATGGGCTGGCCGGAGAGGATTGAATCAGGCGTCCAGGGTCTGGACCTGCTGGCCGCCGGCGACCTGCATTTCGAGGCGCCTGATCATCGGCGTTATCCCTGCCTGGGGCTCGCAATGCATGCCTGGCAGCTCGGCGGGACGGCGCCTGCCATCCTCAATGCCGCCAACGAGGTGGCCGTCGAGGCCTTTCTCGGCAGGGTGATTGCATTTACTTCGATTGCGAAGGTGATTGAGCATACCCTTGCCGAATGTACATCGCACGCCGCTGATTCACTTGCAGGCATTCTTGACGATGACGCCGTGGCGCGCGCAGCTGCTGCGGAATTTATCCACTCCAGCAGCAAGGTGATGGCGCGATGATCGATATTCTGCTACCAGTTGTTGCCTTTATTGTTGCCATCGCGATATTGGTGACCGTGCATGAGTTCGGTCATTTCTGGGTTGCACAGCGTCTTGGCGTAAAGGTATTGAGGTTTTCCATCGGCTTTGGCAAGCCCTTGTGGATAAAGACCTTCGGCCCGGACAGGACGGAGCTGGTTGTGGCGGCGCTGCCGCTCGGTGGCTACGTGAAGATGCTGGATGAGCGGGAGGGTGATGTCAGCGAGGACGAAAAGCACCGTGCTTTTAACCGTCAGTCTCTTGGTACGCGCACCGCGGTGGTTGTTGCCGGTCCGCTGTTTAACTTTTTATTCGCAATCCTTGCCTACTGGATGATGTTTGTTGCCGGTGTGCCGGGGCTGCGACCGGTTGTGGGAGATGTCGTGCCGGCCTCGTACGCCGCACAGGCCGGGATTGTCAGTGGCGACGAGATTCTTGCTGTCCGTGACAGTCCGACGCCGACCTGGGAGAGTGTGATACTCGCCTTGCTGGATGCCAGCCTTGCAGGGGAGCAGGTATTCGAGGTGACCGTACGCAGCCCCGGGGGGCGTGACAGTGCGGTCCAGGTGCGCATCGATAAACCTGAAGAACTTCTCGATAAAGGCGGTGTCATGAAAAACTTCGGGCTGGATACATGGCAGCCCTCTGCAACGATTGACCGGCTGGTCGAGGGCGGTGCCGGGGAACGCGCCGGATTACAGCCCGGAGACCTCGTTTTGAAGGCAGATGGCGAGCCGATCCGCAACTGGGGCCAGTGGGTTGCTTATGTCCGTGAACGGCCGGACCAGGTGATTCAGCTGCAGCTGCTGCGCGACGGCGCCACGATCGAAACGTTGCTGACGCCGGATCGCGCCATCGACGAGGGTGAGTCAATCGGGCGAATTGGTGCCTATGTGCGGCTTCCGACTGACGAACAGCGTGCTACAATGCGCGTCGTCGTACGTCACGGCTTGCTGGATGCGGTACCTGCAGCCCTTGAAAAGACATTTGAAATCACAGCCTTGACTTGCCGCACCCTGCTGAAAATGGTAGCGGGGAAGGCATCTGTAGAGAACCTGAGCGGTCCTATCAGCATTGCCAGGTATGCGGGCCAGTCAGCGGCAATTGGTTTGGCGGCCTTTCTCGGTTTTTTGGGTATTGTAAGTGTCAGTCTTGGCGTGTTGAATTTGCTGCCTGTACCGGTGCTGGATGGCGGGCATTTGTTGTTTTACCTGGTTGAGTGGGTCAAGGGTAGTCCGCTGTCCGATGCGGCCCAGCTCGCTGGCCAGAAAATTGGAATCACCCTGTTACTGGCCCTGATGATGCTTGCTTTTTACAATGATTTTCTAAGACTTCTAAAATGATTGCCAAATAATGCGTCCGTATAAAAAGTTTACCGGTTTTCTCTTGCAGGTGGTTGTGTCAGGTCTGTTGCTGTGCGGGACAGCCCAGGCTTTTCAGCCTTTCATTGTGGATGATATTCGCGTTGAAGGCCTGCAACGAATAACAGCCGGTACGGTTTTCAATTACCTGCCGGTCAAGGTCGGGGAATTGATCAATGAGGCGGATTCCGAAGTTGCAATCAGGGCCTTGTTCAAAACCGGCTTTTTCAATGATGTCAGCCTGGAGCAGGAAGGCAACATCCTGGTTGTTTTTGTTACCGAGCGGGCGGCGATCAGCAAAATCGAGATCAAGGGCAACAAGGACCTCGATTCGACGGCGTTGCTGGACGGCCTGGAACAAATAGGCCTGGCCGAGGGGCGGGTGTTTGACCGGTCCCTGCTTGAAAAAGTGGAGCAGGAACTGCGCCGGCAGTATTTCAGCAGTGGTAAATATGCAGTCAGGATTACGACAACGGTCACCCCGCTGGATCGTAACCGGGTCGGTATCCTGATTGATATTTCTGAAGGCAAGGCTGCACGGATCAAGCAAATCAATATTATCGGCAACCAGGTATTCACGGATAAGGAATTACTGAAGCAGTTCAGTCTGACCACGCCTACAATGTTTTCGAGGTTCACCAAGAGTGACCAGTACTCGAAACAGGCGCTGTCCGCGGACCTCGAGATTTTGCGTACCTATTATCTCGATCGGGGTTACCTCAAGTTCCAGATCACCTCCACGCAGGTTTCCATTACGCCGAACAAGAGAGATATCTACATAACGATTAACATCGTTGAGAATGAGCAGTATAAAATCAAGGTCGTGACGCTCTCGGGCGACCTGGTTGTTCCGGCGGAAGAAATATATCCGCTCATCAATATCAACCCCGGTGACGTATTCTCGCGCAAGAGGGTGACCGGGACGGTCGAGAAGATCAGCTCCCTGCTGGGTAACCAGGGTTATGCGTTTGCCAACGTGAATACCGTTCCGGAGCTCGATGACGCGACGCACGAGGTTTCTCTGGGCTTCTTTGTAGACCCGGGGCACAGGGTTTATGTGCGGCGGATTAATATTGCCGGTAACACAAATACGCGTGACGAGGTATTGCGCAGGGAAATGCGCCAGATGGAGGGTGGCTGGTTCTCGGCCGAGCAGGTCGACCGCTCACGTGCCCGTATCAGCCGACTCGGTTATTTTGAGGATGTCAACGTCGAGACCCAGGCAGTACCCGGTACGACTGACCAGCTTGATGTGAATTACTCGGTCAAGGAGACCTCGTCCGGCAGTGTCACGGCCGGTCTTGGTTACTCGCAGTCTTCCGGCGTGCTGTTCAATGCAAGTGTCAGCCAGAGTAATTTTCTCGGTAGTGGCAAGCGTGTCAGTTTCACGTTCAACAACAGCGAAACCACCTCGATTTACAGTCTGGCCTATACCAATCCTTACTGGACGGTTGACGGGGTAAGTCGCGGCTTCGGGGCGTTTTACAGAAAGACTGATGCAGACGAAGCCAACCTGTCTGACTACAATACGGATACGCGTGGACTGGATGTGAATTTCGGTATCCCGATCAGCGAGACTAACCGGTTCCGCTTCAGCATTGGATACCAGGGGCTCGATTTGAAGGCCAACAGTTTTTCACCCCTGGAAGTGACATCTTTCATCTCAAAACATGGCAACTCTTTTGACGATGCCGTGTTTAATGCCAGCTGGAGTCATGATTCGCGTAACACTGCGCTGTTCACCGATAGCGGTGGCACGGCGATCCTGTCGCTGGAGACGACGACACCGGGTTCCGGGCTGGAATACTACAAGATCAACTATGAGCAGCAGCGTTTTATTCCGCTGACGCGGGAACTGACGCTTGCCCTGAAGGGGCGTATCGGTTACGGCGACGGTTATGGTGACTTTGATCAGTTGCCGTTTTTTGAAAACTTCTACGCCGGTGGCGTGCGCTCGGTGCGTGGTTTCAGGGATAATACCCTGGGTCCGCGTGCATCAATCGATGATGATCCACTCGGTGGTGCATTCCTGACGGTATTCAACGCCGAGGTTTTCTTCCCGATACCGTTTCTGGACGATGCCAAGGGTATGCGCCTGAGCGCGTTTGTTGATGTTGGTAATGTCTTCGAGAGACTTTAACACCTTCGATGCAGGTGATTTACGCTATTCTGTCGGTCTGGCGGGTCTGTGGCTCTCGCCGCTGGGTCCACTGTCGGTAAGTATTGGTGTGCCGCTGAATGACGAGGACGATGATGAAGTGCAGAATTTCCAGTTTACGGTTGGATCCTTTTTCTGATTGTACGGGTAACTATTTTGGAGAATGATTGTGAAAAAATTTAATGTATCTTTTGTTTCTATTATTATTTTTACAGTGTTTTCAGTCTGCTCGGGCAGTGCATTTGCCGAAGTCAAAATCGGCTTTGTGGATGTTGCGAAACTGAGTGAATCAGCGCCGCAGATACGCTCGGCGCAGATGAAAATGGATGCCGAGTTCGGCGGACGGGAAAAGGAAATCATCGCTTTGCAGAGGGATATAGAGAACCTGGAAGCAGCGCTTGCGCGTGACGGTGCGGTCATGAGCGATAGCGAGCGTTCCAAAAAGGAACGCGCAATTCTTGCCAAGCGCCGTGAAGGCAAGCGCGTACAGGACGAGTTTCGCGATGATATCAATATCAGGAGAAACGAAATACTCAGAAAGGTGAATGAAGAAATCGGCAAGGCCATAGAAGAGTACGCGAAGCAAAACAACTTTGACCTGATCCTGGCCCAGGGTGTCATGTATTCCAGTAACAAGGTGGATATCACCGATAATATTCTGAAAAGACTCGGCGGTTCATAGGCAGGCGAGACTCGCCGGTGTAGCCCGGGATGACGGAATGGTGCTGACGCTCGGAAGGCTGGCAGGACAGGTTGGCGGGGAGCTGCAAAAGGGTGATCCCGACTGCGAGATCACGGCCGTTGCCACCCTGAAAAACGCCGGCACCGGCGATATCAGTTTCCTGTCCAATCCCGCTTACAGGAAGTACCTGCACAATACACGGGCATCGGCCGTGATATTGAGCCCGGAAAATGTCGCAGACTGTCCCACGGCGGCTATCGTCTCTGCAAATCCCTATGTGTGCTATGCGCGGGCGGCTGCGCTGATCGTACCGCCACCCTCGCCAAGGCAGGGCGTCCATGCCAGCGCGGTGGTTGAGGACGGCAGCCAGGTCGACGCCAGCGCCTGGGTCGGCCCGAACTGTATTATCGAGCGTGGTGCCGTCGTTAATGCCGGCGTGCAGCTGGATGGCGGCTGCTTTATCGGTACAGGTAGTATCATCGGGGCAAACAGCCATTTGAGTGCAAACGTGGTTATTTGTCATGATGTCACTGTCGGCAAGCGTGTGAATATCTATCCGGGTGCCGTCATTGGCAGTGATGGTTTTGGTCTCGCCAACGACGCCGGAAAGTGGATCAATGTTCCACAGCTGGGCAGTGTTGTGATCGGTGATGATGTTGAAATAGGCTCAAACACCACGATTGATCGCGGGGCACTGGAAGACACGGTGCTGGAAGAGGGTGTAAGGCTCGATAACCAGATACAGGTTGCCCACAATGTCCGTATTGGCGCACACACGGCCATAGCCGGTTGCGTGGGTATATCAGGCAGTGCCACGATTGGTAAATATTGCATGATCGGTGGTGGTGTCGGGATAGTCGGTCACCTTGAAATTGCAGATCATGTCGTGGTCACCGGGATGACGCTGGTCAGCAAATCGATTACTGTGCCCGGTGTCTATTCATCGGGCGTGCCGGCGCAGGAGAATGCCGCCTGGAATCGTAACTATGCACGCCTGCGACAACTCGACAAGCTGGTGCGCCGGGTGCAGAAACTCGAGCGCAAGCTTGCTGTTGGCAGGCAGCAGGACGAGGGCTGATTTGATTCCTTCTCCCCGCCCCTCCCGGGAGGGGCGCCTGCGGTGAATGCAGATGTAGTGCAGTAAAAGCGTGACACGGATACAGTTGCAGGGATGGGGTCAGCATATGGACAACGGTTGGGTGTGAATATGAAAACGGAAATGGATATCAACCAGATAATGCAGCATCTGCCGCACCGCTATCCGTTCCTGTTGATCGACCGGGTTACCGAGTTTCATGCAGGCCAGTCGCTGGTCGGCATCAAGAATGTGAGCTACAACGAACCTTTTTTCCAGGGGCATTTTCCCGAACGCCCGGTCATGCCGGGCGTCCTGATACTTGAGGCGATGGCGCAGGCGACCGGCTTGCTGGCATTTCGCACGGTTGACCGCGGCGCCAGCAGGGAAAGCCTGTACTTTCTCGTTGGCATCGACAAGGCCCGTTTCAAGCGGCCGGTTGAGCCGGGCGACCAGCTTGTACTGCGCGCAAACCTGCTGCGATCAAAGCGCGGTATATGGGTGTTTGATTGTGATGCCAGTGTCGACGGCAACCGGGTGGCATCTGCCCAGATCATGTGCACCGAGAGGGACATCGACACTTGATTCATGCAACCGCGGTGATTGATCCGTCGGCAGAACTTGCCGGGGATGTCAGTGTCGGGCCGTATAGTGTGATCGGCGCCGATGTAACAATCGGGGCGGGTACAGAAATCGGCCCGCATGCTGTTATCAATGGTCCTGCCAGTATCGGCAGCCAAAACAGGATCTTCCAGTTTGCCTCCCTTGGTGAGGAACCCCAGGACAAGAAATATGCCGGCGAGTGGACCCGCCTCGAGATCGGTGACCGCAATACCATTCGTGAGTTCGTCACCATCAACAGGGGTACAACACAGGATGAAGCCGTTACCCGGCTTGGTGATGACAACTGGATCATGGCCTACGTGCATATTGCTCACGACTGCCGTGTTGGCAATCAAACCATTTTTGCCAACAATGCTTCCCTGGCCGGGCACGTCAATGTCGGTGATTATGCCATCCTTGGCGGATTTACACTGGTTCACCAGTTCTGCAAGATCGGCGCGTACTCGCTGACAGCGTTTGGTTCCGGTATCAGCAAGGATGTGCCGCCCTACGTCACTGTCGGCGGAAGCCCCGCCCGGCCGCATGGCCTGAATATGGAAGGCCTGCGACGCCACGGGTTTTCCGAGAAGGCCCGCAAGGCCCTGCGGCGTGCGTACCGCACACTCTACAGGGAAGGCCTTTCCCTGCAGGATGCCCTGGCCGCATTGCATGAACAGGCAAAGGACTGTAAGGAAATTGATCTGCTGGTGCGGTTCCTTGAGCAGCAGACACGCGGGATCGTCAGGTAGTCGGCGCGCTAAAACCTCCGCCCATTATTAAATGACTGCGCATGTCTGAAAGATTACATCCACTTCACGTCGGTATCGTTGCCGGAGAGGCTTCCGGGGACAACCTCGGTGCCGGCCTGATGAAGGCCATTCGCAACAGGGTCCCCGATGCAGTTTTTGAGGGCATTGGCGGTCCACGCATGACCGAGGCCGGCTGCTTCAGCCTGTACCCGATGGAGCGGCTTTCGGTGATGGGCCTGGCCGAGGTTGTCAGCCATTTGCCCGGCTTGCTGTCGATTCGGCGTGACTTGCGCCGTCATTTTCTGGCCACACCCCCGGACATTTTTATCGGTATCGATGCGCCTGATTTCAATCTTTCCCTGGAACGAAGTCTGAAGCGGTCAGGGATCCGCACCGTGCATTATGTCAGTCCGTCGGTCTGGGCCTGGCGGCAGTACCGGGTGCGCAAGATTGCAGCAAGCGTGGATTGCATGCTGACGCTGTTTCCCTTCGAAGAAAAATACTATACAAGCAGGCGGGTGCCTGCGCGCTTTGTCGGTCACCCGATGGCGGATCTCATCGCGGATGATGTGGACCAGGCTGAAGCCCGGCAGCACCTCGGCATCGATCATGCCGGCCCGCTGGTTGCGTTGATGCCGGGCAGCCGGGTGTCTGAATTGAAACGCCTGGCACTGCCTTTTATACAGGCCGCGGCCTGGTGCCGCGAACGCAGGGCCGATATACGCTTTGTTGCCCCGATGGCCAATGAAGCCTGCCGGGTGATTTTCCAGGACATGCTCACCCGCCAGGGCGGACGCTTGCCGGTGACGGTGCTCAACGGCCGTGCACTGGAAGCAATGGCCGCCGCCGATGTCGTGCTGCTGGCTTCCGGGACAGCAACGCTTGAGTGCATGTTGCTGAAGCGGCCCATGGTCGTGGCCTACCGGCTGTCTGGACTGACATACCGGCTTGCCAGGCTGCTGGTGAAGACGAAGTACTATTCACTGCCGAATCTGCTGGCCAATGACGCGCTGGTTCCCGAACTTATCCAGGACGAGGTCTCGCCCGGGTCACTTGGCCGGGAGGTCATGCAATTGATCGAGAACCCGGCACGCGGCGAAGAATTAACAGCGGTATTCGCCAGGATTCATAAAGATTTGCGCCGTGGCGCCAGCGCCGCTGCTGCCGAAGTTATTTTGCAAAGGACGGGACGGGCCTGATGCATGGAGCCTGAACTGTATATTCCACAAGGGCGTGTGGCCGGTGTCGATGAGGCCGGCAGGGGGCCGCTGGCCGGTCCGGTGATTGCGGGCGCCGTTATCCTCGATCCCGAAAGACCCATCGAGGGCCTGCGTGACTCAAAGCGCCTGTCCGCATTACGCCGTGACGCGCTGTTTGACCAGATTCGGGAACGGGCCCTGGCATGGGCGGTCGGACGGGCCGAGGTTGAAGAAATTGACCGGATAAATATATTGCAGGCGACGATGCTGGCCATGCAGCGTGCAGTCGAGGCGCTGGAACCGTTCGCCGAGCATGCGCTCATCGATGGGAACCGCTGCCCGGAGCTGGCCTGTACCAGCCAGGCAATCATCAGGGGCGACAGCAAGGTAGCCGCCATCAGTGCGGCCTCTATCCTCGCGAAAGTGACGCGTGACCGGGAAATGCTCGAGCTGGACAAGCGCTATCCCGGTTACGGCCTGGCCCGGCACAAGGGATATCCGAGCAAGGCGCATATCGAAGCGCTGGCAAGCCTCGGCGTGACCCCGGTTCACAGGCGATCATATGCCCCCGTGAGGAAAATCATCCAGAGAGGTGGTGCCTGAGATGTCTCAGACCGGGTGCGGGATCGACTCGATTTCCCGCCCGTAGAAGGTGATCCTGTTGCGACCCTCATGCTTGCTCTTGTAGAGCGCTACATCGGCCTTCTCAAACACAGCACTGGCCGTAGCAACGCTATCCGGAAAGCTGGCGATGCCGATACTGACAGTGGTAGCAACCCGGTTGCCGTGCGTGTCGAATGATGTATTGTGAATTGCGGCACGAATGCGCTCGGCAACCATACGGGCATGTTCCGTGCTGGTCTGGGTCATCAGGATAACAAACTCGTCACCGCCGTAGCGTGCAAGCACATCCGAGGTCCTGACGCAGTCGAGCATGGAGCCTGCTATGACCTTCAAAAGACGGCTGCCTGCCTGGTGCCCGTACTGGTCGTTGACGGTCTTCAGGTTGTCGACATCGATCATCACGATTGTAAAAGCCTGCCTGTGCCGGGTTGCACGTATAGTTTCCTTTTCAAGAATCAGGTTGAAGGCACGCATGTTCAACAGGCCGGTCAATTCATCGGTTTGGGAAAGCCGCGCAATCTGCCTGTTGGCGGAGTTAATGTCCGAGGCCAGCATCGAGGTGACATAGGCAACCAGCAGAAACGGTGAAAATTTTGCCATCAGCATGGTAAGCGTTTGCGGCGCAATGCCGTCGGCCGGATAGCTGACATAGGCCATGTAGATGTAGCAAGCGGCGATAATGATCAGTTCGATCATGGTCATGATCTTGCCCAGAGCAAGGGCGCAGGCAATGATGACAAGCAGGTAAAGATTGAGCAGTGGACTGTGCACAAAGCCCGTATGCCAGAGAACGGCGGTGATGAAGGCTATCATACCCTGCGTTTCCAGTATCAGCTTCCAGCGGATACCGGATGACTGAAAATCCAGGTAGCGGGATGACATCGCAAACACGGCGTAGCCGATCATGATTGCAATCAGCGCTTCGTGGTTCGTGATGACCTGCGTGGGGATGAAGAAATACAGCAGGACAAGCAACAACAACAGCAGCTGCAGTTCAAACATGCTGTCTGCGAAGCCCCCGGGTTTCCTTGTATCATTGACCGTACCCGGGCTTTTTATAACGAGGTTGTCCATCAGTTTGCCGTGAGTTAAGTGCCTGTATTGCCTGTTTATCGGCCCCGGCGGTCTGAAATTGAATTGCCGGCGGGCCCCTGGTTCGCTGGAAATGCAGGCGGCCTTGCTGATAGCTGCCAGGCATGGACCCGGGCAGGACGCCCCGGGCCTGCATGCAGGGACATATCCCTGATATTATTGTTTAATTAACAATAGCATGAAGACAAAACCTGTAATTTGAGTTAGCAGGCATATTGGGCTTGAATCCTGCCTGCTAAAGCCGGAGACTTTTACCATGCAAGCCGCCTTTGTTCACCTCCGCGTCCACACCGAATACTCCCTGGTAAACGGCAGCGTGCGTATCAAGCCACTGGTGAAAACCGTGAGTGAGGCCGGGATGCCGGCTGTCGCGGTGACCGACCAGAGCAACCTGTTTTCCATGGTGAAGTTCTTTCGTGCCGCCACGGCACGGGGTGTAAAGCCGATCGTGGGGGTCGATCTGTGGCTGGCGGAAAGCGCGGACCTGAAGCAGCGTTCCCGGCTGGTATTGCTGTGCAGGAACCGCGCGGGTTACCTGAACCTTACCGAACTGGTATCGCGGACCTATGTGGAGGGGCAGCAGCGTGGTCTGCCCATACTGGAACGGGACTGGCTGGAGACGCATTCGGAAGGCCTGATTGCGCTCTCCGGTGGTCGCAATGGTGATATCGGCCAGGCCCTGCTGGGTAATAAAAAGGAACTGGCCGTGCAGTTACTGGCCGACTGGCAGCGGCTGTTTCCCGGCAGTTTCTACCTTGAATTGCAACGCACGGGTCGACCGGGCGATGAGGCCTATCTGCACGAGGCAGTTTCCCTGGCCGCTGAACATGATGCGCCGGTGGTGGCTACCAATGATGTGCACTTTCTTCAGGCTGCTGATTTTGAAGCGCACGAGGCACGCGTTTGTATCAACGAAGGCCGCACCCTGGATGATCCGCGACGCCCGCATGATTTTACAAATCAGCAGTACCTGCGCACGCCACAAGAGATGCAGGAACTGTTTAGCGACATCCCGGAGGCGCTGGAGAACAGCGTTGAAATCGCAAAACGCTGCAACCTCGAACTCGAGCTTGGCAAAAACTACCTGCCCGATTTCCCGATTCCCGAAGGCACCACCCTGGCAGACTTTTTTCACCAGGAGGCCGACAAGGGCCTGGAAGATCGCTTTCCGTTGATTTTTGCCACACAGGGCGGGGACGCGGATGAAGCCGTCATGCGTAAAGAATACCGGGAGCGGCTACAGACCGAGATTGACGTGATCCTGGAGATGGGTTTTCCGGGATATTTTCTGATAGTGGCTGACTTCATCAAGTGGGCAAAGGCAAACGGCGTACCGGTTGGCCCCGGGCGTGGTTCGGGCGCGGGTTCGCTGGTGGCCTATGCGCTGACGATTACCGATATCGACCCGATTCGCTATGACCTGCTGTTTGAGCGCTTTCTCAACCCGGAACGTGTCTCCATGCCGGATTTCGATGTCGATTTCTGCATGGAGGGGCGCGACCGGGTGATCGATTATGTCGCCGAACGCTACGGTCGTGACAAGGTCTCGCAGATCATCACCTACGGTTCCATGGCGGCCAAGGCGGTGGTCCGTGATGTCGGCCGCGTACTCGGCCAGCCCTACGGTTTTGTCGACCGGATTGCCAAGCTGATTCCGTTTGAGATCGGCATCACGCTGGACAAGGCACTCGAGCAGGAACCCGCCCTCGGCGATTTATACGATGAAGACGAGGGTGTGCGTTCGGTGATCGATCTTGCCCGCTCACTCGAAGGGCTGGCGCGCAATGCCGGCAAGCACGCCGGTGGTGTTGTGATTGCACCCTCAAAACTGACCGACTTTACCCCGCTTTATTGCGAGGAGGGTGGCGGGGCGCTGGTCAGCCAGTTCGACAAGGATGATGTCGAGGCGGTCGGCCTGGTGAAGTTCGACTTCCTCGGCTTGCGCACGCTCACGATTATCGACTGGGCGCTGAAGACGATTAACCGCCAGCGAAAGGGCCGGGGCGAAGACCCTGTTGATATTATTTCCCTGCCGCTGACGGATTCGCCGACCTATGATCTCTTGAAGGCCGCGGCGACAACGGCCATATTCCAGCTGGAATCCACCGGCATGAAAGACCTGATCCGGCGCCTGCAGCCGGACTCCTTCGAGGATATTATTGCGCTGGTTGCCCTGTTCCGGCCGGGACCACTGCAATCGGGCATGGTCGATGATTTCATCGCGCGCAAGAAGGGCGCGAAGATCAAATACCCGCATCCCGATCTTGAACCGATTTTAAAACCCACCTACGGCATTATTCTTTACCAGGAGCAGGTGATGCAGATCGCCCAGGTACTGGCCGGCTATACACTCGGCGGCGCCGACATGTTGCGCCGTGCCATGGGCAAGAAGAAGCCGGAAGAAATGGCCAAGCAGCGCAGCATTTTTCTTGAAGGCGCACGAAAGCGGGATGTCGACGAACGTGTTGCATCCGGCATTTTCGACCTGATGGAGAAATTCGCCGGCTACGGTTTCAACAAGAGCCATTCGGCGGCCTATGCCCTGATCTCCTACCAGACGGCCTGGCTGAAGACGCATTACCCGGCCGCCTTCATGGCCGCCGTCATGTCGGCTGATATGGACAATACCGACAAGATCGTCCATCTGATTGCCGAATGCCGCGACATGAAGCTCAAGGTAGTGCCGCCGGATATCAACCAGTCCGATTATCACTTTACCGTGCTCTCGGACAGTACCGTTGTCTACGGGCTCGGCGCCATCAAGGGCGTCGGCCAGGGCGCCATCGAGGGTATGCTCGCCGAGCGCGGTGAGAACGGTGAATTCAGGGACCTGTTTGACCTCTGTCAGCGGGTCGACCTGCGCAAGGTCAACCGGCGTGTACTGGTTGCTCTGATTCATGCCGGTGCACTTGACTCGGTCGGCGAAACCCGCGCTTCGCAGCACGCAAACCTGGCGCAGGCCCTGAAGCTTGCCGAGCAGCATGCACGCAATCTCGATACCGGGCAGACCGATTTGTTCGGCGAGGCGGATGCGGCGCCGCCGTTGCCGACCAACATACAGGTGCTGCCGGAATGGGACGAGGAACAGCGCCTGCAGGGCGAGATGGATGCCCTCGGCCTGTACCTCACCGGCCACCCGGTCACGCGCTATGAGCAGGAACTGGAAAATATCATCAGCTGCAAGCTGGCGGCCCTGCCTTCATTCTGTGCAACGGCCGCGCCCGTGGAAAATACCGGGCGCAAGGGCTGGCGCAACGGGGCCGACGAACGCCCGGTGACGATTGCCGGCCTGGTCATGAGCATGCGCATTATCAAGACACAACGCGGCGGCAAGCTTGCATTTCTTGTCCTGGATGACCGCACGGCGCGGATCGATGTGCGCGTTTTTCCCGATGTCTACGAGAAGTACCAGGCGATGATCGGCAAGAACAAGATCCTGGTGATCCAGGGTGGCCTCGGCGCCGATGACTACACCGGCGGCCAGCAGGTGACTGCGCAAAGTATCCTCGACATCAACCAGGCCCGCGCAACCTATGCCCGGCGCCTCGTCGTCGGCGTCGAATCAAAACAGGCCGGTAACGGCTTCGTCAGCGACCTCGCCGAGGTCCTGCAACCCTTTCGCGAAGGGCATTGCCACGTGTGCATCGACTACCATGGCAACGTGGCCGAGGCACGGGTATCGCTGGGCGAGGCATGGACGGTGCACCCGACCGATGAACTGCTGCACCGTCTGCAACAGTTGACGGGGAAGGACAGCGTAGTGGTGGAATACAAGTAACAGGGAACGATCCCCTGTATGTCAATTCTGTTGCAGGAGAGGTCTTGCTGGACTTGATTGTCACCGGCACTTCTGTTTCTTGTGGAGTCCATAGCTATAGACCTGCATATATTGTCGCAGGTAAGAATGTGAAGGCACCTGACCTGCCTGGACTCGAGAGCAAGCATCCCCGTTACTATTGATCGCAGACAGTAGAAAGGAAGCAGCGATGCACGTGCATACACTGGAAAGATTGCAGCACAGCCATGACTTTTCCGTAAAAAACCGGAAAGGCGAGCGGCGTACGCAATATGTCCTGATGCTGACCGCTGTAACCATGGTCGTGGAAATCCTTGCGGGCAGTATCTACGGGTCAATGGCGCTGCTTGCGGACGGCTGGCATATGGGTACCCATGTCGCCGCGTTCATGATCGCGATCTTTGCCTATCGGTATGCACGCAAACACGCAAACGACCCTGCGTATGCCTTCGGTACAGGCAAGGTCAATGTACTCGGCGGGTTTGCGAGTGCAGTTGCTCTGGCGGTCGTGGCACTTGTCATGCTGGCGGAGTCCTTGCAGCGTCTGTTCGACCCGCAAATCATTCATTTCAACGAGGCCATTACCGTCGCTGTTCTTGGCCTGCTGGTGAATCTCGTCAGCGCCATCCTGTTAAAAGACGGTCATGGGCATGATCATCATGCCCACGCACATACCCATCATGATCACAACCTGCGTGCTGCGTACATGCACGTACTGGCCGATGCAATGACTTCCCTGCTGGCGATCGTGGCCCTGGTCTCGGGAAAATACTTTGGCTGGAACTGGCTCGACCCGGTCATGGGAATGGCAGGCGCCATCATCATTACCCGCTGGTCATATGGCCTGTTGAAGCAGACAAGTCCTGTTTTGCTCGATGCAAGTATCGACGAAGACTACCGTCTGGCCATCAGGGAAGCGATTGAAGGGGATGCGGATAACAGGATTTCCGACTTTCACATCTGGAAGGTGAGCGCCAGTCACTATGCCGCGCATCATTTCCCTGGTCACGGACAGTCCGGATACAACCGAGCACTACAAGGCGCTGCTGAGCGATTTTCACAAGCTGACGCATGTCACCATCGAAATCAACGTATGCGGGGATGAACCGTGTGCGACGCCGGAGTGAAAGGTGCCCTGAGTGCCTCTTTTCACCATTCGGGTGAGTCTCATGATCGGGTTATCATGCCATAAACCGCTGACGGCAGTTTCATCATCAAGCCTGTCCCCGGTCAGTCAGCCAGTAAAAACGATAGGCCGGAACCACCAGCTGGTCCTTGAACATTGTCGGTGACTCGCCTGAATAGAGGTCTTGCAGCTGACTGTATTCAAAACGTCCGCGATTACTCAGGTCGCTCAGGGTGAGTGACTGGGGTGAACTGTCAAAATTACCCACGACCAGTACATTGTCGTTGTGCAGGAGCGGATTGTTGCGCATGAAGACGAACAGATTCGGGTTGTCGGTGTCTATCAGTTCGCGGTTGTTATAGTCGGCAAAGGCGGGGGTGGTTTTGCGCACGGCGATCATCTTTTGCAGGCCCTCGAATATGCGTTGCTCGACGGTACCATGCTGCTTGCGCAGGGCCGCTTTCTCCCAGTCGATTTTCGGACGATGCATCCAGCGGTTGTCGTTGGCCTTGCTGACATCTTCCATGTAATTGCAGTCATTGAGCGTGCCGATCTCGTCACCGTAGTACATCAGCGGGATGCCGCCGAAGGACATGATCATGCTGTGCAGCAGCAGGATCAGGTCGATGCTGCTGTTGATGGCGGCCTCGTCGCCGCGACTCCAGTGCGCTCTCCAGCCCGACCAGTGAGGCAAGTGCCCCCGAGATGCGGGCATCGCCGGTCTCGCTGTTCTGTGCAAAGGGCTGGCCACGGGCGGGCGAGCCGGCATAGACCCCGGTGAAATAGTCCACCAGGAAGCGGCGGTGGGCCGCAGGTGCGTAGCCGGCCTTGAAGATATCGGCGTCATCGAAGCCCAGCCCGATATCATCGTGACAGCGGACGTAGTTCAGCCAGGTGGCACGGTCGAGTTTGTCCGGCAGGCTGCGGATGCCATGGTTGAGCAGTTTGGTATTCTTCGTCGCCAGCGCCTCCCACAGCAGCGCCATGAAGGTGGCGTTGTAGGCAATCTCGCACTCCTTGGCGATGACCGCGTCCTCGCCGAAGTACTTGATGATCTCGACCGGGGCAACGATGGCCTCGGCGATGAACAGCACACCGGGTGCCGTGACCTGGCTGCAATCCTTCATCAGCTGCAGGATCAGGTGCGCCTCGCGCTCGTTCTGGCAGGTGGTGCCGATTTTCTTCCACAGGAAAGCCACGGCGTCCAGGCGCACGATGTCAGCGCCCTGGTTGGCCCAGAAGAGGATGATATCCAGCATCTCGATGAACACGGCGGGATTGCTGTAGTTCAGATCCCACTGGTAGCTGTTGAATACCGTCATCACCCACTTGCCCATGGCCTCGTCGAAGGTGAAGTTGCCGGGCGATGTCTCGGGGAAGACCTCGGGCATGCTCTCCTCGAACATGTCCGGAATGTCGCGGTTGTCGAAAATGTAGTAATAGTCCTGGTATTTCTTCTCGCCCTGGCGCGCGCGTTGCGCCCATTCATGCTCATCGGAGGTATGGTTCAGCACCACGTCCAGGGTCAGCAGGACATTGCGTTTACGCAGGTCCTCCTGCCAGGGCCCGCAGATCGTCCAGCGTGCCGATGCGTTCATCCACGTTGCGAAAGTTGCTGACCGCATAGCCACCGTCGCTGGCCCCTTGCGGACATTCCAGGATGGGCATGACGTGCAGCATGTTGATACCGAGTTCCTGGAAGTAGCTGAGCCGTGAGCGAAGCCCCTGCAGGTCACCGGCGAAGCCGTCGGGGTAGAGCGCCATGCCGACCCACTCCTGGCTGAGAAACCAGTTGTGGTCCTGCTCGCGCAGGATGTCCAGCTGCTTCAGGTCGCTGCTGCGCTTTATGTACTGTGCCGCCATGACTTCCACCAGCCGCAGCACCTGGCTGTCGAAATCGTCGCGTTGACCGTAGAGATTGATGGAACAGCGAATAAATCGCGTAGAAGTTCGCGCCCAGCCGGGTATAAAAATGGCGCAGGTCGCGCCTGCGGATCTCGGGCTTGAGTTCGTCGAGTATCTTGTTCAGCAGCGAGTGTGATATCTGTTCGTACATGACGTCGGCAGACCGGTCAGGCCCCGATGCTCCATTCGTTGATAAAAGGTTGATAAAAGTCCATCTCGCTCACGGTAGCGCCACGATTGCCGACTATCCTGGAGGCAAACAGCTGCGCCCGCTGCAGGGTAACATCCAGTGGCCAGTCGTTGCATAGACCGAGAATGATCACCGCCGCGAAGGCATCGCCCGCACCCACCGTGTCCACCACCTCGATATCCCTGCCGGGCCGGACCTTGAAATATTCACCCGTGTCGGTGAGTAACTCGGCACCCTGCGCGCCATGCGTCAGCACCATTCCGTTGAGTCCAAACTCGCCGAGAAAGTCGCTCGCGCCTGGCGTAGCGCCGCTGGCGGAAGGGTAGAGCAAGGCCAGCTCATCGGTATTGAGCTTGACCCAGTGCGCCGTGTGCAACATCTCCAGCACCTGTTCACGTTGCCACCACGGCTGACGCAGGTTGACGTCGACAAACACGGTCTTCGGCTTGCAGGCAAGGAGTTGTTCCAGGGTCTGCCGCGATTTTGCCTCGCGCAGGCACAGGCTGCCATGATAGAGCAGGCGGCAATCCGCTGGTAGCGCTGGCGCCTCGATTGCATCCCAGGCACAGGGCCGGACGATGTCGTAGACGTTCTCGTCATCGACAAAGGTCACGTTCACCCGGCCTGTCGGGTGCAGCGGATCTGTCTGCAGGCCGCTCCGTGTCCATGCCCCAGTCGCGCATGGCGGCGCGTACGGCCTCGCCATCCGGGTCGTTACCTGTGCGGCTGATGAACCAGGGCGCCTGCCCGAATGCCTGCAGGTGCCAGGCCACGTTGAAGGGCGCGCCGCCGAGGACACGCGTTCCATCCGCAAAATGATCAAACAATACTTCACCGAAGATGCACAGGCGCCGGTCTTTCATGGTTGCTGTTCTACCATATCGAAGGCCATCCAGTCGATGCTGTGTGGATAATAGTGGGCGATACCTTCCAGCATGCCGGCACTGTAATTGCCGTTCATGCCCATGAAGTTCCCCTGTGCGATATAGAGTTGCCCGCTGTGCCCCGTCTCATCGGCCAGCCGGCGTGCCAGCTCGCGCACGGCCGGCTGACTGTTGGCCACCAGCACCGCCGGAATGGGGCTGGCCAGTACCTCGATATCGTTACCGCTGTCGCCGCAAAACACGGTGTTTTCATAACTGAAACCATGGTGCTTCATGAGCGACTCCAGCGCGTGGTATTTCGATGCCCGCGCCGGCAATACGTCCAGCAGGCCGACACCCGCCGGCTCGTCGATGCTCCAGATCAGGCTCGCATTCACTCCTTGCGCTTCCAGCCGCTGACGGATCAGTGCCGACAGGGTGCGACGATCGCTCTGCAGCGATACGAAATAGCTGAGCTTGTAGTCGTTCTGCCGGGTATATCCCTGCAGGCGCAGTTCGGGCAATTCGTGCAGCAGGGCCATCAGGTCATTACGGGTATGGCCTGACCAGTCGAGGGCGATTTCCTCTTCCCAGGACCGCTGGCGCACCCAGTCCCGCTCCGGTCCGACGTGGTAGATGGTGGTGCCGACATCGCCGACCACGAAATCCGGCAAAGGCAGGCAGTAATTGGTAATGGCCTTTTCAACCAGGGCGCGATGCCGCCCGCTGACATAGGCAAGGGTGACATCGGGGTGCGCCACCAGTGCGTCGAAATGCCTTCTGGCATGCGGCGACTCGGACTGCGGGCCGTTCGCGATCAGCGTGCGGTCGAGGTCGGTGCAGACAAGGAGTTGCTCAGACATGCGTCCCGGGCACCTTGCAGGCACTGAAGAAATCATAATGCTCGATGGCCTCGAGAATTCCCAGTGCATGTGACTGGCCGGCGAAATAGATCCGCTCCTGGTCCACCAGTTGGGACAGTTCCTCGTGGTGTCGATTGCCGACCACCACGGCGAGGGTATTGCCACGCATCATGTCCTCGTCGGCGCCCGAGCCGCCCGCCGCGAGGATGTGTTCGAGGGGAATATCGAAGCGCTGCGAGATATAGCGCAGCGCCTGCCCCTTGGAGGCACGCGAGGGTACGATGTCGAGGTACTGGCCGAAAGAGTAGATGACATTGGCAGTCAGTTCCTTCTGCCGGATCAGGGTGTTGATCTCGTCCACCGGCGGCGCCTTTGCAGGATCGTAGTAATACGACAGCTTGAAGTGTGTCTGTTCGTTCTTCGGCTGGGGTTTCAAACCGGGCAGTTCGGCCAGCACCCGGCGCACTTGCTGCGAGTTCCAGTTGTGATCGATGTGGTCGGCCCAGTAGTTGTCCTCGGTCAGGGCCTGGCCATAATGGATGCGTGTACCGAGGCTGCTGATGAGCACGTCCGGCGTCGGGATGGCATGTTTTTTCATCAGCGCCAGCGCGGTATCGATGCGGCGCCCGGTGGCGATACCAAAGCTGACGCACTTGCGGTTCTCACGCATGGCCGCGATGAAGTGCTGAAGCGCCACGGGATTTCCGAGCAGGTTCTGGTCGAGGTCCGTGAAGATGGCGCGATCACGGTAACGCAAGGCCCGTGGTGCCGGTTGTTCGCGGGGGATAGGCTGTTCCTTGCCCGGCAGTGTCCGGATCCTGGCCAGGTAGCTCTGCGTATGCGCCTGCCAGGCGTAGTGGCGGCGCACCCCCCTGATACCGTTCTGGGAGGCCAGGGACCAGGCCTTGTCATCGCGCAGCAGCGTGAGCAAGGCAGCGGTGATGGCGTCCTTGTCCAGCGGGTCAACCAGTACACCGTTATTACAGTTGCCGATAATGTCCACCGGGCCGCCATTCTCGGTCGCCACCACGGGCAGGCCGCTGGCAGCGGCCTCCAGCAAGGTCAGGCCGAAAGGTTCGGTGAGTGCCGGGTTGATGAAGACGCCGCCGCCCGCTGCAACCAGGCGGTAGATCTCAGGCACCTCGTCGGCGCGGTGGCTCTTGGGGATGGCCACTCTGCCGTACAGGTCATAGCTGTCGATGAGCAGCAGGAGGTTGGTCAGCACCGACTCGGCGCCGCTGTCCATGTCGCGGATATCGTCGCGGCTGCCGGCAATGATCAGCAGGTTGGCAGCCTGCTGCAGCGCCTGCGATTCACCGTAGGCCTCGACCAGCATAAGGATGTTCTTGCGTTCGTCCGGCCGCGACAGGGCCATGATCAGCGGCTTTTTCGGATTGCTGAGAAAACGCTGCACCTGCTTTTTAAAAGCGATTTTCTCGCCTTTCCGCGGCGGATAAAACTGTTGCAGATCGGTACCCGGCGGGATGACTGCCATGCGCTCCGGGTCATAGTAATTGTAGAGCCCGTATTGTTCCTCTATTTCGTTGTGGGTGCTGGTGATGACCAGGTCGGCGTTGGCGAGGGCTTCTTCCTCGGCGTCGATGCGCCTTTCAATGTTGTAGGTTTTCTCGATGTCTTCACGCGACAGGCCGTGGGCCAGCAATTGCTTGCGCTTGTCACGACCGAGAGAATGTCCGGTATAAATGAGAGGGATGCCGATGAGATTTGCAAGCCGTACACCGACATAGCCTGCATCGGCATAGTGACTGTGCACCAGGTCAGGCATGCGCGGCTGCTCGTTGAGCCAATTGACCAGGTTGTCCAGAAAGCTGTCGAGGTAGTCCCACAATTGCTCCTTGGGAATGTATTCATCGGGTCCGGCGTCGATACGCACGATGCGTGCATTGTCCGACATTGACTCGATGGGTACGGCATAGTCATTGTTGACTGCTGCATCGACCACCCGGCGCGTAACGAGGTCAACCTGCGCGATGCCTTCCTGTTCGGTGAGCGCCCGGGCAAGGTCAACCACGTACTTCGTCTGTCCGCCGGTATCGGCGTCGCGACCAAGTTCCATATCATGGTTGCGGATCAGGCCATGGATGCTGATCAGAAGCAGATATTTTCCATTCGCATCAGTCTTCATGGGCATAGTATGAGCTACTCTTCTTAAAGATTGTTCCGGCTGGATGATTGACCATACAGATCAGCTTGTAAAAGGATCGATACAGGCAATGGATAGCGACATTTCCCTGAAATCAGAAAAAACATATCTTATCACTGATTCCGCATTGCAGGCTCCATGCGCGATAACGCCATCGGGTTATACGCTGCATGCACTGATGCCGGCCGGCGCGACTTGTTTCTCAGGGGTGAAAACGGTACCTTTTACCGTAATACAGATATCCTTTTCACGGAACCGATAATGAATATCAATTTTCTTGATTTTGAGCAGCCGATTGCCGAGATGGAGGCCAAGATCGATGAACTGCACTTTGTCAGTGATGATGCAGACGTAAATATTGCCGATGAGGTCATGAAGCTCAAGGAAAAGAGCCAGGCCATGACCAAGACGATTTTTTCGAGTCTCACTTCCTGGCAGATCTCACAGCTGGCGCGTCACCCGCAGCGTCCCTATACGCTTGACTACATCGAACGCATCTTTACGGATTTCGAGGAACTGCATGGTGACCGGCATTTTGCCGATGACCATGCCATTGTCGGCGGGGTCGCGTCGTCTCGAAGGTATCGCCTGTGATGGTGATCGGCCAGCAAAAGGGCAGGGACACCAAGGAAAAACTGCACCGTAACTTCGGTATGCCGCGGCCGGAAGGTTATCGCAAGGCACTGCGCCTGATGAAGATGGCCGAGAGATTCAATCTGCCGGTGCTGACGTTTATTGACACCCCGGGCGCCTATCCGGGCATCGGTGCGGAAGAGCGGGGCCAGAGCGAGGCCATTGCCAGGAACCTGCTGGAGATGGCGCAGTTGCGCACGCCGATTATCTGTACCGTGATCGGTGAAGGTGGCTCCGGCGGTGCGCTGGCAATCGGCGTCGGTGACCGGACCTTCATGCTGCAGTACAGTACCTACTCGGTGATATCGCCGGAGGGTTGTGCATCGATCCTCTGGAAGAGTGCTGACAAGGCATCGGATGCGGCCGAGGCCCTCGGTATTACCTCTGCCCGGCTGTTAAAGCTCGGCCTGATCGACAAGGTAATCGACGAGCCGCTGGGCGGCGCACACCGTGATGTCGACGCCACGGCCGAAAGTGTCAAGGCCGCCTTGCTGGAGGCGCTGACCAGGTTACAGAAACTCGACCATGACAAGCTGCTCAAGGCACGTTACAAACGCCTGATGGATTATGGGGAATTCAAGTAAGCGGTTATCGCTGACGCTTGTTCTCCCTGTCACATAGGGAGAGGGTCGGGAGAGGGGCTGATAACAAGGCACCTGCTCGACGACACCCCGGCGCAATGAACTTTTCTCCTGACAGTCTTTACCGGCAACTGCTGCTTCACCCGGCATCCGCTTACCGGGTCGCCTACAGTGGCGGGCTGGATTCACATGTGCTGTTGCATGCACTGGTGCGTTTGCGCGACCGGCTGGACGCGGACATCGGGGCCGTGCACGTCAACCACGCCTTGCAGGCCGATGCCGACCTCTGGGAAGAGCATTGCCGGCTTGTCTGCGAAGATCTCTGTGTCGACTATGTGTCCCTGCGTGTCGATGCCGGTGGCGCACCAGGCGACAGTCCGGAGGCCGCTGCCAGGGATGCCCGCTATGCGGCATTGGCCGGGTGGTTACCGGCCGGTGCCTGCCTGTTGAGCGCGCAGCACCAGGATGACCAGGCGGAAACCCTGTTGTTGCAGTTGCTGCGCGGCAGCGGCGTCAATGGCCTTGCGGCCATGCCGCAGCTGAGTGAACTGGGCCGCGGGCAACTGTTGCGTCCCCTGCTTGGCCATACCCGCCGGCAACTACGAGCCTATGCCGAGGCAAACGGACTCCGCTGGATTGAGGACCCGAGCAACCGCGATCTGGCCTTCGATCGCAACTCCCTGCGCAAACGTATCTTTCCCGTGTTGCGGGAGCGCTGGCCCGCCGCGGCGGCGGCCCTGTCGCGCAGTGCGGCACATTGTGCCGAGGCCGCAGACCTGTTGCAGCAAATCGCCACGCAGGACCTTGCAGGCATCCAGGGGAGTGCCAGCGACAGGCTGTCGCTGGCCGGGCTGGGAGTGCTCTCGCCGCAACGCCAGCGTAATGTGCTGCGTTACTGGTTTCGGCAGGCAAGCGCTGCCACGCCGTCTGCCGCGGTGCTGGCGCGCATCCAGCACGATGTCCTGCAGAGCCGCCGTGACGCAACACCCTGCGTGCGCTGGGGAGGTCATGAACTGCGCCGTTACCGGGATGATTTGTATTTGTTAAAACAACGACATGAAGCAGATAGTTCGACCGTTATCGAGTGGCGCCTGGCAACACCCCTGTCCCTGCCGGATGCTGGCGGGGTACTCAGGGCCAGTCCGCAGACCGGCCGCGGTATCAGGGCCAGTGCCGTTGAATCCGGCGTACGGGTGGGCTGGCGCCAGGGCGGTGAACGCTGTCTCCCGGCTGGCCGTGGTCACCACCATTCGCTGAAGAAATTATTCCAGGAACGCGGCATTCCGCCCTGGGAACGCTCGCGTATTCCGTTGATCTATATCGATGATCAGCTGGCGGCCGTGGCCGGACTATGGGTCTGCGAACCCTTCGATGCGCGACCCTCCGAGTCCGGCCTGATGATTGACTGGCAACGCGGCTGAATAATACGCTGCCGGTAGCGGAATTCTGCGCCTTTGTACCGTGCAGGCAATTGAGGAAGCCACGCCAATCTGGTAACGTGTGTGCCCGTCCTGTGACAATTGTGTCGCACTCGAACTCCAGGCAGTAAATGACCCGATTTATCTTCATCACCGGCGGTGTCGTGTCCTCATTGGGCAAGGGCATCGCGGCGGCCTCGCTCGGCAGCCTGCTCGAAACCCGTGGCCTCAAGGTGACCCTGCTGAAGCTCGATCCCTACATCAATGTCGACCCCGGCACCATGAGTCCGTTCCAGCATGGCGAGGTGTTCGTCACCAATGACGGGGCGGAGACCGATCTGGACCTGGGCCATTACGAGCGCTTTGTGCGCACCACCATGACCCGGGACAACAATTTCACCACCGGGCAGATTTACGAGAACGTGATTCGCAAGGAGCGGCGCGGCGATTACCTCGGCGCAACCGTGCAGGTGATTCCGCACATAACCGACGAGATCAAACACAATATACGCAAGGGTGCCGCCGGCGCGGATATTGCCATGGTGGAAATCGGCGGCACGGTCGGTGATATCGAATCGCTGCCATTCCTGGAAGCCATCCGCCAGATGGGCGTGGAGCTGGGCCACGAGCGTGCCCTGTTCATGCACCTGACGCTGGTCCCTTACATTGCCGCCTCCGGTGAAATCAAGACCAAGCCAACCCAGCACTCGGTCAAGGAACTGCGCTCGATCGGTATTCAGCCTGACGTATTGCTGTGCCGCGCTGACCGGCCATCTACCCTCTGCAGAGCGCCGCAAGGTAGCCCTGTTTACCAACGTCGAGGAGCGCGCCGTGATCTCGGCCGTGGATGTGGACAGCATCTACAAGATTCCTGTCTTGCTGCACGAGCAACAGCTTGATGACATCGTTGTGGAAAAGATGAATATTCAGGCCGGACCGGCCAACCTGATGGAATGGGAAAAGGTCATACGCAACAGCGAAAGGGCCGAGAGGGAAGTGACCATTGCGATGGTCGGCAAGTATGTTGAACTGACGGAGTCGTACAAGTCACTGACAGAGGCCCTGATGCATGCCGGCATCCATACCCTGACCAATGTCAAAGTCCGTTACATCGATTCCGAGACCATCGAAACCAGTGGTGTCGGCGTGCTGCAGGGGGTGGATGCGATCCTGGTCCCCGGCGGGTTTGGCGAGCGCGGGGTCGAGGGCAAGATCGAGACAGTCCGCTATGCGCGCGAGAACAACATACCCTATCTCGGTATTTGCCTGGGTATGCAGGTGGCTGTGATCGAATTTGCGCGCAATGTGGCCGGCCTTGAGGGCGCACATTCCACGGAATTCAAGAAAGGCGCCGAGCACCCCGTGATTGCGTTGATTACCGAATGGAGCCGTGAAGATGGCGGACTGGAGCACCGCAGTGAAGACTCCGATCTTGGCGGGACCATGCGGCTCGGCGGTCAGCAATGCAAGCTGGAACCCGGCAGCCTGGCGCATCGCCTCTATGGCAAGGACACGATCACCGAACGGCACCGGCATCGCTACGAGTTTAATAACCGGTATCGCAAGCTGCTTGAAGACAAGGGTTTGAGGCTTTCGGGTGTCTCCATCAACGACGAACTGGTCGAGGTTGTCGAGATCAGCGACCATCCCTGGTTCCTTGCCTGCCAGTTCCACCCTGAATTCACCTCAACACCGCGTGATGGTCACCCCATGTTCAGCGGCTTTATCGAGGCTGCCTGTATCTACCATGAAACACTGGATCCTGTGCCGGTAACGGCAATTGCACAGGCAGATGCGTGAGTGCTGAACGGCCCCTGATCAAGCTGTTATGAAATTGTGTGGATTCAATGCGGGTATCGAACACCCCCTGTTTTTGATTGCAGGGCCCTGTGTGATCGAGAATGAAACCTTGATCATCGACACGGCCGGGACTCTGAAAGAGATTACCGACGCACTCGGCATGGCGTTTATTTTCAAGTCGTCCTTTGACAAGGCCAATCGCTCCTCGTATAAAAGTTTTCGCGGTCCGGGCCTGGAACAGGGTCTCGCTATCCTGGAGAAGGTGCAATCACAGGTCGGTGTGCCGGTGCTGACCGATGTGCATGAAGATACCCCGCTGAATGAAGTCGCTGCCGTGGTCGATGTGCTGCAAACCCCCGCCTTCCTCTGCAGGCAGACCAATTTCATCCAGGCCGTTGCCAGCCAGGGCAAGCCGGTAAACATAAAGAAAGGCCAGTTTCTCTCTCCCTGGGATATGAAGAACGTTGCCGACAAGGCGCTGGCGACCGGTAACAGGCAGATCATGGTGTGCGAGCGGGGTGTGTCCTTCGGTTATAACAACCTGGTGTCTGACATGCGCGGACTTGCGGTGATGCGTGACTGCGGCGTGCCGGTTGTTTTTGACGCCACCCACTCGGTGCAACTGCCTGGCGGACAGGGCAGCAGTTCAGGCGGCCAGCGCGAATTTGTCCCGGTGCTGGCGCGTGCCGCAGTCGCGGCCGGTATTTCCGGCATCTTCATGGAGACCCACCCGGACCCGGCGAAGGCGCTGAGCGATGGACCGAATGCCTGGCCACTAAAGCGGATGCAGCCGCTGCTGAGCACGCTGAAAATGCTCGATGATTCCATCAAGGCGGGAGAACTGGCGGAAACAAGCCTGATGAATAAATGACCTTGTCGGCAAGGCTTGTTTATTGATTCATCCGGATTCTCTAAAGATTAAATAAACCATTGAATAATGGAGTAACAATGTCAGAAATATCTGAGGTACATGGGCGTGAAATTATCGATTCCCGCGGTAATCCAACCGTAGAGGCCGAGGTCACCCTGGGCTCGGGCGCCAGGGGTCGTGCCGCGGTGCCATCCGGTGCATCAACCGGCAGCCGTGAAGCGGTGGAACTGCGTGACGGCGATGCCAAACGCTACGGCGGCAAGGGCGTCAGCCAGGCCGTCAACAATGTCAACACGGTGATTCGCAGCGCCTTGCTGGGCAAGGACGCGAACGACCAGGCCGGAGATCGATCGCCTGATGATCGAACTGGACGGGTCGGAGAACAAGGGACGCCTCGGCGCCAATGCTCTGCTGGCCGTGTCGCTGGCAAACGCACACGCCGTTGCCAACGGACAGGGCATTGGCCTGTACCGCCTGCTCGGCGGTGAAGACGCGACGCAGCTGCCGGTCCCGATGATGAACATCATCAACGGCGGCGCGCATGCCGACAACAGCGTCGATCTGCAGGAATTCATGATCCTGCCGGTCGGCGCCGGCAGTCTGCGCGAGGCAGTGCGTTACGGCACCGAGGTTTTTCATGCGCTGAAGTCGGTACTGCACGGCCGCGGCATGAATACGGCCGTCGGTGACGAAGGCGGCTTCGCGCCGGATCTGCGTTCCAACGAATCCGCCATCGAGGTTATTCTCGAGGCGATTCACAAGGCCGGCTTCACAGCCGGCAAGGATATCTATCTCGGCCTCGATGCCGCCAGTTCGGAATTCTACCGCGACGGCAAGTATGTGCTTGCCTCCGAGGGACGCGAATTTTCCGCAGAGGAGTTTATCGACTACCTCGAGGGCTGGGTGGACCAGTACCCGATTATTACCATCGAAGACGGTCTCGATGAAGGTGACTGGGATGGCTGGAAGTTATTGACGGAACGGCTCTCCGGCAAGGTGCAACTGGTCGGCGACGACCTGTTCGTCACCAATACCTCGATCTTCAAGGGCGGTATTGACAAGGGTATCGCCAATTCGATTCTCATCAAGCCGAACCAGATCGGTACGCTGACGGAAACGCTGGACGCGATCCGCATGGCGGAAGCGGCCGGGTACACCGCCGTGGTCTCGCACCGTTCCGGTGAAACCGAGGATGTCACCATTGCCGATATTGCAGTGGCCACCACGGCCACCCAGATCAAGACGGGTTCCCTGTCGCGTTCCGACCGGGTTGCGAAATACAATCAACTGATACGTATTGAAGAAGAACTGGGTAATCGTGCCGGTTATGCAGGTCTTGCCGCCTTCAGGCATCTGGCCGGCAACTGAGCCCCGCGGAACAATTCATGAGCCATGAAGAAATTGCTCATACTGCTGTTAATACTGCTGGTTTATTTGCAATACAGCCTCTGGATCGGCGATGGCAGCCTGCAGGACGTATGGCGCCTGCACCGGGATGTTGAACGGCAACGCCAGGAAAATGCACGGCTGCGTGAGCGTAACGAAGCACTCGATGCCGAGGTGCTGGACCTGCAGCAGGGGCTGGAGGCCCTTGAGGAACATGCCCGGGAGGATCTCGGCATGATCAAAAAGGGCGAGACCTTCTACCAGGTGGTTGAGTAGCCGCTCCTGCGGGATGATTTACCCCCGCCAGGAATTAACCGGCGGCTATATCAATCACTGTAGGAGCCAGCGCCAGCTGGCGAAGTATTCGCGGGGTATTCGCGAGCTGGCGCTCGCTCCTACGGGGTATATAGTGCCTATGCGTGATGATCCAAAATTCCATGCAGTGATCCCGGCAGCCGGCAGCGGTGCGCGCATGGCAGCGGGCATGCCCAAGCAATACCTGCCAATGGCAGGAAGGACCGTGCTCGAATACAGCCTCGATGCCTTGCTCGCCTGTGAACGCATTGAAACCGTCGTGCTGGTGCTTGCCGATGATGATGAATACTGGCCGACGATCGGCGATCGCTATAAAGACAGCCGCGTGGAAACCGTCAGCGGTGGCGCCGAACGCTGTTATTCAGTATTAAACGGCCTTGCACACCTTGCTGATACAGCGGATGAAAATGACTGGGTGCTGGTACACGATGCCGCGCGCCCGTGCCTGCGCCGGGAGGACCTTGATTTCCTGCTGGCTAGCCTCGAAGGTGACCCGGTCGGTGGTCTGCTGGGCATTCCGGTTACCGATACCAAGAAGCAGGTCAACGCCGATGGTGCCGTCATCCAGACGCTGGAGCGTGAGGGAATATGGCGTGCCCTGACGCCGCAGATGTTTCGCCTCGGGCCGCTGCGTGATGCCTTGCAGCAGGCGATCGACAGGGGGGTGCTGGTGACCGATGAAGCGGCCGCGATGGAAATCACCGGGCAGCGGCCGCGCATGGTGCTGGGCCATGCTGATAACATCAAGATTACCCGGCCCGGCGATTTGCAGCTGGCGGAGTTTTACCTGCAGTCGAGGGAAACTTTATGAGAGTCGGACACGGTTTCGATGCACATGCGTTCAAGGATGGCGGGACTCTGGTGCTTGGAGGAGTCAATATCCCGCATACCCGCAGTCTCGAGGCGCACTCGGACGGAGATGTCGTGCTGCATGCCCTCTGCGATGCACTGCTGGGTGCAGCAGGTCTCGGTGATATCGGCATGCACTTCCCGCCGGGGGATGCAGAGTTTAAAAATATCGACAGCCGGATATTGCTGCGCCGGGTTATCGGACAGGTCGCGGAACAGGGTTACAGCCTGGCCAATGCCGATCTCACCATCGTCGCCCAGGCCCCGAAACTGGCCCGATTCGTCGATACCATGTGCATCAATATCAGTACCGACTGCGCGGTGAAGGTCGACCAGGTCAACGTCAAGGCGACCACTACCGAGCACCTGGGTTTTACCGGCAGGGGTGAGGGCATTGCCGCCTTTGCCGTGGTCCTGCTGCGAGGCTAAGGACCACGGGCAGGAGTCCTTGTGCTGCAGCAAGCCATCCATGCGCTGGCCTTCGCATCAGGCCAACCGACGGTCTCCGCCTGCCTGCGCAAGACACCCGAAGATTTCCGTGTCAATGAAATCCCGCTGCTTGAGCCGGACGGAACGGGTGAACATGCCTGGGTCCTGATCCGCAAGCGCCTGGAAAATACGGCCGGGGTGGCCGGGCTGCTGGCGAAGTTTTCCGGGGCGGCGCTGCGTGATGTCAGCTACGCGGGTATGAAAGACCGCCAGGCCGTTACCGAGCAATGGTTCTCCGTGCAGCTGCCGGGACGTGCCGACCCCGACTGGACGGCACTGAACTGCGAGACGATCACGGTTCTCAGGCATGTGCGCCATTCACGCAAGCTGCGCCGTGGTGCACTGAAAGGCAATGCCTTCCGGCTGGTGCTGCGCGACATCGACGGCGAGGCGAATCAACTGGACCGGCGGCTTGAGCATATTGCAAGGCAGGGTGTGCCGAATTATTTCGGCGAGCAGCGTTTCGGGCGCAATGGCGCCAACCTGCACACCGCCCTGCAGTTATTCGGGAACCCGCGGCGGCGGATCTCCCGGACCCGGCGTGGCCTGGCGTTCTCGGCAGCGCGCTCGCTGTTGTTTAACCAGGTGCTGTCGCGGCGGGTCGCGGCGGGGAACTGGAACCAGGTGATCGCCGGCGACGCCCTGCAACTGCAGGGCAGTCACAGCTATTTCATTGCTGAAAACATCGACGCGGAACTGCTTGCACGCAGCGAACGCCAGGACGTGCATCCAACCGGGCCGCTGCACGGCCGTGGGGCAAACGCTGTGCGGCTGGATTGCCTGCAGCTGGAAAATGAAGTCCTCGCAGACTACCCGGACTGGCTGGCGGGTCTTGAAGCCGCCGGGTTGAAGCAGGACAGACGCGCACTGCGCGTGCCTGTCGAGGGGCTTGAATGGCAATGGACAGGAACGGATAAACTGGAACTGGTTTTCTCGCTGCCCGCCGGCAGTTATGCAACCAGCGTACTGCGTGAGCTTGTTGTCAATACCGGGCAGGTACGCTGAGTCTGTCTCACCTGTACGTTTCAGTGTGCGCGCAACAGGACATATACCGCACCCGTGCCGCCATCCCGGGGCGGGGTGGAACTGAAGGCCAGTACGTCCTGGTGCTGGCGCAACCATGAATTCAGCCGGTTTTTCAGGATCGGGGCATCACCGCCCGAACTATAGCCTTTGCCATGGATAATACGGATGCAGCGGATATGCCGGTCGCGACACCGGGTTATGAAATTGGCGATGGCATTACGCGCAACTGCCGTGGTCATGCCGTGCATGTCGAGTTCGGCCCCGATGGGTAACTGGCCGCGCCTGAGCCGCTGCAGCTGGCGTTGTTGCACACCGCTGCGGGCAAAGAACAGGGTATCACTCGCAGTGACCGTGCCTGCATCGAAACCGTCCGAGAAACCCGCCTCGATGGCAGTGTCTGCAAAGTCCGGCTGGTTACGCGGCCGACTCGAGAGCCGCTTTCGAAAGGGTGGTATTTTGTCGCTGCCAAGCGGCCGGATAACGGCGGCACTGCGTCGAAACAGCTCGATATCCTCCTGCGAAGGTTTCTTCCGGTCGGCCATGAGAGTCAGCTGTTGATTATCCAGGTTTCAGTTTAGGAATCATTCAGGGCATCCCTTATACTACATGGCCTGATCGAGGTTAATACACCTTTTACAATTGATGAATATTCTGCTCAGTAACGATGATGGCTACCAGGCCAGTGGCTTGCAGGCGCTGGCTACCGCGATGGCCGATATGGCCACCATTCACGTGGTGGCACCGGAGCGCGACCGCAGTGGCGCCAGTAACTCACTGACCCTGGATAACCCGTTACGGGCACATGTGGGAAGTAACGGTTTTACCTTTGTCGATGGCACGCCCACGGATTGTGTCCACCTGGCCATTACCGGTCTGCTTGAAAAGGAGCCGGATATGGTCGTGGCCGGTATCAATGCCGGTGCCAATATGGGTGATGATGTGTTGTATTCGGGCACGGTTGCCGCCGCCATGGAAGGGCGTTTCCTGGGCTTTCCGGCGATTGCCGTTTCCCTCGCCTACAGTGGCAGGCCGACGCATTATGTGTCCGCTGCCCGGGTTGCAGTAGACCTGGTCAAGCGGGTCATGGCCGGTGCATTGCCGGCAGATACCATTTTGAACGTCAATGTACCGGACCTGCCGTGGGAACAGATAAAGGGTATCCAGGCAACGCGACTCGGTCACCGTCACAAGTCGGAACCGGTCATAAAGGAAGAGGACCCGCGCGGACGCACCGTCTACTGGGTCGGGCCGGCGGGTCTGGAAGAGGATGCCGGGCCGGGTACGGACTTTCATGCAGTACGTGCCGGCTTTGTTTCGGTGACCCCGCTGGATGTCGACCTGACGCGTTATGATGCGCTTGATGGCCTTGCCGGCTGGCTGGTCGAGTAGCCTGGAAGCCTGACATGAATACACACAACCGTGGCATCGGCATGACTTCTCAGCGCACGCGTGACCGCCTGGTGCAGCGTCTGCGCGATGAAGGCATTCAAAACGAGGCGGTGCTTGATGTTATTCGCAACATGCCCCGTCATCTGTTCGTCGACGAAGCGCTGGCCAGTCGTGCCTATGAAGATACTGCCTTGCCGATTGGTTATAACCAGACGATTTCACAACCCTACATTGTCGCGGTAATGACAGACCTGATTATCGGTAATCATCCGAAAAAAGTGCTGGAGATCGGTACCGGCTCCGGTTACCAGGCGGCTGTGCTGGCGCCACTGGTCGAGAAAATCTATACCGTTGAGCGGATCGCGCCGCTGGCGAAACAGGCGCGTCAGCGGTTTCGCCAGCTGGGAATCAGGAATGTGCGCGCCAGCTACTCGGACGGCACGGAAGGCCTGCCGGAATTCGCACCCTATGATGCCATTATCACCACTGCGGCTTCAAAACAGATTCCGCCAGCCTTGCTGGAGCAGTTGTCGGAACAGGGCGGGCGACTGATCATTCCGCTGGGCGGGTCGGGGATGCAGACATTGACGCTGGTGACACGCAGGGGAGACAACTATGAACAGGAAGATCTCGATCCGGTTGTCTTCGTTCCCCTGCTGAGCGGCCAGGCCTGATCAGGATGTTCACCCGTCTGTATGACAAGTGCATGGCATGGGCGCGTCACCGCCATGCGCTCTGGTACCTGTCCGCCCTGAGTTTCGCCGAATCCTCTTTTTTCCCGGTCCCCCCGGATGTCATGCTGGCACCCATGAGCATGGCAAGGCCGGACCGCGCCATGCGTTACGCGGCCCTGACGACGCTTGCATCTGTCATCGGCGGGCTATTTGGTTATTTTATCGGCGTGTTTGCCTTTGAAGCGATCGAGCCCTGGTTGCGAACGACCGCTTACTGGGAAAAATATTTACTTGCCAGCAGCTGGTTCGAGGCATGGGGTTTCTGGGCGATACTGGTTGCCGGCTTCTCGCCGATCCCCTACAAGGTCTTCACCATCGCGGCCGGCTCGCTGCTGATGAATCTTCCCCTGTTTGTTCTCGGCTCTATCGCAGGTCGGGGCGGGCGTTTTTTCCTGGTGGCCGGTTTGCTTGCATGGGGCGGACCGGCCATGGAGAAAAACCTCCGCCGCTACGTTGAACGTATCGGCTGGCTTGTGGTAATTTTTGCCGTATTGGCCTTTCTGTATTTTCGCCATTGATGTCAAGCAGCAAACTATTTCTCACGGCCTGTATACTGTCCCTGCTGGTGGCGGCATGCAGCAGCCATTCGATTCGCGCCCCGGTTTCCTCGCGCAGTCATGATGAACCGGCGCGCCCGACTGCAGCTGCAACAACCAGCCCGCTACGCAACGTACGCAAATATCTCGCGGGCACAGACGGCATTTATGTGGTGAAGCCCGGCGACACGCTTTCCTCGATTGCCCGGCGACATGGCACGGGATACAAGCAGCTTGCAAGCATCAACGGAATACCTCTTCCCTATAACATTCGTGTCGGGCAGCGTCTCAGGCTCACACCCGGGGCCGGCACCGAGGTTGTTGTCCCGCCTTTGCCGGCGGCCGGGAAAGTGACACCCGGGACGGCTACCGCGAAGGCAGGGACAAAGACAAAGACAAAGACAAAGACAAAGACAAAGACGGTGGAGCAGCCTGTGCCTGCCAAAACCGGCAAGGTGATCGAGTTCGACGGTAAATGGCAATGGCCGACTCGCGGTCGCCTGTTGCGTGGTCACAGGCCGAATGAGCCCGGCAAGAAGGGTATTTACATCGGTGGACACAATGGCCAGCCGGTAAAGGCCGCTGCCGGCGGGAAAGTAGTCTATGTCGGGAGTGGACTTGTAGGCTATGGCAGGCTTATTATCATCAGTCACAATGAAAGTTTGCTGAGTACCTACGGGCACAATAGCGAATTGCTGGTTGCCGAAGGTGAATACGTCAAGGCAGGTCAGGTGATTGCGAAGATGGGCAGTAGCAGTATCGGTCGCAACGAACTGTATTTCGAAATTCGTAAAGACGGAAAGCCGGTCAATCCGTCGGACTATCTGCCAGAAAAACACTGACCCGGGCTGCACCGGCCACGTAAAGGAGGCCATGCGCGCATGGCCGGGTACTGGATGTGACAGCTGAGGAAGCCAGTGGTGAAACGCAAGGGTTCCGGGAAAGAGAATAAAAAAGGCCAGACTGCCGCTGTCGACGAGGCACCAGGCCAGCAGCCGCTCAGGCGTGAAAAGCCGGTCTCGCGGTCAGATGAAGTAGCCAAAAAGACCAGGTCCCTGGACAGATCCCCGGAAAGTCACGATTCCACCCGGCTCTATCTCAACGAAATCGGCGCCTCCCCCCTGCTCACGGCAGAGGAGGAGGTCATGTACTCGCGCCAGGCACAGGCCGGCGATGAAGAATCGCGCAAGCACATGATCGAGAGCAACCTGCGCCTGGTTGTCAAGATTGCGCGCCGATACATGAACCGGGGCCTCGCGTTTCTTGACCTGATTGAGGAGGGCAATCTCGGGCTGATTCGCGCGGTTGAGAAATTCGATCCTGAGCGGGGTTTTCGTTTCTCGACCTATGCGACCTGGTGGATACGTCAAACCATAGAACGTGCCATCATGAACCAGTCGCGCACCATCCGTTTGCCGATCCACGTGGTCAAGGAAATCAATACCTACCTGCGCGCCGCGCGCAGCCTTGCCCAGGAGCTCGATCATGAACCCAGTGCGGAAGAAATCGCCACCCTGCTGAACAAGCCGATTGAGGATGTCGAGCGCATGCTCGGCCTGAATGAGCGCACGACTTCAACAGACAGCAATATTTCGGGAGACTCCAGCACAACCCTGCTGGAAACCATCGCCGATGAAAGTGCCCGGGACCCTTCGGAAAGCCTGCAGGAGGAGGCGGTCCACAGCAACCTCGAAGAGTGTTTGTCACAGTTAACTGACAAGCAGCGTGCCGTCGTCGAACGCCGCTTTGGCCTGCATGGTTACAGCCCTTCCACCCTCGAGGAGGTTGGCCTGGAGATCGGCGTCACCCGTGAACGCGTTCGCCAGATTCAGATGGATGCGCTGAAAAAACTGAAACGTATTCTGGAGCAGGAGGGGTTCTCGGTAGAGGCGCTGCTTAAATGAGTTAATAAGTGAGAAGTGAGAAGTGAGAAGTGAGAAGTGAGAAGTGAGAAGTGAGAAGTGAGAAGTGAGAAGTGAGAGGTGAGAAGTGAGAAGTGAGAAGTGAGAAGTGAGAAGTAGTGTTGAAATTCGGGCTGGCCCGGTAATTTCTGCCAAAAATCAGGCTCCAGTTGACCAGCGTCATAAACCAGTCCACGCATTACCCTCGATAATTCCCGTACACGTAGTCAATTTTGGCAACCATCTTGTAACTGCCGGGCATACCAGGTGACTTCAGCGTACTCTGACAAAAACAGGCTCGTACCCGTTGTGAATGCACGTCTCGGGCGTCTGCTGGGCGTTGTCATACTGCTGTTTTCGCTGCTGCTGCTCAACTCGGTGTACCTGGCCGCCATTTCCCTGCTGGAACAGCTGAGCGGGGCAGGCTACCAGAACTATTTTTACCTGCTGATGTTCCTGCTGCACCTGGCGCTGGGTCTGTTGATTATCCTGCCGTTGCTGGTGTTTGCCGTGGCGCACATGCGGCGTGCCTGGCGCCGTCCCAACCGCTATGCCGTCAGGGCGGGCATGGGGCTGTTTCTGACGGCGCTGGTGTTGCTGATTTCCGGGCTGTTGCTGACGCGCTTCGAATTTTTCGAGATCAACGATCCACAGGTGCGGCGCATCGGTTACTGGCTGCACGTCGTCAGCCCGTTGCTGGTTATCTGGCTGTTTGTCCTGCATCGCCTGGCAGGCCCGCCGATCCGCTGGAAGACGGGGTTGCGCTGGTCGCTTGCCGCCATCGGGACTGACTGCCGTCATGGTCGTGCTGCAGGCGGGTGTCCAGGGCGACAGCGACGGTGAGATAACAGTCGAATTTCCGCCCTCGCTGGCAGTCGTGCGGGGCGGCGAGGCGATCCCGCCGGAACACCTGATGACGGATGATGCCTGTGCAAGCTGCCACCCGGACATAATGAAGACTCACGAACAGAGCATGCATCGTTTCAGTTCCTTCAATAACCCGGTCTACAAATTCAGCGTGGAGGAGACACGCAGGGTCGTGCTGCAACGCGACGGCACGGTACAGGCGTCGCGGTTTTGCGCCGCCTGCCACGACCAGGTTCCCCTGTTCAGCGGCCAGTTCGACGACCCGGATTACGACACCGAAGGCAACCCGACAGCCGGGGCCGGTATCACCTGCATGACCTGTCACGCGATGACCCGCATCAACGGTGTGCACGGCAACGGTGATTACACCATTGCGGATCCGCCGCGCTATCCTTTTGCCTTCAGCGAGTCGCCGCTGCTGCGCAGCATCAACGAACAGCTCATCAAGGCGAAACCGGCATTCCACAAGCAAACCCTGCTGAAACCGTTTCACCGCACGGCCGGGTTCTGTTCTGTCTGCCACAAGGCGAACCTGCCGGTCGAGCTCAATCATTACCGCTGGCTGCGCGGCCAGAATCATTACGACAGCTTCCTGCAAAGCGGCATATCCGGGCACCGGGTCGACAGCTTCTACTACCCGCCGAAGGCCGTCTCGCGTTGCAGCGAATGTCACATGCCGTTGACGCCCTCGGATGACCCGGCCGCGCGCGATTTCAACGCCAGCGGCCAGCGCAGCGTGCACAACCACCAGTTTCCGGCCGCCAATACCGGCATCGCACAGCTGCTGGAGCTGCCTGACTGGGTGATGCAGGCGCAGCAGCAGCGTCTCGACGATGTCACCCGGGTCGATATTTTTGCGCTCCGGGATGACGGTCGCATCGATGCCGATCTGCATGCCCCCTTGCGTCCATCACTTCCCGAACTGGTCCCCGGGAATCGTTACCTGCTCGAGGTTGTCATCCGCACCACCGGGGTCGGGCATCACCTGACGCAGGGCACTGCTGATTCCAACGAGCTGTGGCTGGACGTGACCGCCATGGCTGGCGGCAAGCTCATCGGCCGCAGCGGCAGCCTGGACGGGCAGGGTAGCGTCGACCCCTGGTCGTACTTCGTCAACGCCTATGTACTGGATGCGCAGGGCAGGCGCATTGACCGGCGCAATGCCCAGGACATCTTCGTCGCGCTCTACGACCACCAGATTCCGCCGGGTGCCGCGACGGTCGTGCATTACCTGCTGGAGATACCGGGCGACGCGCAGGGGCCGGTCACCATCGAGGCGCACTTGAACTACCGCAAGTTCGATACAGCCTACCTGCGCCACCTGCAGGGCGACCGCTTTATCCGCAATGATCTGCCGGTCACGGTGATGGCCTCGGACCGCGTGCAGTTGCCGCTGCGTGGCGAGCACGCCCGGCTCGATGCGCAAGCTGTCCCGGACATTCGGCCTGCAGAGCGCTGGAACGACTATGGCATCGGGCTGCTGCGTGAAGGCAACAGCGGCTCCGGCAAGGGCGAACTGCGCCAGGCCGAACAGGCCTTTAAACAGGCAGAGGCACTCGGTGAAGCCAGCGGTGCCGTGAATCTTGCCCGTGTGTACTTCAAGGAAGGACAGCTGGAACAGGCCTCGGTCGCATTACGGCGTGCCAGCGAAAACCAGGCGCCGGCGTGGACCATTGCCTGGTTCAGTGCGCTCATCGACCGGGAGAACGGCCACCTGGAGACGGCCAGTGAGACACTTGAAGCCATCGTCGGTAACCGCTTCGCAGAGGCACGCCGGCGCGGCTTCGACTTTTCCCGGGATGTCAGGGTGCTGAATGAACTCGGCCGCACCCTCGCCGAGCGTAGCCGGCAGCAGCGCGGCAGCCGGCAGCGCGAACTGCTCGAACAGGCGCTGACATGGTTTGAGAAGACACTGCAGACAGACCCGGAAAACCTGGCCGCACATTATAATCTTGCCCTGATCCATGCACAGCTCGGTAACACCGGCAAGGCCGGGCAGTACCGGGCATTGCATGAAAAATACCGCCCGGACGATCATGCCGTCGAGCAGGCCGTCAGCGTGCACCGTCGCGAGAATGCGGCGGCCGATTACGCCGCCGCGGCCATTGTCATCCACGACCTGGGGCGGCAGGTCAATGCAGAGACCAGCCGGCTGGCGCAGATGCAGAAGTAACTGACTTACATCAATTCGACACCCCTGTGCAGGTCTGTAGAATCAATGCAACGTTTGCACAACCCGGCAGTTATTTATGACAGGAGTTCCCGACACTGACTCGACACGGGCCGGCGAGGCCATCATTCGCCGCTGGTTTCTGCGCTCGCTGGCCGTCATCCTGGTGCTTGGCCTTGTCGCCGCCGGCATCGGCTGGTATCTGAACCGCGAGACCTCTCCCGATGTCATTATTGAAGAGGCCGTCGTGGCCGGCCCGGTGATCGAGGAGATGGCGCCGATGCAAGCACCCCCGCACGTGGTCTTCAGGGACATCACCGCGGCCGCCGGAATCGATTTTGTGCATACCAACGGCGCCTACGGTGACAAGCTCATGCCGGAGGGTATCGGTAGCGGGGCCGCATTTTTCGATTACGACAATGATGCTGACCAGGACCTGCTGCTGGTGAATTCCAGCTGGTTTCCGGGGCACGAACAGGACACCACGCCGACGCTTGCCCTGTACCGGAATGACGGCAGCGGGCAGTTCACCGATGTAACCCGGCAGGCCGGGCTGGCGATTGACTGCTACGGCATGGGTGTCGCGGCCGGCGATTTCGACGCCGATGGCTGGGTCGATCTGTACATCACGGCGCTGGGTGAAAATTACCTGCTCAGAAACGGGCAGGGAAACTTTGTCGATGTGACAAACGCCAGCGGCACGGCCGGCAAGGCCTCCGACTGGAGTACGGCGGCCGCCTTCCTGGATTACGACAACGACGGTGACCTCGACCTGTTCGTCGGCAACTACGTCCAGTGGTCGCGTGACATTGACCTGGAGATCGACTTCCGCCTCACCGGCCTGGGACGCGCAATCGGTGCGCCGAACCATTTCTTCGGCACCACCAACCGGCTCTACCGCAATGAAGGTGACGGCCGCTTCAGCGAGGTATCGCAGGCATCCGGCATCATCGTGATCGACCCGAATAACCATGCCCCGGCAGGCAAGGCGCTGGCGGTAGCCCCGGTGGATTATGACCGCGACGGCTGGCTGGACCTGTTCGTGGCCAACGACACGACCCGCAATTTTCTCTATCACAATCTCGGCGGGGGACGGTTCGAGGAGATCGGCATGCTCGAGGGCATCGCCTTTGACCGCAACGGCAAGGCGACCGGCGCCATGGGCATCGATGCCGCCTACTTTCGCAACGATGACGATATCGGCATCGGCATCGGCAATTTCGCCAATGAAATGAGTTCACTGTATGTCACTTCAGCCGGGCAGCCGCCCTTTGTGGACGAGGCGATCCTCGAGGGATTCGGCCCGGCTTCGCGACTCGCCCTGACCTTCGGACTGTTCTTCTTCGACTATGACCTGGACGGACGGCTCGACCTGTTCCAGGCCAACGGTCACCTGGAAGCCGACATCAACCTGGTGCAGTCCAGCCAGCGCTATGCGCAGCCCGCACAGCTGTTCTGGAATTGCGGGTCGGCCTGTCGCGGCCGCTTTGTGCCCGTCGCCGACATCGGCGATCTTGCCACGCCCATGGTCGGCCGTGGTGCCGCCTACGCGGACATCGATAACGATGGCGACCTTGACATCGTTGTGACCCAGAACGGGCGCCGTGCCGTTTTGTTTCGCAATGAACAGTCGCTCGGGCATCACTGGCTGCGGGTCCGGCTGGCAGGCAACGGCCCGAATCGAAACGCCATTGGCGCCCTTGTCGAACTGTCGGTTGACGGCGTCACCCGGCGGCAAGTGGTGATGCCGACGCGCAGCTACCTGTCGCAAACCGAGTTGCCGCTCACCTTCGGGCTGGGCGCATCCAGCACGGTGGATGAACTGCACATTACCTGGCCCGACGGCCAGCGGCAGTCCGTTGAGGTTCCCCGGGTCGATGTCATGATGACCATCAACCAGGCCGGCGCCGGCTGATCCCGTCATGGCATTTAATGACAGCATCAAGCTGTTCATACTTGCGGCCAGCCTGCTGGCCGGCCCACCCGCCATCGCCGGCGACCTGGCATTCGATCTGCCATCGTCCCTGGCTGGCAGCCTGCGGGCCATCAGGGAGGTCGGGCTGGATGACATGGATGCAGAGGCCCGTGAAAGCATTGAACTGGTACGCCGGCAGCTCAACGCGGCGCTGCAGGAACAACCCGTGCAGCCGGAAAAACTCGCGGCGGCCTATGGTGAACTGGGCGGACTCTACGAGGTCCACTTCGTCTTCCCGGTCGCCGAGGATTGTTACCACAATGCCATGCAACTGGCCCCGGACAATTTCCGCTGGGCCTACTATGCCGCGCATATTGCAGACGATGAAGGGCGTACCCGGCAGGCCCTGGAACGCTACCGGCATGCGCGTACACTCAGGCCCGGCTACAAGGCGCTGATGGTGCGGCTTGGCAATGTCCTGCTTGACCTCAATGAACTGGACCAGGCACAGGCCACCTTTGAAGAGGTTGTGAATGCCGCCGGGCTGGAAGCGGCATCCCTGTATGGCCTGGGACAGGTTGCTTTTCTGAAACGTGATTATGAGGCGGCCATTGATGCCTTTACCCGTGCCCTGGTGCACGATCCGTCGGCATCCAGCATCCATTTCCTGCTCGCGCAGGCGCTGCGGGCAACACAGCGCACTGAGGAGGCGAAGGCGCAGCTGGCACTGCGCGGCGATCAGCAACCCGCGTTCGTGGATCCGCAGATCGAGAGCCTCAAGGCACTCAAGATTGGTTCGCATTTTCACTTCAAACAGGGCATGAATGCCGCCCGGCAACAGGATTATGCGGCTGCCAGCGAGGCCTTCGCGGAAGGACTGGCGAGGGAGCCGGACAATGACCGTGCGCGCACCAGTTATGCGCGCGCGCTTTACCTGTCAGGTAACAAGGCCGCCGCCCGCCGTGAGCTGGAAGCGGCGCTTGCCCGGCAGCCGGAGGACCCGCTCAACCTGTTCCTGCTGGGGATCCTGACGGACGAGGAGGGTGATGCTGCCGCGGCGGCCGGCTGGTATCAGCGCGCCATTCGCCAGGCGCCGGATCATGCCGGTGCGAATCAATACCTGGCAGATCAGTACTATCGCCAGGGCAACTATGCCCTGGCCGCGGAGTACTATGCCGGCAGTATTCGGGGAGAGCCGGACAATCTCGCGGCAACCATTCCCTGTATCGGTGCGCTGTTGCAGGGAGGTGCGCCTGCTGCCACGCTGATGGCGGCGCTTGACAATGCTATCGGGCGTTTTCCACAATACCCCGGCTTTCGGCCCCTGCAAATCATGCTGCTGGCCGGCAGCCGCGATGCAGCCATACACGATCCGCAGGCGGCACTGAAAAGTGCGCAGCAACTGTATGACGAGTACACGATACCACCGCACGGGGAATTGCTGGCGCTGGCCCTTGCGGCGACGGGCGACTACTCAAAAGCCGTATCCATGCAGGAAGAACTGTTGTCCTATGCGCGCCGCGCCATGCCGGCAGAGGCGGAGCGCCTGGCGCAAACCCTTGCGGGTTACTCGGAAAAGACACTGCCACCGCTGGGCAAGCTCATCAACTACGACGCCATGCAGCCACCCGCGGTCGATGCGAGCGCAGCGTTTCGCGACTACCCGACACCCCGGCCCTATTGAACATAAAAAAGGCGCATCCGAAGATGCGCCCTTTCACTGCGCGAGTACCGGTCCAGTCCCCGGTATCCGGACTGAACCGATAGCTTTTTTCGACTACTGGGCTTTCTTCGCCGCCGGTGCTGCCGGTGCTGCCGGTGCTACCGGCGTATAGCCGTAGCCGCCATAACCGCCATAGCCGGGATAGCCGCCGTAGCCGCCATAACCGGGATAACCGCCATAGCCGTAGCCGGGATACCCGCCGTAGCCGCCATAACCGCCATAGCCGGGGTAGCCGCCGTAGCCGTAGCCGGGATAACCGCCGTAGCCGTAGCCGGGATAACCGCCATAGCCGTAGCCGGGATAACCCCAGGGCCCACCGCCCCACGGACCGCCATAATAATCGTCGTTACCCCACCAGGCACTTGCTGTACCGGCACCCAGCGTGGCAGCACCGGCAATGATGGCTAGGCTAATAAGCTTGGTAAATTTTTTCATAGTTGTGTCTCCAAAGTTATCAATAGTCACGAATACCGCTGTCCGGCAGGGTTGCCAGCTAACGTGACTACAAGTATAGGCAAATTCCAGCCACCGTCTCCACTCCTCGGCGGGATATAGACGGGTCAATCGGGCGCCTATTTTAAGGTTGCTTGATCTAGATCAAATGGCAGGATCAATCATGACGGACACCCACCCCGGCCGGGGCTTGCCGACGGGCGCCGTAGCAATCGATACAGACTGCATCAATTTTTATGCCCGCATTTATTCAATCTATTCCAGGATCAACGCAGCGACGACACGCCGGTCTTCCGACAACAGTACGTTAAACGTGCGGCAGGCGGCATCCGTATTCATCACCTCAACGCCGATGCCTTGCCTCTGTAAGCCGACTGGAAAATGCGCGGCAGGGAACTGCTGGCATTTGCCGGTACCGAGGATAACGATTTCAGGCTGGTAGTCGGCAAGCCGCTCGATATGTTCCAGGGTGATGTCAGCGAAGTGCTGCGGGGTCCATTCAATAATCTCGTCCGCCGTGATGATCACGCTGTGGCTGATTGTTCTTTCCTTGATGATGATCTCGCCCTGCCGGTAGGCCTGGATCAGGTTGCCGTCTGCTGAATCCTGTGCAAAGCGCATGGGGCAAAGATACGCAGGCCGGCCCGGGGTGACAAGCGGAATCCGTGTTCTCCTACAGACGAACCCTGGCAGGGAAAATAAGCTGGGGGCATGAGTGCGCTTTACCCGGGGTATGTTTCACCCTGGTAAACATGGAATCACGGACGAAAGGTTTTAACAGCAGGATTGCCAGGGAGTGGCCAGATGAAATTATTGGATATAACGTCTTGTTTCAGAGTTGTAATACCTGCAAGTGCCGGGGGCAAAATACAGGTTTGCCGCTGTTCTCATTCTTCCCTGTTGAAAAAAGTGCAGCGAACAGACTTCAGGTATCTGTTTACAGGCCTGCTGGTCCTGGCCGGTGTGTATACCGCTTGCGTCCAGGCATCGATTACCACGGCGTACTATGTACTTGATGCGGATTTTTCTCATGCTGAAGCGAGCGTGATAAGCCTTGAGGATGGCAACGTGATTAGTGCAGGAAGTACACAGCTGTACCTCGATCAGGGAGAATCCGGTGTCATACCGGTCGCTGATCTTGTGCAGGGTACAAAGGTTGAAGGAACGGGGGCCTTTACCCTGGGAAATTCCGTTAATGGTACGGACCTGCCAAATCCGGGTAACTTTGCCGGTAGCCTTTTCTCGATTCCACATAAAAGCGGTAGTCATCGTTACCTGTTATTGAGCCCGGATGAAAATGCAAAGGTGACCATCAGGCTCAATGGCGACACGACAACCAGTACATTAAACGCGGGGCAGGTCCATACACTGGAGATCGGTGACAGTAACGGCAGAAACAAATCAGGTGTCATTATCTCGAACATACCGATTCTGGTGCAGCACAAGGGCTATGAGGGTGACGATGCCCGCTATTCTTACCCTGTCCCGCCTGCGGCTCTGGAGGCATGGGGCTTTCGTTCGAAAAGGATCCTGGTGGGTGCACCCGGAGAACAGGGTGCAGATATTGACCTGTATGCAAGTGACGGCGATTCCACCGGTAAATCAATCAGCGGCAACGAATGGAAGGAGATTAGCGTAGGTGATAGTGAGTCCGAGGGCCGGGGTGATGCCGTTCACATCATTTCCAGTCAGCCGGTATCGGCGGTTCAATACGATGACGGTGATGGCAATGAAGCGACGGCCTTTTTCAGCAGCGACTACCTGGCTACCCATTACGTCTTGCCCGTCGCTTCCCAGTATGTGGCCGTATTGTGCACACAGGCGAATACGGTCATTACCCTCTATGAAGACGCCTCGACCGCTGATGAACGTGTGTGTCACTCGGACGGAACGGTACCGGGCAAGGCCTATTTCGGCTCCTCGTCTGATGGTGTGCATATGGCTGCCGGGACACGGATCGAGGCCACAAAACCTGTTTATCTGATCTACGAAGATGCCGGCACGAATGATGAAAAGAATTTACTGGGATTCGATCTCCGGGGTCCGGAAATTACTGTTGTTAATCCGGGCGACCAGGGGCACCTCGAAACACGTGATGTTTTGCTGCAAATAAAAGCAGCCAGCAGTGAAGAATACCCGCTCGTCTACAGTGCCACCGGTCTACCGCCCGGTCTTGCCATCGATCCGGATTCAGGGCTTGTAAGCGGTCAGGTACTCGCGGGTGCGGCTGGAAGCCATTCTGTGACCATCACCGTCGATGACGGAATAGCCGAGGCCAGTGTTTCATTTCAGTGGACAGTCACGGGCGGAAACATCGGCATCGAGACGATTATTCGCTCCGGCGACTCCTGGAAATACCTGGACGATGGCACAAATCAGGGCGCGCAGTGGCGTGATCCGGCAGCGGATGACAGCACCTGGCGGGAGGGCCCTTCACAGCTTGGATTTGGTGAAGGGGACGAGGCCACGGTCGTCAGTTATGGCGGTGATGCGGACCATAAAAATATCACGACCTATTTCCGGAAGGAATTTGTCCTGGCAGACAGCAAGCTGGCAACCGATCTCGCACTGCGCCTGATGCGGGACGATGGTGCCGTCGTGTATTTGAACGGTCATGAAGTGCTGCGTTCGAATATGTCCAATGGGACTATCGATTATAGGGACCGTGCATCGGAGCGGGTAAACAAGACACGCGACAGGGATATCAGCAGAAAAGAGAATATCTTTCTCGATTATTTTATCGATCCTGCCTGGCTGGTTGACGGGGTCAATCTGCTCGCTGTTGAAGTGCACCTGTACAAGGACAAAAGCAGTGACCTGAGTTTTGACCTGGAACTGAGTGCCGGTATCGACCTGATCGAGGATATTATTCCTCCTGCTACGCTCAACCCGGGGATGATTTCGTTCAGTACCTCCCGGGGTAACATGGTTATTACCGGCCAGGCGGGCGCTGCCGAGGCGTTTGCGCGTATTACGATAGCCACGGCCACCGGCGAGACGGTCACCGCGGTGGCCAATGCCGATGGCAGTTTCAGGGTAATGCTCGGTACCGATACAGGCGAGAATGTATCGATCACCCTGGCGGATCGTCATGGCAACACGGGCGAGTCGATCAATATGACTGCAGTGGGCAGCACCGCCGGCTCGTTTGACGTCAGCCCGCAAGGTGCGGGCACCTATACCCTGCCGTTGACTATTCCACCGGGTATATCAGGCATGCAGCCAGCTTTGTCACTGGCCTATAACAGCCAGGCCGGTAGTGGCTTGCTTGGACCAGGCTGGTCACTGCAAGGCCTGTCTGCCATCAGCCGCTGTGGTGCCACCCGGGTACAGGATGGTTTTATTGACGGTGTCGATTTCGATGCCAATGACCGCTATTGCCTGGATGGACAGCGGCTGATCGCAGTCAGCGGTGCTTACGGGGCGAACCTGACCGAGTACCGTACCGAGATCGACAGTTTTTCAAAGATCGTTTCCTATACAGAAGCGGGTAGTGCGGGCGTGGCGTATTTCCGTGTCTGGACCAAAGCAGGACAAGTGCTGGAATATGGACGGAGCACCGATTCACGCATAGAGGCCACCAGCCGCAGTGATAATGCGGTGCTGATCTGGGCGGTGAACCGTATCGAAGACACGGTCGGCAACTACATCACCACGACCTATAGTGAGAATAGCCAGAGTGGTGAGTATTATCCGCTGCGCATTGACTATACGGGTAATGAGCATGCCGGCATGGCCCCGCTGGCATCGGTGTCTTTTGCATACTCTTACAAGCCTGCAACGAAGGGCTATATGGCCGGCTCTTCCATTGAGTCGAGCAAAGTCATGTCCGGAATCTCCACGCAGGTCGGGTCGGCTGTCGTCCGCAATTACAATTTTACTTACCGGGCAGGCACAGCAACAGGCAGGAAGCGGCTGGCGTCCATTCAGGAATGCAGTCCGACCGCCTGTTTGCCTGCCCACGTATTTGGCTGGCAGGACATGGCCGGTACCGGTTTCAATGCTGTTACAGCTTCAAGTCACAATGGCACGGGGTTTGCCACGCGTACAGCATGGACAGATGTGAATGGTGACGGCCTGGTCGACTGGGTGCGTGCCGGCTCTTCGGCGATCCAGGTCCGGCTGTCAAGGGGCGATGGCAGCTTCGGCTCAATGATTGGTTCGGCGCACGGTAAAAGCTACCAGGACAGCCATGTCTCATGGGTGGATGTCAATGGTGATGGCCTGGCTGACTGGGTCCGCGCCGGTGCCACTTCCACAAAGGTCCGGCTCTCAAAGGGTGATGGAAGTTTTGGACAAATCATTGAGTCGGCACACGGTGAGAACTATCAGGACAGCCGTGTCTCGTGGGCGGATGTCAATGGCGATGGTCTGGCTGACTGGGTTCGTGCCGGTACCTCTTTCACAAAGGTCCGGCTGTCCAGGGGTGACGGGACTTTCGGCGCCATGATTAATTCGGCACACGGTGCGAGCAACCAGTACTCCGAAGTTTCATGGGCAGATATTAATGGCGATGGCCTGGCTGACTGGGTCCGTGCCGGTTTTGACCGCACAAAGGCGCGGTTATCAAACGGTGATGGAGGTTTCGGACCGATGATTGATTCAGTGCATGGTGAAAATTACCAGTATTCCCGGGTAGCGTGGGCTGATATTAATGGTGATGGCCTGGCTGACTGGGTCCGTGCCGGTAGTGACCGCACCAGGGCACGTTTATCAAAGGGTGACGGGACATTCGGCCCGATGACTGATTCAGCACATGGTGCATCCAGCCTGGATAGCCGTGTCTCCTGGGTAGATATCAACGCCGATGGCCTGGCCGACTGGGTCAGGGCAGGCGCTGACCGGACACAGGTCCGGTTGTCCAGGGGTGATGGCAGCTTCGGCGTGTTAGCAGAGTCCTTGCATGGCCCCGACCTGTACACCGATGTTTCCTGGGTGGACATCAATGGTGACGGCCTGGCTGACTGGGTGCGTTCAGGTTCTGCGGAAATCCAGGCGCGCCTGCATGCCGGTGTGCGCCCCGACCTGATCGACAGCATTAACAAATGGCGCGGGTCTTCAATACCATCTGGCATATATGCCCCTGACGGATAATACGGTCTATACGAAACACACCGGGGCTCGCTATCCGCTTGTGGATGTCGCGGCACCCTTGTACGTCGTAGCTTCTTCCTCGGCCCCGGACGGACTCGGTGGATTGTATGCCACGGCCTATCAATACGCAGGCCTGAAGGTGGATTTGTCAGGCCGCGGGATGCTCGGGTTCGCAAAGACCACCGCGATAGACAAACAGACAGGGATTGTTACGGATACGCATTATTCACAGGATTTCCCGCATGTCGGTATGGTGCTGCGCAGTGAGACATCGCTGCATGGCAAACTACTGTCCGGGGTTAGCAATACGCTGGACAGCTTTATAACTGCTTCGTCGAGCGTATATTTCCCGCATCTGGCCAGCAGTGCCAAAAGTACTTTCGAGTTACCCGGTGGTGCGGACAACCTGGTAATGACGGTCATAACCTCTAATGCCTATGATGCGTCCGGTGAAGGATTGTGGGGAAATGCCGGCCGCGTGACGGTGACGACCACTGCAGGCGCCGGGAATTATGTCAGGGACACGGTCAATCACTATCAACCTGCCGATACCGTGAACTGGTACCTGGGCCGCCTCGATTTGTCGACTGTAGCACCATTCCGTGAATGGTGGTGTGCCGGAATCACGCAAGTCGGCCTTTGAATACGATACCGTGACGGGTTTATTATCCGCGGAAATTATCGAGCCGGACAGGGCGGAGCTTGCCTTGCGCACTGAATACATTTATGACGTCTTCGGACGCAAGGCCGTCACCACGGTGCGTGATTCCGCTGCGGCAACCCACGGTATTGCTGCGCGCAGTTCCAGCAGCATGTATACGCCGGCAGGTGTGGCGGACCCGGCCAGGCCTTTCGATGCACGGCTGGTGAATACCAATGCGCTGGGTCACACAGAGACGCAATGGATTGATACCCGTTACGGCAGGGTCGTCAGCCTGACCGGCCCGAACGGTCTGGCTACCTTTCGGGAGCATGATGATTTCGGTCGCAAGATCCGTGAAGACCGGGCAGACGGCACCTTTACAGCCTGGAGCTTCAGCTGGTGCGGTGCCCACTGTGCCAATGGCGGCACGGCCGTAACGGTTGAGACATCCGGTTCCGTACCCGTAACCACCTATTCAGATTTTCTCGGCCGTGAGCTGCGTACCGCCAGCCGCGGACTGAAGGGGTCTGCCATTTATAAAGACACCCGCTACAACAGCCTGGGGCAGGTGACCGGGGTTACCCGGCCCTACTATGCAGGCGCTGCCGTCTACTGGACAAATTATGTCCATGACGTACTCGGACGGGTCAGGGAAGAGCGCAGTCCGGACAATGGCCGCATAACGACTACATACAATGGTTTGTCTGCCACGGTGCGTCGCTTTGACCTGGCTGGTTCATATGACCAGCGCGTGACCCGTATCAGGAATGTGCAGGGCAAGCTCGGGGAAATGATCGATGAAGGTCGCGCGCATACACGCTACGACTACGATCCGCCGGGGAACCTTGTCAAGGTGACGGACTCAGCCGGTAACGTTACTACCATGGAGTACGATGATCGTGATCGCAAGACAGGAATGCATGACCCTGACATGGGTGCATGGACTTATCAATACGATGCGGTCAGCCAGTTGCGGCAACAAAAAGATGCCAGGCTGCAGGTCACGCGCATGGATTACGACCGGCTCGGCCGAATGACCCGGCGCAGTGAAATCGAAGGCATCAGTCGCTGGAACTATGACACGGCAGCAAATGGTGTTGGCAAACTGGCAAGCATCACCAACGGTGCGAATGGTTACAAACGCAGCCTTGTCTATGACAGCCTCGGCAGGCTTGCGTCCGATACCAGCCATATCGATGCTGAAACATTTACCATGGGCTATTCCTATGACAGTCAAGGTCGCCGTGAGCTGACAACCTACCCGACAGGCTTCCAGGTGCGCAATGTCTATGCCGCCAGCGGTCATTTACTTGAGGTCCGCAATGCCGCGAATGACAAGATCTACTGGCAAGTGGATGAAATCAACGCCGAAGGCAAGGTGACCGAATCATTTCTGGGTAACGGGCTGCAGACGTGGCATGTCTATGATGCTGCCAGTGGATTTGTACAGGCGATCAACAGCGGTACTGTTTTTGGTAACAATGTTCAGCAGCTGACCTATCAATTCGACCCGCTGGGGAACCTGAGGCAACGCAGGGACCTTAACCAGGATGTCAATGAACTGCCACTGACGGAGACCTTTGCCTATGACGGCCGCAACCGTTTAATGAGCGCAAACATTGCCGGCGTGGGCAGTCGCAGCTACGGTTACGATGCCCTGGGTAATATCAGGCAGAAATCCGATTACGGTAGCGACTACACCTATGGCGCAGGCACGGCTGGACCGCATGCCGTCACGAAGGTCAGGGACGGTGGTATTGAGCAGGCAACCTATGCCTATGACCCGAACGGTAACATGACCAGCGGGGCAGGACGCACCATCAGCTGGAGCTCATTCAACAAGGCAACACGGATCAGCAAGGGGGGCACTACCGTAATCTTTGACTATGACGCTGATCACAACCGCATCAAGCAGGTCAAGGGCGATCATACGACGTACTATCTGAGTCCGCGTATCGACGCCGGAGCGCATTATGAAAAGGAAATCGACGGGTTGCTGATCGAACACAAGCACTACATCTATGCCGCCGGGAAAACCATTGCAATACACACAACAAAAAGCGATAACACGGCAAAGACCCGCTACCTGCACAAGGACCACCTCGGTTCGACCGACGTGATCACCGATGAGAACGGCAAGGTGGTCGAGCGGATGAGCTTCGAAGCCTTTGGCAGTCGCCGCAATATCGACTGGAGTTCAGCCGCCGGTGTCGTCGCAGCCATAGAATCCCATCACGGCTTTACCGGCCATGAGCAGCTCGATGACGTCGGCATCATCCACATGAACGGCCGCTTGTATGATCCGCAACTGGGGCGCTTCCTCAGTCCTGATATTCAGGTTCAATACCCGGAGAACAGCCAGTCGTTCAACCGGTACAGCTATGTTAATAACAACCCGCTTTCATATACAGACCCGAGCGGCTACGGGTTTTTCAGCAAACTGTGGAAGGGGGTAAAGAAAGTATTCAAAAACAAGGTGTTTCGAATCGCCGTTGCCGTGGTTGCGGCATACTTTACCTTTAATCTGGCATCAGGCTGGGCGTGGGCCGCTCACGCATCTACCCAGGCGGGTGTAGCGAGCGCGGGTGCATACATCACTGCAGGAATTGCCGGAGGCGCCGCCAGCGGGTTTGTAGCGGGTGGAATATTAACCGGCAGTTTAACAGGGGCGGCAAGAGGTGCAGTCGCTGGTGCAATATTTGGCGGGATTGGAGGTGCCTATGGGAATGTATGGAATGCGCAAAGGGTGGCTTCAAATAGTCTGGCCGGGGGGGTGGGCAGTGAGATTAATGGTGGAAGTTTCAAGGACGGGTTCAGGATATCAATGGTTTTATCATTAATGACATACTCGGCCACTAAAATGAGACAAGTTATGGTCGCACAGTCAAAATTAGATCCACGCAATGCCAGTGGTAAAAGTGTTGGCTACAAGGGGGATAGTTTTAAGTTGGCTGGTAGCCGATATAATCCCCAGCATGGTCTGGGTCAGGTGAGAAGTCCGCTTGGCGGCATTCAAGGACAGCAAGGCAGAATCATGTTCCTGGGTGATTATAGCCCGGGTTCCTGGCAGGATTATTTAGGTGAGGCTTACGCAGGTCCGCATGATTACCTCAATAGTAGTTATTGGTATGACGCTATGGGGAATATCAAGTCTGATATGTCATTTATAGAACGTGGTTTTGGTGAGATGCTGAACTATTCCAATGTAATTGTGGCAACACCATTTGTGATGGCATCTGTTACCCCTGCTTATCTATATCCATTTTTTGATAATCGGTTAGCGAACAAATGAAAGCGTCTGCTTTAAAGATGTCTATAGTTTTTTTGCTGCTACAAGAGCTGGCGGGTTGTGTCTCAACCGTGGATGTATCGTCAATGCTCAATCAATCCATCGGAGAATCCATTGATGTTTTTCGGGGTGGAAAGCCAGCGGAAGTGCGTTCTGGTGAATCTGCGCTGGACGAATATCTGTATGGTAGTAACAAGACAGGGTGCAGGGTGGCATTAATTGTGGATAAGCATACGAAGATAATACAAGGTTGGCGCTACCTCAGCGATCCCGGGTTGTGTCGTGTCAGGAATGAGTTCGGACATGCATGGTGATGATAACCCGGGTCAGGAGAACAGGGTCAGACTGAAATGGCATGTATCTAAAGCTGCACTCATCAGGGATTTTGCTGACACCGCCGTCATTATGCCCGTTTAAATAATCCAGGCCCCTGGAACTCCCGTAGGAGCCAGCTTGCTGGCGAACGGGTCTGGCGCGCCGGTGGGTATACCCTTCGCCAGCAAGCTGGCTCCTGCAGATTTTCTGCCGGAAGAAATCATCCCCGGGCACGATTCCCGTATTTTTTACCAATTGATTCGGCATCCATATCAAAGCAAGTGCCATTAGGCTCAGGCCGGGCAACACTATTTTCCCCTTGTTTCCATTAACACTTTTCAGTACCGTTAACGGCCCGAGAATGTTACTGTAATACGTTCATAAACAACGAAATAACCGGTCAGCAGCGTGATTGAAGAATTCGCCCGTATCCAGCGGCTTCCTCCGTATGTTTTCAACATTGTCAATGAGTTGAAGGCGGCGGCACGGGCGCGCGGGGAAGACATTATCGATTTCGGCATGGGCAACCCCGATCAGCCGACGCCGCAGCATATCGTCGACAAGCTGATCGAGACGGCCCGGCGGGGCGATACCCACCGTTATTCACTGTCGCGCGGCATACCGCGCTTACGCAAGGCCATCTGTGACTGGTACAAGCGTCGTTATGATGTGGATCTGGACCCGGACCTCAATGCCATCGTCACCATCGGTTCCAAGGAGGGCCTGGCGCACCTGGCGCTTGCCACCGTCGGGCCGGGCGATGCAGTGCTGGTGCCGAACCCGGCCTACCCGATACATCCCTATGGATTTGCGATTGCCGGTGCGGACATCCGCCACGTGCCGTTGCGCCCGGATGTGGATTTTTTTGTCGAACTGGAGAAGGCCATCAAGGATTCCTGGCCGCGTCCGAAGATGCTGGTGCTGAATTTTCCCGGCAACCCGACCACGCAGTGTGTCGAGCTTGATTTTTATGAAAAGGTCGTGGCGATCGCGAAGGAGCACGAGATCTGGGTGATACAGGACCTGGCGTATGCCGATATCGTGTTCGACGGCTACAAGGCGCCCTCCATTCTGCAGGTCGAAGGCGCCATCGATGTGGCGGTCGAGTTTTTCTCGCTGTCCAAGAGTTACAATATGCCCGGTTGGCGTGTCGGTTTCATGTGCGGCAATAAAACACTGGTTGCAGCGCTGGCGCGGATCAAGTCCTATCTCGATTACGGCATGTTCACGCCTATCCAGGTGGCGGCCATTACCGCGCTTGAAGGGCCGCAGGACTGTGTACACGAGATCGCACAGATGTACCGGGAGCGACGCGATGCCCTGTGTGAGGGACTGAACTCGCTGGGCTGGCCGGTCGAGAAGCCGAAGGCCACGATGTTCGTCTGGGCGCGTATCCCCGAGGCGTATCGGGAAATGGGGTCGCTGGAATTTACCAAGAAGCTGTTAAGTGACGCCAAGGTTGCCGTGTCGCCCGGTATCGGGTTCGGTTCCTATGGCGATGATTATGTCAGGTTCGGTCTGATCGAGAATCCTCATCGGACCCGTCAGGCGATTCGCTGCATTCGGGACATGTTCCGCAGCGATCTCGACCAGGCAAACGTTTCCTCGGGAGGATAAATCATTGGATCCGGTCAAGGTTGGCCTGCTGGGCCTGGGCACAGTAGGTGGCGGCACGTTCAACGTGTTAAGGCGCAATGCAGAAGAAATTACCCGGCGAGCCGGGCGTGGCATCGAGATCAGCCACGCGGCGGCCCGGGAATATGACCCGGCAAGTGTGCCGGGCATCGAGTCGATCCCCGTCAGCGGCGATGCCTTCTCCCTCGTGGACGAACCGGATATCGATATCATCGTTGAGCTGATCGGCGGTTATGAACCGGCACGTGAACTGGTGCTGAGGGCGATAGCCAACGGCAAGCACGTGGTCACGGCCAACAAGGCGCTGATTGCAACCCATGGCAACGAGATCTTTGCGGCCGCACAGGAGAAGGGCGTGATGGTGGCCTTCGAGGCGGCCGTGGCCGGTGGCATCCCGATCATCAAGGCAATCCGCGAGGGCCTCGCAGCCAACCGGATCGAATGGCTGACCGGCATCATCAACGGTACCGGTAACTTCATCCTTACCGAGATGCGTGACAAGGGTCGCGAATTTGCAGATGTGCTGCTGGAAGCCCAGGAACTCGGTTACGCGGAAGCCGACCCGACCTTCGATGTGGAGGGTATCGACGCGGCGCACAAGTTATGCATCCTCGCATCGATTGCCTTTGGTGTGCCGCTGCAGTTCGACAAGGTCTACACAGAAGGTATCAGCCAGATTACGCGTGATGATGTCGGTTATGCCGAGGCGTTCGGCTATCGCATCAAGCATCTCGGTTTTACCCGCAAGACGGACAAGGGCATCGAGCTGCGTGTGCATCCCACCCTGATTCCCGAGCGCCGCCTGCTCGCCAACGTCGACGGGGTAATGAACGCGGTGCTGGTAAAGGCCGATGCGGTCGGCCCGACACTTTATTACGGTGCCGGCGCCGGTGCGGAGCCAACGGCGTCAGCCGTAGTAGCGGATATCATCGATGTGGTGCGCACCCTGACGGCCGATCCCGAGAACCGCGTGCCGCACCTGGCCTTCCAGCCGCATGCCCTCTCCGATGTGCCGATTCTCGGTATGGACGATGTCGAGACGGCGTATTACCTGCGCATGCAGGCGAGCGACAAGCCGGGTGTGCTGGCCGAGGTTACGGGTATACTCGGCAAGGCCGGTATCAGTATCGAGGCAATTTTGCAGAAAGAACCGCCCAGCGGTGCAGCCGATGCATCGATTATCCTGTTAACGCATGTCGTCCAGGAGCGCCAGATGAACATGGCGATCAGCCAGATCGAGGCGCTCGACAGCATCCATGGCGAGCTTGTGCGGATTCGCCTGGAACACCTGGATTGCGATTGAACAGCTGATCGGCAACGTCGTTTATACTCCTTTGCATTGATATACGTAGGACGGGTAAAGCGCAGCGTACCCGTCATGATGTGTATGGAACAAAACTTTTACCTATTTGAATCACTTTTCAGGATTAACCAAATGTCTACAGCAACACGTTACACAGGTCTGATTGAACGTTACCGCGACCGCATGCCGGTCGCGGCGAACACGCGCATCATCAGCCTGGGAGAAGGCAATACGCCGCTGGTCAAGCTTGAAAATATCCCCGGCGAAATCGGCAAGGATGTCGACCTTTATATAAAGTATGAAGGTTTGAACCCGACGGGTTCCTTCAAGGACCGCGGTATGACCATGGCGGTGACGCAGGCCGTCGCTGATGGCAGCAACGCGATTGTCTGCGCGTCTACCGGCAATACGTCAGCGGCTGCAGCAGCCTACGCGGCGCGCGCGGGTATTACTGCCTTCGTATTGATCCCGGAAGGCAAGATTGCCCTGGGAAAACTGGCACAGGCGATGATTCATGGCGCCGTGGTGATCCAGATCCGCGGTAATTTCGATGAAGGCATGCGCCTGGTCAAGGAAGTTGCCGACCACGCGCCGGTGACGATCGTGAATTCGATCAATCCCTATCGTCTGCAGGGACAGAAATCCGCGGCCTTTGAAATTGTCGATGAGCTTGGCCGTGCGCCGGACTTCCACTGTCTGCCGGTCGGTAATGCCGGTAATATCACCGCGCACTGGATCGGCTACAGCGAGTACGCGAAACAGGACAGCGCCTGCGTCACCGAGGCCTGTGCCTTTTGCAGCGGCAACTGCAAGTTCGCTGGCAGGGCAGTGACCGACAGGCGCCCGGTGATGGTCGGTTACCAGGCCTCCGGTGCGGCGCCGTTCCTGCGCGGCAAGATGGTGGATAATCCCGATACCGTTGCAACGGCCATTCGTATCGGTCATCCCCAGTCCTGGGACCAGGCCTGGAAGGTCAACAAGGAGTCAGGCGGCTGGTTCGATGAATGCACCGACGAGGAGATCCTCGCGGCGCAGAAACTGCTGACCTCCCGCGAGGGTATATTTTGCGAACCGGCCTCGGCGACGTCCGTAGCCGGCGCGCTGCGCGATATCGGCAGCGGCAGGATTCCACCGGGCAGTACGGTGGTGTGCACCCTGACCGGTCACGGCCTGAAAGACCCGGATACGGCGATCAGGCAGTGCGGCGAGGATGCCATGATGACGGTGGATGCCAATCTTGAGGCCGTCAAGGCGGCGATACTGGATAACATGGTTTGACACCTGTGCAACTCCGGGCCGCTGTAACGGGATTGCATCTCATTGTCTGATGCGGCACAGCACATAACGCTTCTGGTCCCCGGCCTGTGCCCTGCCGGTTCCGAGGCTGCTTTCCTGGATAATCTTGCGGAAACCCTCCCTGCGCTGCAGCGCCTGCTGTCGCGCAGCAAACCCGGGATGCATACCGCCAACAGCCTCGATGCCGGCCTCGGCAGTCATTTTGGTTTGCAGTACGGGGGCGGCGCTGCCTTGCCGGCAGCCGCATTGACCAGCCTGGTCGATATCGACGAGCCGGCTGCAGGTTACCTCATGCGTGCCGACCCGGTACACCTGCGGGCGGATCAAAGCACGCTGCGCCTGTTTGACAGCCGTACCTTTTCAATCACGCAGGAGGAGGCCGATGCGCTGGTTGCCGCCTTCAATGAATTCTACACCGGCAGGGGCTGGCACCTGACGGCGCCTTCCCCGCAACGCTGGTATATCTACCTGCAGAAGGCACCGCTTGTCTCAACCGTAGCACCCGGCACGATCGCCGGGCAGACAATCGATCCGAATCTGCCGCGCGGCAGGGATGCCGCCGCGTGGCATGCGCTGATGAACGAGGTGCAAATGCTGTTTCACCAGCACCCGGTGAATGCGCGCCGCGAGGCAGGCGGTGAACCGATGATTAACAGCCTCTGGTTCTGGGGTGAAGGCCGGCTGCCGGAGACGGTGCACCGTCACCCCATGCAGGTCGCCACCGACAATCCGCTTGCGATGGGTCTGGCCTTGTTCACACAGACACCGCGGCGGGATTTACCCGCGAGCCTGGATGAACTGCTGGCAGCAGCGCAGGAGGCGCAAACCCTGGTCGTACTCGATGAACTCGAGGCGGCCGTGCAGTATTCCGATATCGAGGCCTGGCACAAGGCAATGACGCGGATCGAGCGGCACTGGTTTGCGCCGTTGCTTGCAGCGCTCGAGGATGGCCGGGTGGCCGGCGTGGAAATCGATCCGTGTAGCGGGAAAAGTTACCGCACGACCCGCCGGCTGCTGAAGCGCTTCTGGAAACGCGTGCGTCCGCTGTCCGCTCTCTGTCAACATGGCTAGGCGCATCATTCGCCGCAAGCAGCTGGTCAATAATGACCGCCTGCCTGCGGACCTGAACCCGGTTTTGCAGCGCGTCTATGCCGCACGCCCGATCCAGTCGGCAGCCGAGCTCGATTATTCGCTTGAGCGGCTGTTGCCGTTGACATCACTGGGCGGACTTTCAGACGCAGTGGCGTTGCTCGAGGCCGCCATCAGGAACTGCAGGCGGATTGTGGTGGTCGGCGATTTCGATGCCGACGGGGCAACCAGCGTGGCGCTGTGCCTGCGTGCGCTGCGCATGATGGGTGCAAGTGATCTGCATTACCTGGTACCGAACCGCTTTGAGTACGGCTATGGATTGACGCCGGAGATCGTTGCTGTTGCCGCCGAACTCGGGCCGGATCTCATTATCACGGTGGATAACGGTATTTCCAGCCTGGAGGGCGTAGCGGCCGCGAACAAGCACGGTATACAGGTGCTGATAACCGATCATCATTTGCCCGGCGAGCAGTTACCGGATGCGGCTGCCATCGTTAACCCGAATGTAAAAGGTGATGCCTTCCCGAGCAAGAACCTGGCCGGTGTCGGTGTTGCCTTTTATGTCATGCTGGCGCTGCGTGCGCGCTTGCGCGAGCAGGACTGGTTTGCGCAGCAGGGAATTGCAGCACCAAGGCTCGCGCAGTTGCTTGACCTGGTTGCGCTGGGTACGGTCGCCGATGTCGTACCGCTGGATTTCAACAACCGTATCCTGGTGCAGCAGGGCATCGCACGGATTCGGGCAGGACACTGCGCCCCGGGTATTCGCGCCCTGCTGGAAGTCGGTGGACGCAGGCTGGATCGCATCGTCGCAGCCGACCTGGGTTTTATTGCAGGGCCGCGCCTGAATGCGGCCGGTCGCATGGATGACATGTCGGTCGGCATAGAATGCCTGCTGGCCGACGACGAAACCGGCGCGCGTGAACTGGCCATGAAGCTGGATGAGCTGAACCGTGACCGCCGCAAGGTCGAGGCCGACATGCAGGCACAGGCGCTTGCCGCGATCAAGACCATGAAACTGGACGTGGAAAACCTGCCGGTTGGCCTGTGCCTGTTTCAACCCGACTGGCACCAGGGCGTCATCGGCATCCTCGCGGCACGCATCAAGGAGCGCCTGCACCGCCCCGTGATTGCCTTTGCACGCAGTGGCGAGGGTATGCTGAAAGGCTCGGCGCGCTCGGTCAGCGGCCTGCACATCCGCGATGCGCTCGATGCGGTGGCAACGCGCCACCCCGGTCTGATCCCGCGCTTCGGCGGACATGCCATGGCGGCCGGTCTGAGCCTGGAGGAAGAAAACTACGCGGTTTTTGCACAGGCCTTTGATGAAGAAATCTCGCGCCACCTGACGCAGGATGACCTGGCCGGCGTGGTCTATTCCGACGGCGAGCTCAGCGAGCGTGAACTGTCGCTGGACACGGCGCAATTGTTGCGCGATGCCAGTCCCTGGGGCCAGGGTTTCCCCGAACCGGTGTTTGAGGGAAACTTTGACGTGCTCAGTCACCGCGTGGTCGGCCAGCGGCATATGAAAATGATGCTCAGGCCGCTGGGCGGCGACAGCGAGATCGATGCCATTGCTTTCAATACCCCGGAGTTGCCCGAGCCCTGCCGGCAGTTGCATATGGCCTACCGCCTGGATGTGAATGAATACCGCGGACGGATTAGCGCGCAGCTGATTATCGAATACATCGGCACCCCGCGGCTGGTAGCGCCTGCCTAACAGGAGTATCATTGCGCGCCTTGATTTGCATGATTTTTGCGGTGTTTCCATGACCGACCTGACCACCATCCGGACCAGGATCAAAGACCTTGACGGGCGTTCCACGTCCCTCAGGGGGTATCTTTGACCTTGATGACAAGAATGAACGCCTGACCGAGGTCGTGCGCGAACTGGAACAGCCCGATGTCTGGAATGATCCGGAACGCGCCCAGCAGCTGGGACGTGAACGCGTCCGTCTTGAAGAGGTCGTGCTGGTGTTGAACAACATGTCCCGGACACTTGAAGATGCCTCGGAATTACTCGAAATGGCCGCCGATGAATCTGACCAGGAAACCCTGGATGCGGTATACGGCGATCTGGATGCGCTGGAACAGGAAATTGCCGTCCTCGAATTCAGGCGTATGTTCTCCGGTGAAATGGACGCGGCCAATGCCTTTGTCGATATCCAGTCGGGGTCCGGCGGCACCGAGGCGCAGGACTGGGCGGAAATGCTGCTGCGCATGTATCTGCGCTGGAGTGAGCGCCACGGTTTCAAGACCGAGTTGATCGAGGTCTCACCGGGCGAGGTGGCCGGCATCAAGAGTGCCACTATCAGGATCGAGGGTTCCTATGCCTTTGGCTGGATGCGTACCGAGACCGGTGTGCACCGGCTGGTGCGCAAGTCTCCGTTTGATTCAGGTAACCGCAGGCATACATCGTTTGCGGCGGTGTTCGTCTCCCCGGAAATTGATGACGACATCGATATCGAGATAAACCCGGCTGACCTGCGCATTGACGTGTACCGGGCCAGTGGCGCAGGTGGTCAGCATGTGAACCGTACCGAGTCTGCCGTACGTATCACGCATGAGCCAACCGGCACAGTGGTACAGTGTCAGAATGACCGTTCCCAGCACAAGAACAAGGCCACCGCGATGAAACAGCTCAAGTCGAAGCTCTACGAGCTGGAAATGATGAAGCGCGGTGCCGACCAGCAGGCGCTGGAAGAGACCAAGTCGGATATCGGCTGGGGCAGCCAGATTCGCTCCTATGTGCTCGACCAGTCGCGCATCAAGGACCTGCGTACCGGGGTTGAAACCGGAAATACCCAGGCCGTGCTGGACGGGGAGCTGGACGGGTTTATCGAGGCGAGCCTGAAGTCCGGTTTGTAGACGCACTGTCGCCCGGATGCAGCTGCACGTATGAGTAAAGATACGCTGGACATCTGGTGCCTACTGTAGGAGCGGATCTCATCCGCGATGATCCTGCTTGAGTAGCCGTCGCGCTTGAGAAGCGCACCAGCAGGTGACAGGCGTCCCGGTTGAGCGAAGTACGGAACCCGGGTCAAGAGAAGGTTAACAGGACAGTACTAATGACAGACCAAGACGAAAATTCACTCATCGCCCAACGCCGTGCCAAGCTTGATGCACTGCGCGAGAACGGCAATACCTTTCCGAACGATTTTCGTCGCAATGTTGTGGCGGGTGAGCTGCACGCGGAGTACGGTGAAAAGGAAAACGACGCTCTCGAGGCAGAGCCGATCCGGGTGAAAGTGGCCGGGCGGCTGATGGCAAAGCGGGTCATGGGTAAAGCCAGTTTTGCACAGTTGCAGGACATGTCCGGCAGGATTCAGCTGTTCCTGCAACGTGACTCGCTGGCGGAGGGTGTCTACCAGGCATTCAAGGGCTGGGACATCGGCGATATCATCGGTGCGGAAGGTGTGTTGTTCAGGACGAAGACCGGTGAGCTCTCCGTGCGTCTGGATTCCATTCGTATGCTGACGAAGTCGCTGCGGCCACTGCCGGAAAAATTTCATGGCCTGTCAGACCTTGAAACCCGTTACCGGCAGCGTTACGTGGACCTCATCATGAACGAGGACTCGCGCAAGACCTTCCGCATGCGCAGCCAGATGATCCAGTACATCCGTCATTACCTGGATACGCGGGATTTCATGGAGGTTGAAACGCCGATGATGCAGGCGATACCCGGCGGAGCGGTCGCGCGGCCGTTTGCAACCTATCACAATGCGCTGGACATGGATTTGTTCCTGCGTATTGCGCCTGAACTGTACCTGAAGCGCCTCATTGTCGGCGGTTTCGAAAGGGTCTACGAGATCAACCGGAATTTTCGCAACGAAGGGCTCTCGACGCGGCACAATCCCGAGTTCACCATGCTTGAATTCTACCAGGCCTATGCGGACTACCGTGACTTGATGGACCTGACGGAAGACCTGCTGCGCTCGATGGCGGAGCAAATTCACGGCAATGTCGTGATCGAGTACCAGGGCAGGGCGTATGATTTTGGCAAGCCATTTCGGCGCATGAGCGTGCATGATTCAATCCTGCATTTCAATCCTGATCTTGCAGCCGGGGACATCGGTGAGCTGGAGAAGGCGAGGGCCGTTGCTGCAAGGCTCGGTATTGCATTAAAAGACAGTTACGGGCTGGGCAAGGTGCAGATCGAGATCTTTGAGAAGACCGTGGAAGGCCGGCTCGACGATCCGACCTTTATCACGGCCTATCCGACCGAGGTGTCACCGCTGGCACGACGCAATGATGCAGATCCGTTTGTGACCGACCGCTTCGAATTCTTCGTCGGTGGTCGCGAAATAGCCAATGGCTTTTCCGAGCTGAATGATGCTGAAGACCAGGCGGAACGTTTTCGTCAACAGGTGAAGGACAAGGATGCCGGTGACCTCGAGGCCATGCATTTTGATGCGGATTATATTCGTGCGCTGGAGCACGGCATGCCGCCGACCGCCGGTGAGGGAATTGGCATTGACCGCCTGGTCATGCTGTTTACCGATTCACCCTCGATCCGTGATGTGCTGTTGTTTCCACACATGCGGCCCGAGGCCTGAAAGTATTCAACTGGTTGTTTATCAGAGATATTTGACGGACTGGCAGGGCAAGGGACAGCCACTGTACTGGAGCAGGGCCCTGCCCGGTTATTTTTTCGTCAGCCGGGTGACGTCAACATGGATAGCCAGGTTTTGACCGGGTTTCAGGTAGCTGTCCCCGGGCAGCTTGTTCCAGCTTCGCAGGTCCTTGATGCTGACATTATATTTTCTCGAGATGTCATACAAAGAGTCGCCGCTGCGTACGGCGTAATGCACCGTGCGGACATGTTTCGCGGATGCTGTACCGATATTGTTTCTCCAGATTACCAGTCGTTGCCCGGGCCTGATCACTGAACCGCCGCCCAGCTGATTCCATTTTTTCAGCTGCGCCACCCTGACCTGGTAACGGTGAGCAATCGCCCACAGGCTGTCACCGGTTTTTACCTTGTGGCTTATTTTGAAGCTGCTTGAATCCAGGTACTGCAGGCCCTTGTTCAGCGCCGCCAGAATGGAAGCATCGCTTGCTGCAACCGGTACCAGCAATCGGCTGCCTGCACGGATGCGGGTGGTATCCAGGTTATTGGATTGCTGCAGCACCTTTACAGTTGTCTGATAACGCAGTGCTATATGGCTGAGCGTTTCGCCCGCGGCGATCCTGTGCCTGAACCACCTGACGCGATCGGAGGGATCGAGCCCGGCGAGGTTTCTGGTAAAGATGTCTGCCTTGTCAACCGGTATTGCAAGTTGATGCGGGCCATCCGGGTGTGTCGCCCAGCGGTTGAATCCCGGGTTTATCTGCTGGAAGTCATCGGTTTCCATTTCTGCCAGTTCAGCGGCGACCTCGATCTCCAGCTGGTTGCCGGTCTCGATAATGGCAAAACCGGGCGCACTGTCAATCAACGGCAATTCGACGCCATACTCATCCGGGTTGTTGATGATGCGACAGATGGCAAGCAGTTTCGGCACATAGGCGGCAGTCTCGTCCGGTAACTCCAGGTGCCAGAAGTCCGTAGGTTTGCCGGCCTTGCGGTTGCGTTTAATGGCATTGCGAACTGTGCGGCCACCGGCATTGTAGGCGGCCAGGGTCAGTAACCAGTCCCCGTTGAATTGTTTTTGAAGTTTATCGAGATAATTGAGTGCCGCATCGGTTGATGCGACGACATCGCGGCGTTCGTCGTACCACCAGTCCTGTTTCAGGCCGAAATAACTGGCCGTACTGGGGATGAACTGCCACAGGCCGGCGGCGCGGCCATGAGAATAGGCAAACGGGTCATAGCCACTTTCGACAAACGGCAGGAGTACCATCTCACCGGGAAAGCCCCGTTTTTTCACTTCGTGACGTATATAGGAAAGATAGGGTTCACCGCGTTTGAGGGTAAACCTGATGGGAAGCGGATGTTTCGCGTACTGGTCCACCTGCCTGCTGATTTTTTTGTGGCGAATATCAGACTGGCTAAAATCACTGCGCAACAGCTGCCAGAATTCTTCATCATGCGTGTCTGCCTGCCCTGGAATGCCTGCTGTGAGATTCTCCAGTTCGTTGATCTGCGCCAGCAAGTATTCAGTGCCTGCCTCCTGCCTGTCGACTTGCGTCAGCAAGTCGTCAACGATCGCCTGCGGTTCTTCGATCTGTACCAGCACAACTTTGAAGTCCGCTTCCAGATCTTCGATCAACGCGAGCACGTCTTGAACATCCGCTTCCAGTTCTTCGATCTGCACGAGCACGGATGTACCCCCCGGTTTCTGAACTCGCGTGACGGATGGATAGGGCTCGGCCGCTGCAAACCCTGTCGCCAGCAGGATAACCAGGGTCACAAAAAATGAGGGAGTTGAGTGCATAAATACCCGTAAGGCGTATTTTCCGGTCTCTGCCAGCTAGCGCCGGAAGATGGTGTCACAGTATGCTGACAGGCAGGTAGTGGCAGGTCAATAGCCGCTTCTGGCTGGTGGGCCACAAACAGGCGGCTCGCGGCCACACGCAGGCCTGATTATATATTGGGCCAGACGGTGGCATACGGTATGCTTTCGGTAAATGAACACTGGAATATCAATGGCTTCACGCGTCACTGCGCTACGTGACTGGTACCGGCGCCCGCTGGGTCGTCTGCTGGCCGAGTCCGAGCAGGACGCGCTGGCGGCCCAGCTGCCCACCCTGTTCGGTTACCACCTTATGGTGATTGAGCCGCCCTGGGAAAATTGCCCGTTGCAGGACAGCCGCATACCGCACCATTTCATTCAGAGTGTTACGCCAGCTGCGCAGCCGGCAGCCGGGCTTGCCGGGCATACCGATGACTGGCCGATCATGACGGATTCCGTCGATGCCATTATTCTGCCGCATACACTGGAACTCAGTCGTGATCCGCACCAGGTGTTGCGTGAAGCCGACCGCAGCCTGATACCGGACGGACACCTGGTTATCCTCGGATTCAATCCCCATGGACCCTGGGGGCTGCGGCGTGTGTTTACTCCCGGACGCGGCAGTATGCCCTGGGATTGCCGTTTTCTGGGGCTGAGCCGCATCAAGGACTGGCTCGGTTTATTGGGATTCGATACGCTCGAGAGTCATTACCTGTTTCAGCGTCCGCCCGTGCAGAATTTGCGCCTGCTTGAAAAACTGAGCTTGCTTGAACCCGCCAGTGGTCAAGGCAGGCAATTACTGTCGGCAGCCTACATCCTGGTGGCGCGTAAACGCACGACCATCGTTACGCCGATAAAACCATTGCGTTCGCGGCGCAGCCGCCTGTTCCCGGTGGGTATTCCGAGCTCCAGCCAGGGCAATGTCCGGCATGTCCGTCACCACTGAAATATTTACCGATGGCGCCTGCCGCGGCAACCCGGGGCCGGGTGGCTGGGGTGTGCTCATGCGCCATAACGGCGTGGAGAAAACACTCTTCGGCGCGGAAGAGCTGACGACCAATAACCGCATGGAATTGATGGCGGCGATCAAGGCACTGGAAAGTCTGAAGCGCCGCTGCAAGGTTCGAGTGACGACAGATTCGAAATATGTCATGCAGGGTATCCAGGAATGGATGCCGAACTGGAAAAAGCGCGGCTGGAAGACGGCTGCAAGGAAGCCGGTAAAAAATGTCGATCTGTGGATGCGGCTGGACGAGGCAGCCGCCGCACATGATGTGCAATGGAAGTGGGTCAAGGGCCACAGCGGGCATGCTCGAAAATGAACTGGCGGACGAGCTGGCAAACCGGGCGATTGACGAGCTGTTGTAGTGGCTTGATCAGGATGCATCCCTGACGGATTACTGATCAATATAACAAACAATCCCCTCTCCCACAGGGAGAGGGGGCAAGCGCGAAGGGGCAAGCAATGAGACAGATCGTACTGGATACGGAAACCACCGGGCTTGAACCCTCGGACGGCCACCGCATTATTGAAATTGGCTGTGTTGAGCTGGTCGACCGGCAACTGACCGGCAATACCTACCATCAATATATAAACCCTGACCGGACCATTGATGCCGGCGCAGTCGAGGTGCACGGGATCACCAACGAGTCGCTTGTCGACAAACCGCACTTTGCAGATGTGGCCGACGAGTTCCTCGCCTTTATCCGTGATTCCGAACTGGTTATCCACAACGCCCCGTTTGATGTCGGCTTTATCAATCACGAATTTTCACTGCTGGATACAAGCCCCGGTATGGTGACGGATTACTGCATGGTGCTGGACACCCTGACACTGGCCCGGCGCATGCATCCTGGACAGCGTAACAATCTCGATGCCCTGTGCCGCCGTTACGAAATCGATAATTCCCGGCGTGAACTGCACGGTGCCCTGCTCGATGCGGAGATACTTGCCGATGTCTACCTGATCATGACGGGCGGGCAGGTGAGCCTGTCACTTGACGCTCATGTCGACAGGCATGGTGAACGGCGCTCGAGCCTGCGACGCCTGGATGCCGGACGCCCGCCGCTGAAGGTCATCAGGGCGACGGCGGAAGAGGAAGAGGCGCACCAGGCCCGGCTGGATGCGCTCGACAGGGCATGTGACCGGGGCAGTGTCTGGCGGCGGCCTGAACAGCCGCCAGCAGCGTCAGGTAATGGGTATGGCGAAGGTGTCCGCGTTGATCCACATGTGTACCGCGATCTGGCGGCATAGCCAAGCGCGATCACCGGCATCCACTTGAGATGCCCGCAGAAGGTGCACATGATGCGCGCCTGTCCCATAGGGCCCGGGCTGCCGGAAATCACTGCCTGTTGATATACTGCGTCATATCCGGCAGCCTGCCATGGCTGCACGGTACGCAGTCCCGGTCCCGCGAGAGCGTTTCCGGACTTTTCATTGACAGCCGTGAATAAGCTCCCATGTTGCGAAGCACCTTTCTCGTTTTCATCGCCGGCTGGACGGTACGCTTTCTTATCGACAAGCCGCCGGCCGGGCAGCTCGGCTTGCCGAAAGTCAGCGACAGCATGCTCGATAACTTCCAGCAGGCCTTCGATATGCTGAAGGCCGGCCACCTGGACATGGCCTATGTGTTTATCTGGGACGCGCATTACCTCGTGTTGTCGCTGCTGGGAGGACTGCTGGTGGCGCTGTTGTTCGGCGTGGTCTCGGAACAGCTGGGTCGCAGACGCATGCGCAGGAATTTTCTTCCTCCTGTCCGGAAGAAAAAGCCTGTCCCGAATGAAAGCGACGTGACAGACCCGGTAACGTCCGGCAAAGACTAGAATCCCGCATGAATGACTGGCAGCGAACTGCCCGGCTCAAATAGACTGCCTGATCTCTCATGCTACAATAGCGACGCATTTTTTCTTCGCTACCTGTAGATCAACCTCATAATAGATACCTGCCAATGGATTTGTCCCTGACCTTTGATGCTGACCTGATTCGCCGTTATGACAAGGCGGGACCGCGCTATACCTCCTATCCCACCGCCGTGCAGTTTCACGACGGTTTTGGCGAGCAGCAGTATCGCGAGTGGGCGCGTTACAGCAACGATCATCCGCCGGACCAGCCGCTGTCGCTGTATTTCCACCTGCCGTTCTGTGCGACCGTTTGCTATTACTGCGCCTGCAACAAGATCATTACCAAAAACCGTGCGCGTGCGGTTCCCTACCTGGAACACCTCCACCGGGAGATCGCCATGCAGGGTGCACTGTTCGACAGGGACAGGAAGGTCGAACAGTTGCACTGGGGCGGCGGCACGCCAACCTTCATCGATCATGCCCAGATGCGCGAGTTGATGCGGGTTACCGGCGAGCATTTCAACCTGCGCGATGATGACCAGGGTGAATACTCCATCGAGGTAGACCCGCGCGAGGCCGATGCGGACACCATCAGGCTGCTGAGGGAAATCGGTTTCAACCGCCTGAGCATGGGGGTGCAGGACTTTGACCCGGCGGTGCAGAAGGCAGTCAATCGCAACCAGACCGAGGAAGAAACCGTGGCGGTACTGGAAGCAGCCCGTCACCAGGGTTTCAAGTCGGTCAGCATGGACCTGATTTACGGACTGCCGCACCAGAGTGTTGCAAGTTTCGCGCGCACCCTCGACAAGGTGATAGCCGCAGCACCCGACCGCCTGTCGGTCTTTAATTACGCCCACCTGCCGGCCCTGTTCAAGACCCAGCGGCAAATGAACGAAGCCGATATGCCGGCAGCGGCCGAGAAGCTGGATATCCTGCAGCACACCATCGAACATCTGGGTGATGCGGGGTACGTGTACATCGGCATGGACCATTTCGCCCGGCCCGATGACGAACTTGCACTGGCCCAGCACAGCAGGACCCTGTACCGGAATTTCCAGGGTTATTCCACCCATGCCGATTGTGATCTGGTGGCGATGGGGTCAACCTCGATCAGCAAGGTAGGGCAGAGTTACAGCCAGAATGAAAAAGACCTCGAAGGCTATTACAGCCGTATCGACAACGGCGAGCTGCCGGTCTTTCGCGGTATAGAGCTGGACGCCGACGACATGCTGCGCCGCGAGGTCATCACCCAGTTGATGTGTCACTTCACCCTGGACATTCATGCCCTGGAAACCGAACAGGGTATAAAATTTTCACAGTATTTCGACGTCGAGCGAGGTGAGCTTCAGAAAATGCAGGACGACGGCCTGCTGCAGCAGGACGACAGCCAGATCACCATTCTTCCAGCCGGGCGGCTGCTGGTGCGCAACATCTGCATGGTGTTCGATCGCTATCTGCGCGACAGCGAAGGTACCCGGCAATTCTCGCGGGTCATTTAATCCCGATAGCCATCAAACATGGATAGCACAACGACTGACAATGCCATGCTGCTGGAAGGCGCAGGGCTGGAATGCATCCGCGATGACCGGGTGTTGTTCAGTGGCCTGGATTTCAGGCTTGGCCCGGGGCAAACCCTGCTGCTCGAGGGTTCCGGCAATGCATCTGTCGTACTGCCAATGCCGGCATCGTCATCCGGCTGCATCACCGCCGTCGGCTCATGGCATTTCTTGCAGTTAAGGTCGTGAATACTCTTGCCAGTTACTGCCAGACCTGCATCAAATGTCTGTATGGCCGGTACAAACGGCTCGGCCGCAAAGTGGTCGGCGACCTGCTGGACTTCCTCGGTGGAAAGCTCTTCGGCAGATTTGCACATATCGCCCACTTCACCCTTGTGAGGTCCGCTGATGTGCTTTACTTCCTCGCAGGGCCGTGCCTTGTCCCCGTAGGCGGCAAAGGAGTCCGTGATGTATACCGCAGAAAGGCCGCCGATGATCGGGATTTCGGCTTCCTTGCTGGCGCCGGCTTTGCCATGACAGTCCTCGCAGCCACTGATCAGGTCGGCAGCCGCATCTGCGGATACATTGGTGGCAGCAAGGCCCATCAGGATAAGTCCAAGACAGAGTGGAGGAATAAGGTGGGTAGTATTTTTCATGATATTACTACGTAAATTTTCAAATAAACTATCATATAGTCAGTAATTGCAGGCATGTGTAAGTTCCGTTATCGGCGGATCACATGAACCTGTAGACATAGCGCACACCGACGAAGGTCGATGTCTGTTTCGGGTCGAGGACGACCCGGGTGCCGTCAGTGGTCGTGCCGTAGGTGAATGATGTGCCATCGCTGTACTCCCAGCTCCAGTCGTCGGTTTTCCAGCGTTCATGAACGATATCGAAGCGCAGATCGGCGTTCTTTGCGACAGCATATTCGGCAAACAGGTCGAGTTTTGCCGCCGTACTCTTGATATCAGGCAGCGGCCCAACGGTACCGGTTTGATAAAGCGTTCCCGCACCGGTCGTGAGCAGGTCCTGGTCGTACTCACTGCGGTTGCGCGTCCACTCAAGGTTGGCGCCGGCCTTGAGTTTCGAGTTCACCTTGCCCTCGAGACCGAGGCCCACCGAGTCGCCCGTGTCCTTCAGGGTGTCAAACATCTCCGCCTCGGAATAGCTGCCTGAAGCGAAACGGTGATTACGTTGCTTCGCCTCGTTCGTGTCATGCGAAACCCAGCCAGTCAGCTGCCAGTCCTCATTCAGGGTATAGCCGGCATCGACGGATACGAGCTGTGCCTTGCCATCACGCAGTCCCAGTGTGTGCCCGCTGTAGTCGTCCTTCGCGATCTCGTAGTTGAACTGCAGGTTCGCCCGGTCCGAGGGTGCCCAGTCGATGGTAGCGCGCAGCTTGTTGCGATCGCGGTCGGCAATATTGATGGGGTCGATGCTGGCAGCGTTAAGGCCCTCACCGGGTTCGGAATTAACAGCCACTTTATAGCGGGAACCGTCACGCTTGCTGTGTGACAAGGCCAAAGCGCCGTTGAGGGTTGCGGACATGGACTTGCGTACCTGGATACGGTAGGTCATTTCATCCCGGTCGGCGCGGAACGGTACATAGCGTTCATCATCCTTGCCATCGACAGGATTGAAGTCGCCGCCATAGGGGACGGTGCGGTCCTGGTATTTGAGATCGACACCGGCTATCACGCTGTATCCCTCCGGCAGCCGATAGGTGCCCTCCAGCTTGCCTGACAGTGTCTTGTAGTCCAGGGGTGTGGAGTGCACGAAGGTTTCATCGCCAGGCACGGCGTTATTGCAATTGGTACAGACAATCAGATCGTCCGGTGTTTCATCATTCACCTCGTGATAACGCAGGTTGGCGACCAGTGAGAGCTTCTCCAGTGGCCGGGAGCTGAGCCCGAGAAATACCATGGTCGTGTTAATGGCGGCATCCAGGGATGCTGGCGCGGCCGGGAAGGGGCCGTCTCCGCCGCCGCCCCAGGCCAGACCCGGTATATTGGCTGTCGGCAGATGCTCATCCACCGTGGCATGGGTATAAGACAGGCGGAAAGTACCGCGTGTTTTGGGTGTGAAGCTGTAGCCGCCGTTGAGAAAGGCCTGGTGAGCCTGGTTATCGAGGGGCAGGGACAGATTATAGGTATTGGTTCCATTGGTGGTCGTGACGAGGTCATTGTGATTTTTATACCAGTTACCGATGTAACCCCCGGACAACTGCAGCAACTCGCCGGCATAGTCCACTATCGCATCCAGGGTCTGGGTGGAGCTATCGATGGGTTCGGCCGCAAATTCAGGTGCGCCGCCGCGTCCCCAGTGGCGGTCGCCGGTTTTATCTTCGTTTCTGAAACCGATCTTGAAGTTGAGGTCAGGATGCAGGTATTTGAAGAATTTCACACCGAGTGCGTTCACGCTCCGTACCCAGTTTGATATCCCGCCCGGTTCCCGGTACATAACCTGAGCCAGCGGCGGGAACGGCCTGGTGTTTCCGTTCCCAGGCCGACGATGCCTGAATTGACGGTGTACGGGGCGATGTGCGGGATCTTGCTGTAGTCAAGGCCGACCCCCCAGTCGCCCTGGCGGTCGTAGCCGAGTTCGACGGCGCGGTTGTCAATGCCGAGATTGCGCGCCTTGACTGTCGTCCATGTGCCGGTGGCATCATCCCGCCTGTTCACGTCCGCATCGAGCAGCATCACGGTGTCGCTGTCCCTGAGGTCGTCGTAGATGCCGAATTGCTCACGTTCACCGCTCAGGTGACCAAGGCCGACCGCGATGCTGCTGTCCGGCTTGATCAGCATTTCCACGGGATCATCCTCGGCGATTGCGGCTGCCGCGAACGCCGCCAGCACGGTGGCGAGAGTAAAGACCTGATTTTTCGGGCTCATGCTTTTCCCTCCTGTAATCAGCGGCGGAAACGCCCTGCAGTGGCGCTGTTCTCTGAGCTGTTGCTGCCGTGTATGTTGGTGTGACAGTTCAGGCAACCTCGACCGACTGAACCCAGATTCCTGAATGAGGTACTCGGCACTCCGGGCAGGGCTGCGGCCTGGCTCGGATGGCTCGTGTGGCTATGACACTCCTGGCACAGGAACGGCGGTCTTGACTTGAGCATCTTGGCAATCGTGGAGCCGTGTGGGTTGTGGCAGATAGAGCAGTCTTCGGTCACCGGCTGATGGTTGTGTATGAACGGTCCGCGCTTTTCCGTATGGCACTGGTAACAGGTTTCGTTGACGCTGTCTTTCACAAGCTGCCTGGTACCCGCGGAGCCATGGGGGTTGTGGCAGTCCGAGCAGGCCATCAGGCCTTCCGGCACCGGGTGATGCGACGGCCGGTGCATCTGTGCACGCTGCTCCTTGTGACAGCTAAAGCACATCTCCGTCTGTGTTTCCTTCTCCCTGACCCGGTCGTTGGCGGTATGTATCTGGTGGCAGTTGTTGCAGGCGACATCGCGATTTGAATGGCTGCTGTCGCTCCAGAACATGCGCTCGCCGCCCTTGTGGCAGCTCAGGCAGGCGTTATTGCGTTCAGCGACCGGTGAAGCGGGAAATTGGTCTTCGTTGTTGGAGCGCTCGGCCCTGGGTACAGCAGTGTTCATATCGTTGTAGGTGATATCCGGACTCGCGCGTTCCTCACTCGGCCTGATCTTGCGGCTGTGTTCCTCGCTCTCTCCGTGACAGCTCGTGCAGGTCGGGGTGCGTGCATCGGCGATTACCCCGTGGCGGGTCTTGCCGATTCTCAGTACAGGATAGGCATTGTCCTCGTCATGGCACTTGGTGCAGGCGGCATCACCGATCAGCACCACATCCCTGGAAGACAGCTCGCGGGCAGGAGGTGCATCGGCAAGCGCTGTATTAGCAAACAAGGCTGATGCCAGTATCAATACAGCCAGTTTGAAGACGGAGCGGTATGCAGACAGGTAGGCAGTGCCCATTTTTATTCCTCTTAAGTTGCGTTTACCTATGCAGCGTATAGTCAGCTATCCTGCATCGGCCCGCAACCAATAATTCGTTTGTTGTCAAGCATGTAGCGGTTTAAACTCGCCGTTAAAAAATCTGCTGCGCAGTGCATCGTCTTTTTTGGTCGACTACAAGTCCCCAACCTACATGTAAATGCCCGGGCAAGGACATGATGTACGTCAATGGATGGTCAGTTTTTCGAATTCGAGCTGGCCAGATCAATCCACGCCGTCGGCAAACGTCTGTCGATGATTTTATGTGGGTATCGAACCGGTAGGGACTGAATTCATGCCGGCTGTTCGAATCAGCCTCGGCGTGAGTGACGCACATTCCGGTACACTGACGGGAATAAATACGACCCGGCACTCCGGCATGTTCACGCAAGCGGCCGTTCAAAACGCCCAATGCGCACGGCAATGTATGCATGGGGCAAGTCGACGGGCACTGTCCCTGCAAGGCAATGATGATGTAGCATGCCCGTCACAAGGTCGCCTGCCCGGCGGGCAAGGCCGATCGCGAACTCACGAAGCAGGTACTCCGGATACCCGCAGGATCTGCCGGCGAATAGACGGCAACGGCCGGGTAATGACGTGAATGGATAACCATGGATAGCAATTCCACTGACAATGCCATGCTGCTGGAAGGCGCGGGGCTGGAATGTATCCGCGATGACCGGGTGTTGTTCAGTGGCCTGGATTTCAGCCTTGGCCCGGCCAGACCCTGCTGCTCGAGGGTCGCAACGGCAGCGGCAAGACATCCCTGCTGCGTATCCTCTGCGGCATCCGCCTGCCCGAGAGCGGGGCCGTCAACTGGTGCGGTGAGGACATCTTCAGTCTCGGGCCGATCTACCATGAGCATATCGCCTACGTCGGCCATCGCGACGGTCTCAAGCTGGACCTGACACCGATGGAAAACCTGGTCATGTCACGCGGCCTGGGCAGTCCCAACCCCGATACCGGCCCCGAGGATGCGCTGCATCGTGTCGACCTGCTCGGTTTTGAAGACATACCGACCCGTAACCTGTCGGCCGGTCAGCAGCGGCGCCTGGCGCTGGCGCGCCTGCTGGTGACCCGTGCGCAGTTGTGGATACTCGACGAGCCATTTACCTCGCTGGACGCCTTTGGCATTGAGCTGGCGGAGGAATTATTCCAGGAGCACATTGGCATGGACGGCATGCTGGCGATGACCTCCCACCATGCCGTCAATCTCGGCGGCGTGCATGTCCAGAGGATAAACCTGTCTGCATGAACAGCGCATCGACACTGTCGGCCTTCCTGCTGTTGTTGCGGCGTGATCTGCTCCTTGCGTTACCGCCAGCGCGCAGAGCTGATGAACCCGTTGCTGTTCTTCGTCCTGGTCACGGCCCTGTTTCCGCTGGGAATCGGTACCAACCCGGAACTGCTCAAGGCGGTCGGCCCGGGCGTCATCTGGGTGGCGGCACTGCTGGCATCGCTGTTATCGCTGGAGGGCATCTTTCGCTCGGATTTCGAAGACGGCTCGCTCGAACAGTTCCTGCTCTGTGCACACCCGGTGTCGATCCTGGTGATGGCCAAGGTGCTGGCACACTGGCTGATTACCGGGTTGCCGTTGCTGATTATTACCCCACTGCTGGGGGTGTTACTCGATTTGCCGGGCGAATCCATTCGAGGTGCTGCTACTGACGCTGGCGCTGGGTACGCCGGTACTGAGCCTGATCGGCTCCATCGGGGTCGCATTGACCGTCGGTCTGCGCCGCGGCGGGATGATTTTGTCGCTGCTGGTGTTACCATTGTACGTCCCGGTGCTGATATTCGCGGCCAATGCAGTGGAAACGGCCGCTGCCGGGTTACCGATTACGGCCCATCTGTCGATGCTGAGCGGCTTGCTGATACTGGCCCTGAGCCTGTCCCCGCTTGCAACAGCTGCGGCCTTGCGCGTGAGTTTGAGTTGATTATGAACAGGATCATTCGTCTTTATCACCAGCTGGGATCGCCGCGTTATTTTTACCGCTATGCCGGTATCATGCTTCCCTGGCTGGCCGTGCCCTGCGCCATCCTCATGCTGGCCGGTCTCTACCAGGGCCTGGTCGTCGCGCCGGCCGACTACCAGCAGGGCGAGAGCTACCGCATCATGTTCGTTCATGTGCCGAGCGCCTGGATGTCGATGTTTATCTACGTCGTCATGGCCGTGTGCGGGGCCATTGCCCTGATCTGGCATATGAAGCTCGCCGAGATCTTCGCCATCAGCAGTGCCCACATTGGTGCATCGTTTACCTTCCTCGCCCTGATCACCGGCTCGATCTGGGGCAAACCCATGTGGGGCACCTGGTGGGTGTGGGATGCACGCCTGACCTCGGAGCTGATCCTGCTGTTTCTCTACCTCGGCGTGATCGCCCTTTATAATGCCATCGATGACAAGCGCACCGCCGCGCGCGCCACGGCGATCCTTGCCATCGTCGGCGTCGTCAACATCCCGATCATCCATTTCTCGGTGAAATGGTGGAATACCCTGCACCAGGGCCCGACGGTCACCAAGTTCGATGCACCGTCCATCGATATCAGGATGCTGATCCCGTTATTGCTGATGGCCGTCGCCTTCAAGCTGTTTTACGCGGTGGTGCTGCTGATGCGTGCGCGCTGCGAACTGCTGGAGCGCGAACGCAATACCCAGTGGGTCGGTGAACTGGCGGGACCTGAATGAGTCATAGTAATGATGAGTGAGTTTTTCCACATGGGCGGTTACGCCTTCTACGTCTGGAGTTCCTACGCCATAGCCCTGGTCGTGCTGGTGCTCAATGTGCTGGTGCCGCTGCGCAACCGGCGCAGGCTGCTTGCCGATATTGCCCGCCGCGCCCGGCGCGCCCGGAGAACCTGATGCATCCGAAACGTAAAAAGAGACTGTATCTGATTGTCCTGATGCTGGCCGGTGTCGGCGTCGGCATTGCGCTGGCACTCAGTGCCTTCAATGATAACCTGATGTTTTTCTATTCGCCCAGCGAGGTCGTCGCCGGCGGTGCCCCTGCCGGGCACCCGATCCGGATCGGAGGGCTGGTGACCAACGGCAGTGTAAAACGCCAGGAAGACGGGCTGACGGTGCGCTTCGATGTTACCGACAACGCCGAGACCGTAACTGTTGAGTACACCGGCATCCTGCCTGACCTGTTTCGCGAGGGGCAGGGCATCGTCGCCCGTGGCAAGCTGGACGTGAGTGGTGTGTTTGTCGCCGAAGAAGTGCTGGCGAAACACGATGAAAACTACATGCCGCCGGAGGTGGCCGATGCGCTGAAGACGGCCCATGATGAAGGCGTCGAGCCCGCGAAGCAGGTCGGCACGCCATGATCCCCGAGCTCGGCAATTTCGCCCTGATCCTGGGGCTGAGCCTGACGCTGGTGCTGGCGGTGTTTCCCATGATCGGCAGCCTCAACAACACGCCCGGCTGGGTGGCCATGGCGCGGCCGGTTGCCTGGGGGCAATTCTTTTTCGTCGCCATATCCTTCGCCTGCCTGGTGAATGCCTTCCTGGTGAACGACTTCTCGGTGTTGTACGTCGCGCAACACGGCAACACGCAGCTGCCGCTCATCTACAAGGTCTCCGCCGTGTGGGGTGCACACGAGGGTTCGCTGCTGTTGTGGGCGCTGATCCTCAGTGGCTGGACCGTGGCGGTCTCGCTGTTCGCGCGCGACCTGCCTGCCGTAGTGCTGGCGCGGGTGCTGTCGGTCATGGGGATGATCAGCATCGGCTTTCTCAGCTTTCTGCTGTTTACCTCCAACCCCTTTGACCGTACCTTTCCGGTGCCGCTGGAAGGCGGTGATCTCAACCCGCTGCTGCAGGATTTAGGCCTGGCGATTCATCCACCGATGCTCTACATGGGGTACGTCGGCCTGTCGGTCGCCTTCAGTTTCGCCATTGCCGCGCTGATCGGCGGCAAGCTCGATGCCGCCTGGGCACGCTGGTCGCGACCCTGGACCACGGTGGCCTGGGTGTTCCTCACCATCGGCATCACGCTGGGCAGCTGGTGGGCCTACTATGAACTGGGCTGGGGCGGCTGGTGGTTCTGGGACCCGGTGGAGAATGCGTCCTTTATGCCCTGGCTGGCCGGTACCGCGCTGATTCATTCACTGGCAATGACCGAGAAACGCGGCGCGTTCAAGCGCTGGACGGTGTTGCTGGCGCTGCTGGCCTTTTCCCTCAGCCTGCTCGGTACCTTCCTGGTGCGCTCCGGAGTGCTGACCTCGGTGCATTCCTTTGCGGCCGATCCGGCGCGCGGCCTGTTCATCCTCGTCTTCCTCTGCATCGTCATCGGCGGCTCACTTGCCCTGTACGCCTGGCGGGCGCCGGACGTTACCAGCGGCGGGCGCTTCGAGCTGCTGTCGCGCGAGACCCTGCTGCTCGGCAACAATCTGCTGCTGGTCGTGATCACCGCCTTCATCCTGCTCGGGACGCTGGCGCCGCTGATCTATGACGCCCTCGGCTGGGGCAAGATCTCGGTGGGGTTTCCCTGGTTCACCAGCATGCTGATTATCTTTGCACCGTTCCTGATTCTGATCATGGGCATCGGGCCGCTGGCGCGCTGGAAGCACCAGGACAGCGGCGATCTGCTGCGCCGCTTGCGCCTCGCGTTTCTGCTCAGTGTCGGTGCCGGGTTCGTGGTCGCAATGCCGTTGCTGCATGAAGGCTGGTCGATCTGGATCGGGCGAGGCCGCGATGCTGTCGGTGTGGCTGGTTGCCACGCTGTTTATCGGGCTGCGCCAGCGGCTGCGTAACCGCAGGGGTTTCGCCGGGATTCTGGCGGGACCTGACACTCAAGGGCAGCGGCAGTTACTACGGCATGGTCGTGGCGCACTTCGGCATCGCGGTGTTTATCATCGGCGTGACGGCGGCCACCCTGTTCGATGTCGAAAAGGACGCGCGCATGTCGCCGGGGCAGACCATCGAGGTGGCCGGGTACAGCTTCCGCTTCGATGGCGTCGAGGACCACCGCGGTCCCAACTACCGCTCCGACCTCGGCACCGTGACGCGTCTTCAAGGGCGAGCGCGAGGTCGCGGTCCTGAAGCCCGAGAAGCGCACCTACCTGGTACAGACCAAGCCGATGACCGAGTCCGGCATCGATGCCGGTTTCATGCGCGACATCTATGTGTCCCTGGGCGAGGCGCTTGGCGGCGGCGACTGGAGTCTGCGGCTTTACTACAAGCCGCTGGTGCGCTGGATCTGGCTGGGCGGCATCCTCATCGCCGTCGGCGGCCTGCTGGCGGCCTCGGACAAACGCTACCGCATGGCCATCCGGCAGCGCGCCGGTGTCATGGCCACGGGCGGGCTGGCTGCCGGGGGACGTTCCTGATGGCGCGTTACCTGCGCTACCTGGTGCCGCTGGGCATGTTTGCCGTGCTGGTCGCCTTGCTGTTCCGCGGCCTGAGTCTCGACCCGAAACTGGTGCCGTCACCGCTGGTGGGCAAGCCCATGCCGGCCTTTACGCTGACGCGTCTCGATGATGCCAATACCACCATCAGTGATACCGATATCAGGGGCGAGGTCAGCGTGCTGAATATCTGGGCGACCTGGTGTGTCTCCTGCCGTGCCGAACACGATGTCCTGCTGCAACTGGCGCGGACCGGGCAGGTGGCGATTTACGGGCTCAATTACAAGGACAACCGTAGCGACGCGCAGCGCTGGCTGCGCCAGCTGGGTGACCCCTATGTGGCCAATGCCTTTGACGAGGACGGCCGGGTCGGGATCAACTGGGGCGTCTATGGTGCCCCGGAAACCTTTGTCATCGACCGGCAGGGTATTATCCGTCACAAGCACATCGGGCCGTTGACCACCGAGGTCCTGAATACGACACTGCTGCCA
>CAWHCQ010000017.1:0-110070 GCA_963827755.1 uncultured Gammaproteobacteria bacterium
TCTCGGTATTGATCTGGAACTCGCTGCCCACGGCCAGGCCGGTGTTGTCGTAGCGCTGGCCGTAGATGCCGTAGCCTGTCGCCGTCCTGGTTTTCGCTTTGCCAGACGACGACGAAGTTACCGGCGGCGTCCATCGCGATGGCCGGTGCGGCCTGCTTCTTCAGGGTCTCGGTATTGATCTGGAATTCGCCGCCCACGGTGGCGCCGGTGGCGCTGAAGCGCTGGCCGAACACGCCCATGTTGTCGGCGTCCACGCCGGTCCAGGCGACCACGAAGCTGCCGTCGTCGGCCATGGCCACGACCGGGTCGGTCTGCTGGCCGACGATATAGGCATTGACGCGGAACTCCCCGCCCAGCACCAGGCCCTCGGCCGAGAACAGCTGGCCATAGATGCCGTAGCCGTTGCCGTCCTGGTTGTTGCTCGCCCAGACCACGACGTAGTCGCCGTTCGGGGCACTGGCCACTGCCGGGTCGGTCTGGTGATTCACGGTATAGGTGTTGACCGCAAACTCGCTGCCCCAGGTCTGGCCGAGGCTCACCGTGCCGCCGGTCGCGCTGATGGTGATCTCGATCGGGATCGCCACGGCATCGTCGAAAATCTGCACCGCGCTGTCGTCGTCGATCAGGATCAGGTTGCCGGTGGAGCTGCCGAGGTCGAGCGGGGTGTCCTCGGGCGTGACCTGCGGCCCCGGCATGACCAGGGTCGGCGGGTCATTGGTCGCGTCCGGCGTGATGTTGATCGTCATCACGGCGGCATCCGACAGCGCCCCGCCCGGGCCGTTGTTGCCCAGGTCGTTGACCGTTATCTGCAGGATGGCCGGACCCGCATAGTTGGCCACCGGGTCGAAGGTCAGGCCCTCCAGGGCCGTGTTGATTTCTGCCACCGTGCCTTTAAACACCATCATCGGATCGGCGGTGCCGTCGCCCTGGCTGAAGTTCAGGCCAAGCACGCCGCCCAGGGTCAGGGTACCGTAACTCACCGCCAGCTTTACCTCGATATCATCCCCGGCGGCATCGACATCGGCGATGCTGATGGCGTTGCCGTTGCCGCTGGAGAACACCAGTGCCGTGTCCTCCACCATGCCCTGCGCCGCCGGCGCCGTGATCACCGGCGCCTCGTTGTAGTTGCCGACCTCGATGTTGATCAGGTCGGTATCGACCAGGTCGCCGCCACCGGTGTTGCCCTGGTCGTCGGTGACGATCTGCAGGGTGGCCGTGCCGCTGAAGGCCGTATCGGGATCGAAGAACAGGCCGTCGAGCGCAGTGTTGATATCGGCCAGCGTGCCGGTGAAGGTCATGCCGAGGTCGTCGCTGCCATCACCGAGGGTGAATGACAGGCCGGTCGTACCGCTCAGTGTGATCAGGCCGTTGGTGGCCGTGAGCGTCAGTTCGACTGCGCTGTTACCGGCGTCGTCGCTGAGGCTGATCAGGTTGCCGTTGATGGCATCGAACACCAGCGCCGTATTGGTATCGGTGTTCTGTTGTCCGGGGATGTTATTAACCGGGGCATCGTTGACTGCCGTGATGGTCAGGTTGAAGGACTGTCCGGTCAGCACATTAAACGAGCCATCATCGACGTCGAAGTCGAAACTGTCGGCGACGGTTTCGCTATCGTTGTGCACGTAGACGACCTGGCTGGCGTCGACCTGCGCCTGGGTGAAGCTGGTAATCGCGACACCCGGGTTTGTGGTCAGTTCAAGCTGGCCGTTTGCCGGAGCGCTGGTCACCGTATAAGTCACCGCGCTCGCCGGCTGCCCGGCGTCGTCATAGCGCAACTCGGTATTGCTGATGACGTCCGTGCCGCCCTCGAGCAGGGTACTGCCCGTGTTGTTGACCAGGAACGGTGCCGTGACATCCCCGGTACCCACGGATGATGTAGACGATGTCGCTGTCGGTCAGCGGGCCGCCGCTGCCGGTGTTGCCCAGGTCATCGACATCGACCTGTATGCCCGCCGTGCCGTTGAAGGCCGCGGTTGGCGTAAAGATCATGCCGTCCAGCGCCTCGTTGATCTGGGCGACCGTGCCGGTCAGCACGATGCTGGCATCATCGACGCCGTCGCCGATCAGGTAGGTGATGGCATCGGCGCCGCGGCAGGCGCTGCAAATAGATGCCATTCTTGCCATCGACGTTGTCCTGAGCCTTGCTGGTCCAGCTGATGATGGCATTGCCGTCGGCGTCCAGTGCGACAGAGGGCAGCTGCTGGTCGTCCAGCGTGGTGGTGTTGACCAGGGTCTCGACGCCCTCGGCCACGCCGCCAGCATCATAGCGCTGGGCGTAGATGCCATTCTTGCCATCGACGTTATCCTGGGCCTTGCTCTGCCAGGTGATGATGAACTCACCGCTGCCCTGCATGGCGATGCTTGGTGCAAGCTGGTCCTCCAGCGTGGTGCTGTTGACCGGGAACTCGATCCCCTGGGCCGCACCGTTGGCCGCGTAGCGCTGGGCGTAGATGCCATTCTTGCCGTCCACGTCATCCTGCGCCTTGCTCTGCCAGGCCACCACGAAGTTGCCGGCATCGTCCATCGCAACCGACGGGGCCAGCTGGTCCTCCAGGGTCTCGGAGTTGACCTTGAACTCGATGCCCTGGGCGATGCCGGCGGCATTGAAACGCTGACCATAGATACCAAACTTGCCGTCCACATTATCCTGCGCCTTGCTTTCCCAGACGATGACGAAGTCACCATCGGTGTCCATGGCAATCGCCGGGGCCTTTTGGTCCTCCAGCGTCTCGGTGTTGACCAGAAACTCGTCGCCCTGGGCCAGGCCGGTGGCATCATAGCGCTGAGCATATATTCCGAACTTGCCGTCGAGGTGGTCCTGCGCCTTGCTCGCCCAGCTCACCACGAAATTGCCGGCGTCATCCATCGCAACGACCGGTGTGCTCTGGTCGTTGGCGATTTCGGTGTTGATCTCGAATTCGCCACCGATACGGGTGCCACCGGTGTCGAACAGCTGGCCGAAGACGCCGGTCCCGGCACCGTCCTGGTTGGCGCTTTGCCAGACGACGACAAAGGCGCCGTTGGCATTCATGGTCACGGCGGCTTCTTTCTGGTCACCGGCGGTAAAGGTGTTGACCTGGAATGCCGGGCCCTCGGCCTCGCCCAGTGGGTTGTAGCGCTGGGCAAAGATGCCAAGGCCGCCACCGTCCTGGTTCTTGCTCTCCCACACCACGATGTAGCTGCCATCGGCCGCCACGGCGACCTGCGAATTGAGCTGGTCGTCAACGGTGTTGGTATTGACCAGGGTCTCGCTGTCGATCTGCGGACTCAGGGTCAGGGTGCCATTGGTTGCGGTGAGCGTCAGCTGTACCGGGCTGCCGTCGGCATCATCGGAGAGGGTAATCGGGTTGCCGTTGCTGTCGGAGAACACCAGGGCCGTATCCTGCGGCGTGGCCTGTCCGCCAGGCAGACTGTTGACCGGTGCGTCGTTGGTCGCATCCGGTGTGACCGCGATTGATGATGGTATCGGTGTCGGTTAATGCACCGCCGGTGCCGGTGTTGCCCTGGTCGTCGGTGATGATGCGCAGATAGGCATTTCCGGCAAAGCCGGCCAGCGGCGTGAAGGTCATGCCCTCCAGTGCGGTGTTAATGTCCGCGAGCATACCGGTGAAGACCATCGTCGGGTCGTCACTGCCGTCACCCGTGGTGAAACTCAGACCGGTTATACCACCGAGGCTGATACTGCCCTGGATGGCGCTCAGGGTGACCTCGACGGGGTTGACGCCCGCGTCATCGACAATGCTGAGCGCATTGCCGTTACCCGTGGAGAAGGTCAATGCGTGTTGATTCGACCGTGGTCTGCGGACCCGGGATGCTGTTGGTCGGCGCGTCGTTGACCGGGTTGACGGTGATGTCGAAAGAATCCGATATCGGCGTCGGTGCCATCGTCGCTGTCGATCTGGATGGTCGCCGTGCCATAGAAGTCCGCCGTCGGCGTAAATACCAGACCGTCCAGCGCGCCATTGACCTCTTCCAGGCTGCCGCTGAAGGTCATCAGGCTGTCATCGACACCGTCACCGGTCGTGAAGGTCAGGGCGTCGGGTGCCAGGAAGCGCTGGCCGTAGACGCCTTCTTTGAGGTCGACGTTATCCTGGCCCTTGCTCTGCCAGACGGCGATGGCCTCGCCGAGACTGTTGAGTGCAACAGACGGTGTCTTCTGGTCCAGCGGTGTGGTCTGGTTGACGAGAAACTCGTTGCCCTGGGCGGTGCCTGCAGCGTCGAAATACTGCGCGAAGATTCCGACCTTGCCATCGGTATGGTCCTGGTTTTTGCTTTCCCATGCGATCAGGAACTCGCCGCTGGCAGACATGGCCACCGACGGCAATGTCTGGTCACCGGCCACGGTGGTGTTGACCACGAATTCGTTGCCCTGGGCAGTGGCAGTGTTGTCGTAGAGGCGCGCAACGATGCCCATCTTGCCGTCGGTGAAGTCCTGCCCTTTGCTCTCCCAGGAAATGACGAAGTTGCCGGCATCATCGGTTGCCACAGCCGGGATAGTCTGGTCACCGGGCGTGGTCTGGTTGACCAGGAATTCGTTGGTCTGTGCGGTGCCGCCGGCATCGAACTGGCGGGCATAGATGCCCGTTCTTGCCATCGACATCGTCCTGCCCCTTGCTCTGCCAGGCGACGACGAAGTCGCCGTCGGCATCCATGGCGATACTGGCGGCACGCTGATCCTCGAGTGTGGTCTGGTTGACCAGGAATTCACCGGTCGTCGGGGTGCCGGCAGCATTGAACAGGCGGGCATAGATGCCGTTTTTCCCATCGACATTGTCCTGCGCCTTGCTCTCCCAGGCGATGGCAAAGTTGCCGGCGTTGTCCATGGAGACCGCCGGGGCGACCTGGTCTTCGAGCGTGGTCTGGTTGACCAGGAATTCATTGGTGGCCGCCGTGCCATCGGCATTGAACAGGCGTGCATAGACGCCATTCTTCCCATCAACATTGTCCTGTGCCTTGCTCACCCATGTGATGACGAAATTGCCTGCCGCATCCATGGCGATCGCCGCTGCATACTGGTCCTCCAGGGTGGTCTGGTTGGCCAGCGTTTCAATGCCCTGCGCCGTGCCGTCTGCGGCATAGCGCTGGAAGTAGACCCCCTTCTTGCCGTCCAGATCGTCCTGGCCCTTGCTGGTCCAGGCGACGACGTAGCTGTCATCGGCCGCCATGGCGATGACCGGCTCGTTCTGAGCATCCGTCGTGGTGGTGTTGGCCAGGAACTCCGGGCCGATGGTGTTGCTCAGTGTCACGGTGCCGTTGGTGACGGTGAGTGTGACTTCGAGGGGGCTGCCGTCGGCATCGCTGACGCTGACGGCATTACCGTTGCCGCTGGAGAGCACCAGCGAGGTGTCTTCATCGATTGACTGGGCGACCGGTACGGTGTGCAGCGGGTCATCGTTGACAGGATCAACCGTTATGCTGAGGGTGTCACTGTCTTTCCCCGGCGGCGTGTTCATAATGCCGGTCACTTCCGCAGCGGATAATGCACGGTCATGGATGCGTGCATCGTCCATCTGCCCGATGAAATCCCACAGCGTATCGCCATCGCCGTGGGTGCCAAGGTAAGTATCCGGTCCCAGCGTATAGGCGACCGAGCCGGTCATGGCGGCTGAATCGACAGCCACGCCGTCAAGATAGATAGTGTGAATGTTGTTGGTGTCGTCAACGCTATAGGCGACATGGTGCCATCCCGCACCGACCAGGTTGGTTGCAAACGAGAGTTCATGCCAGGTCGAACCATCGTAGTAGGCGCCTCTCACGCTGCCCCCGCTCCATTCGGCAAAACGCAGAACAACGCTATCACCGAGGGAGATGAAATCAGCACCGTTGGTATCCGCTGTAGTGAGGTCGACCCATGCCGACAGTGTCACATTGGCAGGATCACCAAAGTGCCCGCTGATCTGCACGGAGTCGTTACCATCGAAGCTCAGTACATTGCCGCGCGTTGCATCGTATACCGACGTCGCACCGTTTACCGTGCCATTGTTGGATGTCACCCGGGCCGTCATCCTTGCCGAGATTACCGGCATCATCAAACGAATAGGCGCCTGCCAGCGATGCATCGTCGTGCGAGGTGATTGTCAGCGATGCCGAGCCATTGAAGTCGGCATCCGGCATAAATGACATGCCGTCCAGCGCGGCGTTTATATCAGCCAATGTGCCGGTGAAATTCATGGAAGCATTGGCCGTACCCGTGCCGCTGATAAAGGTAAGCCCGGTGATCTGGCTGAGTGTCAGGGTTCCATCGCTCACGGTGAGCGTGACATCAAACGGATTGACACCTGCGTCAGGATCGCTGATCGAGATCAGGTTGCTATTGGCGGCGTTGAAGACCAGCGCTGTCTCTTCATCGACCACCTGGGTGCCGGGCAGAATATTGTCTGTATCGATCAGGTCATTAACGTTGATCGCCATGACTTTATCGTAGGTATTTCCGGCTGCATCCGTGGTGCGAACGGTGATGTTGTGGGAAGTCGCTGCTTCATAATCCAGCAGTGAACCATCGGCGACGACTATCTTTCCACTGTTGCCATCAATTGAAAAACGGCCGGCGGCATCATCGGTCAGTGTGAAGGTGAAATTGCCGAGAACCTGGGAGGCATCCCACTCGATAATGTAATCACGCGCCACACTGTCAATAACATCGTCCCACAGACCATCCGTGCTGCGCATGGTGAGGGCGTCCTGTCCGCCGGAATCGTTTGGATTGGTCGCAAGGAAATTTGTGTAAGTCGTCGTTGAAGGCGTGTTGCCTGATCGCGATCTGGCCGGCATCGACACCGTTATCCTGCCAGTACCATTCGCCTTCGGTTGAAATATCGGAGGCACCGAGATACGTCTCGTTGACAATCAGGCCGTGTACCAGGGTATTTTCATAGGCCGATTTGATGACAGCCAGCTGGCCGCCAACGCCGTTAAGCGTTGCACCGGCCGCCGCGGCTTGTGCGTCAGCCCACGTTTTATCAGCCGTACTGACAACGCGATAGAACTTGTCGGTTGCGGCATCATAGGTCAGTGAAGGGTCGCCGGTGAGAATGGCCTGTATGGCGGGAGAGACTTCCTTGACGTGGACATTGGCGATGATCGGGCCAAAGGCATCGGTATTCAGGGACTCGAAGGTGAGTGCCGTGCTGGTCGCAATGGCCGTAAAAGTGAAACTGCGCTCTTCCCAAAGTGCATTTGTGCCCCAGTCCCAGTTGGCACCCTCGGTGATTGAAAAATCGCCTGTCAGTCCTGCAGCGCCGACGCGTACCTGTTTGACGGCCTCGGCACTGGGGAAGAAGTTTCCTGTGAGTGCAAATGTCACCGTGTACTCTTTGCCGACTTCTGTCGCCAGTGTCTGGCTGATCTTGCCCGGCAAGTCCCCGGACAGGTCGACCGCGTTTCCGCCAAGCGGCGGCGGGTCAATATTACCTACATGGTCGACACTTTCGCTGGTAACGGTCCAGTCACCCAGTACACTCCCGGCGCCGCTGCCATTCGCATAATAAGTGGGGTTGCCCGCGGCGCTGCCTGCCTCGGTAAAGAGACCATCGCTGACGATATCGTTATAGACATCCGGGTCAGTCGGCACAACGATACCCACGGGGGTCCCGTTGAACGCGTTTTCATCAACGGAAAGCGTGGCATCCGGCGTGCTGGCGGTGAATCCGGCACCTGCTTGACCGATGGAAAGGTTGTTGGCGCCGACCACATCGACAACTTCATTCGAGCCGTTGAAACCATTCATCTGCCAATTGGCTACCAGGCCGGCTGGCAGGCTTCCGCTGTCGAACTTGTGCTGGTAATTAAGCGCGATTTCTGCAGCACTGCGGACTTCACTCCACAGGCGGATATCATGCAGGGTGCCGGAAAAATACTGGTCGGGATCGAATCCGCCGACGGGCGAATCCTGTTCCTGTCCGAATACGAACTGTCCATTCGTCGTATCCAGGGCAACGCCGGTGCTCAGGCCGGTGCCGGACTCGACAAAGTCACCGTCAACATAGACGGCCCAATCCCCGTTCGTGTTGTCCCAGGATACCGCCAGGCTGTGGAGGTCGCCGTCAAGCAGGGTTCTGAAATCCAGTGCTGTCGCATATGCATCGGCGCCGCCGCCGAAGTCAAGTTGCATTGAGCCGTCAGCTTGCATGAGCTGAAGCGAGAATTCATCTCCAGCCGGATTGTTGAACGACATGAACACCGTTTCCAGCGGAATGTTGTTTGCCGCAAAGCTGATTTCGACGGTTGTACTGGCCAGGGACTGGGGCAAGCCTGTGCTGGAGACCAGGTACGAACCGTTGCCGTCATCCGTGTTTAATGCGATGCCGGAGGATAAATCTGTCGGAGCGGAATCGAGGGTGTTATTCCAGGCCTCTGCGGCGCGAGCGGTTAATAACGATGCCTGTTTCAAGTTTTCCTACCTGGTATTCCAGCTCCCAGTCACCGCCGAGTGCGGCACTGCCGGTCAGGTCTTCGGAGGCCGCGACATCGGCGCCGGTCAGGCCGGCGAGGCTGTTGACCAGCGACTGGCCTTCCTCGCTTGCCGCGAGATTACAGCCATAGATAAGGATGTCGGCATTGTCGGTAAAGGCACTGCCCCAGGAACCTACCTGCTCCGCATTGGCAGCCAGCGAGTCATTGTCCAGCGTGCCGCCACCGAGGTCGATGGCGCCCTCTGAGCCGTGCGAGAGGATGTGGATGGCATTGACATTCTCATAGCCCTCGAGGACCGAGCTGATCTGCGCGATGCCGTCTTGCGTATTATCGAGCTCGAAGACCTGGTAGCTGGTGTCATCCGGGTATTTCAACAGGTCGGACAGCAGGGTCTGGTATTCCGGTGTGTCGGTGTCGATGAAGATCAGTTCGACACGGGTTTCGGCGGCAGGCGTCTCGCGTGTCCCGGTATTGTCGCTATCAAGCCTCTGTTCCAGCACCGTCTGCTGGTAGACGTCCGTCGGCGCCTCCTGCTGATCGGCCGCAAGCGCACCGTCCGGGCCGGCGGAAAACAGCAGCCGCGGCTCCATCTGCTCGAATACAGCCGGTATTTGCCCTTTCTTGTCCTTGCGTTTTTTCACCGTCACTCCCGTGAATCACTGTGTATTCAGGTTGCACAGACCTCTCGCGTGAGATTTGCGCGTACTTCCACAGAAAAAAGATCGGCTAAACGGCGGGATTCTTGAGGGTCGGGGCGAGTGCTCGGCGGCGCCTGTCAGTCAGCACGGTGAGGAGAGCGGTTCGAGGTGAAAAAACAGGGGTTTATTTATAGAAACCCAGGTCCCTCGCTTTTTTTTCAGCCTGCAAGTCACTGGATTTGTTCATGAATTTGACGCTGCACTTGAGCCCGCCCGGGAGCTTGTAGTCCGGGTTGGGCAGTTCCAGGCGCACGCCGAAGGTGCCGCTGGAGGCATCGATGACCCGGTCGACGATCTTCACCTCGGCCTGGTAGGCCGCGTTCATGGGTGCTTCCGGACGGATCCTGGCGAGTTGGCCGGTTTTGATGCGGCCGAACATGGAGGCCGGCAGAATGACCTCGACACTCAACGGGTCAAGCTGGGCAAGGCGCAACACGGGTTCGTCTTCAACGAACTCGCCGGGGTGACTTGAAGCGCTCGACGACCACGCCCTTGATCGGGCTTTTCACGGTGCGCTGGTTCAGATAGGCCTGCGCCCGTGCCAGTTCGAGCCTGGCCAGTGCTTTCTCTTCCAGGGCATGTTTCAACTGCAGCGTCGCCAGGTTGGCCTCGGTTTCCACCTCGTCCTTGGTGTGCAGGGGAACGACTTGTTCCTCGTACATGTCGTCAAAACGGACCATTTTTCGCCGTGCAAAGGCGCTGCTGATGCGGCGCTCCTTGAGCTCCGCACTCATATCGATGCGCGCGGTTGCAAGTGCCACCGTCGCTTTTTCGATCTCGGATTCCAGTTCGATCAGCACCTGACCTTCCTCGACCAGGTCGCTTCTCTGCACCAGTATCTTTTCGATTTTCCCCTGTACCGAACTGTTGATATCAACCACCATGTTCGGTTCGATCAGGCAGTCATAGTCAGACACGCTCTCGGCGGCAACCGCTGCAGACAGCAGTGTCGCCGTGAGAATAAAAATCCGTTTCATTATCTGCATGTTCATCTGTTCTGTAAATTACAGGACCGCTTATTCCTGTTGCCCGGCGAAGGACAGTATCTTCCCGAGATAGGCCTCCATGCGTTCCAGTGCCCGCCTTCTGCTGCGCAGCCTTGCCTCGGACCTGAACTGGCATATGGCTATCAGTACACGGCTTTTCCAGCCGGCGACAGGAGACAGGTTCCTTACTGCGTTAACGGCCATGTTTCTCATATATTTAGGGCAATTCTGGCGAAGGATATCGTCCTCGAGGCAGAGGATGGACTCGAAGCTGCCCGGGTCACCCTGGCGGGCACAGCGCCCGTATAACTGGCGGTCGATGCGGCGTGCTTCATTGCGTTCCACGGCGATCACGTGCAGGCCGCCGAGGGCCTCGACACCGGGCCCGAGGGGAATATCGGTGCCGCGCCCCGCCATGTTGGTGGCAATGGTGATACTGCCCCGGTTGCCCGCGTTGCTGATCAGTTCGGCTTCTTCCTCGTCCTGGCGGGCGTTGAGCACGCGGTGCTTCAGGCCGGCGGAGGCGAGCAGCTGGCTGATACGCTCGCTGTCTTCCAGCGTGCGCGTGCCGACCAGTATCGGCCGGCCCTGCTGATGCACTGCCCGAATGCGCGCGACCAGGGCCTGCCACTTGGCATCGACCGTTGGCAGGAGTTGTGTCTTCAGGTCTGTCAGCCGGGATGGCCGGTGCGTGGGTATGCGCACCACCTTGAGCTTATAGACGGACTGTAATTCAGCGGCCGCCTCACTGGCGGTACCGGACATTCCGGAGAGCTGCAGGTAGCGGCTGAAAAAGCGCTGGTAACTGATGCGCGCGACGGTTTCCGAGGGCACCGATATGTCGCAGCCTTCCTTGATCTCGATCAGTTGATGCAGGCCCTGTTCCCAGGTGCGGTCCGCCATCACGCGCCCGGTAAAACCGTCGATGATGCAGACGCGGTTCTCCTTCACCAGGTAATCATGGTCGCACTGGTAGAGCCGGGCGGCGGACAGGGCCTTGATGACCAGTTCCTCGCAGTGTTTCTGCAGCGGCCAGTGCATTGCACCCTTTTCTGTCGCCGCGTTGAGCCGTTGCTTGCCCCTGCGGGTCAGCTCGATGCTGCGTGCCGACTGATTTACTTCATAATCTTCTGTTTCGACCAGGGCGCCTGCCAGCGACCAGGCCTCGTGGTAGCGGGCGGACAGCTCGGCATTTTCCTGACCGGGCTGGGAAATGACCAGCGGTGTACAGGCCTCGTCGATGAGCACGCTGTCGGCCTCGTCGACGATGGCGAAACACAGGCCGCGCATCAACAGGCGTTCTGCCCGGCGACTGGTGTTGTGCAGTGATTCCACCTCCATGGCCAGCCGGCAGGGCGCGTGGCGCATGACAATGCGGTCGCGCAGGTAGTCGAACGCGATTTGCTTGTTGGTGCCGTAGACCACGTCGCAGGCATAGGCGGCACGCCGTGCCGTTTCTTCCATGCCCTCGGTGATCGTGCCGACCGTGAGCCCGAGGAATTCGTACAGTGGGCGCATGTTGGCTGCATCGCGCTCGACCAGGTAATCATTGACCGTGATGATGTGTACCGGGATGCCCGCAAGCGCCGCCGTGCAGGCGGGCAGGGTGGCGGTCAGGGTCTTGCCTTCCCCGGTTTCGATCTCGGCAAGCCTGCCGCGCAAAATGGTCCAGCCACCCATGACCTGTACATCATAGTGCCGCATGCCGAGGATGCGTTGCGAGCACTCGCGGACCAGTGCGAAGACTTCGGCAGTCAGCTTGTCTGCGAGCCCGTGTTGCTGTAATTGCCGGCCCAGTGCCTGGCTGCGGGCCTGCAGCTCCGCATCGGCCAGGACGGATATTTCACCATCATGGGCATTGACGCACTTGAGAAAGCGCCGCAGGGAGAATTGCTGCAAGCTGCCTGGCCGTGCCAGCAGGCCAAGCAGGGCCTGTGCGCTGCGATCAAACCAGTCCGGCTCGTCATCGCGACGTTCCGGGTAGGTCCCCAGCCGCACGCCGGGGCGCAGTGCCGGGCTGGTGCTAGACACCGAGGCGCTCCATGAAGAGTTGTCGAAGTGAGCGTTGCCACTGGCTTGCCAGTGGTTCGGAACCGTGGTCAAAACGCACATGGACGCGCTGGCCGAAATACTTCGAGGGTGCCGCCTCGGCCAGTGCAAGCTCGAACTGGAAGACCTTTTCCAGCGCGGTCATGCCGTTTTCATCCGTCGGGTCGACGGCGATCCTGCCGCCCCCGCCCGTACCCAGGGCACGGCTCGGCAACTGGTCGGTTGCGGCAGGCACCTCGCGCTTGATGCTGGCGGGTATCACCTGGGCAATGTTGCCGGCCAGGCGGACCTCGACCTCCCGAGTGCGTCCCCTGACCAGGTTGATATCATTCTGGGTGACCGCAACGCGGGCATTTTTCATGGCGCCGTTTGAAATATAGGCAAGCAGGTCACCCTTGTGCACATAGCGGCCTGCCAGGTCTTCCGCCTCGGGTATTACCAGGCGGCCGCCGGCCTGGCTGCGCAGTACCAGTGCATCCAGCTGTTCCTGCAGCCGGGCATGTTTTTTTTCTGCCGTGACGATATCCGCCTTGAAGCCCTCTGCCCTGATCTTGTCATCCTGCATCACCGACAGGTAGCTTGCCTTTAGTTCCTTGAGGTGTGCGGCGCTGATTGCAGCCTGCGCCTCGAGCAGCGGGTCTTCGCATTCGAGGATGGCATCGCCCCTGTCAACCTGTGCACCCGGCACCGCGACCAGCCGGGTGACAAAACAACTGGCGCCGATGCGCAGCTCCGATTGTTCGGGCACCCAGACAACCCCATCGGTACGGGTCAGCAGGGGGGCCGGCATGAAGAACAGCAGCCATGCAAGCAAGGTGCAGACAAGGCCGGTCGATGCAAGCACCCGGGTGCGATTGGCCCGCAGCGCGGGGTTGCTGAACAGGAATGAAAGGTTGCGCGACAGCGGCAGGATGATCTGGGTCGCAACGGCCCAGAGCGCGAGCACGGTACCGATGATGAAGTACTTGCTGGCGATATAAAATATGATGACGAACATGATTGCCATGCGATAGATAAACGATGCAATGCCGTAGAGCAGGAACCAGGCCGCTTCGCCGCTTGCCCGTGCCGGTGACTGGAGATTCTTTACACCGAACAGGTAATGCTGCAACAGGTAGCCGAGGTACTTGCTGGAACGCGTGCCCAGGTTGGGGATCTCGATGGCATCGGCAAGAATGTAGTAACCGTCAAAGCGCAACAGCGGGTTGCCGTTGAAGAACAGCGTCGAGACGCTGCCGATCAGCATGATGTTGTAGCAAACAGTGCTGACGATGCCGGGTTCGACATTGATCCAGACGAACAATGCCAGTGCCGCGAGAAACAGTTCCACCAGCATTCCGGCCGCACCCACGACCACGCGCCGGCCCTTGTTTTCGAAGGCGGTTGCTGCCGACGAGTCGACATAGGGTATGGGTATCAGCGCCAGCAGCATGATGCCCATTTCATGGACTTCGCCGCCCCAGACGCGCGTGGCAAAAGCGTGGCCGAGTTCATGCAGCAGCTTCACCAGCGGGTAGGTCAGCCATAACAGCACCAGGTTTTGCGGCGACGTCACCCGGTTGATGACGTCGCCGGTGATTGCCGTCCAGTGCTGCCCGGCCAGCAGGATGGCAAGCGTGATCACGGCCAGCCAGATCGCGAGTGCGGTGCGGGTGAACAGCGGACGTGCCAGGTGTTGCCAGCGATCGAGGAAGCGTTGCGGGTCGAGGAGCGGTATGCGTATGGACAGTGGTGCATACAGCCGCTGTTTCACCCGGCCCTGCTTTTGCTGCCGGTGGCGCTTGAACAGCTCGATGCCGTCCGGCGGTAATTCACACTGCAACAGGTCGTTTGCATGCAGCTGGCCAAGCAGCTGGATGGTCTGCTCCTGGGTCGGTGCCGCGTCGCCGAGCTGGTGGATGACGGCCTGCCAGATATCGTCGACGCTGCGCTTGCCATCCATTTGCGCAAAGAAACAATGGGCCGCGGGACTGAAACGGTGCGCGCTGCCGGAGGCCCGGTCCTGCAGGATGTACCAGCGCTGGCCGCGGTAATGGTGGCGGCGGATTTCGGCATGGCGGCGCAGTTGCGGCTTGAGGTCGGCAACGCGGTACCACAGCGGGCTGTGCAGGGAATCCGTCATGCCTGTCAGGGCAGCCAGGACCAGGCCCACAGGCGCAGCCAGTCTGCCAGACCATGGGTCCATATCCAGAAAAGATTTTTCCGCCCGATCTCCACCTTGCCGATGCCTTCCATGCCGGGCAGCAGCGGTTGCGGGGCATCGAGCAGCCTGGACTCGACGCGGAAGTTGTTGCTGCCCTCGCTGGCCGCTGCAACCGGAGTGATTTTATCGATCACGAATGCCAGCGGTTCACCGGGCAGGCCGGTGAGGCGCAGCTCACCCTGTTTGGCCGATCTCGATGTGCTTGATATCGCTTTCCTTGACATGCAGCACCAGCCGGTAGTCATCGAGTGGCGCAACCTTGAACAGGACATCACCGCGTTCCACCGGTGAGCCGAGTGACTGGCTGAGGTCGCCGCTGACCACGACACCGTCGAAAGGTGCGCTGATCTGCGTGCGCAGCAGTTGTGCATTCACCAGTTCCAGTTGCGCACTGGCCTGCTCGATGCGTGCAGACAGGATGCTGACCTCCGAGCGGTCATGTTCAGACAGCGCATGGCGGTATTCACGCGTGTATTGCGTTTTCTGGCTGGACCACTTTTGCTGTTCAAGCAGCAGGTCCTTGTCTTCCATGGCGCCCATCAGCTGGCCCTTGCGCACCAGGTCGCCGGCACGAATGTCCGAGCTGGAAATGAAGCCGTCGATCGGCGCAACGATCGAACGTTGTACCCGGCCTTCCAGGCTGGCATCGGCAGTGACCCGGTAATCGCCCTGGCCGAGGATCATCAGCCCGAGCAGGCCGGCGAGGCCGAGGCCTGCAAGCTTCATCGCGGTATGCCGGGGGCCGAACAGTTTCTTCAGCTGTGCGCCGAGGGAGGCACTGATCTTGGCAGGCAGCCAGCGGTCGTCGCGGCGTTTCAGCGCCAGTGCCGGGCCGAGCATGGCGGCGATATTTCTGCAGAATGCGATGTCCGTCGCGCTGAAGGGCATGTCGGCCGGGCGTTCGAAGGTGAGTGCGCCAACGGCAAGCAGTTTATCGACCAGGGGTACGGTGCAGATGGCGGTGTTGCCGTGGTTCTGCGCCAGGTCCTTGTGGGCGTGGGTCAGCAGCGAAGACTGTGAGTCGGTGTCGGGCAGGACAAGCACGGCATCCTGCTCGACCGCCTCGTCCATGGCGCTGGCAATATCGCGCACCAGGTTGGCCTTGCCATCGAACTTTGCGGTATTCGACAGCGCCTGAACGTGCAGCTGCTGGCCGCGGATGAAGCCGACGCTGACCCGGTTGCAGGACAGGCGGGTGGCGAGCTCCGTGACCACGGCGGTGGCCGCGGCCTGAAAGCGGTGGTGTTCGAGGCACAGCGCAACCAGTTCCAGTACCGTGACCAGCGGCTGCTGGCTGCTCTTGCTCTCCTGCTCGATGAGCATTTCCAGCCAGGTGACACCCCATTTCAGTAATTGCAGCACGCTGCGGTGTTGTGCCTCGGGCCGGCTGGAGAGTTCGACGGCGACGATACCGATCAGCTTGTCGCGGCTGACCAGCGGGCAGGCGATGGCGTCATACTCACGCCCGGCCTTTGCCTTGTGAACGACCATGCGGCGTTTGCTGCCGGCCTCCCGGGCGGCGGCCAGCAATTCGGGGGAGGCCGGCTCGGCGTCCGGCCAGCAGGCCACCGGGGCGAAGCTGCCCTGCTCGGGTACACCCAGCATGACGACGCCACAGCTGACGCCGTTGATGATCGTGCATTGCTGGGCAAGCCAGGATTGTGCCAGCACGTCCACTCTATAACCTCATGATAATATTAGTAAAATAGTTACCTGCGAGGCAGGCTCATACGCATCTGCCGGGCATCGTTATAAATATCGGCAGCGATGATTGATTCCACAGTCTTGTCTGCCCGCAGGATGCGATGCAGCCCGGCTCATGCGGAAGCCCGCTTCGCCGAGCTGGCGCTGGCTCCTACACAGATCTACCCGGTGTCGATTCCGTGTCTGTAGGAGCGACTGCGCGAGCTCGCGATCGCGCTTCGCACAGCTGAGCGCTGGCTCCTGCAGTTGTCGGGTTGATCGCGGTTTGTCGTTTGCGTGTCATGGCAGGGTTTGTTTCAATGCAGCAGGCGCAACTGCACACCCGGTGATTTTTTGCATGGGCACAAACCCGAATGCATTCCCGCCGGCCTCAAGAAACAGCGGCCTGTAACGATAGCTGTATATATATGGATACTATAGAGTGTATATATCTTCAACTCGGTCGGATTCTTATCATGCAGGTGCTAGCCGGAAATGAGTAAGCATTGGATGCAGGCGCTGCAGCGCACCTCGCTACTTGACGGCGGGAACGGTGCCTACCTCGAAAGTCTCTACGAGAGCTACCTGCAGGACCCTGACAGCGTCGATGACCACTGGCGCAATTACTTCGACGCCCTGCCAGGGGTCAACGGCCATGACGCCGGTGATGTTGTCCATTCGGAATTGCGGCGTGAATTCTCCCGCCTGACAGGCCGTCTTCGCGGCCACCGTATTGCACGCCTGACCGGCGCCCGTCTCGATCACGAACGCAAGCAGGTGCGGGTGCTGCAGCTCATTAATGCCTACCGCTTCCGTGGCCACCAGCACGCCAAGACCGATCCGCTGCGCCGCGCCGAACCCGCACTGATACCCGAACTGGACCTGGTGTACCACGAACTTTCCGAGGCCGATTTCGACACGGTATTCCACACGGGTTCGCTGGTGGGCGCGGACGAGGCAAAGCTTCAGGAAATCCTGCTGGCACTGAACAAGACGTATTGCGGAACGGTCGGTGCCGAATATATGCACATGCAGGTGACCGGGGAAAAACGCTGGGTCCAGCAGCGCATGGAGAGTGATCAGTCGCATCCGTCGCTGTCCAACCGGACCCGCAAGTGGTTGCTTGATCGCCTCACCGCGGCAGAGGGCCTCGAGCGTTACCTGCATTCGAAATATGTCGGCCAGAAACGTTTTTCACTGGAAGGTGCCGAAAGCCTGATACCCATGCTGGACGAGGTGATTGAACGTTCCGGATCACAGGGGATGCAGGAAGTTGTTATCGGTATGTCGCACCGTGGCCGGCTCAACGTGCTGATCAATGTCCTCGGAAAATCGCCCTCGGTACTGTTTTCGGAGTTTGAAGGAAAAAACAGCCAGCAGCTGCAAACCGGTGACGTGAAATATCACCAGGGATTTTCGAGCAACGTCAACACCTCGGGCGGACAACTGCACCTGACGCTCGCATTCAACCCGTCTCACCTGGAAATAGTTTCCCCGGTCGTGGAGGGCTCGGTGCGTGCGCGCCAGCAAAGATACCCGGAGAATGTCGGTGGCAAGGTGTTGCCCGTGGTGATACACGGTGATTCTGCATTTGCCGGCCAGGGCGTGGTCATGGAGACCTTCAACATGTCGGGGCTGCGCGGCTTTTCGACGCACGGCACCGTGCACATCATCATCAATAACCAGATCGGCTTTACCACCAGTACACGCAACGATACCCGCTCGATGCTGTATTGCAGTGACGTGGCAAAGATGGTGGGTGCGCCCATTTTTCATGTCAACGGCGATGATCCGGAGGCCGTTTATTTCGTCACCCAGACCGCGCTGGACTACCGCCAGAAGTTTAATAAAGACGTTGTCATCGACCTGGTTTGCTACCGCCGGCACGGCCATAACGAAGCGGATGAACCCTCCGCAACGCAGCCGCTGATGTATCGCGAAGTCAAGGCATTGAAGACCACGCGGGAGAAATATGCACGCACACTGGAGAAGAACGGGGTTACGGAACCGGGCTTTGCAGACAAAAAGGTTGATGAGTTTCGTCAGTTGCTGGATGCAGGCAGCAGTGTCACGCCGCGTATCAGGCAGGAGAACCATGTTGCAAACCCGAGGGCGGTCGACTGGACACCGTATTTTGGCCGTGAGTGGGATGAACCGGCCGATACATCCATCTCACTGGATGAGCTGAAAATGCTGGCCACGCGGTTGCAGGACTTGCCGGATGGTTTCGAACTGCATCCGCGCGTTGAGAAGATCATGGACAACCGCCGTAAAATGGCGGCGGGCGCACTGGCGCTTGACTGGGGTGGTGCGGAAGCGCTGGCACTGGCATCGCTGCTGTACCAGGGATTTCCGATCCGTTTGTCGGGCCAGGACAGTGAGCGCGGCACCTTCTTTCACCGCCACGCGGTGCTGCACAACCAGATCGACGGCCACACCTTTGTGCCGCTGCACAATATCGATCATGAATATTCGCGATTTATTATTATCGACTCGCCGCTGTCGGAAGAGGCGGTACTGGCCTTCGAGTATGGCTATGCGACAGCCGATCCGAACATGCTGGTCATCTGGGAGGCGCAGTACGGCGATTTTGCCAACGGCGCCCAGGTCGTCATTGACCAGTTTATCGCCGCGGGTGAGGCCAAGTGGGGGCGGCTCTGCGGCCTGACCATGTTTCTGCCGCACGGCTACGAGGGTCAGGGTGCGGAGCACTCCTCGGCAAGACTGGAGCGGTTCCTGCAATTATGCTCTGACCACAATATCCAGGTTTGCAACCCGACGTACGCCTGCACAGATGTTTCATATGTTACGCAGGCAGATGATCCGGCCTTTTCGCAAGCCGCTGGTGGTGATGTCGCCGAAAAGCCTGCTGCGCCACAAGCTGGCGGTATCGACGCTGGATGAACTGTCGCAGGGAAGCTTCAGGCCGGTCATCGGTGATGTCGATGTCGTCGACAAGTCGACAATCAGGCGCCTGATCATGTGCAGCGGCAAGGTCTACTACGACCTGCTGGAGCGGCGCCGGGCAGAGCAGCTTGATGATATTGCCATCGTAAGGATTGAACAGCTCTACCCGTTTCCATGGCGCCTGCTGCGTGAAGAGCTTGCCCTGTATGAAAATGTAGAAGAGTTCTGCTGGTGCCAGGAAGAACCCAAGAACCAGGGGGCCTGGTATTCAACGCGGCACAAGTTGCAGGAGGTGATTGGCGAGGATGTCAGCCTTCTCTATACTGGCCGGGATGCATCACCCGCACCGGCAGTCGGTATTCCCGGATTGCATGTCGCACAGCAGACTGAACTGGTGACCCAGGCGTTGGGACTTAAAAAATCATGAGCACTGAAATCAAGGTACCTGCACTTCCGGAATCTGTCACTGACGGGGTGATCGTCGCCTGGCACAAGCAGCCGGGCGATGCCGTTGCGCGTGACGAGGCCCTGGTCGATATAGAAACCGACAAGGTAGTGCTCGAGGTGCCGTCCCCCGGGGATGGCGTGCTTGAAAAAATTCTCATCCAGAGCGGCGATACCGTCACCGCCGACCAGGTCATCGGGCTTTTCAGTGCCGGCCCTGCGGGGCTGCAGGACCGGCGAAAGCCGACAGCTCGCCAGCTGCAGCGCAGGACAAGGCCGGCAAGGCGCTTGGACCGGCTGTGCGTAAACTGGTTGCCGATCATGAGCTGGACCCGCAACAGATCAGCGGCTCGGGCAAGGGTGGCCGTATTACCAAGGCCGACGTCCTTGCACATATCGCCGGCACGAAACCGGCCGTGGTGGAAACCCCGGAAGCGCCGGAGCCCGCCAGCCGGCCGGCGCCGCCGGCAGTACCGCCAGCACCGCCGGAACCGGCAGAGGCAACACCGGGTCTCCCGGAAATCAATGAGGACCGGCCACAGAAGCGCGTTCCCATGTCAAGACTGCGCGCGCGCGTTGCAGAGCGCCTGCTGCATGCGACGCACACCACCGCCATGCTGACGACCTTCAACGAGGTCAACATGGCGCCGATTATGAACCTGCGAAAAAAACACCGCGAAACGTTCGAGCAGAATCACGGCGTGCGGCTGGGCTTTATGTCATTTTTCGTGCGTGCCGCTGCCGAGGCCCTGAAGCGGCATCCCGATATCAATGCTTCCATCGACGGGGATGAAATTGTCTATCACGGGTTTTGCGATATCGGTGTGGCGATCAGCAGCGATCGCGGACTGGTCGTGCCGGTACTGCGTAATGCGGAATACATGAGCCTTGCCGAGATCGAGACCGATATTCTCGAATTTGCAACCCGGGCACAGGCCGCAAAACTGACCATGGAAGACATAACCGGCGGCACATTTTCAATCACCAATGGCGGTGTATTCGGGTCGATGCTGTCGACGCCGATTTTGAATCCGCCGCAGAGTGCCATCCTCGGGATGCACAAGATCCAGGATCGTGCCATGGTTGTTGACGGCCAGGTCGTGGTACTGCCGATCATGTACCTCGCGTTGACCTATGACCACCGCATCGTCGACGGCAAGAGTGCCGTTACCTTCCTGGTGACCATCAAGGACCTGCTGGAAGACCCCGCCAGCATGCTGCTGGATTTATAATTATGAGTAAAGACTACGACGTTATTATTATTGGTGCAGGCCCGGCCGGCTACGTGGCGGCGATTCGTTGTGCGCAGCTGGGTTTGAAAACAGCCTGCATCGATGACTGGCTCGACAAGTCAGGCAAGCCGGTGCCCGGTGGCACCTGCCTGAATGCGGGATGTATCCCTTCAAAGGCCTTGCTGGAGAGCTCGGAACTTTTCGAACGCATGCAGAAGGAAGTCAGGGGACATGGCATCAGTGCGGACGGTGTTACAGTCAATGTGGCGGAAATGGTGGCCCACAAGGACCGTATTGTCGGTGACCTTACCAGCGGGATCATGTCCCTGTTCAAGTCCAATGGTATCGAGTGGGTAGCGGGGCGCGGACAGTTGCTGCCCGATCGGCAGGTCAGCGTGACGCCGCACCAGGGCAAGAAATACAGCCTCTCTGCGGAGCATATTATTCTCGCAACCGGCTCCAGGCCGGTAGAGATCGATGCCGCGCCTTTGAAAAATGATCGCGTGGTGGATTCAGCCGGCGCCCTGAACTGGACCGTGGTGCCGGAGCGTGTCGGCATCATCGGGGCGGGTGTGATCGGGCTGGAGCTGGGCAGTGTCTGGCGGCGCCTGGGTAGTGCACGTCACCTTGCTGGAGGCACAGGATGTGTTTCTCGCAATGGCAGACCAGCAGATCGCGAAGATGTCGCTGAATATGTTTCAAGAAACAGGGGCTGGATATCCGTCTCGGTGCCCTGGTGAAGTCAACAGGGATCGGCAAGGATGGTGTGACGGTAAAGTACACGGATGCAGCGGGCGAGCAATCGCTAACGGTTGACCGCCTGATCGTGGCCGTCGGGCGCAGTCCCTGTACGCAGGATATTGCCACTGCAGAAACCGAATTGCTGTTTGATGAAGGTGGTTTTATTCATGTGGATAACAACTGTTGTACGAATCTGCCCGAAGTGTATGCCATCGGTGATGTCGTGCGCGGACCGATGCTGGCACACAAGGGTTCGGAAGAAGGGATTGCGGTTGCCGAGCGGATTGCCGGGCAGGACAGTGAAGTGAACTATGCCGCCATTGCATCGGTGATCTATACCAAGCCCGAGATCGCCTGGGTAGGACAGACCGAGGAATCGCTCAGGCATACCGGGGTGGATTTCCGCAGCGGCATTTTTCCGTTTGCAGCCAGTGGCCGGGCACGCGCCATGCAGGAAACCGGGGGAATGGTGAAGGTGCTCAGTGACGCGGGTTCGGACCGGGTGCTCGGCGTCCATATCCTGGGTGTACATGCCTCTGAACTGATCGGCCAGGCCGTGCTGGCGATGGAGTTCGAGGCCAGCAGTGAAGACATCGCGCGCACTGTCTTTACCCATCCGACCCTGTCCGAGGCCCTGCACGAAGCGGCGCTGGCGGTCGACAACCGGGCCCTGCACATTGCGAAATCAAGACCCCGTTGATGATCACGACGGGTACGCCGCACTTCACCCACCTGTAAACGAGATGAGCAAAGTGCAGCCCGGCTGGCCCGGGAAAGTCATCTAGACCTGCTCTTCTTCATAATCAATCAGCTTCAGCCTGCAGTTCCTGTTGATGGCCAGTGCCAGAACCGCAACAAAGCCGATAGCCGCGACGAATGCGATATACAGGTAGGGTGGCATTGAAGTCTGGTGAAAAAGCGCAATATAGATCGCGCTGACAAACATCAGTATAAAAATTATCTTCAAAAAGCAGGCAAACGGGCAGTTTTTTGCCCGCTGCATGAGCATCTCTATTGCATCCGGCATACAACCTCCATTTTCTAGCGACATGAATATCTGGATAACGCTGTCGAGTCGCGGCAACGTGGCACTGAAATCAGCCAGGCACAGCGATCCAGAGCCAGTACAGGGTCAACGGGACGGCTGCAAGCATGACCAGCGTCAGCAGCGCTCCCAGCATGCACATGTAAAGGTCGTCACACATCCTGATTGACCCCCGTGCAGTCACCTGCAGCATTTGAGCCAGTCCCCGGGTTGCCGAATGTGCCATGTCCTGTCCATGGTCCCGGCGCTGGGCATCGGTGTGTGCGGCGTGGCTTCAGCGCCCTGGCGGTCGTGGTCGCGCAGGAGAACCGCGCGGGTATGGGTAGGTATTTGCAGTGTTTGATGCTGTCCATTAGTGAAACCTCCATGTGGCTATATAATTAGCAATTTATAACATAACGATATATCTAATAAGCAATCAACATGCCAACCTTTAAAAAGACGCAACGAATGCTCTTACTCACTGATTTAAAGATATTTATCAAAAATGGCGGGATGGCCGGGGAGGTTCCCCAGGCTGCCAGGTGCACATGACTGGTGCCTGCTGTTTGTTTACAGGTGCAAACTGGTGCAGTTGGCGGCGCTGGTTGCCCGAAAAAACCGCGGTTTGCTGTTGGCCGTTTACAGCGGTGAAGGTACCTCTTCCCCAATGAGGGCATTCGACGATTACGCAGTGCCCCACCTGTTGATATGCACCCTTGTGGTTCAATAAATGCGGGCATGCATTGCAAATGTGCATATTCGAATCCAGGTGACGTCATAACCCACTGATTTTCTTATATCTCGCAAACTGGCATCAATCCTGCTTCCCAATGCTTATCAACCAGTTGCGGAGAAATGAGATGACTATCAGAGCCAGTCACGGTTACCTGCCTGCAGGGCGCTATATCGTCAATCACGACATCATGCATTGCACCGCGGAAGGTGTTGCACGGCAACGATCTTTATTCAGGCCGTGCACTCGGGCTTACCGAGCCGGATGACTACATCCAGCTGCACCCGGCACTCAGGTTTTTGTGGAATGACATCACGAGTCATTACCGGCGCATTGGCCTGAGCTACAGCGAGAATGTGATCTGGGACCTCGAGCCGGGAACAACTGTCTGCATACCAGGGTTACAGGCCATCCGTGTTTTATTTCGGGCCGGAGGAAGCAAAGTCCTGGAACGATCCACAATGGCTGGATGCCGTCGAATACATCAATTCGAAAAACAATTTCATGGCGCTTGCGCAACATCTGGGGATAGATGTGCCGCAGACACAGTGTTTTGACAGTGTCGGCGATATCAGCGAGATGGATATCATTTCGTTCAATATGCCCTGTTACCTGAAGGCGGCGATATCGGTATCCGGCGTCGGCATCTATCGCTGCGCCAATCGTGAAGAACTGCGCGATGCGATGAAAAAATTTAAAAACGATGTACCTGTGCAGATGCAGGAAGAAATCAAAACGGACGTATTCCTGAACATGCAATATCGCGTCATTGACGACCGGCTGGTACGCCTGGCCGCGAGCGAGCAAATTCTCAAGGGATGCGCCCACCAGGGCAACCGTTTTCCGTCCAGCCATGCGCCATGGGATGCCATCGAACCGATGGCACTCTGGCTCAAGGAGCGTGGCATGAAAGGGATCTTTGCCTTTGACCTGGCGGTCGTTGAAACGCCTGATGGCATTCGCTTTCCTGCAATTGAATGCAATCCGCGCTTCAACGGTGCATCCTACCCGACCGTCATCGCGCAGAAACTGGATATTCCTGAATGGAGTGCGAAGACGTTCACGACCCGGCACCGGAAGCTTTCCGATCTGGATATCAGGGACCTCGAGTTCGATATGAAAACCGGTGAGGGGGTCGTCATCGTCAACTGGGGAACTGTACTGAAAGGCAAGCTTGTCCTGTTGCTGGCCGGGTCACCCGAATACCGGGAAGTGCTTGAAAGCGAATTGCTGGGGCGATTATAGGAGTCATGTTTTTCAGGAATTTCTTCTGATCGTATGTGACAATAGGCCGGTGATGGAAGATTCTCTGGTCAAACAATGAGCAACACCGGCAGCTATTCCCTGATGGTTCATGGTGGAGCGGGTGCGCTCGATAACGTCAAGGACGATAAAACCGCATTTCGATATCTTGATAGTATTCGCAGAACCCTCGAGCATGGCCGTGACGTAATGAAATTGGGTGGCTCTGCGCTGCAGGCGGTGGAAGCCTGTGCGTCACTGCTGGAAGATGACCCTGTTTTTAATGCCGGTTGCGGTTCGGTGCTGAATGAAAACGGCAAGGTCGAGATGGACGCGGCGATCATGGATGGCCGTGACCTGGCCGCCGGTGCAGTAGCCGCCATCGATAATATTGCCAATCCTGTGCAGCTTGCGCGTCTGGTCATGACGATGAGCGAGCACGTCATGCTCATTTCAGAGGGTGCGATGCGTTTTGCCGACCATTGCGGCATGGAACGCGTGCCTGAAGACTATTTCTACACGCCCGATCGCGTGGAACAGCTTCGCCAGGCACGGCTGAAACACAAGATCATGCTCGACCATGATGATACCGAGGAAGATACCGAAGACCAGAAATACGGGACGATTGGCGCCATCGCCATTGACATGGAAGGTAACCTGGCCGCCGCAACATCAACCGGCGGTATCGTCAACAAGCGTATGGGCCGCGTGGGAGATTCTCCTGTCATCGGTGCGGGCGTCTATGCCGACAACGAGACCTGTGCCGTTTCCGCTACCGGTTTCGGCGAGGACTTCATGCGTTCCGTTATTTCAAAAACCATCTCGGATTTCATCTACATGAAAGGCATGGATGCAGAAAAGGCAACGCAAGCCGGCATCGAATACCTGGTGCGCAAGGTAAGAGGGCGCGGCGGTGTCATCGTTATCGATAAGGACGGTAATTGTTCAAGCGGTTTTACAACGAAGAAAATGATTCACGGCTGGATTGAAAAAGGCGGAGAGACCATCTGTCGCTTCTAGGTGTGGCACATCCTGAAGCGCTGTATGCAAGGCGCTCCTGCGGATGTGACTGCTGTTAATTAATTGCTAGAAATACCACGCCAGTTCAGTGCGCAGCCGGGTGTCGTCCGCAAAGCTGGCCTGTGTCGTATTGGCGGGCGCACCGCTGACGCCGCGTGCCTCGAGGGACAGCTTCCAGCTGTCACCGTAGCGCCGGCTGGCTTCGATGTTGTAGCTTTCGCCGCCGCCGTCGAGGTCGATGATGACGCTGGCCAGCAGTTCCGAGCTCATGGCGTCGTTGAGCGTCAGGCGCGCGCCGAGTACCAGGTCTTTTTGAAAGGCAGACAGGGAGAAGGGCCGGCCGGATAATACCGTCGCCGGTTTTATCGTGTCGCCGCGGCTGTCATATAAATATTCGGTGATGATGTCGACATCGAGCGCCGTGTCGCCGACACCGACGAAGGTGTATTCAAAACCGGCGGCCGCGGAATTGATCCGCTCGCCCTGGCCGCTGCGCGTCAGTGCTTCCATCTTCAGCAACCAGCTGCCGTAGATCGCCTGCAGGTCGATGCTGGTCTGGTTGATGATTTCGTACAGGGGCGTGACCTCGCGGATGGCAAGGGTCAGCGGGTTGATGGCGTCGGGCCGGACCAGGAAGCGCGGTTCGCGGCTGGTGCCATAGAAGTGCGCCAGGCCGATATCGAATTCACCGAGGGTATGTGACCAGCGGGCGGCCAGGTCGGTATGCAGGTCGCCGGCGCCGGATTCATAGACGACGTCATTGTCGACCGGGATCGAGAATCTCGGCCGGCCGTCTTTCGAGGGGAAGGTGCGCTCGCGGAATCCCGGCAGGACAAACAGGTCGACCACGCCCCAGTCACGAATCAGCGACAGGTTCATCATCGGCTGTCCCAGCTTGTCCTCGCCGTCGATGTTCACGACCAGGTCGGTCTGGTTGATGATGTCGACCAGGTGCGCGGCTTCCATCACGCCCCAGTACACCTTGCTTATGCCGGTGATGAGTTCCCAGTCCTGTGCCGCGTGCATCCATGAAAGTTCGCGGATATCGGCATGGCTGCGGTTGCTGTCGTGCTGGTCGAGCAGGGCGTAGGGGGTGAAGGTGAAAAGGTCATCCCCGTCGTTCCACTCGTGAATATATTCCGGCTCCGCACTGATGGAGAGATAGCTTCTGTGCTGGGATGAAAAGGCCGGTTCTTCGACAAAGCCGAGAAACTCTCCGGCAACATAGCCGCTCCACTCGCCGGCCTGGGCCGTGAAGTGCGCCGAGCAGCAGGAGAGCCGGGGCGGTGGCAAAGCGCATGCTTCAGGCTCCTAGCGGGCGCGTTTCAGTGAGTTCTTGTCGAAGTCACGGTCTGTCAGCCCGGTCCGGTATTGGAAGTTGGATTGCAGCAGGCGTGGTGCTCTTGCCGGTCTGGTGGTTTTCCATGTGCATGTCATGGGCACGCCAGAACCTGTCGAGGTACTGGTGATAATCGGTCAGCAGCAGGGTCTTCAGCAGGGAGTTCTTGCGGTCATAGAATTCGATTTTGCGTTCCTTGTAGTGTTCCTTGTCCAGCCAGACGATCTGGCGCGTATAACCGGACTTTTTATCAACCGGGTAGCGTTCGAATACAAATACATCCATGCCGTCAAGCGTTTCATCGCGCAGGAACTTGTAGGTGTACTTCTCGACTTCCTGCGAGGCAATGTCCTCGTAGGCGAACTCGCTGCCCATGAAGGGCCCCGACTTGTTGTCCGAGGCAATCCGCTTGGTGCGCTTTAACGCGGGCAGGTAGAGCCACTGGTCATCCGGGCCTTCCTTGTGGGTGAACGTCAGCAGTGCGGTGCCGCTGACATCCCTGGGCTTGTCGAAAATAGTCATGCTCTTGTCGCCGTCACCGTCCACCTCGAGGGTTTTGGAGCGTATTTCGCGGATGCTTTCCTGTCCCTGCTTGTTTCTCAGGATCATTTTTACATCGGAGGTGTAATCACCAAAACCGGTGTCGCGTTTGTCGGCCTCCTGCGCGATGGCGAGGCCCTGCTCCTCGGGGGTTTGTGCCAGCAGGCTCAAGGGCAGCAGGCATAGCAGCAGCGCCGGTAATATTCTCATTATCCTGATTCTCCATTTTCAAGGGTACAAACGATAGACTCTGAAACCGGTAAAAAGGTCAATCGGGATTTTTTCAACCGGGGAATTATATATCAGCCGGCAGTAGCATTTATATGGCACCTGCGTGAAACAGGTGCCAGGAACCGGATCATCCTGTTCTTGACCTGGCCCGGGTGCGGGCTACAGGGCATAAAAAAAGCCGGGCCAATCACCGGCCCGGCAAGGGGGAGCCATGAAGGGGTCGGACTATCTGCGTGGCGGCCTGCGCCGTTCTGTACGTTCTCTGCGCGGTTCAGCTTGCACGTAGCGGAACACGTTATCGTGTAACTCGTCGCGTATACCGGTATTGAGACGAATGATGTCGGCCAGACGCAGGCCCTCGACCATTCTGCGTTCGTCATCATCCAGGCGAAGCTGGTACCAGAAACGGTCACCATCACGCAGCGCAATGAACTGGTTTCTGACCACGCGCGCTATCAGTTCGCCGACCAGCGCACCCGGCACAGGGTCTTCCGACAGCCCGCCAACCCAGACATCCACATCATCGACATGTTGATAAACAGCGGCCAGTCGCTGCTGAATGTCGGGCTTGGAACTGATATCGGAAAAACGAGTTGCCCTTGCCAGCCCGAGGGCGCTACGCGTGTCATTGTAGGAAGGCAGGCCATGGTCGCGGCCACGCTGGATATTCAGCGACACCAGGTCGAAACCGCCCTGGCCGGGTTCGCCAAACAGGAAGTTGCGCACATCATCGATCACAAATGGATCGATGTTCTGGCAGACCTGGTTTGCGAGTCCGCGCAGCAGCGGTTCGATACCGCCTTCATCCACAAGCCGGTGCGGGGCAAAGAAGGCATCACGCAGCGCGAGGTTTCCTTCCGGGATTTCATTACCCTGTGCATCCAGTCGGTACAGGGTCGGGCTGAGTGCACTATGGCCATAGCGGTATGGGCCGGTGGAAAAGAGGTTGGCGATCGATGCATCCACAGAAGGTTTATAGCCGGTGTAAGCGGGTATTGCGTCCGGCCCCAGCAGGGCCGGCAGGTATTCCCGGTAGGTAATGAGCTGCATCTCGGCGCCGACGAGGCGGCGCGCGCGCAGGTATATCCCGTCGCCGGAGAGCTCCGGGTTTGCACGTGCAACCAGTCTGGCGAGTCGATTGTGCTCGCGCACAAACAGCGTATGCATCACGGTCAGGCCGAGCTGTTCATTGGCGCGTACATCACCGGCAACGAACAGGCTGTCGCTGTCGCCGCCGGCATTGACAAGCCTTGCGTATTGAAGGGTAATAAATTTCCCGCGCCGGTTTTCAGTCTCCCGGTGCCATCCAGCATACGCAAGGCCATGGCGCGCTCGGCATCCGACCCGTAGACATTGGATGCATCGATCCAGGCAGTGATTTCATTTACCTGTTGACGTGGATTGCCGGCATCGTTGCCTGTTTTTGCATCATAGAGCGAACGGTTAAATGACATCGTGACTGTGCCGGTACTGCCGGGGTCAAACCAGGCATCACCGGCCGGTATGGAGATATCTGCCGGCTCGACGGGGTCAGCACCGTCGGTCAGATCGATGTCGTGGTCAACAAACTGTCCCCATTGCCAGAGAAAGTCGGTGTAGCCGGCCGTATTCGGGCGGGTCTCTGCCTGGGCACTGACTGCATTGCTGACCTCACGCGGCCCCGGCCTGTTATGACCGGCAAGCAATGATATTTCATCGGCATAATCCGGCGGCACGATGCGTTCCAGCATGGATCCGGCTGCGCCCATGCGCGGATCCTGCAGGTTGTTATCACTGCCATCGAAGCTGCGGAAAGCGGGATCGAGCGCGCGATTCTCGGGGCGAACAGGCGGTCGTTGAATACGTCGGATCGGTGATACGCCGGGAGTTTGCGTTCGTGCGTCCGCGTCCTGCAATAATTCAGCCGGTTGCCTTCTGTCCTCCGCGTTGATGAGCTGCGTGGATAAAGCGAGGCAAATTGCAATATTCAGTTTTGTAAAATAACCAGTATGGTTCATCGTTATCTCCTGCAGGTTGTGTCCGTCGGAAAGTGTCTGCAAAAATGCAACCAGCTCTGCGATATCGCCGGGGTTGAGATTTATTCGTCCGACCCGGGGCCGGTATCACGTCGTTTCGAATGGCGCATGTGCTCCGGCACGCACACCATTTCGTCGCGGCGGTTCTCGCAGGTGCCGGTGACGGTGCCGCGGCGGCCTTCAAAGCTGCATTGCTCGCCGGTGCCCGCGCTTGCACAGGCCTCCAGTGCTTCGGGTGGTGGTCCACGACGTTCGGCGCAGGCCATCGCGGGTGAACTCAACAGGGCCAGTCCGGCCAGCAGAAACCCTGTACGGGTGATGAGACGTGTATTCATGATGTTCTCCTTTGTGGTGAGTTGTTGATGGCTACAGGCTAGCGGGCAAAATGACAGCGGCGATGGAGAAACTGTGGAGAAAGTGTGAAGATCCCCGTCAGACGGTCATAACCGCCTGACAGGGATGCCGGTATTGCGGTTACACTGGGCATGACATGAAGCTGCGCATCACCTCCAAACTGCTGCTGGCCATCCTGCTGACCAATGCCGTCATCATCACTGTGCTGGCGCTGTACCTGCGCGATACCTTCGAGCGCGGCTTCAGTGATTACCTCAACCAGGCCGAAGCCGTACAGCTGTCACCGCTGCTGCAGTCACTGGCGTCCTGGCACGAACGCGGCGGTGAATTCGAATCGTTACAGTCTGACATGCGTCAATGGCATGACCTGCTGCTGCAGTCACTGCCGGGTGTCTCGCGGGGTGGCCGGCCGATGAATTTCCCGGACAGGGAACCCGGCAGGTTTATGGGTGGGCCCGACACGCCGCCTGGTGGCTTCCGCCCGGGCCGGCATCATCCGCCGGGGCGTCCACCACCCGACGATCGTCCCGATGCTGCCATGCCGGGCCGCGATGGACCCGAGCACCGTCAACGGCGGCCGCCCGCCCTTGCTCACGGACCCGAGCGGGCTGGTATCACGGCTGCGCCTGCTGAGCGCAGACAGGCAATTGATCATCGGCTCCGATTACCCTGCGCAGAACCATATCTGGCTGCCGATTGATGCAGGCGGACAGGCCGTCGCCTGGCTGACGCTGGCGCCTTCATTACTGCCCGTGGAAGGACTGGCCGCGCGGTTCAGGGCACAACAGGAACGTACGCTGATGATCATCGGCGTGCTGGCGATCCTGGTTTCCGTACTGGCGGCCTTTGTGCTGACGCGAAATCTGTTGCGCCCGATTCGGCGCCTGACAGAAGGCGCACACCAGCTTACGGCCGGGGCCTTTGCTACGCGTATCGATGTCACCTCGACCGACGAACTGGGTCAGCTGGCGGGGGACTTCAATACGCTTGCAGGTACGCTGGAGGCGAATGAAAAGGCACGCCGGCAATGGATTGCCGACATATCCCATGAATTGCGCACGCCACTGGCCGTACTGCGCGGCGAGATCGAGGCACTCCAGGATGGCGTGCGCGACCCGGGGCCGCAACGGCTGCGCTCCCTGCATGCGGAAGTACTGTCACTTGGCAAACTGGTCGATGATCTCTATGAACTGTCGCTCTCGGATATCGGGGCGCTCTCCTATCACAAGGAAGAAATAAACCTCGCCGGGATTATCCGGGATGTCGTCGATGGTTTTCAGCAACGTTTTTCCGAGAAGGGGATCGAGTTGCTGTTTGATGCCGGAAAGACCGCGTCTGCACGGGTTTTTGCAGACGCAGGCCGGCTGGAACAGCTGTTTAACAACTTGCTGGAGAACAGCCTGCGCTATACAGATGCCGGGGGTGAAACGCGCATCTTCATGGAGGTCCTGAAAAACAAGGTCTTCATCCACATCCAGGATTCATTGCCGGGAGTGCCCGTGGAGATGTTGCCGAAACTGTTCGAGCGCCTGTTTCGCGTTGATGACTCACGCAGCCGGGTCAACGGGGGTGCGGGGCTGGGACTGTCGATTTGCAGGAATATTGTTGATGCCCATGATGGCCGTATCGAGGCCAGTACTTCACCTGCGGGCGGCCTGTGGGTGAGTATTCAGCTGCCACTGGTGAACTAGATGCCAATAGAAGAAAGCGAACTGATCCTGATCGTAGAGGATGAACCCAAGCTGGCAGAGGTATTGCAGGATTACCTGCAGCAGGCGGGTTACCGTACAGATACCCTTATGGAAGGCACTTCTGTCATCGAGTGGATCAGGCATAACAATCCCGACCTTGTGCTGCTGGACCTGATGCTGCCCGGCCGAAACGGCATGGACATTTGCCGGGATTTGCGCAGCTTTTCCACTGTACCTGTCATCATGATGACTGCACGGGTGGAAGAGATCGATCGCCTGCTGGGGCTTGAAATGGGTGCGGATGACTACGTATGCAAGCCCTATAGCCCCCGGGAGGTTGTTGCCCGGGTAAAGGCTGTATTGCGACGTGTGCAGGTAAACACTGAAACCGCAGCCGATACCTTCGGCGTGACACTCAACCCGGAGGCGTTCACGGCCAGCTATAACGGCACACCCATTGAACTGACCCCGGTCGAGTTTCGCCTGCTTGAAGTGTTGATGTCGCAGCCGGGTCGCGTCTATTCACGCGCCAGCCTGATGGATGCCATCTATACCGATAACCGGGTCGTCACCGACCGGACCGTTGACAGTCATGTCAAGAACCTGCGCCGCAAACTCCAGGCGGTGATGCCGGCGGAAGAAATTATTCGTTCGATCTACGGGGTGGGCTACAAGCTGGAGCTGTAGGTTTTGCAGCGGTGCAGGATGCCTGAAATACACCCCGAGACTTATTTATGTTGAACCGGAGGCGCTCTACAGGATGCGATCCAGTTTGCGGTAGTTGATGGCTTCGGCCAGGTGTTGTGTGTAGATGTCACCCGATGCATTCATGTCTGCAATGGTGCGCGCCAGTTTAAGGATGCGGTGATAGGCGCGGGCAGACAGTTGCAGTTTTTCGATGGCCCGTTGCAGCAGCGAGCGGTCCGGGCTTTGCAATGTACATATGTCATCGATTTGCCGATGCGACAGCTGGCTGTTGAGGGTGTCGTTGCGCTGCAGTTGCAGGCTGCGCGCCCCGGTTACGCGTTCACGCACCACGGCGCTTGTTTCACCTTCTGGCCCCTGCATCTCGACAAACGACAGGCGTGGCACCTCGACATGCATGTCGATACGGTCGAGCAGCGGGCCGGACACCCTGTTCCGGTAACGTATCACCTGCTCGCTGGTGCAATGGCAGCGCCCGGACTTGTCGCCGAGGTAGCCGCAGGGGCAGGGGTTCATGGCGGCAATCAGTTGAAACCGTGCCGGGAATTCGGTCTGCCGCCTGGCGCGCGAAATCATGATGCGCCCGGACTCCAGCGGCTCGCGCAACACCTCCAGTACCTGCCGGTTGAATTCCGGTAGTTCGTCGAGAAACAGCACGCCGTGATGGGCCAGCGAAATCTCCCCCGGTTGCGGGTTGGAGCCGCCACCTACCAGCGCGGCGGCGGAAGCGCTGTGATGCGGTGCGCGAAAGGCGCGTCGTTTCCAGGTGCGGCAGTCAACGGACTGGCGGCTGATCGATGCGATCGTTGCGGCCTGCAGTGCTTCCGTCTCAGTCATCTCCGGCAGGATACCGGGCAGGCGGCTGGCAAGCAGGGACTTGCCGGTACCCGGCGGCCCCGACATCAGCAGGCTGTGTCCGCCGGCGGCGGCAATTTCCAGGGCGCGCCGCGCCTGATGCTGGCCGCGCACATCGGCCAGGTCGGGCAAGTCGGCAGCACCGGCCGCAACAAGGGCTGCCGGTGTGTAATCGATCAGTGCCGTTTTATTCAGGTGCCGGGTGAGTTCGAGCAGGTGGTGTGCAGGCACCAGGCTGGCGCCCTTGACAAGACCGGCCTCGGCGGCATTTTCCAGCGGCAGGACTAGTACACGCTGCGCCTTTTTTGTGTGCAGGGCCATCGGCAAGATCCCCTGCACCGCGCGCAGGTGGGCGGACAGGGCGAGTTCCCCGGCAAATTCGTACTGCGGCAGGTCGTTGCCGGGGATCTGGGCGGAGGCAGCGAGAATACCGATGGCAATCGGCAGGTCATAGCGGCCGCCTTCCTTGGGCAGGTCCGCCGGTGCCAGGTTGATCGTGATGCGGCGCGCCGGGAAATCGAAATGCGAATTGAGAATGGCGCCGCGTACCCGGTCCTTGCTTTCCTTGACGGCGGTTTCAGCCAGTCCAACGATCGACAGTCTCGGCAGGCCGTTGGACAAATGCACCTCGACGGTGACCAGCGGGGCATCCATCCCGACTTGCGCGCGGCTGTAGACAATCGCGAGTGACATTTCCTGTCCCGGGGTGTGAAAAACGCAGCATAGGAGAATGTGTCTTCCTCAAGCAGGTCCCGTGACCGACAAGGCCTGTCGGACGATGCTGAAAAAGCGGTGGTTAGTCGCGGATTAGATCCGCTCCTACGCAGGGGTGGGTTGTTCATCGCGGATTAGATCCGCTCCTACAGCGCGAATGGTTTTTATGCGGGTGTTGATCGCGGATTAGATCCGCTCCTCAGCGCGAATGGTTTTATGCGGGTGATTGATCGCGGATTAGATCCGCTCCTACAGCGCGAATGGGATCATGCGCGAATGGTTAGTTATCGCGGATTAGATCCGCTCCTACAGGTGGATGTGTCATTGTAGGAGCGCTTCTCAAGCGCGATTCGTGATATTCCTGTTTGCATGATTGGAAAACACCGTGCCTGTGATTTACGCAAAGGAAGGATATCACTGCCTGGTCAGCTTTATCTGGTTACAACGGTTACGAGTGGCAGGAAGGCCCTGTTTGCCAACTTCCATGCAGGTCGTGTGGTGGTGCGGGAAATCAGGCGTTCTGAATGTTTCGGCTGGACTGACACCCTCGCATTCGTGATCATGCCGGATCATATCCACTGGCTGTTCTCCATACAAAAAGATATTTCGCTGTCGTGCGTTGTCGGGACCGTGAAACGTCATTCAGCCAGGAAGATTAATGATTTGATTAGAAGTCGAGGATCACCTGTCTGGCAACAGGGCTTCCATGACCATGCTCTGCGCAGGGAGGAGGATGCAGTTCATGTTGCACGGTATATCGTGGCAAATCCGTTACGCGCAGGGCTTGTAGGCCGAATCGGTGATTATCCGTTATGGGATGCGGCATGGTTGTAGGGGAAGGGATATCCACGTAGCTGGATTTGATCGCGGATTAGATCCGCTCCTACGGGGTTTTGGTTCATTGCAATCGCGAAGCAAACCAGGCAGATGCAATGATTGGCCACTGTAGGAGCGGATCTAATCCGCGATTTGCTCCTTTAGCTTGATTAGCGCTGTGTCTCTTCCAGTTCCGCGACGGTCTTTTCGAGGTGTTCGAGTTTCTCGCGGGTGCGCGCCAGGACGCGTGACTGGGCGTCGAATTCTTCCCGGGTGACCAGGTCCAGTTTGGCGAGGGTGCCCTCCAGCAGGGTGCGGATGTTTTTGCTCACGTCCGCCTGCATTTCCTTCATCCCGGCGGGGATGGTGGCGCTGATCTGGCGGGCAAGGTCGTCGATGAGTTTCATGGTTGACATGCCCTCACCATAGTCGATTCGCGGGTTTTGCGTCCAGCCTCACGGCTGCACTGAAACAGTGCACTGTAGCGGGGCGTGCGGGCCCTGTATGCACTGTTATCGTGCGTGGCTCACCAGGTATTGTGCCTCCATAACAGAATAACCTATTGAATATATATATGAAATATATAAGTGGCACGGTTTCTGCTATTGGTAAAGTGATTTTCCCCTTTTTACGCAGTTGAAGTGGTTGTCATTGCACAGTGTTTAACCACAACTTAAATGGAGATAGAGACATGATGAAGAAAACTTTACTTGCAGCGGCAATGCTGGCGACCTCTTCGGCGGCACTTGCTGAAATCAGCGGCAACGTAACACTGGCCACTGATTACGTGTTCCGTGGTATTTCACAAACGGATAACCAGATGGCCATCCAGGGTGGTTTGGATTACGCGTGGGATAACGGTTTTTACGTAGGCACCTGGGCTTCAAACGTGGATTCGAGTTTTTTCGATAATGGACGTGACCCGCAGATCGAACTTGATATGTATGGCGGTTACAGTGGTGAGTACGATGATTTTGGCTATGACGTGGGATATCTGCGCTACCAGTATCCCAGTAGCGACAATGTGAACACCAACGAAGTTTATGTCTCTGGTACTTATATGGGGTTAACAGTGTCACTTAACTATTCCGATGAGTTGCAGTTCATACTTTCGGACCAGAGTGCCTGGTACTTCAAAGACCTCTTACGAGCAGACATTGCCGTGGTATGACATCGGCATCTCTACGCATGTCGGCCATAACTTCGGTGATGCCTTTGATGTGGGTATATCTGACTTGTTAAAGGCGACTCAGGTCTTCAAGATTCCTATACTGACTGGAGCATCGGCGTGTCCAAGAGCTGGATGGGTGTTGATTTCGGGCTGACTTATACTGATCTCACCGACATCAAGTTTTCAGACTGCTGACCGAATCGAAGTGTACGGCTAACTGGTGTGACAGCAAGGTCGTATTTACCGTTGGTAAAAGTCTTTAATCTGATGACAAAGCCTGCCCTTCGGGGCAGGTGTTTTTAATATTAAGGAGTAAACAATCATGAAGCTAGTAACAGCAATCATCAAGCCGTTCAAGCTCGATGATGTCCGCGAAGGATTGTCGGAAATCGGTGTGCAGGGCATCACCGTGACCGAGGTCAAGGGTTTCGGGCGTCAGAAAGGTCATACGGAACTCTATCGTGGTGCGGAATACGTGGTCGATTTTCTGCCCAAGGTAAAACTCGAGGCCGCCGTGGCCGCCGATATGGTCGACAAGGTCATTGAGGCAATCTCCAAGGCAGCCAATACCGGCAAGATCGGCGACGGCAAGATTTTCGTCTCCAGTCTTGAACAGACTGTTCGTATCCGTACCGGTGAAACCGGTCCGGACGCGCTCTGATCACATAGACGGAGGAGATTCAAGTGGAAGCATTAACTGAAGTGAAGTATGCGCTGGACACCTTTTACTTTTTGATGACGGGTGTCCTCGTAATGTGGATGGCCGCAGGCTTTTCGATGCTCGAGGCAGGTATGGTGCGTGCCAAAAACACGGCCGAAATTCTGACCAAGAATATTTCCCTGTTTGCCGTCGCCAGCATTATGTACATGCTGGCGGGATACAGCATTATGTATCCGGGCGAGGCCGTCAATGCATGGTGGCCTGGTTTTGGCGACATCCTGGGAAAGACCGACAATACGGCAGCTGAAGTACTGGCCAGTGGCGGGGATACCTATTATTCCGGCCTGTCTGACTTCTTCTTCCAGGTTGTGTTCGTCGCAACCGCCATGTCGATTGTCTCGGGTGCCGTTGCGGAACGCATGAAGCTGTGGGCATTCCTTTTCTTTGCGGTGGTCATGACCGGTTTCATTTACCCGTTGCAGGGTTACTGGAAGTGGGGCGGCGGCGGCCTGGATGCACTCGGCTTCCTCGACTTCGCCGGTTCCGGCGTGGTGCATTTGTGTGGTGCAACGGCAGCGTTTGCCGGTGTGCTGCTGCTCGGAGCTCGTAAGGGCAAATACCGTTCCGATGGTTCGATCAACCCGATACCAGGTGCGAACATGCCGCTGGCAACCCTCGGTACCTTCATCCTCTGGATGGGCTGGTTCGGCTTCAACGGTGGTTCAGAGCTGGTTATTTCCGATGTCGCAGAGGCCAACAATGTCGCGCTGGTATTCGTGAATACCAATATGGCAGCAGCCGGTGGCGTGATTGCCGCGATGCTGACCGCACGCATGTTGTTCGGCAAGACCGATCTGACCATGGCGCTCAACGGCGCACTGGCCGGCCTGGTTGCCATTACTGCCGAACCGCTGACGCCGACGCCGCTGCTTGCCACCATTATCGGTGCCATCGGTGGTGTCATCGTGGTGTTCTCCATCATCAGCCTCGACAAGATGAAGCTGGATGATCCGGTCGGTGCCATCTCGGTGCACGGTGTGGTCGGTATGTGGGGGCTGCTCGCGGTTGTCCTCTCCAATCCGGATGCAACCCTGGTCGCACAGTTGACCGGACTCGGCGTGATCTTTGCCTGGACCCTGGTGGCCAGCCTGATCACCTGGGGCATTATCAAGATGGTGATTGGTATCCGCGTCAGCGAGGAAGAGGAATACGCAGGTGTCGACCTTATCTGAATGTGGCCTGGAGGCTTACCCTGAGTTTGTCGGTTCGCAGGGTTCCGGTAAGTAGTCTTTAAAACCGGGTAAGAAGTAAGAAGTTAGTAGTATTAAACGGGCGCTTCGGCGCCCGTTTTTTTTATCATGTTAATCGCGGATTAGATCCGCTCCTACACCGGTAGAATCTACCTGTAGGAGCGGATCTAATCCGCGATTAACCCCGATTCGCATACAGCACCATCCTGTTGCATCCTTTGGTATGATGTTCCTCACGTGGCCGGGGCCATGAATAACCGGAGGAAAGAAATGAAATTAATTACGGCAATTATCAAACCCTTCAAGCTCGAGGACGTGCGCGAGGCCTTGAATGAAATCGGTGTGCAGGGGATCACGGTCACGGAGGTGAAGGGGTTCGGGCGGCAGAAGGGGCATACCGAGCTGTACCGCGGTGCCGAGTATGTGGTTGATTTTTTGCCCAAGGTCAAACTCGAGATCGGCATTGCGGCGAGCATGGCCGACCAGGTCATCGAGGCGATAAGCAAGGCAGCCAATACCGGCAAGATCGGCGACGGCAAGATCTTTGTAGCGAACCTTGAACAGACCATCCGGATTCGCACCGGTGAAACGGGTCCGGAGGCGCTTTAAAAATTTTCGAATAACCTATTCAACCGGGGAGAATTCCAATGAGTTTTATCAAACCCAAAGGGCTGTCAGCCCTCCTTCTGAGCCTGTTCGCGGCCAGTATGCCGGCATTGGCAATGGCCGATGAACTCAGCAGTGGCGATACGGGGTGGATCCTGACGTCTACCGCACTGGTATTGTTCATGACCATTCCGGGACTCGCGCTGTTCTATGCCGGACTGGTGCGCAGCAAGAATGTGCTCTCTGTTTTAATGCAGTGTTTTGCCATTACCTGCATGGTGTCCATCCTCTGGTTTGCCTACGGCTATAACCTGGCCTTCGGTGATGGCGGCTACATGAATCAGTGGATGGGTGGTTTCGGCAACCTGTTCATGTCGAATGTCGACCGCGACAGTATGAGCGGCACCATTCCGGAGAGCGTGTTCGCGATGTTCCAGATGACTTTTGCCATTATTACACCGGCGCTGATCGTCGGCGGTTTTGCCGAGCGCATGAAGTTCTCGGCCATGCTGCTGTTTTCCGCTATCTGGTTGACCGTTGTCTATGCGCCGGTCTGTCACTGGGTCTGGGGTGGCGGCTGGCTTGCCGATATGGGCCTGCTGGACTTTGCCGGCGGTACGGTGGTGCATATCAATGCCGGTGTTGCGGCCATTGTTGCCGCCTTGGTGCTGGGCAGTCGCAAGGGCTTTGGCGAGGTAGCCATGCCACCGCACAACATGACCATGACCGTGGCGGGTGCTGCAATGCTCTGGGTCGGCTGGTTCGGTTTCAACGCCGGCAGTGCGCTGGCGGCGAACGGTGATGCCGGCATGGCCATGCTGGTCACGCATATCGGCGCGGCATCCGGTTCACTGGCATGGATGTTCATGGAGTGGGTGCGCCACGGCAAGCCGAGTGTGCTGGGTATCGTCACCGGCATGGTCGCCGGTCTCGGAACGATCACCCCGGCATCCGGTTTTGTCGGCCCGATGGGTGCGCTGATTATCGGCCTGACGGCGGGCGTGGTCTGCTACACGGCGACCAGCTTCATCAAGCGGACGCTGAAGATCGATGATTCCCTTGACGTGTTCCCGGTGCACGGTGTCGGCGGCGTGCTCGGGACCATGCTGGCCGGTGTATTTGTTGCCATCATGGGCGGCGTCGGCCTGGCGGAAGGCGTGACCATGGGTGACCAGGTGTGGGTGCAGTTTGTGGGTGTTGCGGCCACGATCGTTTATTGCGGTGTTTTGACCTGGGTCATTCTCAAGGTAGTTGATTTGATCGTTGGTCTTCGTGTCAGCGGGGATGAAGAGACCGAGGGTCTTGATATCGTGCTGCACGACGAGACGGGTTATAACCTGTAGTTTCAGGTTATTTCCGGTATAGGGACGGGCGCTTCGGCGCCCGTTTTTTTTGTTTTGTCTATTTGTTGGGGCGCCTTGCAGGCGCTGGTTTTATTTGATGCGGGCTCTCGCGCCCGCCGGCGAGATACTTTTCTTTGCTTCGCCAAAGAAACGTATCCAAAAGAAAGGCGACCCGGAGGTGCAGCCCGAATACTCATTTTCAATGAGTATTCGGGTTCCCTGCGCTTCTCGCGAAAACCGGCGCATGCGCAACTCGCAATCTCGCTGCGCTCGAAAGCTCAGACAGGGCGCATGCTTCATCCGGTTTTCACTGCGATGCTCGGCTGCGCCTACGGGAGGGGTAGATCAAACTCCAATCGGTGAGCCAGGTAGGATGGGTAAAGCGCAGCGTACCCATCAGGGTTCGGTGCTTTGATGGGTACGGCCTTCGGCCTTACCCATCCTACATAAAGGGAGTTGTGATTTACCCTCCCCGTAGCACTCACCGAGTACCGCAGCCAATCCGGGGAATAGCCGCGCACCCTGTCTGAGCTTTCGAGCGCAGCGAGATTGCGAGTTGTGCGCGGCCCCCGGATTGGCGAGGAACGCACGGGCAAGGCTGCGAGCGGCCTTGTAGTTCAAGCGGTGAGTGCTCCGGGTGCCTTTCTCTTTGGGTACTTTCTCTTGGGCAAGGCTGCGAAGCGGCCTTGTATATTCACGAAAGTACCTCGCCGCGCGGGCGCGAGAGCCCGCATCCAATAAAACCGCGCCTGCAAGGCGCTCCAACAAAGAAATCGGCGGAGCGGAGAAAGGTGCCTCGCCGTGCGGGCAGCGAAAGCCCGCATCAAAAAAAACCAGCGCCTGCAAGGCGCCCCCAATGGCTCCTACAATTTATTATGTGTCCCGTCGCAAAACGGCTTATCACTGCTGTGCTTGCAGCCGCATAGCCAGACTTTGGTCTTTTCCGTGAGTTCGAATTTCACCGGGGTAAACTCGCTTCCCTTGTGCGAGCCGTCACAGAACGGCTGGTTTTTTGACTTGCCGCAGGCGCACCACCAGTAGCTGCCCGCTTCCAGTTCCTGTTCATAGGGTGATTTTTGTGCAATGGTTGGCTCTGCCATGATGATTCCCGTTATAGAATAAAGAATCGTGAGTAAAACACCCCCATTACTGCAAATCAAGAATCTGCGACGCCTGGCGATCGGGCCGCTGTCGCTGGATGTCGATAGCGGCGATTGCCTGTGTATCTCCGGGCCATCCGGTTGCGGTAAATCGCAACTGCTGCGTGCAATCGCCGATCTTGATCCGCACGAGGGGGAGGTCTTGCTCGAGGGGGTCGACGCCAACGCGATTGCAGCGAACGAGTGGCGTGCACGGGTTGCCTTGCTGCCACCGGAGAGCTGCTGGTGGCTGCCACACGCCATTGATCATTTTCGTGACGGTGTGCCCATAGCACTTGAGCATATTGGTCTGTCGACGCCCATTCTTGACCAGCCGGTCAGTCGGCTTTCAAGTGGTGAACGGCAACGCCTTGCGCTGATGCGCCTGCTCTCCAACCGGCCGCGGGTGCTGCTGCTCGATGAGCCGACGGCCAACCTCGACCCGGAGAATACCCGGCGCATCGAGACGGTGATCACGGAATACCGCCGCAGTCACGATGCAGCGGTCATCTGGGTCAGCCACGACAGCGAGCAGGTCAAGCGGGTTGCAAACCGTTATTATGCAGTGGTGGATGGCCACCTGCAGCAGCGTGAGATGGAGTGGACGCAATGGTTACGTTGACAATTGCCGACCTGGCCATTGCGGCGCTGCTGGTGGTATTACTGGCCTTGCTGTCGATGCGCCTGCAAACCGGCATCAGCCAGCAACTGGTCATTGCCGCTGCCAGGACCGCCATCCAGCTGACCCTGATCGGGCTGGTGCTGAAAGCCCTGTTTGCGAATGTGCAGTTTGGCTGGGTGTCACTCATGGCCCTGTTCATGTTGCTGGTTGCCGGGCGTGAGGTCATGGCGCGGCAGGAACGGCGCTTCAAGGGCTGGTGGGGTTACGCGGTCGGCACCTTCTCGATGTTCCTGTCATCCTTTACCGTTACCGTATTTGCCCTCATCATCATTCTCGGGGAGACGCCGTGGTATGAACCACAGTATGCGATTCCCCTGCTCGGCATGTTGCTGGGCAACACCATGAACGGCATCTCGATTGCCATGGACCGCCTGACCACCTCGGCATGGGAGCAGCGCAGCGTGATAGAGGCGCGCCTGATGCTCGGCGAGCGTGCGGATGAGGCGATATCGGAAATTCGAAGACAGGCGATTCGCAGCGGCATGATCCCTATTATCAACGCCATGGCCGCGGCCGGTATTATCAGCCTGCCGGGTATGATGACCGGGCAGATACTGGCAGGTGCCGCGCCGGTCGAGGCGGTGAAATACCAGATCCTTATAATGTTCCTGATCACCGCCGGTACCGGGCTGGGCACCATGGCAGCCGTTACCATTGGCGCAAAACACCTGTTCGACAAGCGCCAGCGGCTTTGCCTGGAACGGTTGCGGGAAAAATAACGGGTCTCCGGACTGCAAATCGGCTGCAGGTGCGCCATGAAACTATTCACCATGTTTTTTGTTGTCGTCATGTTCACCAGCGTGGAAGTGGCGGCGGAAATCTATAAATGCACGTCTGCCGGCGGGGAGGTTGATTACACCGACAGGCCTTGCCGGGGAGAGTCAAGCATTTTTGTTCCCGGCCCGGCACCCGTGGTGGATGAACATGTGAAAGCGCGCGAGGAAAAAAGAAAACGGCTGCTGCGTGCCTACCGCGAGGAAGATGCTGCGGAAAAACAAAAAGCCGCCGAGCTGAAGGCCGAACGCGAAAGGCGCGCGGAGCACTGCCGTCGTGCAAGAATAAATTACCGCAGGATCAGGGAGGCCGGGCGTGTTTTCCGGCCCGGCAGCGACGGCGAACGTGTCGACTTCACGGACGAGGAACGCGCCGCGGCAACAGCCCGTGCACAGGCCGATGTCGAAGCAATGGTGCGACGGGAAATAACGGCAGCGAATTGAACCGGCCGCTGCAAAAACAGGCCGCCATGCGCAGCCACTGGAGCAGACGCTTATGAAAACCGGCATTATCGGACTCGGAGCCATGGGTGGGCCCATGGCAGGCAACCTGAACCGGGCCGGCTATCTCGAGACGGTCTGGAATCGCAGCAGCGACAAGGCGCAGCGGCTTGCCGGTGAACTTGGCGTGGCGCTTGCAGACAGCCCGGCGACACTGGCGCAGCAGTGCGAACTCATTATCCTGTCCGTATCCGCCGATGCGGATGTGCTCGAAATTATCGAGGCAATGAAACCCGGTTTGAGTGCCGGCAAGGTCGTACTGGATACCTCCACCGTCAGCCGCGAGACCGCACAGCAGGCCGCGGCCCTGCTCGAGCAAAGCGGCGTCGACTTCCTCGATGCACCGGTCTCCGGCGGTATCGAGGGTGCGCGCCAGGGCACGCTGGCCATGATGGTCGGCGGCGACCGCGCGGTACTTGACAAGATCCGGCCGGTACTGGATTCAATTGCCGGGCGCGTCGCTCACATGGGGCCGGTCGGTGCCGGCCAGTCCACCAAGGCCGTCAACCAGGTGATGGCCGCCGGCATCAACCAGGCCGTCACCGAGGCGCTCGCCTTTGCACAGGCACTCGACTTGCCCATGGACAAGGTCATCGAGGTCGTCGGTGGCGGGGCGGCCGGCAACTGGTTTCTCGACCACCGCGGCCCGGGCATGACAGCGGGTAAATTCGAGCCGGGCTTTCGCGTTGCACTGCACCACAAGGATCTCGTCATCTGCCAGCAGCTGGCCGAGCAGTTCGACGTCGCCCTGCCGGTGATCGAGATGACGCTGATTCACTACCGCCGGTTAATGGCGGCCGGCTATGGTGATGAAGACATCTCCGCACTGTTTCGGGAGAAGCGGGGAATGTTTGAAAAAGGCAGTGACCGCCCGAAACGACCCTGACCGTTATCCAGCGGGCTGTGCACCCCGCGACTGCCCTTGTTGATAAACCGGCGAATCCACCGAGTACAGGATTGCCCTGTGCGCAGACTGTCATGCCGGGCCCGGATTGCATCTCGACCACAATCGAGCAAACGTTTTTTACTCCATGTCATGTTTGAAAATTCTTTTAGGCCATGTAGTATCAGGCTGAGCCATTGAATTAATGTCAGTCAATAATCAAACATGTCCTGAAAGTCGCAATACAAAGGCGACTTTCAGATTGCTCAGGATAAATCAGTGAGATCATGTTGTGATGATGACTGCGCTCTTGACGCTCTTCGCGATAAGCAGCGCAGTACGCTTGTAAAGGTCCTGTGGATTAATGCCTTCATGTTTATTGCTATAGCTGCGGCGGCGTTTTATGGCAAGTCAACCGCCCTGCTATCTGACAGCCTGGACAACCTGGGTGATGCATTGACATATGGATTAAGCTTGTTTGCGGTCTCCAAGGGCACAACTGCAAAGGCTCGCGTTGCTCTGTTCAAGGGTGGCCTGATTTTCCTGGCGGCTTGCATTGTTGTTGCCCAGATAATCTACAGACTTGTCAATCCAGTGCTCCCTTCCTATGAAGTAATGAGTATCTTTAGTCTTGCTGGCCTGGCAGCAAACGGGGTGTGTTTATTACTGCTTTGGCACCATCGGAATGAAGACATCAATATGAGCTCTGTTTTCGAGTGTTCACGAAATGATATTGCTGCAAACCTGTCTGTAATAATGGCGGCTATCGGTGTCTGGGCATTTAACTCAGGCTTGCCAGACATCATTATTGCAACACTCCTGGCAGCACTTCTTTTGAATTCGTCTGCTCGGGTTATAAAGGGAGCATTGTCGGAGTTATAGGATGGGAAGACCCGAAAGCAGCCGGATGCGCTGTCCTGCACCGCTCAAATCTGCGTTTTGTGGCAGGAGCAGGGGGAGGTTATGATGAACGATGAAACCGTTGGCAGTTTTCACCGGGGTTTCCGGGCAATCGGCACTGTCGCGCTGGCGAATCAAAAGCAATACGTATCTCTGTATACCTGTGGCAGCACGGCACGGTGCAATGTTGGAAAACAGGAGGAATTATGAACAAAATACTTTTAGTCTTTTTGCTTGTAATGGCGCCTCTTTGCCATGCCAATGATTTATTATGGTTTAGCTCTGATAAAAGCAAATGGCCCGATTCCGAGTCCAGGAAAAGCAGCGATGGTTTTGCGGGGATGCTCCTGGTTACGCCTGATTCAGACTGGGAGGAAAAGTGGGCTGCATCATCTGAAGGCGTTCCGCAGTTTATGGCGGCCAACACCGTACGCTACGGGGAGGAGCTTTCTGTATTGATATTCTTCATGAATCCAAAGCCGGATGACCGCAATAATGTAGACATACAATGTAGTTTCGTGGTGACTCGCCCGAACAAGACGATTGCCGTATATGAGCAGGGAGTCGCCTGTATGAAAGGGGGATTGCAGGGTAACGAAAACAGAGTCGGATTATCGCCGGTTGTTCTGAAATTCGTGGGTGAAAAAAATGATCCTGCAGGCATATGGACGATTAGTGTGGATCTCAGAGATGTGAACCGGAATACAACACTGCAACTCAAAACCCGTTTCAGTCTGGTCAAAAACGATAACTGACATCAAGATAAGACGCATCCACCGGATGGTCAGGATGCGCTTGTTGTGCCCACGAAGATGCTACCGTTTCATGCTGCCTGATTCAGGTGTTAGATATCAAAAATATGCTGGTAATTACCATGGAGTGATCTTGTGAAGATATCCAGGAACCAGCTGGGCAAGGCGGCTGAAGAAGGGCTGCTTTCAGCCGAGCAGGCCGATGCCCTGTTTGACTTTCTTCAAAGCCAGCCTGACCCGGCTCCCGTTTTTAATTTCACCAACATTCTCTATTACTTCGGCGGCCTGGTCGCAATAGGCGCGATGACGTTGTTTATGAACCTGGGCTGGGAGGAGTTTGGCGGGTGGGGAATTTTATCGATCTCGATTGCCTACGCGTGTATCGGGCTTTTTCTGACTGGTAAATTTCAGCGCGCGGGGCATGCCATTCCGGCTGGAATATGTGCAACCTTCGTCGTCGCTATTACACCGCTGGCCATCTACGGGTTCCAGCAGGGCATGGGATGGTGGCCTGATGCAACCACCTACCATGAGTACCATGAATATATAAAATGGCACTGGATTTACCTGGAGTTCGGCACATTGATAACAGGTGCTGTTATGGCGTGGGTTTACCGCTATCCTTTTCTTGTCATGCCGGTTGCGGTAACCCTGTGGTACATGTCCATGGATATGGCAGCAATGTTGACCGGTGGCGAGGCCGATTACGAATTTCGTGCGTTTGTCTCCATGTGGTTTGGGTTGTTGACCCTGTGTATTGCCTTCTGGGTGGATATCCGCTCCAGAAAATCGGCAGACTATGCCTTCTGGTTATATATATTCGGTGTAATTGCCTTCTGGTGCGGTCTGTCGCTGCAGCACTCGGACAGCGAACTCTCCAAACTGATTTACTTCTGTATAAACATGGGCCTCATAGGGATCGGTGCCGTGCTTGTCAGGCGGGTATTTGTCGTTTTCGGGGTACTGGGATGTGCGGTATATTTTGAACACCTGGCTTCAACTATATTTGAGGATAGCTGGCTGTTCCCGATTGCGTTAACGGTGATCGGCCTGGCAATTATGTACCTCGGTATTATCTGGCAAAGACATGAGGCGGCAATAACCCGTAATATCAGGAGAGTATTGCCCGTAGAGTTGCAGGAACTGCTTTCCGAAAGAACGGGATAGCGGGCAGGCATTCGGCAACCCGTTCTGCTCTACATGGGTGGCCGACACCGGGTGCGATGTTTTTCAAATAATTAATTAAAGGGCGAATACTATGGGAAAAAATATGCTGGCGATGATCATTGCTGTTGGCAGCCTTTTTGCCTTCCCGGTGCAGAGTCCCGCGACAGAGCCGCATGACCCGTCTCAACGTATCGGTTTATCGCCGGATTTGCTGGCTCTTCTTGGTGAGGAGATGCGTGAAATTGCCGCAGGTGTGCAGGGCATAGCCTTGTCCCTGGCGACTGCGGACTGGAAGTCGATGGAGGAAACCAGTGCGAAGATTCAGGCCAGCTACATTATGCAGAAGAAGCTTACCCCGGCCCAGGCCAGGGAACTGGAGCATGCGCTGCCCGCGGATTTCAAACGGATAGATGCGGAGTTTCACCAGCGGGCAGGAAGACTGGGCCTGGCCGCAGCAGCCCATGATCCCGAGCTGGCCGCCTTCCACTATTCACGCCTGGTGGAAAGCTGTGCGCTTTGTCATGCTGCCTATGCAAGGCAGCGGTTTCCGGGTTTCTCACCCATTGGACCGCAGGGCCACCACCACGCGAAACATTGACTTCCGCTGCAGGCGGCAGCCCGAATGGGCCGCCATCCTGACACCCGTTGAGGCTTTAAGGAGGAGACTATGAAAAAATATATGCTTGCCGTGATTTTGAGTGGCATCGTATTGTTCCTCTGGGGCTTCTTCTCCTGGGCCGTATTGCCCTGGCACAACACGGTTGCCAACGAATTTACAAGTGAACAGACCGTTGCCCGGGTGTTAAGGGAAAACGCACCAGGGGCCGGGGTTTATTACCTGCCTTTTGCAGAAGAGGACCGCGGGGCTGGAGAGACCGGCGCATTTGTCAATGTATTGCCCGACGGGTTTGATATGAATATGGGGAAACTGATGGGGCAGGCCTTGCTGGGGCAAATGATGGCTGCGTTCCTGGTGCTTTTGCTGCTGCGCAATACATCGGGCCTCGCGTACATGCAGCGGGTGGGTTTTGTTGCCCTGGTGGGCCTGACGATCGGCTTTGTGGGTCATTTCCCCTACTGGAACTGGTTCGGATTTTCAGCAGCGTATGTAATTGTCATAATACTCGACTCGTTAATTGCCTGGACCCTGGCAGGGCTTGTAATGGCAAGGCTTGTCGATGGTCAAAGGGCGTAACAATTAATACACGCCGGATGCGTGGCATGGGCGCCCGGGTTTTCTGCACCCCGGATATCCGGGTATTCAGCATGTCATCATTCAGGCAGCGTATTTATTCCATGCCAGGCAAAACAGGAGGGAAGTAGGGAAATGGAAAAAAAAGACAATATGCCGATATGGGTTTTTCTCGCTTTTTCCAGTATCGAGACCAGGAAGGCGGCCTTGCTGCTGATTTCGGTCTGCGTGGTTTTTTCACTCTATTGTATTCCCTGGTCATTATTATTCACGGACAACATCTGGGTTGCGAAAATATTCCTGATCGATGACTGGAGCTGGCTTGCGATGATGATCCCGATTGTAGTCTGGTACTGGTTGAGTCTACGCTGGGTCGATAATCATTCCGGCTGGGAAGACGCCGGGCAGGATTAAGACGGCTTGCCAGCAAGGTATACTTGCATGTCCGCTTCCACCTGTCTGCTCCCTGCATACCCTGGCAGGCATATGCAGTGAATATCTGGGTCGATGCCGATGCCTGCCCTGCGGTAATCAAGGATATCCTGTTCAGAGCTGCCGAGCGTACCGGGACCCGGTTGACGCTTGTAGCCAACCAGCCCGTGCGAATACCGCGTTCACGCTGCATTAAATTTGTTCAGGTCTCGCCTGGTTTTGATGTTGCCGACAACGAGATCGTCAGGAGGCTTGCAGCAGGTGACCTTGTTATTACCGGGGATATTCCCCTGGCATCAGAGGTGATTGAGAAAGGCGCCCATGCGCTCAATCCCCGCGGTGAATTATATTCAGCTGACAATATAAAGGCGCGCCTGAATATGAGAGATTTTATGGACACATTGAGAGCCAGCGGAATCAACACGGGTGGCCCGCCGACGCTGAGCCAGAGTGATCGCCAGGCCTTTGCAAACAACCTGGACAGGTTATTGACCAGGTATGCAAATAGTTCATAACAAGCCGTCAAGAGGCACGCACCCTGGAATATGACGAAATAATAATAACGGAGGCCTACCCGAAAAAAGCGCGGCAACTCCGCTACCTGATCGGACTGGCAGCGATCATGCTGGCCGTGGGACTGGTTGCGCCGATAGCGACATTGAACAAGTTTATTCTTGTTCAGAATACATTTTCAGTGCTATCAGGGGTGCTGGCGCTGTTCAGTGAAGGCCAGTTCTTCCTGTTCCTGCTGATAAGCTGTTTCAGTGTGCTGTTGCCGGTCCTGAAGCTCGGCGTTCTTTACCGGCTGGTCAGTCAGAATTCCACGATGCGGGAGCAGACGAAGCGCCTGTTGCACTGGATGCACCTGTACGGGAAGTGGTCGATGCTCGATGTGTTTGTGGTGGCGGTGCTGGTGGTCCTGGTGAAGCTGGGAGCGATCGCCAATGTAGAAATGCGTTACGGCCTGTATGCCTTTGCGGCATCCGTGCTGCTGACCATGTTTGTTACGGCACGCATCGTGAGCCTGACGAGTGAACCGCACTGACAATGCTGCTGTAAATGCCACCCGCCAGGCTTCATTCTGCGCTGTAACAGGGCATAATTCCGACCTGAAAGGTGCAGGCCTGTGTGTCACGCACGTCCTTGTCAGGGCGCTTTTGAGTAGCCTGCCGAGTGAGCTGTAGCGGTGGATTATATTCCTGCGGCACGTGAAAAGGTGGCGCAGATATCGGCTAAAGAGTGCTACAATCGCTTGCGTTCAGGGTGGTTATTCCCCCTGTAAACCTGATGGTTACATGAGTGATGACCCGGCGCAGTCCGGGAAGTTCCTGTCCTTCAGGGGCCGGATTTATGAATATTTTGTCATGAGACTAATGGAGAACATTATGAAAGCTGTCGCAAAGGGTATTGTTTCGATTCTGCTGTTACCCCTGGCAATGGGTGCGCAAGCGGTGCTGGCCGAAGAGGGCAGCAGCAATAAAAACCCTGACCCGGTTGTGCAGGAGCAGGGCGCCATGGTCGAGGCTGCCGCAGCCATGGAGAACGAACAGGATACAGTGCAATACTCCGAGATGACAAAGGAAGAACAAAAACAATACAAGGCCGACATGAAGGCAGAAAAGAAGGCCGCACGCGAGCAGCTCAAGGCGGAAAAGAAGGCCGAACGCGAGCAGCTCAAGGCGGAAAAGAAGGCCGAACGCGAGCAGCTCAAGGCGGAAAAGAAGGCCGAACGCGAGCAGCTCAAGGCGGAAAAGAAGGCCGAACGCGAGCAGCTCAAGGCGGAGAAGAAGGCCGAACGCGAGCAGCTCAAGGCGGAAAAGAAGGCCGCACGCGAGCAGCGCAAGGCCGAAAGAAAGGCCGAACGTGATCGCCGCCGGGAAGAGCGCGAGCAAAAGAGGGCGATGAGGGAGCAGGATCCGAAGTATCGGCGCCCGATAGATGAGAGGTTCGAAGACTTCTAGGTGACATCCTGCAGGGATTGCTCACCTGCAGGAAAAATCCCGGTCGTGGAACACGTGCCGGCCTGATCGGGGCACGTGAGTTCCGGGTGATCAACGACTGTATTTCACCTTCCCGGGTCGATGTCGTTTTTTTCATCATTTGTATTCATGCAAGCTGCCACAGGGGCCAGTGCCAGCTTGCCTCGTTCATTTGCGCTGTACCGACAGCAGTATTGAAGGTATTTCTTCAATCCAGATTCAGGGGGTTGTTATGAAGGTTGCTTATATATTTTCCAGCCAGGGGCACACGGTGTCCTACAAGCTTGGCCAGATGATCCTCCCGCAGCTTGAAGCGGATGCGCATGGCGTTGACGTGGTGGGCATGTTTTTCTTTGAAGACAACACCTATGTGCTGGTAAAGGACAACCCGCTGGGGGAGCGTCTGGCAAAGGTCGCCAGTGAAAAAGGCATGTTGTTGATGGGCTGCGACAAGTGTTGCTACGAACGCGAGATCGATGGCAAGCTGGTCGACGGTGCCGTGATCGGTTGCTTTCCGAACCTGTACGAAGCCCTTTCAGGGAATATGCCAGACCAGGTGATCACCCTGTAGGCTGTTTCCGGCAGATTTATTCCGCGATCCTGATAAGTGTACTGTCAACGCCCTGTTTATTGAGCAACAGGCGTGTCTTGTTGAGCATATCAAGCTGTTGATAGGGGCCGACGCGCACGCGGTGATAGGTGTCGGTGTTATTGATGGTGACTGTCTGGATGCTTGTCTCAAGACCCAGCAGTATCAGTTCGGCCTTGAAGCGGTCGGCCTGTTCCCGGCTGCGGAATGAACCCACCTGCAGATAGTAGGTGCCGGGTTGTTCAACCTGCTTGATGCCCGCCTCGGTCTTGCCCTGGATTTCCTGCTCCGGGATCACGACTTCCATCTCCGGTAACAGGGTATAAAAGTCAAAACGCGGTTTTGGCGGTGGCGGGATGACCGCCTGTTTTTCCTTGCGTGGCTCGAGTGCAGTCTGACGTGTTACCTCCGGTGCAGGGGTCTGCATGCCTGCCGCAACCGGGTGCTGACCGGCCGGCTGCATTTTTATATAGACCAGGAAGGCCACAAACAGTCCAGTACTCAGCCCGGCAAGGAGGGTTAACCAGGGCGAGACGGGCTTGCGCTTTTTCCTTCTCTGCGCCCGGTGTTTGTAGTCTCTTGGCATTACATCGCATCCGGGGCCGACACACCCAGCAGCCCGAGGCCGTTGGCTATCACCTGGCGTGTTGCCTCGATCAGGTTAAGCCGCGCATTGCGCAGCGCGCTGTCTTCAACCAGGAAGGTGTGTGCGTTGTAGTAGGTATGGAAATCGTTGGCCAGCTCACGCAGGTAGTGGGTCAGCTGGTGCGGTTCGTGATTAACGGCGGCAGATTCCAGTACTTCCGGGTAGCGTGACAGCCTGATCATGAGTTCCTGCTCATGTTCCTCGGACAGTAAAGAAAGCCCGGCATTGCCGGCCGCCCGGTCCCGGTCGAGCTGCTTTTCCTGCAATTGCCGCATGACGCTCATGACGCGCGCGTGCGCATACTGGATGTAATAAACCGGGTTTTCGTTGGACCGGGACTTGGCGAGATCCAGGTCGAAGTCCATATGCTGTTCGCATTTGCGCATCACGTAGAAAAATCGTGCTGCATCATTACCGACCTCGTTGCGAAGTTCACGCAGGGTGACAAATTCGCCGGAACGCGTCGACATCTGAGCCTTCTCACCATTGCGATAGAGCACGGCGAACTGTACCAGCAGTACATCGAGCCGCCCCGGATCATCCCCGAGTGCCTGCAACGCCGCCTTTACGCGCGGGATATAGCCATGGTGGTCCGCACCCCAGACATCGATGACACGGTCGTAACCGCGTTCCAGCTTGTTGGCATGGTAGGCAATATCAGAGGCGAAGTAGGTGCTCTGGCCATTGTCGCGTACCAGCACGCGGTCTTTCTCATCACCGAAACCGGTGGAACGAAACCAGAGTGCGCCGCCTTTTTCATAGACGTGGCCACTCTGTTGCAGCCGTTCAATACTCTTTTTCACGGCCCCGGATTCCGTCAGAGAACGTTCCGGGAACCAGTCGTCGTAGACCACACCGAATTCCTTCAGGTCCTGGCGGATGTTGTGCAGGATGGCATTGAGTCCCTCGTCAAAGACTTTCCTGTAGTCTTCTGCACCCAGCAGTGACCGGGCGCGCGCAATGACGGCGTCGATATGTGTTTCCTTGTCACCACCTGCCGGTTCGTCCGGCGGCACGCCGCTGAATACGTCATTGACCGGATGCCTGAAGCGCTCGCCGTGTTCACGGTGCAGCGTGGCGCCGATATCCCAGACATAGTCACCCTGGTAGCCATTGGCCGGGAACGGTATTTCTTCCCCGCAGAGTTCGAGGTAACGCAGGTAGACACTGGCGGCGAGGATATCCATCTGCCGGCCGGCATCGTTGACGTAGTACTCGCGGTGGACTTTATAGCCAACCGCCTCCAGCAGGTCGGCGACGGCGGCGCCATAGGCGGCCCCGCGTCCATGACCCACATGCAGCGGCCCGGTGGGGTTGGCGGAGACAAACTCTACCTGGACGCGCTGGCCGTCACCGTAGTGGCTGAGGCCAAAGCGGTTGCCCTGCTCAAGGATATCGCCGATGACACTGTGCCAGGCATCCGCGCCCAGGTAAAAATTGATAAACCCCGGCCCCGCGATTTCCACTTTTTTAATGCGCTCGCCGGTTTCGATGAGGGCAACAATCTTCTCAGCCAGTTCACGTGGCTTGCTGCGTGCCGGCTTTGCCAGGGTCATGGCCAGGTTGCTGGCGAAATCACCGTGCGCACGGTCGCGGGTTCGCTCGACCGTGACGTTCGGCACGATCTCCGCCGGCAGGTCGCCGCTGGCCTGCAGCCTGGCAACGGCGTCGGCGAGTACTTGTGTGAGGTGCTGTTTCAATTAGTTTGTCTGATCGGTTGCGGGAAGGTTATCTGTATGCATGTTTGTCTGCTTTCTGAGGGCTGCCTATTATCCCGCCCAACGCTCCAGTTGCAACCGACAGTGCCGGATCCAGGAGGGTTCGATAAAATGCCTTTCCCGGATTGCGCTGCCCTCCACCCGGGCTACACAATTCACTTCTCACTTCTCACTTCTCACTTCTCACTTCTCACTTCTGATACACTTCTGAACGGATCTCATCCGCGATAAACTCCTAATAGGTATCCGCCGGATCAACGTCCACGGACCAGCGCACCCGGCGGGCCAGTTTGTCCTGTTCCAGCTGGCGCACCAGCCGGCTGAGCAGCAACTGCAGATTACCGCGGCTGTCGGACTGCAGCATCAACTGGGCGCGGAAACGCCCGGCGCGGCGTTCCATGGCGGCCGCGACCGGTCCCCATACCTCGATTCGGCCGATGCCGGCTTCCTCGACCTGCGCGCGGACCGATTCGAGGAAACGCAGCGGCAGAGCCTCAGCGGTGGCCTCGGCGCGCAGCAGTGCGAGGCTGGTTACAGGGGGCAATCGCGCGGCATGTCGCTCGAGAAGTGCGGCCCGGGCAAAGGCCGGGTAGCCCTGCCTGACCAGTAATTGCAGCAGCGGGTGATCCGGGTGCCGGGTCTGGATGACGACGTGCCCCGGGCGGTCATGGCGGCCTGCGCGCCCGGCGACCTGGACGATCAGCTGCGCCATGCGTTCGCTGGCGCGGAAATCGGTGCTGAACAGACCATGATCGGCATCGAGGATGCCAACCAGGGTGACATTGGGGAAATGATGGCCCTTGGCAAGCATTTGTGTGCCAAGCAACAGCCGTCCATGGCCACTGCGCGCCTGCTCCAGCAGTTTGTCGAGTTCGCCCTTGCGGCGGGTGGTGTCGCGGTCGATGCGCAGCAGTTCCACGCCCGGAAAATGTTCGCCCAGTGCCTGCTCGACGCGCTCGGTGCCCTGACCCTGCGGGTGCAGGTCGCGGCCCTTGCATTCCGGGCAGTGGCTGTCGAGCGGGCGCTGGCTGCCGCAATGGTGACAATGCAGCCGGTTGTCGCGCCGGTGCCAGGTGAGATGTGCGTCGCAGCGCCGGCAGTCTGCAATCCAGCCACAGCCGTAACACATGAAGGTGGGCGCATAGCCGCGCCGGTTCAGAAACAGCAGTACCTGTCCCCCTGCATCCAGGTGGACCCGGATCCGCGCAAGCAGGTCAGCGGAGAGGCCATCTTCCAGTGCCTGTTCACGGACATCGACTATGGCGTACTCCGGCATGCACGCGACCCCGGTGCGCTCCGGCAGTGGCAGACGCCGATAGCGCTGTTGTTCAACGTTATACAGGCTCTCCAGCGAGGGGGTGGCCGTGCCGAGCAGGACGGGGATATTCAGGCGGCGTGCCCGCCACACGGCCAGGTCGCGTGCCGAGTAGCGGAAGCCTTCCTGCTGCTTCAATGACGGGTCGTGCTCTTCATCAACAATCAGCAGCCCGGGCCGCGCCAGCGGCGTGAAGATCGCCGAACGGGTGCCGATGACGATAGGTGCGAGGCCGCTGCGTGCGCGCTGCCAGGCATCGAGGCGTTCGCGCTTGCCGAGCCCGGAGTGCAGCACGGCAAGGGGTACCGCGAAACGTGACTGGAAACGTTTCACCAGTTGCGGGGTCAGGCCGATTTCAGGCACCAGCAGCAGTGCCTGCCGGCCGCGCGCGAGTACCTGCTCGATGAGCTGTATATAGACCTCGGTCTTGCCGCTGCCGGTGACGCCTTCCAGCAGAAAACCCTGAAAATGGTCCAGGTGTTCCAGCACCTCGTCAACGGCATGCTGTTGCGCCGGGTTCAGTGAGTGGCCGGGCGAGCAAGGTGCTGCCGTGGCAGTGGACTGAGTCGGTTCAGCTGGCGCCTGTTGAAAGCTTTCAATCCAGCCCTTGTCGGCCAGGGCGTGCAATACACTGGCCGGGGCATCCAGTGCCGCGCGCTCCATTCCCTGCGGGTGCCGGTGGAGTTCGGCCAGTACACTGGCCTGGCGCCGCGCGCGCTTCAGGTCGTCGGGGTCGATTCGCCGGCCGGCCTCCGTCAATCGCCAGACGGTGCTGGCGACAGCAATCGGCGCCTGCCCCTCGCGCAATAATACCGGCAACGCTGCCGCCAGCGCCTCGCCGATCGGGTACTGGTAATAGGCGCTGGCCCATTGAACCATTTCAAGAATCTCGCCACTGATGACCGGTTCCGAATCAAGAACCTCAAGTGCGGCCTTGAGTTTTTTCGGGTCGACATCGCTGTCTGCGGGCAGATCGATAAGCACGCCAATGGTCGAGCGGCGACCAAACGGAACGCGCAGGCGCATGCCGGGTTGCAGGCTGGCAAGCGCCGTGTCGGCGGGCGGCAGGTAGTCAAATTCGCGATATAAGGGTGAAGCAACGGCGACACGCAGCACGCGTTTATCGGTTGCCATCGAGACGTTCCGTATTGCCCCGAAAAGGGTTGAATTTAGGGTGCATGGCTGAGAGTCTTTGTTACCAAGTGAAGCTAACTCCTTCATCTGACTGGGGCCGCTTTTTTATCCACAAACTCTGTGGATAACTCTGTGGATGAATGCCGTTATCGTGTTTTTTATGCCTATTTTTCCAGCATGAGCGTTAAATTGAACACATTTTATCCCTTGGAAAAATTCCATTTAAAAACAATAACTAACAGTTAATTATAAGTTTCTTATATACTATTGTTGGCCGGTTTGTTGCGCGAAAACATCGCATCCCCTTGACTGTGAATAAGCGTGTCTGCCTGGAGCCGGTCAAGCTTGCCTCTGCAACCCCTGTTTTTACTGGTTAAAGTTATTAAACGCCGCATTTTTGCCCTGTTTTGGACCACGGATTTCAGGCTCATGCATGATAGCACCGCAGGCTCGCAAACCGTGTCAAGCATTCGCCGCCAGGCGCTTGGACCGGCGTTCAGGGCGTGGTCCGAAAGGCTGCCAAATAACGGATCAATAAACTGGAGATGAAATCATGATCAGTCGTGGGAGCGCAGCAGGTTTTTCGACGAGGTGAGAGCCAGTGAGTGACCCTGTGATCATGCCCCGGGCCAGCGCCTTTTCAAGCGTTCGGACGCTGCCCCGCCCGCGGTTTAAAGCGCCTTGATGGCGTGGATCAGTTCACCTGCCATCGCCTGGCCGTCGCCGTAGAGCATGCGGGTGTTATCGGCGAAGAACAGGGCGTTTTCGACGCCCGAGAAGCCCTTGCCCTGGCCGCGCTTGATGACGATGACATTGTCCGCGTAGTCGGCATTGAGGATCGGCATGCCGTAGATCGGGCTCTCGGGGTTGCTGCGGGCCGAGGGATTGACCACGTCGTTGGCGCCGATCACCAGTGCCACATCGGCCTGGGCAAATTCGGCATTGATCTCGTCGAGGTCGTAGAGACGGTCATACGGCACGTCCGCTTCCGCCAGCAGCACGTTCATGTGCCCCGGCATGCGCCCGGCCACCGGGTGGATGGCAAATTTCACATCGACGCCGCGCGAGAGCAACTGTTCCATGAGTTCCTTGATCTTGTGCTGCGCCTGGGCGACGGCCATGCCGTAGCCGGGAATGATGATGACCTTCTTGGCGTAGGCCATCATGATGCCGGCATCCGCGGCTTCAATCGGCTTCATGCTGCCTTCCACCGCTTCTTCCCGCACCATCGCCGCCGGCGCCGAAGGAGCTGAACAATACGTTGCCGATCGAGCGGTTCATGGCGCGGGCCATCAACTGGGTCAGCAGGGTGCCGGCGGAACCCACCACCGTGCCGGCAATGATCATGGCGGCATTGCCGAGCACGAAGCCCTCGAAGGCCACGGCCAGCCCGGTCAGGGCGTTGAACAGGGAGATGACCACCGGCATGTCGGCGCCGCCGATCGGCAGGGCCATGAAGATGCCGTAGGCCAGGGCCAGCACGAAAAAGGCAAGGATGACCGTGCCGGAAAAATCAGCGCCGAAGAGCAGTATCCCGCCAAGGGCGACGGCGCCGACAAATACGCCGATGTTGAAGATTTGCTGGCCCGGAAAGCGTACTGGTCGGTTCATCCAGCCCTGCAGCTTGGCAAAGGCAATCAGCGATCCCGAGAAGGAGATCGAGCCGATCAGGCCGCCGAGTATTGCCAGGGTCAGGAAGGTGGTGGAGTGAAACTCGCCGCCCAGCAGTTCCATTGCGGCAATGGTGCCGGCGGCGCCACCACCCATGCCGTTATAGAGTGCAATCATTTGCGGCATGTCGGTCATGGCGACCTTCTTGCCGGACCAGAAGGCCAGTCCGCCGCCGATGGCGATGGCGACGGTCATCAGCAGGTAGTTCTCCATGCCCGGGTAGAAGAAGGTGATCAGCGTGGCGACCAGCATGCCGACACCGGCCCAGACGATGCCGCCGCGCGCCGTGACCGGCGAACTCATGCGCCGCAGGCCGACGATAAACAGGATGGCCGCGATGAAGTAACTGATTTCGATAATGTTATCGATAATGTTCTCCATCAGTTTTTCCCCTTGCTGCTCTTGAACATCTCGAGCATGCGCTCCGTGACCACGTAGCCACCCACGGCGTTGCCGGCGGCGAGCATGACCCCGACGAAACCGATGACCAGTTCAAGCGTGCCGTGGGCATGCCCCATCGCGACCATGGAACCGACCAGCACGATGCCGTGGATGAAGTTCGAACCGGACATCAGCGGGGTATGCAGGATGACCGGTACGCGGCCAATCACCTCGTAGCCGGTGAAAGCGGCCAGCATGAAGATATAAAGTGCGGTGATGCCTTCGATCATGAGGCCTCCTCCAGCCGTTTCCGGGTCTGTTCATGGCGGATTTCGCCGCCGTGGGTGACAACACTGGCCGAGAAGATCTCGTCATCCCAGTCCGGTTCGAGCCTTGCCTTCCTTGATCAGCAGATCCAGGAAGTTGGACAGGTTTTTTGCATACATTTCACTGGCATGCACCGCCAGCAGGGCCGGTACATTCAGCGGGCCGTCGATGATTACACGGTTATGGGTAATGCATTCACCGGGTTTTGTCAGTTCGCAATTGCCGCCACTTTCCGCGGCCAGGTCAATAATGACGGCACCCGCCTTCATGGCATCGACCATGGCCGCGTCGATGATGCGCGGCGCCGGCCTGCCCGGCACGGCAGCCGTGGAAATGACGACATCGGCCGCGGCAACATGTTTGGCGAGTACGGCGACCTGCTGCTGTTTTTCCTCGTCCGTGAGTTCGCGGGCATAGCCGCCGCTGCCCTCGGCCTTGACATCGATCTCGACGAACTTTGCGCCTAATGACTCCACCTGTTCACGGGTTTCGGGGCGGACATCGTAGGCCTCGACAATGGCGCCGAGGCGTCTTGCCGTGGCGATCGCCTGCAGGCCGGCAACGCCGACACCGATTATCAGTACCTTCGACGGGCGGATGGTGCCTGCGGCGGTGGTCAACATGGGGAAGAAACGCGCACTGCGGCTGGCGGCCATCAGAGCCGCCTTGTAACCGGCAATCGACGCCTGCGACGACAGCGCATCCATGTTTTGTGCGCGGGAGATGCGCGGAATCAGCTCCATGGCGAAACTGGTGATGTTGCGCTCGCGCAGCAGGGCGATGCGCTCCGTTGATTCGTGTGGCAGCAGGAAGCCGAGGACGATGCTGCCTTCGCGCAGCAGGGCGATATCCTCGTTTGCCAGCGGCTGGACACTGAGGACAATGTCGGCCTTGCCTAACAGCTCAGCCCGGTCTGCAATGATTTTGGCCGAGGCATAGTCTGTGTCCTGAAAGAAGGCACCCTCACCGGCGCCGGCCTCCAGCAGGACCTCGATACCGGGTGCAGCGAGTCGCTCGACGATCTGGGGGACCAGCGCAACCCGGTGTTCACCGGGTCGGGTTTCTCTGGGCACGGCAACGCATATCGGCATAAGGACCTCCGGATGCGACTTGTCGTGCTGTTAGCCCGGGGCAAGTAACATGAATAAGTTGATTTTTAACAGGTAAACGGGGTGTTGGCGCGCGTGCTTACCCGTCCAGCAAGGCGCGATGTTAGCAGGCATTAATAGAGGAATACAATACATCTGAAGATTAATTCAAACGGCTTGTGCGCATGCCGGCAGTGCCCGATACCGATGGTTGGTATCGATCGGGGAATCATGCTGTATTGGCGTGGTTGAGCGCTGGCAGAGGCGGGCAGCGGCCCCTTCTGGTGTGTGTTTTCCGGGCGTGATAATCTATGAAGCATTGCAGTAGTGCTGTTGTAGTGTTGCATTTAGCGGGTTACCGGTCATTCCAGTGAGCCGGCGAACCCACGAGAGTGGCAATGATGGATTTGAATCACCAGGTATTGAGAACGGACATTTCAGGGATGCCGCTCGAATGGGTGGGCTACCAGGATGCAGTGCGTCTCTATCACCTCGAGCAGGTGGCCTATAGCTGCGGCAGCCTGCTTTACCGGGTGCACGGAGGTATCTGCGCCCTGACGGGCCGGCAGAGCATCATCGAAGTCAATTCCATTATCGCTACCCACGGGCACAATCATGCGCTGACCAAACTGGGTGAGCGTTACGTTCCCCCCCTTAACAACCCGGCACTGTTCAGGCGCGATTCGCGTGTCTGTCTTTACTGCGGTGTTGCTTTTCCCACGCGCGACTTGTCGCGTGACCATGTCACGCCGATTTCCCGGGGCGGGCTGGATGTCTGGGGCAATGTGGTGACAGCCTGCCGGCGTTGTAACAATCACAAGGCCGGGCACACCCCGGAGCAAGCCGGGATGCAACTGCTGGCTGTGCCGTTCGTGCCGACCCATGCCGAGTACATTTATCTGCAGGGCCGCCGTGTGCTGGCAGACCAGATGGAATTCCTGCGCGCACATTTCCCGCGCAGCAGCCCGCTGCGCCGGCGTCTCGCGCGCACTGCCGGAAAGAGTGCACCCGGTCAGTAAATCAAGTGGCCGACAACAAGCGCTGCGTCTATTTGATCGACGCCAGTATCTATATATTCCGCGCGTACTATTCGGTTCCGGATACCCTCACCAATAATGACGGACAGCTGATCAATGCGCTGCACGGTTTTGCCGGGTTTCTTGCCGAGTTCCTGGAAAAGGCAAGGCCGGAGCATGTTGCGGTGGCCTTTGACGAGAGCCTGACGACATCTTTCCGCAATGAAATCTATTCAGGCTACAAGGCCAACCGGGAGTCACCGCCCGAAGAACTCAGCCTGCAGTTCGGCTTTTGCCGCTCGCTGGTACAGACGCTGGGGCTGGCGGATTATTCCAGTGAGCACTACGAGGCCGATGACCTGATCGGAACGCTGGCACAGCGCCTGCGTGAACAGGGATTCTCGGTCGTGATACTGAGCGCCGACAAGGACCTGGCGCAGTTGCTTGAAGAAGGCGATATATTATGGGACTTTGCGCGCAACCGTAAACACGGCTATGCAGGCGTGCACGACTGGCTCGGCGTGCATGCCGGCCAGGTAGCCGACTGGCTGGCGCTGGCGGGTGACAGCGTCGACAACATACCGGGTGTCCCCGGCATCGGCGCAAAGACGGCAGCAGCACTGCTGGCGCAGTTCAGTTCGCTGCAGGAGATATACGAGCGCATCGACGCGGTTGCCGATCTCGAAATACGCGGCGCCGCGCGGGTGCAGCGCCTGCTGCTGGAGCATAAAGAGGCCGCCCTGCTGGCGCGCCGCCTGACCGGCATCGTGACGGATGCTGATATACAGGGCGATGCGCAGCATGTGTTGCGCCGCAGCGTCCGTGCCGATGAGCTTGCAAGCGTCTGCGACCGGCTGGGACTCGGCCGAATGACGCAAGCGCGCCTGTTGCGGTTGTCGGGCTAGGGCGATGTCGTGTCCTTTGTGGAAAATCAGAATATGACAATCTGGAAAACCATCCAGGCCGATATAGAAAACACGACCGGCGCAAGGGCCTCGCTGGATCAGCAGGGTTCGGTCGGTGGCGGCTGCATCAACCGGGCCGTGCGGGTGCGCTACGGCGATACGGGCTATTTCGTCAAGCTCAACAGCGCGAGCAGGCTGGAGATGTTCGCGGCCGAGGCCGAGGGTCTGCTGGAACTGGCGCGCAGCAAAACCCTGCGGGTGCCCGTGCCAGTCTGCCGGGGTGATGACGGCGATACGGCCTACCTGGTGATGGAAGACCTGCAACTGGGCGGGCAGGGTGATCCTGCAGCACTGGCCGACGGACTGGCGAACCTGCACCGGGTGACGCGTGACCGCTTTGGCTGGTCCAGGAACAACACCATTGGTGCGACACTGCAGGTCAATACCGAGACGGATGACTGGGTTGATTTCTGGCGGCAGCAGCGCCTGCAGTTTCAGCTCGAACTGGCGGCCGGCCACGGGCATGGCGGTCGCCTGCAGTCACAGGGGGAGCGCCTGCTGGATGTCTTGCCGCAGTTGTTTTCAGCTTATTCCCCGCAGGCCTCGCTGTTGCACGGTGACCTGTGGGGCGGGAACTATGCCTATAGCCGGGACGGCGAGCCGGTGATCTTTGATCCCGCCGTGTACTACGGCGACCGCGAGGCGGACCTCGCCATGACGGAACTGTTCGGCGGGTTCAGTGGTGAATTCTATTCGGCCTATCGAAGACCAGCTGCCGCTGGATGACGGCTACCCGGTGCGCAAGACGCTCTATAATCTGTACCACGTATTGAATCACCTGAATATGTTCGGCGGTGGTTACCTTTCACAGGCGCAGGGTATGCTTGATTCATTGCTGAGTGAGCTGAACTGGATAACTTCTGATGGCACCGGTCAGGACTGCTAGAATGAATCACATGGGTTTGCGATTTATATTCCCGCTGCTGGTCGCGCTGTCGTTACTGGCAGGCTGCAGGGCCGGCCTGCAGGTGGAGGCCGGGCAGTCATTGTTTCACGCATTGCCCGGCAGTGAATTTATTCTGCGCGCGGATATCGTTATTCCGCCCGGCCGGTTACGTGCCAGCTTTCAGGGTGGAAAATTATTAAACGGTGCCAGCGAATTCGAGCCGCGTTGTGAACTTGAACTCCGAAACTTCAGTGAAGAGCCGCAAACTATCCCTGCAGGTACTTACAGGATTGACAGGGTCCGTGGCCTGGACCGTTACGTCAGTCGTCCGGACGAAAAGATCCTGCTGGCTGCGGCGGAGGTGCTGCAACTGGCCTCTGATGCAGGAGACTCGCAATGGTACATGCGTACCTACCATATGACCCTGCAATCGGAAATGCAGGCCGATGCGCCAGTGCTGGTTTGTGGCGGCGCCTATAATTACGCATTTGACGTCCGCTATCCCACGCTGTCGGAAATGCTTGTTGCGCTGGGTGATTACGCCGTACTCAGGCTGCGCTGACCGTCTGCCCTCTGTGCAGGAGCCCGGCGCTCAGTCGTGGTATTGCCTGCTGAGCTGGTGAACGGCACTGATCATGGCGCCAACGTGTTCCGGATTGACGTCGGGGTTGATGCCATGGCCAAGGTTGAATACATGGCCGGTGCCGGCGCCATACTGTTTCAATACCGCGCCGACCTTTTCGTGAATAATTTCCGGCGCCGCATACAGGGTAGCAGGGTCGAGATTGCCCTGTAACGCGACCCGGTCACCAACCCGCTTGCGCGCCATGGCCAGGTCGGTTGACCAGTCAATGCCAAGTGCATCGACACCGGTGTCGGCCATCGCCTCCAGCCACTGGCAGCCGCCCTTGGTAAACATAATGACCGGAACCTTCACACCCTCGTGTTCACGCTTAAGGCCGTCGACAATCTGTTGCATGTAGCGTAGCGAGAATTCGGCGTAGTCCTCGGGGGTGAGGATACCGCCCCAGGTGTCGAAGATCATCACGGTCTGCGCACCGGCGGCAATCTGTGCATTCAGGTATGCCGTCACCGACTCTGCCAGGATGTTCAGCAAACGATGCATTAACGCCGGTTCGTTGTAGAGCATGCCCTTGACGCGCGAGTAGGTCTTCGACGCACTGCCCTCGACCATGTAGGTCGACAGCGTCCAGGGACTGCCCGAAAAACCGATCAGCGGAACGCGGTTGTTAAGCTCTTTCCGGATCAGGCGCACGGCATCCATCACGTAACGCAATTCGTTTTCCGGATCCGGGACGCCAAGCGCCTTGATGTCGGCGGCCGTGCGCACCGGCTTGTGGAACCGCGGGCCTTCGCCTTCTGCAAAATACAGCCCGAGTCCCATGGCGTCCGGAATGGTGAGGATGTCCGAGAACAGGATGGCCGCGTCCAGCGGAAAGCGCTCGATCGGCTGCAGGGTGACTTCGCAGGCCAGTTCAGGGTTGGTGCACAGGTCCATGAAGCTGCCGGCCTGTTTGCGAATCTTGCGGTATTCCGGCAGGTAGCGGCCGGCCTGGCGCATCATCCATACGGGAGTGACGTCGACGGGCTGGCGCAGCAGCGCGCGGATGAAGCGGTCATTTTTTAGTGGTGGCATTGGGGTATTGTAAGCGGGGATGGTGTTTTGCGTAACTAGTTTTCAGTTTTTTGGGTTTTGTTTCGCCCTGACCGGGCGAGGCACCTTTCTCCGCTCCGCCGATTTGGTAGAAGCGCCTTGCAGGCGCTGGTTTTATTTTATGCGGGCTCTCGCGCCCGCGCGGCGAGATACTTTTCTTTGCTCCGCCAAAGAAACGTATCCAAAAGAAAGGCGGCCCGAAGGTGCAGCCCGAATACTCATTTTCAATGAGTATTCGGGTTCCCTGCGCTTCTCGCGAAAACCGGCGCATGCGCAACTCGCAATCTCGCTGCGCTCGAAAGCTCAGACAGGGCGCATGCTTCATCCGGTTTTCACTGCGATGCTCGGCTGCGCCTACGGGAAGGTAGGTCAACTCCCACATACTCACGGATTGGGGGTAGATTTACCCACCCGTAGCACTCACCGAGTACCGCAGCCAATCCGGGGAATAGCCGCGCACCCTGTCTGAGCTTTCGAGCGCAGCGAGATTGCGAGTTGTGCGCGGCCCCCGGATTGGCGAGGAACGCAGGGGACCGGCGTAGCCGGTGAGTGCTCCGGGTGCCTTTCTCTTTGGGTACTTTCTCTTGGGCAAGCAAGAGAAAGTACCTCGCCGAGCGGGCGCGAGAGCCCGCATCCAAAAACAACCGCGCCTGCAAGGCGCCCCAACAAACAAGCGCAGCAAAGAAAGAGCACCTAGCCCGACAGGGCGAAACCGAAACATCAAACGGCGTAAAAAAATAACAATGCCAATTGATTACCTGGGTAAGCTCGGAAGACCCCATCAGAAACTCATCAATCGCCCGCGCGCATTGCCGCCCCTCGCGGATGGCCCAGACGACCAGCGACTGGCCGCGGCGCATGTCGCCGGCGGCGAATACCTTGTCGAGGGAGGACTTGTAGGCATTGTCACCCTCGGTGCTGCCCCTGACGTTGCCGCGTGCATCGAGTTCCACGCCCAGTTGTTTCAGCATGCCTTCATGGACCGGGTGGATGAAGCCCATTGCCAGTAACACCAGGTCGGCCTGCAGCTGGAAGGCACTGCCGGGAATTTCTTCCATTTGCCACTGGCCGTTGTCATCCTGGTTCCAGGCGAGACGTGCGCAGTTTATGGCTGTGACCTTGCCGTCCTCACCTTCGATGGACTTGGTGGCAACCGACCATTGGCGTACCGCACCTTCATCCTGAGAACTGGAGGTGCGCATCTTGTTGGGCCAGTCCGGCCATGTCAGACCCTTGTTTTCCTTTTCCGGGGGCTGCGGCAGGATTTCCAGCTGCGTTACTGAAGCTGCACCCTGGCGGAAGGATGTGCCGATGCAGTCTGAACCGGTATCGCCGCCGCCGATGACGACGACGTGTTTGTCTTTCGCACTCAGAGAGATGGCCGGGTCAATAGTGTCGCCGGCATTGCGCTTGTTCTGTTGCGGCAGGAAGTTCATGGCGAAATGCACGCCATCGAGTTCGCGGCCCGGTACTTCAAGGTCACGGCTGTGTTCGGCGCCGCCGGTCAGGGCAACCGCGTCGAACTCTTCGAGCAGCTGTGCCGCCGACACCGATTCTCCGATATGCACGCCGGTATGAAAGCTCACACCCTCGGCCTGCAGCTGCGCCATACGCCGGTCGATGATGTGTTTTTCCATCTTGAAATCAGGTATGCCGTAACGCATCAGTCCGCCAATACGGTCGCTTTTCTCGAACACGGCGACTTCATGACCAACGCGCGCCAGTTGTTGAGCACAGGCCATGCCGGCCGGTCCCGAGCCGACCACGGCGACACGTTTGCCGGTCTTGTGTTCAGCAATCAGTGGTTCGATCCAGCCTTCTTCCCAGCCCTTGTCGACGATGGCGCACTCGATTGTCTTGATGGTTACCGGGTTGTCATCGATGTTGAGCGTGCAGGCGGCTTCACAGGGTGCCGGGCAGATACGTCCGGTAAACTCCGGGAAGTTATTGGTCGAGTGCAACACCTCGAGCGCTTCCTTCCAGTTTCCCTGGTACACAAGGTCGTTCCAGTCAGGGATGATGTTGTTGACCGGGCAGCCCTGGTGGCAGAACGGGATGCCGCAGTCCATGCAACGCGCACCCTGCAGCATGAGTTCACTTTCGGGAAGCGGGATAACGAACTCCCTGAAGTGTTGTACACGGTCAGCGGCGGGTGCGTAGCTGCGCTCGACGCGTGCATATTCCATGAAGCCGGTTGGTTTCCCCATGCCTAGTGACCTCCCTTTGCGGCACGTGCCGTGACCACCTGGGCCGCTTGCATCTCCTGCAGCGCACGCCGGTAATCGACCGGCATGACCTTGATGAATTTCGGCAGCATAGCGGCCCAGTTATCAAGGATGCTGCGGCCGCGTGCGCTGTCGGTATAGTGCACATGTCTTTCGATCAGGCGGTGCAGTCGCAGGGCATCATAACGGGTCATATCGCTGCTGATGTCTACGCGGCCGTGGGTCTCCAGGTCGCCGCCCTGGTGGTCGAGTTTTTCAAGTGCGTCGTCCTCGGCCGCAATCGGCTCGAGTTCGACCATGGCAAGGTTGCAGCGTTGTTCGAAGTCGCCACGCTCGTCGAGTACATAGGCGATGCCGCCACTCATTCCGGCAGCGAAGTTCCTGCCCGACTCGCCCAGTACCACGACGATTCCGCCGGTCATGTATTCGCAGCCATGGTCGCCGACGCCTTCTACAACAGCGCAAGCGCCGGAGTTGCGTACTGCAAAGCGCTCACCGGCAACGCCCCGGAAATAACATTCACCGCTGATGGCGCCATAGAGCACCGTGTTGCCGACGATAATGTTTTCTTCGGCGATAATCGGCGTTTCCGCGGGCGGATAGACGACGATGCGGCCGCCACTGAGGCCCTTGCCGACGTAATCATTGCCTTCGCCGATCAGCGTCAGGCTAACGCCATGCGCTGCAAAGGCCCCGAAACTTTGTCCGGCGGTTCCGCGCAGCGTGATGCTGATGGTGTCTTCCGGCAATCCCGCGTGCCCATAGCGCCTGGCGACTTCGCCGGACAGCATGGTGCCCACGGTGCGGTTGGTATTCTTCACCGGCAGGTCGATTTGCACCGCTGTTTTGTTATCCAGTGCCGCGCGCGACAGTTCGATCAGTTGATTATCCAGTGCCCTGGTGAGGCCGTGGTCCTGTACGTCGGCGCGGTAAATGCCGACGCCTGCTGGCGCCGCAGGCTTGTGCAGGACGCGTGAAAAATCGAGACCCTGGGCCTTCCAGTGATTTATGGCGTGACGCATATTAAGGCACTGTGACTGGCCGATCATGTCGTCAAACCTGCGGAAACCGAGTTTCGCCATCAGCTCGCGAATCTCTTCGGCAACGAAGAAAAAGTAGTTCACCACGTGTTCCGGTTTGCCGGTAAAACGCTTGCGCAGCTCCGGGTCCTGGGTGGCGACACCGACCGGGCAGGTATTGAGGTGACACTTGCGCATCATGATGCAGCCTTCAACAATCAGCGGCGCGGTGGCAAAGCCGAATTCATCGGCACCCAGCAGTGCGCCGATGACCACGTCGCGGCCGGTGCGCATGCCGCCATCGACCTGCACCGCGATGCGCGAACGCAGGTTGTTCATCACCAGTGTCTGGTGGGTCTCGGCAAGGCCGATTTCCCAGGGAGATCCGGCGTGCTTGATCGAGGTCAGCGGGCTGGCGCCGGTACCACCGTCATGGCCCGAGATAGTGACATGATCCGCATGTGCCTTGGAAACGCCGGCTGCAACCGTACCCACGCCGACTTCTGACACCAGCTTCACACTGATGTCTGCCTGCGGATTGACGTTTTTCAGGTCGTGGATCAGTTGTGCCAGGTCCTCGATGGAATAGATGTCGTGGTGCGGCGGCGGCGAGATCAGGCCAACGCCCGCCGTGGAGTGGCGAACCCTGGCGATAGTTGCATCGACCTTGTGACCTGGCAGCTGCCCGCCTTCACCGGGCTTGGCACCCTGTGCCATCTTGATCTGGATCATGTCGGAATTGACCAGGTACTCGGTAGTTACCCCGAAACGGCCGGATGCCACCTGCTTGATGGCGGAGCGTTTTGAATCCCCGTTTTCAAGCGGCTTGAAACGCTCGGTCTGTTCACCGCCCTCACCGGTATTGGACTTTCCGCCAATTCGGTTCATCGCAATGGCCAGCGTCGTGTGGGCCTCGTAGGAAATGGAACCGAATGACATGGCGCCCGTCGAGAAGCGTTTGACGATTTCCTTCGCAGGCTCGACTTCATCCAGCGGTACCGGTTTTTCCGGAAAGTTGAGCTCGAACAGACCGCGCAGATTCAACAGGCGTTCATTTTGTTCATCAACCAGTTGCGAAAACTCCCGGAAGGTCTTTGCATCATTTGCGCGCGTGGCATGTTGCAATTTTGCAATGGAGTCCGGCGTCCACATGTGGTCTTCGCCACGCAGGCGGAAGGCATAATCGCCGCCGACATCAAGCTTGTTCCGGTAGATCGGGGCGTTGCCATAGGCATTCTGATGCCAGCGTACGGTTTCGCCGGCGACCTCCGCGAGCCCGATACCTTCGATGGTGGTTGCGGTGCCGGTGAAGTAGGCATCGACAAATTCAGTGCTCAGGCCGACGGCATCAAAGATCTGGGCCCCGCAATAGGACTGGTAGGTCGAGATGCCCATTTTCGACATGACCTTGAGCAGACCCTTGCCGATGGCCTTGATATAGCGTTTACAGATCTCGTGTTCGTCGAGTTTTTCTACCAGCTGTTCACGAATGGAGATGAGTGATTCAAAGGCCAGGTACGGGTTGATTGCCTCGGCGCCATAGCCGGCAAGCGTCGCAAACTGGTGAACTTCGCGGGCGGTGCCGGTCTCGATGACCAGCCCGGACTCGGTGCGCAGGCCGGCCTGCACCAGGTGCTGGTGGACGCTGGAGGTGGCGAGCAGGGCCGGGATTGCGATGCGATCGATGTTGGCGCCGCGATCCGACAGGATGAGGATATTAAAGCCTTCCTGCACCGCGTCTGTTGCCTGCTGGCAGACAGAGGTGAGTGCGCCCTGCATGCCGTCCGCGCCTTCTGCGGCGTCATAGCAGATATCGATGGTATGCGTGCGAAATGCACCATCGGTGTGGTCCTGGATGTGCCGGATGCGTTCGATATCGGTGTTGGTCAGGATTGGCTGGCTGACTTCAAGACGCATGTGTCCGCCGGTTGATTCGAGTTCCAGCAGGTTCGGGCGCGGACCAATCAGAGAGACCAGCGACATCACCAGTTCTTCGCGAATCGGGTCGATTGGCGGGTTGGTGACCTGTGCAAAATTCTGTTTGAAGTAGTTCGACAGGGGCTTTGGCTTGTTCGACAGCACCGCTACCGGGTTATCGGCGCCCATCGAACCGATGGCTTCCTGGCCGGTGAGGGCCATCGGGGTCATCAGGAACTTGATGTCTTCCTGGGTATAGCCAAATGACTGTTGCCGATCGAGCAGGGTCTCGTGATCCGGGGCCATCGCGCTGACCTCGCCGGGCAGATCGCGGAGCCGGATCTGGGTCCTGTTCAGCCAGTCCTGGTAGTCATGGCTGTCGGCGAGGGCGTTTTTGACTTCCTCGTTATCGATAATGCGGCCCTGCTCCAGGTCGATCAGGAACATCTTGCCGGGTTGCAGGCGCCATTTTTTGACAATGCGCTCTTCCGGGATATCGAGCACGCCCATTTCCGAGGCCATGACCACAAGGTCGTCATCGGTAATCAGGTAGCGCGCCGGGCGCAGGCCGTTGCGGTCGAGGGTGGCGCCGATCTGGCGGCCATCGGTAAAGGCGACGGCGGCCGGTCCGTCCCAGGGTTCCATGACGGCGGCATAATATTCGTAAAAGGCGCGGCGTTTTTTATCCATCAGCGGGTTGCCGGCCCAGGCCTCGGGGATCAGCAGCATCATGGCATGGGCGAGGGAATAACCACCGGTGACCAGTAATTCCAGCGCATTGTCGAAGCAGGCGGAGTCCGACTGGCCTTCGGCAATCAGCGGCCAGAGTTTCTGCAGGTCTTCACCGAACAGTTTCGATGTCATGGATTGACGGCGTGCATTCATCCAGTTGATATTGCCGCGCATGGTGTTGATCTCGCCGTTGTGGGCGATCATGCGAAACGGATGTGCCAGGTCCCATGACGGGAAGGTGTTGGTGGAAAAGCGCTGGTGTACCAGGGCAAGTGCCGAGATCACGCGCGTATCATTCAAATCGGTGTAGTAGGTATTGACCTGGTTGGCCAGCAGCATGCCCTTGTAGCACAGGGTGCGCGCGGACATGGACGGGACGTAAAAGGTCTCGAGGCCTTCCCGGTCCGAATTCTGCAGCATGATTTCGACGCGCTTGCGGATAATGAACAGCTTGCGTTCGAATGTATCGGTATTCAGGCAATTCTCGCCCTTGCGGATGAATACCATGCGAATGACCGGTTCAACCTGCCTGACGGATTCACCGAGGCCGGAGTTGTCGGTGGGGACGTCGCGCCAGCCGAGCAGGCCCTGGCCTTCTTCGGCAGTGATCCCGGTGATCAGGGTTTCGCAAAAATTGCGAATCTCCTCGCGGGCCGGCAGGAACAGCATGCCCACGCCATAGTCACCGGCAGCCGGCAGGTCGATGCCGAGGGCGGCGCATTCCTCGCGCAGGAAGGCATCCGGGATTTGCATGAGGATGCCGGCACCGTCACCGGCCAGCGGGTCGGCACCGACCGCACCGCGGTGGGTCAGGTTTTCCAGGATGCGCAGCCCCTGCTGGACGATCTCATGACTCTTGCGCCCCTTGACGTTGGCGATGAAGCCGACGCCACAGGCATCATGCTCGTTGGCAGGGTCATACAGGCCTTGTCGGGGTGGCAGCGTACCGTACTTCATTGATTTTACCCGCTTGTGAGGTTTCTCAGCCCGGCGCCCGGGATACAGACTCCGTGAAAAAATAATAAATACAGTACTTTACAATATTGTAGCCAGTAATCGTTTGGCCGCGAGCATCCTGAATCCGGGCGGGGGCCAAAAGGCCGAATAGTATAGCGCTGCCGGGCCGGCGGTTCAATTTGCGATGGAGTGTTTTTCCTTTTTAATTTCAGGGATATGCAAAGTGCTCGTACAGCAGCCTATTTCGAATGTGCCTGCATGAACACCACCTGGTAGCCGCGCTTGAGCTGTTCATCGCGGATCTGCAGCAGCGCGGCCTCTGCGTCGCCCTGCTCACTGAAATGCTCTTTTTTGATCCGGCCGGCGGCGCCCTGGTAACCCCATTCCCGAATCAGCGACCAGCCCTCAAGCAGGTCTTCCTGCAGATGCAGGTGATAGAAGCGGGGTGCCTTGTCGCCTTGCGGCGGGATTTGCATGTAGATGCGCATGGGTATCGGGAAATAAAAAATTATCTCACGCAGAGGCGCAGGGTGAGACAGCATTCATTCACTAACGCTCCTGTTTGATGATGCGTTCATACTCCGCGAGGGCGTAGCGGTCGGTCATGCCGGCGATGTAGTCGGCGACTGCGCGGGCGCGGCCGTTCCGGCCGTCGGCGGTTTCCAGGTTGGCCAGGTGCTCGCGGGACTCGTCCGGCAACAGGTCTGCGTCCGTGAAATAGGCCCCGAACAGGGCGGTGACCGTTTCTGCCGCCCGGGTGCTCATGCGCTGTACCTGTGGATGGCGGTAAAGGTTGCTGCGCAGGAAACGTTTCAGCTCGAGATTTTTTTCGCGCATGCCGTCACTGAAAGCGATCAGGGCCACGCCGTGGTTGCGGACGGCCTCGAGATCTTCGGGGGCTGCCTGCTCGAGATTGCGGGTGCTGGTCTCGACCAGGTCGATCACCTGGCAGCCTATCAGGCGCCGTACTACCTCGTGGATGGTGCGGCGTGGCGGCAGGTCGGGGTAGAGACTGCAAACCGTCTCGTGCTGTTCCCGGTACAGTTCGATCTCATTCAGGGAGTCGACGTCAATCAGACCGGAGCGCAGGCCGTCGTCCACGTCGTGAGAATTGTAGGCGATCTCGTCGGCCAGGTTTGTCAGCTGCGCCTCCAGCGAGGCCTGTTTTTTCTCGATAAAGCGTCGCCCGACTTCTCCAAGTGTTCCGGCATTCTTTATGGAACAGTGTTTGAGGATGCCCTCGCGGGTTTCAAAGGTCAGGTTCAGACCGGAGAACTCTGCGTAGCGCTGCTCGAGTTTGTCGACGACGCGCAGTGACTGCAGGTTGTGTTCAAAGCCGCCATAGTCTTTCATGCAGGCGTTCAGGGCATCCTGGCCGGCATGCCCGAAAGGTGTATGACCAAGGTCGTGCGCCAGCGCGATACCCTCGGTCAGGTCTTCGTTGAGATGCAGGGCGCGGGCAATCGAGCGCGCAACCTGTGCGACCTCGATGGAATGCGTCAGCCGGGTGCGGAACAGGTCGCCCTCGTGATTGACGAACACCTGTGTCTTGTATTCGAGCCGCCGAAAGGCGGCGGAATGGATGATCCTGTCACGGTCTCGCTGGAATTCCGTCCGGTACGCCGGCGCGGGTTCGTGGTGCCGGCGACCTTTTGAACAAAGCCCGGTGACGGCGTAGGGTGCAAGCGTCGAGGTTCGCGATGCCGTGGCTGCGTCGTTCATGGGGTATCAGGCCGCCGCCAGTGTCTGGTTCAGCAGGTCCGCATCGAAGTCACTGGTCAGAAAGGCGTCGCCGATGGCCTTTAGCAGGATCAGGCGTATGCCGTCATCGACCACCTTCTTGTCGACCGCCATGAGTTTCATGAAGCGTGCCGGCTCCATCTCATCCGGTGGATGGGTTGGCAGGCCGGCCTGCAGCAGCAGTTTTTCGATGCGCCCGACCGCCTCGTCTGTCAGCCAGCCATGCCGTGCCGACAGGTCGGCAGCCATGAGCATGCCGGTGGCGACCGCTTCGCCATGCAGCCAGTTGCCGTAGCCGGTGCCGGTCTCGATGGCATGCCCGAAGGTATGGCCGAGATTGAGCAGGGCGCGCTGGCCGCTTTCACGCTCGTCCGCGGCGACGATTTCCGCCTTCAGTGCACAGGAGCGCTCGATGGCCAGGGCCAGAGCCTTTTTGTCGCGTGCCATCAGCAGGCCGATGTTCTTTTCGAGCCAGCCAAAGAAAGCGGCATCGCGTATCAGGCCATACTTGATGACTTCAGCCAGCCCCGCGGCCAGCTGCCGGTCGTCGAGTGTGTCGAGTGTGTCGGTGTCGATCAGTACGCAGGCAGGCTGGTGAAAAGCGCCGATCATGTTTTTGCCGAGCGCGTGGTTGACGCCGGTCTTGCCGCCCACCGATGAATCCACCTGTGCCAGCAGCGTCGTCGGGATCTGCAGAAAGGCCACGCCGCGCTGGTAGCTGGCAGCCGCGAAACCCGTAATATCACCGATGACACCGCCACCGAGGGCGACCAGTGTGCAGCCGCGGTTAAACCTGTTTTCCAGCAATGCGCTGAAGACCAGGTTCAGTGTGTCGAGGTTTTTGTACTGCTCGCCATCCGGCAGGACAACGGTTGCCAGCTCGAAGTCGCTGAAGATGTCGCGCACGCTATCCAGGTACAGCGGCGCAATGGTTTCGTTGGTTACCACCATGACCTGTCGGCCACGCACGTGCTTTGTCAGCAGTTGCGGGTCGCCCAGCAGGCCCTGGCCGATAAAGATCGGGTAGCTGCGTTCGCCAAGTTCAACCGTTAATGTATCCATGGTCCCGGATTGTGTCTGTAGAGACAGGCAGGATAGCGAAAAATCACGCCCGAGGGAAAAGTCTTGAAGACGTCTGTCAAAGTGCCGGGCTATTGCTGCAAGTCGCGGATAATTTTCCTGACAACATCGCGCACCCGCATGCCATCGGTTTCGATGACCAGTCCAGCGGTTTCCCGGTAGAGCGGGTCGCGAATTGCCAGCAGTTCTTCCAGGGTCCTGCGCGGGTCCGGGGTTTGCAGCAGCGGCCGGTTACGGTCACGTGATGTCCGCGAGAGCTGCTGCCTGACCGAGGTATGCAGGTAGATGACGTAGCCGCGGCTGCGAAGCCGCTCCCGGTTTTCGGGGTCGAGTATGGCACCGCCGCCGGTTGCCAGCACGATATTCGGCAGGCGGGTGAGTTCGTCGATGACCTCGGATTCGCGCTTGCGGAAGCCGGCCTCACCTTCCAGTTCAAATATCAGCGGTATATCCACCCCGGTACGTTGTTCGATTTCATGGTCGCTGTCATGGAATGGCATCGACAACTGTTTTGCCAGCTGCCGGCCGATAGTGGATTTGCCGGCCCCCATGGGGCCCGTAAGAAAGATGCTGCCCGGCGTTTTCATGTCGGGCAGGCTTGCCGAAACATGACTGTAGCGGCGGGAAATGCCGGCAGTGGATGCCTAGATATTGATGTCTTCCCTGACAATCTTCGGCGTAACGAAGATCAGCAGTTCGGCCTTGTCGTTGACAGTCAGGCGCTTGTTGAACATCCAGTCAACCAGCGGCAATTCACCGAAGAAAGGTACACGATCAATTTCCTGGGTTTTTTCCTGCTCGTAGATGCCGCCGAGCACCAGGGTTTCGCCGTTGTCGACCAGGACCTGGGTAGATACCTCGTTGGTATCGATGCTCGGGACGCCGAGGAAGATTTCGCCGACGCTGTCCTTGTTGATCTGCAGGTCCATGATGATGCGGTCATCCGGCGTTATCTGCGGCGTGACCCGCAGGCTCAGCACGGCTTCCTTGAATGACACGCTGGTTGCGCCGCTGGATGAGGCCTCCTGGTAGGGGATTTCCACGCCCGACTTGATGAAGGCCGCTTTCTGGTTCGATGTAATGACCCGCGGGCTGGAGATGACCTCACCGTGGCCTTCGGCTTCCATGGCGGTCAGTTCCATCTGCAGGAAGTGGCTGCCAAGCCTGCCGATCGCGAGGCCAAATGAACTGGTTGCACCGATAACCGGCAGGTCAACCATCAGGCCTTCGAGACCGCTGCCTGCCGGCGACTTCAAAACCTGTGACCTGTGCCGGCTGTAGATCACCGGCAAGCTTGCCGCCGAAGGTGCGGAAATGATCATCGTTGAAGTTGGTGCTTTTAGAGAGTCCGAAGGTGACACCCAGGTCCTTGGAGAAATCATTGCTGGCAATAACGATCCTGGATTCAATCAAAACCTGTCGAATCGGTATATCCAGTCGTGCAACCAGGCTGCGCGCTTCTGCAAGTTTTGCTGCCGTGTCCTGTACCAGCAGGGTATTGGTACGCTCGTCAGTCGTGGCCTTGCCCCTGCCTGACAGCAGGGTGGTCTCTTCACTCTTCAGCAGGTCTGCAATGTCCGATGCCTTGGCATAATTGATCTGGATAAATTCGGAATACACCGGTTCGAGTTCCTCGATCTGCTTCTGCGATTCGAGTTCGAGTTTTTCGCGCGCGGCGATTTCCTCGCTCGGAGCAACCAGCATGACATTGCCGGTTTGACGCATGGCCAGGCCCTTGGTCTTGAGGATGATGTCAAGCGCCTGGTCCCAGGGAACATTTTTCAGGCGCAGCGTGAGCCTGCCGCCGACCGTGTCACTGACCACGATATTGATGCCGGTGAAGTCGGCAATCAGCTGCAGGACAGAACGCGCCTCGATATCCTGGAAGTTCAGCGAAAGTCTTTCGCCAAGGTATCCGAACTCGTCTTTCTTGACGGCTTCCTCTTCTTCCCTGGTGAGACCCCGGACTTCGATCGTGAACTGGTTGCCTGACTGATAGGCGATATATTCGAAGGCACCCAGCGGCGAGATCACCATGTGAACGTTTTCGCCCTTGCTGTAGGCATCGATCGTTTTTACCGGCGTTGCAAAATCGAGCACATCAAGACGTCTTTCCATCTCCCGTGGCAACCGGGCGCGGTAGAAATCCACGACAACCTTGTCATCCTGCTGTTGCATGTCGACAGGAATAGAGGGGTCAGACAGGGTGACGATGACGCGGCCTTCGCCGGCTTCGCCGCGGCGAAAATCTATGTTACTGATACTGCCGGAAGCGGCGCCCATTGCAGCCGCGGCTGTTGCCCGTGCTTCGGACAGCTGACTGCCTGCGTTTTGCACGGTGAGGATGATTTTGTTGCCCTCTGCATGGGCCTCGTAGGGAACCATGTCAAGCAGGTTGACAACGACACGGGTGCGTCCCTTGGCTTCAACAACAGCGATGCTTTCAGCCATGCCAATGCCGATCGACTGCCTGCGCTGCGCCAGTTCATTGGTGGTGTTGGGAAAATCCAGTGCAATACGGGCCGGGTTATCGATGGTGAAGCTGAGCGGGGTAGTGGCGGGCTGGCTCATGGTCAGGGTGATGACAGCCTTGTTGCCGGGCAGGGCAGAGAAATCGACGGCCTTGATAGAATTACTGGTCGCTGCCTGTGCAGAGATTAACCCACCCGCCAGAAGCAGGGCCGTTGCGAACAGCAGGCTCTGCAGCAAGCTGAAGCCGGATTGCCTGGTGGCCCGAAACAGCAAAACATGTTTTGCCGGTGCGCGATGAGTGGTATTTCCGTTCATTGCCTTGCCCCTGTGGGATTATTCGCTAATTGTAATCGAAGCCGGGCGTTCCACCCAGCCCCCGATACCATCCGGAATGATTTCAGTAAATTCAACTTCAAATTCCGTGATCTTGTTAATTTTACCGTGATTCTGGCCGGCATAATTGCCCGGCTGCACGCGGTGTATGGTGCCATCCGTGTCATTGATGAGCGCCCATGTCTCCTCGTTTTGCTCCAGTGTCCCAACCATTCTCAGGCTGTCAAGTGCGAATTCCTCAAGCGGCTCTGTCGGCCTGTCAAAATCGGGTGCGATGCCGTTGCCCGATGACACCAGGGTCGCGGCGCGTGGCTTGGAAAAAGTGGGCTCGGTAAACGGGTCCCGGAGATCGCCTGCCTGGTAGGCAAAGGACTTGTAGGGCTCGAATTCCGGCAGTGGTTCGATGCTGGTTTTTTGCCGGTTTTTCACGTCTTCGACGTAGAGTTCCAGGTCAGTTGTCGATTCCCCGGTGCAGGCAAGCAGTAACCCGGAAACTGAAACAATGCCAAGCCAGCGTGTCGCGAGTCGGTAAGCGCTGCTCATCATTTTGCCCCATCCTGCTTGTGTATTTCACTTTCTTCGAGGTAGCGATAGGTCTTGGCAGTAAGATTCATGGCCAGCAAACTGTCGTCTTTCCCGAGACGGGTAATATTGATGTCGTGCAGGGTTACGATGCGTGGCAAGGCCGAAAGGCCGCTTATGAAGTTTCCGAATTCATGGAATTTGCCAATGACGCGTATGCTGATGGGTAATTCAGCATAAAATTCCCTCGGGCTTTCGTTCTCTGGCTTGAACAGCTCGAACTCGAGTCCGCTGGCAAGACCGGTCTGTGAGATATCAACCAGCAGGTCCGCGACTTCCGTTTTATTGGGTAATTGGCGCAACATGGCGCCGAAAGATTCGCGCATGTCTTCCAGTTGCTGTTCATAGGCTTCCAGGTTGGTCGCCTGCCCTGCCTTTTTCTCGAAGCTGGCTTTCAGCTCGCTCTCGAGCTGTTTTGTCTTGTCGAGTTCCAGCAGTTGATCCTTGGTATGGAACCAGTAGCCGAGAAATATGATGCTGCCCATCATGAACAGGATAACGACTGCACGTGCAGCAGCCGGCCAGCGGGCGACGTTCGTCAGGTCAAGGTCTTCCAGGTTCAGGTTCACAGCTCACCCCCGCTGCCGGCTTCGTCCGTGGACTTGTCGCGTGCACGCTGGGATCCCCGCAGGGTGAAGTTTGCAATCCGGCGGCGGTTGTTTTCTGTTGTCCTGATCTGGTCAAGGCGTGGATCGCTAAACCATTCTGATGAGTCTATGTTGCGCATATAGTCGGAAACACGTGCATTCGACTGCGCAACACCCTGCAGTGTCAGGCTTCTGTTCTGCTGGGTAAAGGTATTGATAAAGACGCCATCGGGCAGGGATCTGACCAGTTCATCCATCATGTGTACACTTTCCGGGCGGCTGCTTTGCAGGTCCTGGATAACGTTCATGCGTGCCAGCAGGCCCTGCTTCATCGACTCAAGGTCTTCAATGCGCTTGATGCGTTTATCAAGGATATTGATTTCAGACTGGAGAAATTGATTGCGATAATTCTGGAAAGATATCTTGCCATTAACAAACAGGTGAGCAGCAAATACCAGCAGCACGGCAAAGACCGCGCTGACTACGGTGGTGGTGACGAATTCCTTTTGCTTTTGTTTGCGCAGTTCCTCGCGCCATGGCAGGAGGTTGATATGTGCCATATCAGTCGAAGCTCCTCAGGGCGAGTCCGCAGGCAATCATCAATGCCGGTGCATCATTGCTCAGTGTCTGTGGTTTAACCCTGGCCGACAGGGACATGGATGCAAATGGATTGGCTATCGTGGTTTCAACGCCGAGTTTTTCCTGGATCATTTCATCCATGCCGGGTATGGATGCACTGCCGCCGGCCAGTACAATAAAGTCGACCTTGCTGTGCGGGCTGGATGAATAAAAGAACTGCAGCGAACGGCTGGCCTGCTGGGTCATTGCTTCCTTGAACGGGAGCAATACATCCGTGGTGTAGTTTTCAGGTAATCCACCCTGTCGTTTAGACATGCCCGCCTCTTCATAAGACAGGCCATAGCGGCGCATGATTTCCTCGGTCAGCTGCTTGCCGCCAAAAACCGTATCGCGTGTATAGATGCTCTTGAGGTTATGCAGGACATTCAGTGTGGTCATGGTTGCGCCGACATCGATGACAGCAATGGTCTTGTTTACTCCCCCTTCAGGGAGCTGGTCCGAGAGTAATGCGAAAGCATTTTCACTGGCAAAGGATTCCACGTCCATGACAAGTGTCACAAGGCCCGCGGTTTCAACAGCGGCATTGCGCAAGTCGACATTTTCACTGCGGCATGCAGCGAGCATAACGTCGACGGTTTCGGGATTTTTTTCCGAAGGGCCCATTACTTCAAAGTCGAGATTTACTTCTTCAAGCGGGTAAGGGATGTACTGATCGGCTTCCAGTTCAATCTGGCTTTCCATGTCGTCGTCGTCCAGGCCGGCTGGCATCGGAATGATCTTGGAAATGACGGAAGAGCCGGCAATGGCAACAGCCGCGTGACGGGTACGCGTGCCCGAGCGTTTTACCGCACGTCGAATCGCTTCACCCACCGCATCAACATCAGTGATGTTTTTTTCAACAACGGAATTCGGGGGCAGTGGTTCAACCGCGTAGCTTTCGACACGATAGCGTGAACCGCTACGGCTCAACTCCAGTAGCTTGACCGCCGTGGAGCTGATATCCAGCCCGATTAATGGTGGTTTTGACTTTTTAAAAATTTGCCCAAATGGCACAGTTTTTCCCTTTAGTTACCCGTTGTTGAACAACATAGGTAGTCCGCCGCATTAGAGAATATTGGCAAGTATTTGTCAACTAATGCGTAAAGCACAACAAGTGTTATTGTATTGGTTATCGGACAGTTACCCTTTAAGGTTGAGAAGTATTTGGCCGGAAAATAATCCGGGTATGTAAACAATGTATCTCCACAATGTTCATTGAACTTGATCACAGGTTGTTGCTGCGCATATGAAACTCTCTCGCACTGCTCGTTTTTTACTCTATACAATGCTGCTTGGCGGTCTTGCCGTATCAGTGTTAGTTGTTGTTCTATATATAAAAATCGAGTCAAAGCTGCCGTCCATCGATGTCCTGAAAGAAGTCAAGTTGCAGGAACCGCTGCGGGTTTTCACCCGCGATCGAAAGCTGCTGGCTGAATTCGGCGACAAGCGCCGCAAGCCGGTCACGATTGAACAGGTACCGCAGGCGATGGTACAGGCTTTTCTCGCGGCAGAGGATGATCGCTTCTTTGAGCATTCCGGAGTCGATTTCGCGGGTTTGATGCGTGCCGCCGTCGAGTTGATCACGACCGGCGAGAAGCGCAGCGGTGGCAGTACCATCACCATGCAGATGGCGAGAAACTTCTTCCTGCCCACTGAAAAGACCTATTTGCGCAAGCTCACGGAAATATTGCTGGCCTTCAAGATTGAAAACTCGCTGAGCAAGAACGAGATCCTCGAGCTGTACCTCAACAAGATTTATCTCGGCAACCGCGCCTATGGCGTCGAAGCGGCGGCACGTGTTTATTATGGTAAAAGTATAAGTGACATTTCTTTGGCGCAGGTGGCCATGATTGCAGCCCTGCCCAAGGCGCCGTCACGTATCAACCCGGTGAACGACCCCGAGGCTGCGACGACCCGGCGTAATTATATCCTTGGACGCATGCACCGCCTTGGCTACATTGACGAAGCAACCCGGGAGGCGGCAATTAACGAGGTGGATCAGGCCAGCCTGCACAAGGTCAGGTCCGAGGCCAGCGCCGCTTATCCTGCTGAAATGGTCCGCGATGAAATGGTCCGGCGTTTTGGCCTGTCGGTCTATACCGCCGGTTATGAGGTCATCACGACCATCGATGCGGCGAAACAGACAGCCGCGAATCTCGCCTTGCGCAAGGCCCTGCTCGACTACAGCAAGCGGCATGGTTACCGGGGCCCTGAGGCGCGGGCCAGCCAGGAGGAGTATGACGTGGCGGATTATCCACAGCTGCTGTCAGACTATCCTCCGGTCGGTGGTCTGACGGCCGCCGTTGTCACCGGGACCGAAGAAAAGGTTGCCACAGCCGTCCTTGCCACTGGTGAAGTCATCACGATCGGCTGGGAGGGTTTGTCGTGGGCCCGGCCCTATATCGATGAAAACAGGAGGGGCAAGTCTCCGAAACTGGCCGCTGATGTGCTGGGGCCGGGAGATGTAGTCCGGGTTTTACAGGCCGGGGATGGCACCTGGCAGCTTGCACAGATTCCGACAGTCGAAGGTGCGCTGGTGTCGCTGCGTCCTGTTGATGGCGCGATCCAGGCATTGGCGGGTGGTTTTGACTTCGACCGGAGTAAATTCAACCGGGTCACTCAAGCCCGGCGCCAGCCAGGCTCGAGTTTCAAGCCGGTTATTTATACAGCAGCCCTCGACAAGGGATTTACTGCGGCAAGCCTGATCAACGATGCCCCGGTGGTGTTTGATGATCCTGCACTTGAATCGACCTGGCGCCCGGAAAATTACAGTGGCCAGTTTTACGGGCCAACCCGTATGCGCGAAGCGCTCTACCGTTCCCGCAACCTGGTGTCCATCAGGATTCTGCGCACGATAGGTATCGGTTATGCTGCCGGCTACGCCGAGCGTTTTGGCTTCACCAGAGACCAGTTACCGAGGGACCTGACGCTGGCCCTGGGCAGTGCCGCGGTGTCACCCCTGCAGATGGCGCGCGCCTATGCCGTGCTGGCCAATGGCGGCTACCTGGTCGAGCCCTACATCATTCAAAGCATCCATGATCCTGATGGCAATGCGGTGTTTCGCGCCAACCCGGCCCTGGTGTGTCCCGATTGCCCGCAGACACTGGAGAACATTGATGATTCTTCCCCCCCACGGCAATCAATCCTGCCGAGCAGGTCATCTCTCCACAGACTGTCTGGTTGATGACGTCGATGATGCAGGATGTGATCCAGCGCGGTACCGGCAAGCGGGCGCGCGTCCTGAATCGCACGGACCTGGCCGGTAAAACCGGCACCACCAACGACCAGAAGGACGCCTGGTTCTGCGGATTCAACCACTCACAGGTGGCGATCGCCTGGGTCGGTTTTGACAAGCTGGCCCCGCTGGGCCGCCAGGAGACCGGGGGGAAGGCGGCCTTACCCATGTGGATAGACTATATGCGATCAGCGCTGTCGGGCGTCGAGCAGAGAAAGCCAGGGCCGCCGCAAGGCCTGGTCACCGTGCGCATCGATCCTGCCAGTGGTTTACTCGCAGGAAGCGGGCAGTCCGATGCGATATTCGAGACCTTTCGCGAAGAATCCGTACCGCAACAGACCTCTGATGCAGGTGCCATGGGGGAAAACGGTGGCGGGCCGGGTGGCGGACCGGGCGAGCAATTATTTTAGGGCATTGCTGCGGCGGGCAGAATGGATAAAGGCAGGCCTTCACCCGATTCTGCAGGGGCGCCTTGCCGGCGTGATATGACGAACGTCGAGCTGGTTTGCGCTCCTGCGCAACGGGTTGTCCTACAACTGTTTCAGATCGGCACGGATACTTTCGATCGATGCGAGAAAGCCTTCCTGCTCATTGGCATCCAGCGGTAGTTCGACGATTTCCTCAATGCCGTTACAGCCAAGGATCGCCGGTACACCGGTGGTAATGTCCTGCTGTTGGTATTCACCCTCGAGGATGCATACGCAGGGCAATACCCGCCGCCGGTTGTTGGCGATGGAATCCACCATGGTCGCGATAGCCGCGGCCGGTGCGTTGTAGGCGCTGCTGGTCTGGCGCAGCGCCAGTACTTCCCCGCCGCCGTGCCGGGTCTTGTCGTTGATGCGTTCGATCGTGTCCGGGTCAAGAAAGGTCGTGGCCGGAACGCCGTTGACGGTACTGAACCGGGTCAGCGGCACCATCAGGTCGCCGTGTCCGCCTATGACCATGGTGTGAATGTCCTTGATGGAGATACCGGTTTCCGTGGCGATAAAACTGGCCATGCGCGAGGCATCGAGTACGCCGGCCTGTCCGAATATCCGCCGGCGGTCCCAGCCGGTGCGCTTCCAGGCGTGATGCGTGAGCACGTCGACCGGGTTGGTGACCAGCAACAGCAGGCAGTCCGGGGCATATTCGAGGACGTCGTCGAGGATACTGTCGATGACGGCGCGGTTGATGCCGAGGACGTCGCTGCGTGACATGCCGGGTTTGCGCGGCGAACCTGCCGTGATAATGACCAGCTCCGATCCTTTCAGCAGGGCGGGGTCGCTGCCACCGGTCACGCGGACATCGGATCCGAAAAACGGCGCCGCCTGGCGAATATCCAGGGCCGCTCCGTCTGCCGCACCTTCGCGGACATCCAGCAGGACGACTTCATTACACATTCCATGTTGTGCCAGTGTTTGTGCCGTGGTTTCTCCGACCCGGCCTGCCCCTACAATGCTGATCTTGTTCATATGGATTCCTTATGCGAATTCTTGTGCCGGCTATCATAGAGGGCGTGGCCCTGTAAAAACAGCTTCTTCGACTTATTGGATTACTTTTAGCCATTGCGAGTCTTGCGGCTCGCCACTTGGATAGAGGCCGTTGAGCAGGCGCAGCTGTTCTTCCGGATAATTCGTGAGCGGTGAATTCCGGGCCAGTGCTGCCGGGTGTCGTATGTTCATCTGTAAACCGTCTTTTACCGGCCTGACCCAGCCACGGGTTTCGATGCGCTGACCATCAAGCCCCTCCAGAAACCCGGGTTCGAAGTTCACAAAGTCCTTTTTGCCGATGCGCAACTGTAGCGGCCCTTCCAGGTCCAGCCACACATTATGCCGCGAATGACGTACTTCTTGCACTCTGCCACGAATGATATGAAATCCGCGGGTATCGCGGGGCAGTGCCGCGCTCTGCCGGGCCTTGTAGGCATCCAGCCCCCACAGCCCCCGGCCTGCGCCGCGCGCCCTGTCTTCATGTCGCTGATAGCAGCGATAACCCCAGGTATTGGGTGGCACGACCAGTGTCGTTGCCAGCCCCTCCCGCAACAGCCGCACCGCAAGGTTCTCGCCATCCTCCAGGAAGGCATGTGCCAGCAGGCGTTTATAATGATCATGCTGTTGCCGGTCATCCTGTAACAGCAGGGTGCGGTTGTACGTATCCAGCAATTCCTGCAGGCGGGCCTTCGCCGCTTCGGCATAGGGCTGGTTGGGCTGGTCGTGATGCCGGGTTTCCGCGGTGTTGATGCCTATAAGCCGCAGCCGGCGTCCATCCTCGAGTTTTACCGTATCGCCGTCATAGACATGAATGACGCGCACACGTTCACTGATGTGTTCGGCCGCGCAGCTGTCCGCGAGGGTGGCCCGGGTGAGGCCGCCGACAAGCAGGCAGCCCAGTAGCAGCTGGCAAAAAAAAGGGGCACCCGGTCCGGGCACCCCTTTTGCTGAACATCTTTGCAGCATTTGCCGTGGATCACCTCTTTCCGAAGCGCTGGCGGAACTTGTCGACGCGGCCACCGGTATCCACCATCTTTTGCTTGCCGGTATAAAACGGGTGGCACTGTGAGCAGACTTCGATGGTGAGATCCCTGCCCACGGTAGAACGTGTCTCGAAGCTTTCGCCGCAACTGCAGGTGACCTTGATGGCCTCGTAGGCCGGGTGGATATCGCTTTTCATAACTGCCTCTGGAATAAGTACTATCTGCGTTTGCACGGCCGCTTTTCAGCCGCCGCGAAAAGGCCGAGGATAGTACGCGAATTACAGCCTGCCGGCAAGCTGGTCGGGAAATGGCAGGATTTCAGCTTCGTTGCGGGGCACTTGTGTATGGCGGTGCGGTGCATGCAGGTAATTCAGCCGCTCGATCAGGCCATGCGGGCCTGCGACCGCCTTCCAGAGCAGCCGGTTGATGAGCAGGCTGGCGACCATCGGGGTGCTCGACGTCTTTCTGATCTGGTCCAGTTTCCATTGCAAACAGCGCAGCCGCGGCTGTTTTTGCCGGGGGGCCTGCCGGATCGCGGCTTCAATGACACGGGCGCGTTCTGCCTCGAAGGATGCCGGGTCCTGCCGGGCCAGCGTTGCCCAGTGATCGAAGTCATACCCGGACGGGCTGTCTGGTGCTGCCATGCTGTTCTCCTGCCTGTTTTTTGTGGTGCTTTTTTTATTGCATGCGCCCCCATCCTAGCACGGTGCAGAAGGGACAGGCCCGCAGGGGCCCCGCCAGAGCGGGAAATTACCATTACTCAGGTTGTTGCAACCCGCCTGTGCTGTGGACAAGTGGGTGGATAACTGCGGTAAAAGCGGCTGGTAAGCTGGGTACGGATGCCGGCCCTGCTGAAAAACTTCAATAAATACAATTAAAATCATAGGGTTATCTGCTTGAGTTGCCCACAGGCGTGCAGGGTGTTGCCTGTGGATAACTCTGGCGGTGCCGGCAAGTAAAACTCAAGAAATTCCATACGCTTACCGATAAGTATCTTGTGTTTTTTTATATTCTCGAGATATCCCATGCCCAAAACATCTTCTGCAGCAATGGACCTGAACGCGCTCCGAGCTCAATATGCCGATAAACTCCCGGGCAATATCAGCCATATCCGGTCTCTCTGGGACAACCTGCTGCATGTCAAGTGGGATGAGAAAACGTTTCTGGTATTTCGCCGGCTTGTGCATAACCTGGCCGGTACCTCGTCGACCCACGGTTTTACAAAAATCGGCTCTACGGCCTTGCGCCTGGATCAACAGCTGGAAAAGCTGCAGGATACAGGCCGTCCACCGAGTATGCGTGAACGTGCCCAGGTCACGGGGCGATTGCAACGACTCTCGGAGTTGCTCAAATCGTCACGTAATCTCGAAATCCTGGATGTCGATGTCAATCACACGGTTGTCCCGACCAGCGAGGCACAGTCTGCCACCCGTGTGCTGATGCTCGAAGACGACGCCGATCACGCGGCGCTCGTTAAACTCTATCTCGAGCAGCGTGGTTGCGAGGTTGAGGTTGCAGAGGAGCCGCAATCCCTGCAGGCGGCTATCGACCAACAGAAGCCGGACATTTTACTATTGGACGTGATGCTCCCCGGGCAGCCTGCCGGTGGTATCGAAGTTCTCACGACATTGTGCAAATCCGGCGATCTGGATATACCCGTTCTTTTCATGTCGGCGCGTGGTGATCTGGAAGCACGGCTGGCGGCGGTTCGCGCCGGGGGGTCGGGTTATTTCATCAAACCCATTGATCTGGCGGCATTGTCACAAAAGATCGAAAGTCTGAAAGACGCTTCGCACACCCGGTACCGGGTGCTTATTGTCGACGACGACGATGACCTGGCAGCCTTTCACTCGACGTTACTGAAAAAAGCCGGCATAAAGACACGCGCTGTCACCAATCCAATGCAGTTACTCAACGTGCTCAAGGAGTTCCGCCCGGACCTGGTTCTCATGGATCTCTACATGCCGAAATGTCACGGCGGAGAGCTCGCTCAGGTGATTCGGCAGGACCCAACCACCACCGACCTGCCGATTCTGTACCTCTCCAGCGAAAACAACGCCGAGCGCCAGAATGCTGCACTCGGCCAGGGTGGTGATGCTTTTTTAGTCAAACCGGTCGCTGATAAAGAACTGGTCAATGCCATCACCAACCGGGTCAAGCGTGCGCGTTGGCTGAAACAACGGCTGCAATACCTTGGCCAGCAAGACTCCGGGACCGGGCTCATCAACCAGCGCGCACTCCTCTCGCAGCTGGAAACCACTCTCAACGAACTGGCAGGTGCCGAAGTCGGTGCCGCACTGCTGTTTGTCGAGATTGATCAATTCCGGACGTTGCGCGATCAGGGTGGTGTTTCTGCCGCAGAGCAAGTGGTGACCCAGGTGGCGGGAGTCATCCGCAGCGAAATGGGGCCGACTGAGCAGGTCGCGCGATTGGGCGAGGCCAGCTTTGTGGTATTGATGCCGGGCGTCAGCGCGGGAACGGCTTCAGCGGTGAGTGACCGGCTGCGCAAGACTATTGCCAGGCAGTTTTTCCGGGTTGGTGGCCGCTCGAACTCCGTGACTGTGAGTATCGGTATCGCCCCGCTGAGTGAAAGCTACCAGAACGGCGACGAGTGGCTCAGTGGCGCAGCGGTAGCCTGCGACATTGCCCGTAGCAGCGGGTATGACAAGAGTTATCTGCACCAGCCGATGAATGAATCACAGGCCGAGCAGGATGAGGATGAGCGCTGTCTGGAGCTGTTGAGGAAGACACTTCAATCCGATTCATTGCGTTGTGTGTACCAGCCTATCGCCAGCATGCAGGACAGCACCGTAGAGGTATATGATTTGATGGTGCGCATGAACGATGCCGACGGACGGGAAGTGCTGCCAACGCGTTTTCTGTCGGTCGCCGAAACGCACGGGCTGGCAGCCTCGATCGACAGATGGGTAACGCGCCACGCGATTCGGGTTCTGATGGAGCGTTACAGCACAGGCATCAAGACGGAGTTTTTTGTGAGGTTGTCAGCCGCCACCGTGGCGGATCAGGGGTTCAGTGGCTGGTTCAAAGAGCAGCTCGACCGCTCGGGCTTGCCGGCGACGGCGCTTGTTTTCGAGGTTGCGGAAAGCACTGTTACGACGCAACTGGATAATGCGCGCCGTCTGTTCGACAAGCTCCGTGGTTTTGGTAGCGGCATCGCCCTGATACACTTCGGCACCAGGCTGGGTTCGCTGCAGCTACTGGAGGATCTGAGCGTGGATTACGTGAAGATAGACGGTTCCTTTAGCCAGGACCTCGCCAACAACCACGCGAATCAAAACAGCATTCGGGAAATAATCAAGTCGGCCCTTGATAGGGACATATTGGTGATCGCAAGTTTTGTCGAGGATGCCTCGAGTCTGAGTGCGCTTTGGCAGTGCGGTGTACAGCTCACACAGGGTAATTTTCTGCAGGAACCCAGCAGCATGATGAATTTTACCTTCGGGGAAAGTGGGGTTTAGTCCGTAGCTTCGAAAAACCGGGCCCTGCCGGGATGGAAAGGCTCGTGCACACTTCCTGGCCGCCAGGCCTTTCGTCTGCAAACCCGGCTGCCGCAGGACGGTCAGCGCGGGATTGCTTGTCTCAGTTCGCCGCCACGGTCCGTGATTTTGCCCAGTTCCTCAGGCGGTCAATCTTTTCGGACATGACCTGAGACAGCGGCCGTGTCTGTTCGATCTCGGACTGGATGTGGCGGGTCTCCAGCGGGGCGTCCTGTTCGCGCGCCAGGTAGGTCGCGGCGACGATGGCCTGCTCGATTTCGGCGCCGGAAAAACCCTGCGTCGCCCTGGCAAGCGAGCGGATGTCGAAATCGTTCGGCTGGTGGTCGCGTTTGCGCAGGTGGATGGCGAATATTTCCGCCCGGGTGGCGATATCGGGCAGGTCGACGAAAAAGATTTCATCGAGCCGTCCCTTGCGGATCAGTTCAGGCGGCAGGTCTTCGATGACATTGGCCGTGGCGACGATGAACACCGGGGCCGTGCGCTCCGACATCCAGGTCAGCAGGTTGCCGAGGAGGCGGCGCGAGGTTCCGCCGTCGTGGTCGCCGGAAGAAATGGCCTTCTCGATTTCATCGATCCACAGCACGCAGGGTGCCATGGCCTCGGTGGCCTGCAGGGCCTCGCGCAGGTTGCGCTCGGTTTCACCGAAGAACTTGTTGTAGAGGGTGCCGAAATCAAGCCTCAGTAAAGGCAGCGACCACAGGCCGGCGACGGCCTTCGCAGCCAGGCTCTTGCCGCCGCCCTGTACGCCGACCAGCAGGATGCCCTTCGGCGGGTCGATGCCGGCGTGCGTCTGCAGGAAAGCCGCCTGCCGCAGTTCGATCCAGCGTTTCAGTTTTTTCAGTCCACCGACGTCGGCAAAGTCGGCAGTGTCGAATTCACAGGACAGGGCACCGTTGCTTTCCAGTAAGCGGTAGCGTCCCCGGGTGACCCGCTCCAGGTCGTCCTCCTTGATGGCGCCGTCATCATAGATGATGCTGCGGATAATGCGGCGTGCATCGGCAGCGGTCAGGCCGCGCAGCCGCCCGGTTACAAGGTCCAGTGTCGTGCGTTCTGTCCTGACCTGTTTGCCCGGGTTGGCCTGTGACCAGTGTCCGGCTTCCTCGCGAACGATCTCCTCGAGGTGTTCCCGGTCGGGCAGTGACAGGGAAAAGCGCGCACTGTAACCCTCGAGTTCTGCCGGGATCTTCAGCGCATGACTGACCAGCGCCAGCGTGTGTCCGAGCCGGTGATAATCGAGTGCGATTTCTTTCAGCAGCCGGACGTTGTAGGCATCTTCCAGGTAGGGATGAAAGTCCATCAGCAGGTAAATCGTCGATGTTTCGGTTGCCCTGATTTGTCCGAGGGCCTGTGCGGGTTCGCTCGCGTGGCGTTGCGGCGCACTTTCAAGATCAATGCGCTGCAGCCCGGTTGTTGCAGACCAGGACATTGCCGGCATGGCCAGCTTGACCGCCAGCCTGGCGAACAACCGGGTTACCCGTTTCTCGTCTGTCGTCTCGATTATGATCAGCGGGATGCGGGAACGCAGTAACAGTTCAAGGTCGTGTAGATCGTTCATCTGTCTTTAGCAGGGCCCTGGTTCAGTCGTCGTCGCGTCGCGTCGTCAGGCTGGCAAGTTCGCCATCGGGACCGACTTCAAGGTGAAACTCGATCGGCCGGCAACACACCTGGCAATCCTCGATGTAGTCCTGGCTGCCGCTGGAACAGTCCACTTCGGTCTCGAACTGTTCGCCGCAGTAGGGGCAATCAACCGGTTTTAGCACTGTCTTCACCGGGTGTCTCGCTTATCCAGTATTGCAGCAGTTCATTCAGGTGTTGCTGTCCCTTCGGAGTTGTGCGGATAGTGTTGTCTTCCTGCAGCAACAGTCCTTTTTCGCAGGCCGCCGTGACGGTTTGCTGCATACAGGAAAACGGCAGGCCGGTGGTTTCGCTGAAGCCCGTGGTAGTGAAACCCCGGTCGAGGCGCAATGCATTTAACACGAATTCCAGTTTTACATCGGCTTCGCTCAACTCATTGTACGAGCTGATGCGTTGCGCACTGCCTGCGTTTTCCATGTAGCTGCGCGGCTGACGGGTTTTTGCGCTGCGCCGGATGGTCTGCCTGGCGGCATCGGTTATCTTCGCGTGTGCGCCGGCGCCGATCCCGAGATAATCGCCGAACTGCCAGTAGTTCAGGTTGTGCCGGCATTGCCCGCCGGCCCTTGCCTAGGCGGAGACTTCATAGCGCGTGTAGCCGTTGGCCTCCAGCAGTTCGCGTCCTGATTCTTGCATGTCCCAGAGTGTGTCGTCATCGACCGGTTCGGGCGGGTGGCGGTGAAACCAGGTGTTCGGTTCGATGGTCAGTTCATAGCGGGATATGTGTGCCGGCTCAAGCCCGATGGCCGTGTGCAGATCGTCCAGCGCCTGCCTGCCGGTCTGTCCGGGCAGGCCATACATCAGGTCCAGGTTGATATTGGCAAAGCCCGCCTGTCGGGCTGCCGTGACGGCGCTCAATGCCTGCCGGTCATCGTGGATCCTGCCGATCTTTTCCAGCAGGCCCGGCTGGAAGCTCTGCACCCCGATCGACAGCCTGTTGACGCCGGCGGCGTAAAAACCCGCGAATCGTTCCTGGTCGACTGTGCCGGGATTGGCTTCCAGCGTGATCTCGGCATCCGGTTTCAGGGGAAGTCGTGCCCGCACCTCGCTTAACAGGCGCTCAATGGCTGCCGCTGAAAACAGGCTGGGTGTGCCGCCACCGATAAAAACGCTCTCCACGCTGCGTCCCCAGACGCCGGGCAGGTCCTGTTCGAGGTCGGCGATCAATGCATCGACATAGGCCTGTTCCGGGAGAGTGTCACGCGCTTCATGCGAGTTGAAATCACAATAGGGGCATTTGCGTACGCACCACGGGATATGGATGTAGAGGCTCAGTGGTGGTGTAGCTGTGAAGTCGAACATGGAGTCGTTACTGTAAACCTTTCATCATTATGTGCAAACAGGCTCTTTACGGGTATCGGGCTCGCATTACATGTGGTTTTGTGTACTCCATCACATCAGCCATGCGCACTTTTTCGTATGCTTGGTACCGTGCTCCTCGCTGCCCGGAGGGTTGACGGGGCAGTCACAATTTAGCGCTGGTATTTGAGCCTCGGACGGGTAATATGAAAAATCCATTGTCAATGATCATCAGGGTGGCCGATTTGAAAATTCTGCCGTTGGTCTTTTCGCTGTTGCTGCTGCAGGGTTGTGCCGCGATGGTGGTCGGTGCAGTCGTTGGTACTGCGACCACGATTGCCGTTGAAACGATAAAGGTTCCGTTCAAGGTCGGCGCAGCAGTTATCGACGTCGTCAGCGATGACGAGGAAGAAGAAGAGTAGGCCCTGTCAGCGTCTGTCCCTGCGCCACCTCTGCAAATGCCGCCAGCAGCTTGCGCAAGGCCTGTCCGCGGTGACTCAGTGAATTCTTGATATCCGCCGGCAATTCGGCCGATGAGCAGTTGTGTGTCGGCACGTAGAACACCGGGTCATAGCCAAAACCGTTTTCACCGCGTGGCTCGAACAGGATGCGGCCCTCCCAGGTGCCCTGGCAGATGAGCGGTGTCGGGTCGGTTGCGTGGCGCATGTAGACCATCAGGCACTGGAACCGTGCCGTGCGCTTTTCTTCTGGCAGGTCACCCAGTTCGCGGAGCAGCTTTTCCAGATTGGCCTGGTCACTGGCGCCGACCCCGGCATAGCGTGCCGAATAAATACCGGGTTCACCGCGCAGGGCATCCACCTCAATGCCGGAGTCATCGGCGATTGCCGGCAGCCCGGTGTGCTGTGCCGCGTTGCGTGCCTTGAGGATGGCATTTTCGACAAAGGTCAGCCCGGTCTCATCGATATCAGGCACGCCGAAGCCTGTTTGCGGCTGTACCTGCAGGTCGAGTCCCGCGAGTAACTGGTTGATCTCGCGGACCTTGCCCTGGTTACTGCTGGCCAGAACGATTTCTTTCATTGCATTAATCCGGGCAAGTGGTTGTAGCGGCAGCTTGTTTACAGCCTGGCGAAATCCGGGGATGTAACCGCAGCAGGGTTGCCGGTTTTGGTCTTGCGGGCCAACCCGGGCCGGCGGTCAGCCCTGTTCGAGGGCGGCCTGCTGCGAGGCGAGTAACTCCCCGATACCTTTTTTTGCCAGTGCCAGCATGGCATTCAGTTCATCCTGGCTGAAGGGGTGTCCTTCTGCCGTGCCCTGTACTTCAATGAAGTTTTCCGTGTCATTCATGACCACGTTCATGTCGGTTTCGGCATTGCAGTCTTCCGGGTAGTCCAGGTCGAGTATCGGTGTTTCCTTGTATATGCCGACAGAGACAGAGGCCACCCGTCCGGTGATCGGGCTTTTAGTCAATACATTGCTGTCCAGCAGTTTCTGGATCGCGTCGGCAAGTGCGACATAGCCACCGGTAATACTGGCGGTGCGGGTGCCGCCATCGGCCTGGATTACATCGCAGTCGATGGTGATGGTGCGCTCACCGAGCAGCTTCATGTCCATCACGGCACGCAACGAGCGACCGATCAGTCGCTGGATCTCCATGGTGCGCCCGCCCTGTTTGCCGCGTGCGGCTTCACGTCCCATGCGGCTGCTGGTTGAACGTGGCAGCATGCCGTACTCGGCGGTCACCCAGCCTTCGCCCTTGCCGCGCAGAAAACCGGGCACCCGTTCTTCCACGGAGGCATTGCAGAGGACGCGGGTATCGCCGAACTCCACGAGTACGGAACCCTCGGCATGCTTGGTGTAGTTGCGTGTGATGCGTACGTGGCGCATTTCGTCCGGGGCGCGTTTGCTGGGCCGCATGGTGCTTTCCTGTCTGTAAATGAGGCGCGGATTATAGCGCGATATCTGCCGGTGATTGGTGCTGAATCGGTGTTAATTGAACAGCCATCCTGTTATAAACAGTCTGTCACGGGGGCGGGCCGGGATGCTTCCAGGCAGATTTCTGTTCAGACCAGCGGGAACCATTATGAACAATGATGCTATTACAAGGACCAGCGGGCTGCTGGTGTCACTGGCGGCCTTTGTCGTGGTGGTTGCGGGGATGAAGGCCGCGGCCCCGTTGCTGGTGCCTTTTTTGCTGGCCCTGTTTATTGCGGTGACGATTGCATCCCCCTACAGCTGGCTGCAGGGCAGGGGGCTGCCGCCCGGACTGGCGCTGCTGGTCGTGCTGGGCCTGTTTATCGGTGTCGTTTTCCTGATCGGCTCGCTGATCGGGACGTCGGTCGATGATTTCTCGCGCAGCTTTCCCGAATACCAGGCGCGCCTGAAGACTATGACGGATGGCCTGGTCACGTGGCTGGGCAGTATGGGTATTCATGTTTCAGGCGAACTGTTGTCCAGCTATATGGACCCGGCCAAGGCGATGAAGATGACGGCGAATATTCTCAGCGGCATGGGCGGCCTGCTGACCAACGGGTTTCTTATTATCATTACGGTGATTTTCCTGATGCTGGAGGCGGCCGGTTTTCCCGGCAAGTGGCGCGCGGCGCACCGCAACGCTGAAGACTCACTCGAGCGGATCAATACAGCCATTCGCAATATCAACCAGTACATGGGAATCAAGACGCTCACCAGCCTCGCAACCGCTATCGTCATCGCCGCCTGGCTTGGCATCCTCGGTGTGGATTACGCCATGCTCTGGGGGATGCTTGCCTTCCTGCTTAATTTTGTGCCCAACATCGGTTCCATCATCGCCGCTGTACCGGCCGTGTTGCTCGCGCTGGTACAGCTGGGGGTTGCCTCGGCCGTATTGACGGGACTCGGCTACCTGGTGGCGAACGTGGTCATCGGCACGTTTCTCGAACCGCGCTTCATGGGCAAGGGCCTGGGGTTGTCGACCCTGGTGGTGTTTGTTTCACTGGTCTTCTGGGGCTGGGTGCTCGGGCCGGTGGGGATGCTGTTGTCGGTGCCGCTGACGATCGTGATCAAGATTGCGCTGGACAGCAACGGCAATTCGCGCTGGATGGCCGTCATGCTGGGCCCCGGTGTCGCGCCCGAACCCCCGGCTGCCGACGACGCGCAGGCTGGGTCGCCCGAAGCCTGATATCCGGTTTCGGCCCCGCTGCGCAGCTTAAATATAAGTTATTGATAGTTGAATGATTGTTGTGAATGTATTATGTTGCTCTGGCAGTTGCCAGGGAAGCTGGCCCAGCGCCGCCAGCGGGGCAGTTGAGTGGGAGTGGATTCAAGCTGTTTGAACGCCCTCTCATTCAATGTTTCAAGTCTTTGTGCATTCAAGACAGGCGAACGAGCGGTCGATAGACGGGTATCCGCGCTGCGGAAACTGGTCCTGTCACCCGGATCACACATTTGGAGATGCGCCATTATGAAAAATTCACACAGAAAGCTGATTTCCTGCCTGATGGCTGCCGTGCTTGCTTTTGGCAGTCTGTCAATGGCCGGGCTGGCCTCGGCCGGTGAAACCTACGATTTCAATTCCAGGCCCAACAGCGGGGAAATCTTTTTAGATATGCTCATCATGAGGCCGGTGATGCTGGTGGGTACCGTCATCGGTGCCGCGGCATTTATCGTCAGTCTGCCATTCAGTGCACTTGGCGGAAATGTCGCTGATACGGCCGAGACACTGGTGATGGAGCCGGTGCAATATACCTTTCTGCGTCCGCTGGGAGATATTTAACAGCGCCTGAATACGTTCTGCAAAGCCACGCATGCCGGAAATGGCTGCGTGGCTTTTTTTTGCCTTCATGCGGCCACAAAACCGGGCAGGTTGGCCTGTCCACTGTTTTGCTTTGCCAATAAGGCTTAACATGGCGGCCTTGTTACAGACGGGTGAGACGATGATACGCAGTATGACAGCCTTCGCGAGACAGGAGGCCGAGACCGACGAGGGTGCACTGAGCTGGGAGCTGCGTTCCCTGAATCACCGCTATCTCGAGATCGGCCTGCGCCTGCCTGACGAACTGCGTACCGCCGAGGCGGCGGTGCGCGACCGCATCAATGCCCGGCTTGGACGTGGCAAGGTGGATTGCAGCTGTCGTTTCCGTCCGCAGGTGTCGGGATCGGTTCCGGTCGATATCAACGAGGAAAATTTATCCCGCTTGCTTGCAGCCTGTGAAACGGTCGGTACACGCCTGCACTATACCGTCCCGCTAAGCCCGCTTGAATTACTGCGCTGGCCCGGCGTTGTCTGCGAGGAAAAACCTGACACTGCCCCGCTGGTAAAAAATGCGTTGTTATTGCTGGACCGGACACTTGATGAACTGGTGACTTCCAGGGAGCGCGAGGGCGGGCAAATCAAGGGCCTGTTGCTGCAACGTTGTGAAACCATGGATAAACTGGTAGCGCAGGCCCGTGAACTGATGCCGGAGATTCGCGCCGGCCTGCGGGCGCGGCTGGTGGCGCGCCTGGCCGAATTCGATATCGAGGCTGATCCGGGTCGTCTGGAACAGGAGCTGGTTATGCAGATCCAGAAAATCGACATTGATGAGGAACTCGACCGGCTGCAAGGCCATATCGAAGAACTGCGTCGAGTGCTGGAACGCGAAGAGCCGGTCGGGCGAAGGCTGGATTTCCTGATGCAGGAGCTGAATCGTGAAGCCAATACCCTGGGATCCAAGTCGGTTGCAGCAGGTACAACCAATATATCTGTTGAACTGAAGGTGCTGATTGAACAGTTGCGCGAGCAGATACAGAATGTCGAGTAGCGGCCTGAAAGGAAAACAGCAAATGGCAGAAGGAACCCTGTACATTGTTTCTGCACCCTCCGGGGCCGGCAAGTCGAGTCTGCTGCGCAGCATGCTGGAAAAAAGCGGGGGTGAGGTGGTGCTATCCGTCTCGCATACCACGCGCAAACCCCGACCGGGCGAGCGCGATGGCAAGGATTATCACTTCGTCGACAAGGCGTCATTCCAGGCAATGGCCGGGCGGGGGGAATTCCTTGAGGATGCGCAGGTGTTTGACAATTTTTACGGCACCTCGCAAAAGAGTGTCGAAGACCAGCTGTCAAAGGGACTGGATGTCATTCTTGAAATTGACTGGCAGGGTGCCCGGCAGGTGCGCCACCTGGTGCCGGGGGCGGTCGGTATCTTCATCCTGCCCCCGAGCATGGCGGCGCTCGAAGAGCGACTTAAAGAGCGTGGCCAGGATGATGCTGCGGTGATCGAACGGCGGATGCGCGAGGCGGTCAGCGAGATGTCGCATTACAGCGAATACGATTACCTCATTATTAATGATGTGTTTCAGCAGGCATGCGACGACCTGGCTGCAGTCCTCAGGGGCGGCCGCCTGCGCATTGCCGGGCAGGAGCAACGACACGCGGCCCTGCTGAGCAGCCTGTTGGCATAACCGGGATCATTCGGGTAGACTGCGTCACCCATTTGGCAGTATTGGTGTTACCTGTTTTTCGGAGTGGATTATGGCACGTGTAACCGTTGAAGATTGTCTGGACAAGGTTGAAAACCGCTTTCAGCTGGTGCTTGTTGCAACCAAGCGTGCCCGGCAGCTTGCGAATGGCGTGATGCCGCTGGTGGAGTGGGAAAATGACAAGCCCACCATTGTCGCGTTGCGCGAGATTGCCGATGGCCTGATTGACGCTTCCATTCTTGATGAGCCGCTTTACCCTGACCTGTCCATGAAAGAGACCGAAGAAGAGGCTGCCGCCGACGAGGCTGCTGGCTCCGCCGATGAAGCTGTTGAGGCGGCGCCTGCCGGCGAAACCGATACGGCCGCCGCTTCTGAAGATACCCCGGCGGAGGAAGCCGCGTCGAAAGACGCCGACTGAGCCCGGTTCCACCCGCCACTGCCCCCGCCCCGGGGGCCGCAGGCTTTTACCCGCACAATCCTTTTCCCCCGTCGGGCCGATTCGACCTGCATGCTTACCTGTGCACGGTATTGGGGTTATAGTCCGGTAACTGAAGACAATAAACCCGAGGCGGAATGCTGACGATCAGTGTCGGCCTGGCTACAGCGGATGGCAAGAAGACAGGAAATACCCGGCGATGACGAATCGCGTTTTTTAATCAGTGACCTGCTCAGGTTGCTGGAAACCTACCTTGAGCCGGAACAGGTGCAGGAGGTTTACCGGGCCTACCTGTTTGGCGCTGAAGCACACGAGGGGCAGCATCGTCTCAGTGGCGAGCCCTATATCTATCACCCCGTTGCAGCCGCGCAAATTCTCGCTGAACTGCGGCTTGACCATAAATCAATCATTGCCGCGATTCTTCATGATGTGATCGAGGACACCTCGACGGTGAAGGAGCAGATCACTGCCAGTTTCGGCAGTGATGTCGCGGAACTCGTCGACGGTGTCAGCAAGTTGACCCAGATTGAATTTGAAAGCGCGGCGGAGGCCCAGGCCGAGAATTTCCGCAAGATGCTGCTCGCCATGGTGCGCGATATCCGCGTCATCCTCGTCAAGCTGGCCGACCGCCTGCACAACATGCGCACGCTCGGCGTGATGCGCCCTGACAAGCGTCGCCGTATTGCCCGGGAGACGCTCGATATCTATGCGCCGATAGCCCACCGGCTGGGCATCAATTCCGTGCGCGTAGAGCTCGAAGACCTCGGCTTCGAAGCGCTCTATCCACTGCGCTACAAGGTCCTGAAAAAAGCGGTGCATGAGGCGCGCGGCCACCGCAAGGAGGTGTTGAACAAGATCGAGAAATCCCTCAAGCGGCGCTTGCGTCAGGAAAAGATTTCCGGCCGGGTCCTTGGCCGCGAGAAGCATCTCTACAGCCTCTATAAAAAAATCCGCGACAAGACCCTGTCGTTTGAAGAGACCTACGACGTGTATGCCTTTCGTGTCGTCGTCGAGGAGGTCGACAACTGTTACCGTGTACTCGGTGTGGTGCATAACCTGTTCAAACCGGTGCCGGGGAAATTCAAGGACTATATCGCCATACCCAAGGCAAATGGCTACCAGTCCCTGCATACCATTCTGTTCGGTCCCTATGGTGTACCGATAGAAGTCCAGATTCGCACCGAGGAAATGGACAGGGTTGCAGAAGCGGGGGTTGCGGCGCACTGGGTATACAAATCCGGCGAGGAGAATATCGACCAGATGAACTCGGGCGCACGCGAGTGGTTGCGCGAGCTGCTGGAAATGCAGAAGCATGCCGGTAATTCACTCGAGTTCCTGGAGAACGTCAAGCTCGACCTGTTTCCGGATGCTGTGTACGTGTTTACGCCGGCGGGTGAAATCATGAAGCTGCCGCATGGTGCAACGGTCGTCGACTTCGCCTATTCGGTTCATACCGACGTCGGTAATACCTGTATTGCAGCAAAAATTGATCGTCAGCTGGTGCCGCTGCGTACCACGCTGCACAACGGACAGACGGTAGAAATTATTACTGCCGACGGCGGCCGTCCGAGTCCCGCCTGGTTGAGTTTTGTCGTGTCTGCAAAGGCGCGCTCGAATATTCGCCATCACCAGAAGAACCTGAAACGTGAAGAGGCCATCGATCTGGGGCGGCGCATGCTTGATCGTGCACTGGCCGTGTTTGACAGTTCGGCGGAGAAGGTGTCCGGGGAACAGTTACAGTTCTTGTTGAAAAGCTATCACCTGGCAACGGTCGATGACCTGCTTGTAGAGATTGGTATGGGTCGCCGGCCGTCAGTGCTGGCCGCGCGCGCCCTGGCTTCGGTCAGCGACGGTGATGACAGTGCGCGCGATGAAAGAAAGATACGACCGTTGGTGATCAAGGGTACCGAGGGCATGGTGACGCGTTTCTCGAAATGCTGCCGCCCTATACCGGGAGACCCGGTGGTTGCTATTATCACCGGCGGACGTGGCATCATGATCCATACACAGACCTGCAGGAATATTTCCGAGGGCAAGGTTTCCGCTGAGAACTACCTCGATGTTCAATGGGAGCCGGGACTGGATGAGGAATTTCCTGTAGAAGTCAGTGTGGTTGTCGAGGAGCGGCGCGGAATGCTGGCAACGGTGGCCGCCGCTATCGGCGATGCCGGCGCGAATATTGAAAATGTCGGTATCGAGGATGGTGACGGTCTGTCCAATACCCTGAAATTCAGGCTTGCTGTGCACAACCGTGAGCACCTGGCGAGTATCATGCGCCGGGTGCGCAGCATTCCTGAAGTGATACGCATCAGCCGGGATAAACGTTGAGGTTAGCCATGCCGGAGCAGGGTGTCGTGGGCCGCTCGCAGATTCAAAACAGAATGCCTTCTTCCTGATCCTCTGCCCTGGAGAGAGGAGAGATATGGGGGCAGCAACTTTTTAAAGGACATTACATGACACGCCAGACAATTCAGACCGACCGTGCGCCACAGGCAATCGGTACCTACTCACAGGCCGTGCGCTGCGGATCCACCGTTTATATTTCGGGTCAGATCCCGCTGGTTCCGGGAACCATGCAACTGGTCGAAGGTGATATGGAAGCCCAGATCAGGCGTGTGTTAGACAACCTTTCGGCGGTTGCAGAGGCTGCGGGCGGGTCACTCGATGATGTGGCCAAGCTGAATGTCTTCCTGGTTGACCTCGCACACTTTGCACTGGTGAACGAAATCATGGCCGGCTATTTCAACGAACCCTACCCGGCCCGCGCCGCCATCGGTGTCGCGGCCCTGCCGAAGGGTGCGCAGGTGGAGATGGATGCAGTTCTGGAACTGAAAAGCTGAAAACCGGCTCGCGCAAAAAACATTGCGTCCTGGCGCGAGCCGATCTTTGAATTGAACAAGGCACCTGAACAATCAGCCCAGCTCGACACCGTGCCGGTGACGGTACTCAAGGGCGTAGGTCCGCGCGTTGCCGCGCGCCTCGAGCGGCTCGGTATCCGTACCGTGCAGGATGTGTTGTTTCACTTGCCGATGCGTTATGAAGACCGCACCCGGGTGATGCCGATGGGTACGCTGCGCCACGGACAACATGTGGTGGTGCAGGGCACAGTGGACCTGGCCGAGGTGAGTTTCGGGCGCAGACGCTCATTGCTGGTGCGTATCAGTGACGGCACCGGTGATCTGACGCTGCGGTTTTTTCATTTCAATGCGGCGCAAAAAGCGGGTTTCGAACGCGGCCGGGGGATTCGCTGTTACGGTGAAGTGCGCAGGGGTGCGGCAACCCTGGAGATGATTCATCCCGAATACCAGCTTGTCGATCCGCATGAGCCTGTAGCGACAGAAGACCACCTGACGCCTGTTTACCCGGCCACCGAGGGTGTGCATCAGCTGACGCTGCGCGCCCTTACCGAGCAGGCCCTGGCTTACCTGGATGGAGAACATGCGCATGCCCTGGTTGACTGGTTGCCTGCGGAGCTGGTGGCGGCGTTTAAAATGACATCCTTGTCAGCGGCCTTGCGTTATGTGCATCGGCCTCCGGTGAATGCCCGTGTCGAGTCCCTGAGCGAGGGCAGTCACCCGGCACAGCAGCGCCTGGCCTTTGAAGAGTTGCTGGCCCATCACCTCAGCCTGCGGCGTGTACGTTTGCGTGCCGAACATACGGCAGCCCCGGCCTTTGGCGATGCAGGCAAGCTGGCGGGGGCCTTTGTAAAATCATTGCCCTTTGCGCTGACGGCGGCACAGCTGCGTGTCAACAGGGAGATACAGGCGGATCTTGTGCGCGCACATCCGATGGCGCGCCTGGTGCAGGGTGACGTTGGCTCCGGCAAGACCGTGGTTGCAGCCTGCGCGGCATTGACGGCCGTCGAGTCCGGCTACCAGGTCGCCCTGATGGCGCCGACTGAATTACTCGCCGAACAGCATTATCGAAGCTTCAGTGAATGGCTGGCACCGCTGGACATAAGGCTTGTCTGGCACGCCGGCAAGGCCAGGGGCAAGGCGCGCGCGGCCGCATTGCAGGCAATAGGCAGCGGTGAAGCCGCCATAGCGATCGGTACGCATGCCCTGTTTCAGGAAGAGGTGGAGTTTGCGAAGCTGGGCCTGGTCATTATCGACGAGCAGCACCGCTTCGGGGTGCATCAGCGGCTGGCCTTGCGTGACAAGGGGCGTGCAGGCAGGGCCCGTCCACACCAGCTGGTGATGACCGCAACACCGATTCCGCGCACGCTGGCAATGACGGTTTATGCAGACCTGGACACATCGATCATTGATGAGCTGCCGCCGGGCAGGGAACCGGTGAAGACCGTCGTTATCGCCCAGGATCGTCGCGAGGAAGTGATCCAGTCGGTAAACAAGGCCTGCCTGTCGGGAAGACAGGCGTACTGGGTGTGTACGCTGATTGAAGAATCGGAGGTATTGCAGTGCCAGGCGGCAGAAAAGACGCTGGAACTGCTGACCGGCAGCCTGCCGGACCTGCGTATCGGGCTGGTGCACGGCCGGCTCAAGGCTGCAGAGAAAGAGGCCATGATGGCGGCCTTCAAGGCCGCTGAGCTTGACCTGCTGGTTGCCACGACCGTCATCGAAGTGGGTGTCGATGTGCCCAATGCAAGCCTGATGATCATCGAGAACCCGGAACGTCTCGGCCTGGCGCAGCTGCACCAGCTGCGCGGCCGGGTGGGCCGCGGCCGCCGGCAGAGCAGCTGTGTGCTGCTGTATCAGCCGCCGCTGTCCGCCAGTGCCCGTGACCGGCTTGCCGTCCTGCGTGAGACGGGTGATGGCTTCGAGATTGCGCGCCGGGACATGGAGCTGCGCGGACCCGGTGAGGTACTGGGAACACGCCAGACCGGCGAAATGCAATTTCATATTGCCGACCTGCTGCGCGACGAAGTCCTGCTTGCCGCGGTGGAACAAGCAGCGACCCGCTTGCTCGCCAGTCATCCGGAGAATGTCGACCCGCTTATCCGGCGCTGGCTGGGCGAGTCGGTGCATTATGGCGAGGTCTAGTCCCGGTGCCTTGCAACTGCGGTCTGTTCCGGCTTGAAAAAAGACCAACATCCCGGGTGTGAGAAACATGCGATAATCCCGCCCGGTCAAATCCCGGACTGAAGGAACAGTGAATACCATCCACACCCGATTGGCCGCGACGCGCTGGCGGCCGCACCCTTTTTACCTGCGGGCAGCGATCCCGCGGCGGCTATGCAGCTGGTTACTGGATCCGGCGTCGCTGACCCTGCGACTGCAGGGCCTGTGCCCGGGAAGGTTCAGGGTGCGCCTGTTGTCCCTGGGGTGGGGACCACCACGGCTGGACGAGGCGCTGGCGCTGGGCATGAGACATGGCGAGCGCGCTGTTATCCGCCAGGTGCACCTGCTGTGCGGCGACAGCCCCTGGGTGTATGCGCGCACCGTCATTCCCGCCACCTCGATGCGTGGCAAGCTGCGGCGCCTCGCGCATCTCGGCACCCGTCCGCTTGGCGCCATGCTGTTTGCCGATCCGGGAATGCAACGCGGGCCGGTCGAGCTTGCGAACATCGGGCCCGGGGAGCCCTTGTTCACGGATGCGACCCGTCATATGCGGCAACAACCCGGGGATATCTGGGGGCGGCGTTCGGTGTTCAGGATTGCGCACAAGCCGCTGCTGGTGAGCGAAATATTCCTGCCGCAATTTCCTGCCGGTGGTGTGGCAAGTCCGGCCTGGAAAAACCGTTGACCACAAGGGTGTTAATCTCCGTCACGGGATTCATGGAGGAACAGGGAAAGATAAATTAACATCCCCTTTGGCCACGGAAGCACACGGAAATTCACGGAAAGATTAATCAATCTCCATTTTAACCACGAAGGCATAAGGAATAATGCTGAAATATCCATCAACATTCCCTCTCCCGCCGGGAGAGGGCCAGGGAGAGGGGGTAAATCGGGGTTCTTCTGTAATCGATTTTTTCCGTGTATTTCCGTGGTTTTTTAACAGGACCTGGTGACGATGTTACGTACCGACCATATTCAGGATTACATCAGGCTGATGCGGCTTGACCGGCCAATCGGGATTTTCCTGCTGTTGTGGCCGACACTCTGGGCCTTGTTGATTGCCGGCAAGGGTGAGCCGGATTTTGAGATTCTGCTCATCTTTGTAGCGGGTGTAATACTGATGCGTTCGGCAGGCTGCGTGATCAATGATTATGCTGACCGGGACTTTGATCGACATGTTTCGCGCACCGAGGACCGACCGCTGGCAGCGGGCCGTATTCATCCCGCCGAGGCCCTGTTTATTTTTGTCCTGTTGAGCGGTAGCTGCCTTTCTGCTGGTATTGCTGCTCAACAGGCTGACGGTGCTGCTGTCTCTTGTTGGCATCGGGCTTGCCGCCAGTTATCCGTTTATGAAGCGCCTGACCCATCTGCCACAGGTCTATCTCGGTGCGGCATTTGGCTGGGCGGTACCGATGGTGTTTGCAGCACAGACGAACACGGTGCCGCCGCTTGCCTGGCTGATGTTTACGGCAACGGTTTTGTGGGCAACCGTCTACGACACCATGTATGCCATGGTCGACCGTGATGACGATATTGCCCTGGGTGTGAAGTCGACGGCCATCCTGTTCGGTGATCTTGACCGCAGGATTATCGGCTTGATCCAGGTAATGCTGCTGGTTTGCCTGCTGATGATTGGCCACCAGGCCGAACTCGGGCTGTACTATTATCTGGGTGTCATGGTTGCCGCCGGGCTGGCCGCCTGGCAGCAGTACCTGATTCGCTATCGTGACCGTGACGGCTGCTTCAGTGCTTTTATGAATAACAACTGGTTCGGCGCCGCCGTTTTTCTCGGTATTTACCTGGACTACCTGGTGGTCTGACTGTCCTTTTGTTACCGCGCCTGTCCGCTGCCCGCCCGTGCAAGCACCCACACATCAACCTGTTTTGCCCCGGCCCGCTTCAGGGTGCGTGCCAGTTCACTGCTGGTATGTCCCGTTGTCATGACATCGTCAATGATTGCTATGTGGCTGGCTGCCAGTGTTTTTCTGACCATAAAGGCACCGCGCATGTTTTTTGCGCGCTCGGCCCGCGGCAGCAGTGATTGCGGCAGCGTGCGCCGGGTGCGTATGCACAGCCGGTAATCAACACGAATGCCGAGGGCGTGCCCGAGATGCCGCGCCAGCTCGGTAGACTGGTTGAAGCCGCGTTCGCGCAAGCGTGCGTAATGCAGCGGCACCGGCAGTATCAGGTCGGGCAGGGAGGTCAATGACCCGCCGATGCGTTCTGCCAGCAAGCGGGAAAAGAACGGGGATATCGCGAGTTCACTGGAGAATTTCAGCCGCTTGACCAGGTAGTCGAACGGTGGCTGGTAGTGAAACAATGCCAGCGTCTGATCAAACCCGGGCGGGTGTTGCTGGCAGCGCCCGCAGAGCGAACCGACCGCAGCCGCGGGCAGCGGCAGGCTGCAACGGATGCAGCCATAATTCAGCCAGGGGAGGTCGTTCAGGCAATGCGGGCAGAGCTGCTCACACGCAGCTACAGCGGTGCCACACAGGCGGCAATGCGCCGGGAATATCAGCGACAGCAGCTGCTCGACGCTTACTTGTAAACCATTAATCTTCATCCAGGTTGACAGCCGAAAAGATCGGCTCCATAGTCCATCCCGCTGTTGTGCAAAATTTTCCCGTCTATCCGGTTGTAATTTATGAATAAACAAACCTCACGTCTGTCGGAGAAAGCTGAATATGGCGTGCGCCATGACTGGTCACGCTCGCAGGTCATGGCGCTGTTCGAGTTGCCGTTCAACGATTTGCTGTTCAGGTCCCAGTGCGTACACCGGGAAAACTTCGATGCCAATGCCGTGCAGGTCAGCACCCTCCTGAGCATCAAAACCGGTGGCTGTCCGGAGGACTGCCACTACTGTCCGCAGAGCGTGCACTATGACGCAGGCCTGGAACCCGAAAGCCTGATGGAGGTTGAAGACGTGGTCAGCGCGGCAAGAGCCGCCCGGGATGCGGGCGCCTCGCGCTTTTGCATGGGTGCGGCCTGGCGCAACCCCAGGGGCAGGAATTTCCAGCGCGTTCTGGAGATGGTGCGCCGGGTGCGTGACGAGGGGCTCGAGACCTGTGCAACGCTCGGCATGCTCGATGAAGGGCAGGCGCTTGAACTGAAACAGGCGGGCCTCGATTACTACAACCACAACCTCGATACATCGCCGGAGTTTTACGGCGAGATCATTACCACGCGTACCTACGAAGACCGCCTCGACACCCTGGCCCATGTGCGCGAGGCCGGCATTAACGTATGCAGCGGCGGCATTGTCGGCCTGGGCGAAGACCGCTACGACCGGGCATCGATGTTGTGCGAGCTGGCCAACCTGCCGGAGCATCCCGGCAGTGTGCCGATCAACCGCCTGGTAAAAGTGGAGGGTACGCCGCTGGATGAGCAACCCGAGATTGAAGCGACTGAATTCGTGCGCACCATCGCCGTGGCACGCATCCTCATGCCGCGCGCCTATGTGCGCCTGTCGGCCGGGCGCAGCGAGATGAGTGATGAAATGCAGGCACTGTGTTTCCTGGCCGGCGCCAACTCGATTTTCTACGGTGAGAAACTGCTTACCACGGGCAATCCCGATACCGCCAGCGACGATGCCCTGTTCGAACGCCTTGGGCTGCACCCGGCCTGAAGGAGAGTAGGGTGCATTTCATGCACCATTACGGTGTTGAAACGAAGCCACCCTCGAATCTCATATTGCAACGCTGTGCGCTGCGCGGCGGTAAAAAATCAACGCTCACACGCCTGATATGAAAAACCTGTCCGCAGCGCTCGCCGCCCGCAAACAGAAAAACCTGTACCGCAGCCGCCAGGTCACCGAGGGTCCGCAAGGCGTCGAGGTGTGCATCGATGGCACATCGTACCTGTCATTCTGCAGCAACGATTACCTCGGCCTGGCAAATCATCCGCAGGTCGTCGCTGCCTTTCACCGGGGGCTCGATGAGTTCGGTGCCGGCAGCGGTGCGGCACATTTGATCAGCGGTCACAGCCGGGCGCATCAGCGGCTGGAAGAGGAACTCGCCGGGTTTGTGCAACGCCCGCGGGCCCTGTTGTTTTCCACCGGCTACATGGCAAACCTCGGCGTGATGCAGGCACTGCTTGGCCGTGGCGACCGTGTTTTCCAGGATCGTGGCAACCATGCCTCCCTGCTGGATGGCGCACGCCTGTGCGGCGCACGCCTGCTGCGCTACCGGCACACTGACGTGGTCGACCTGGAGAGACGCATGTCTGATGCGCCCGCTGGCGAGTACCTGCTGGCGACCGACGGCGTGTTCAGCATGGACGGCGATATGGCACCGCTGGCCGGGTTGGCAAAGGCCGCGGGACAACACGGGGCCTGGTTCATGGTTGACGATGCACACGGCATCGGCGTGGTCGGGCCCGAAGGTCGCGGCAGCGTGGCACAGGCCGGGCTCGGCCCGGAACAGGTGCCGATATTGATGGCAACGCTCGGCAAGGCGTTCGGCTGCTTCGGTGCATTTGTCGCCGGCAGCGAGGAACTGGTCGAGACCCTGATCCAGCAGGCGCGCACCTATATCTACACAACGGCGGCGCCCCCGGCCGTTGCCGTGGCGACTCGTGCGGCACTGAAACTGGTGCGGGAAGAAGGCTGGCGGCGCGAGCGGCTGGCGATGCTGCTGCAGCGTTTCCGTGCCGGTGCGAAACAGCTCGGCCTGGGCCTGGCTGATTCAAACACGCCGATACAGCCGCTGGTTGTCGGTGATGCCGGGATCGCCCTGCAATACAGCGAAGCACTGCGCCGACAGGGCATCCTGGTGACGGCCATACGACCGCCAACCGTGCCGCCGGGCACGGCGCGGCTGCGCATTACCTTTTCTGCCGCGCATAGCGAGGAGCACGTGGACCGGCTGCTGGATGCCCTGGAAAATATTTTTGTCACCGGGAACACAGAGACAGGGTAGGGTGCATTTCATGCACCATTGCGGTGCTGGACCGTGGCGTGCGAATGTTTGCCGCGTGTCATGGTGCGTAGAACGCACCCTGCGCTGGCTGATTACATAATGACGATCTATACACAAACAACCGGCAGCGGCCCTGACCTTGTCCTGATCCACGGCTGGGGCTTGCACGGCGGGATCTGGGATGAATTCGTGCCCCTGCTGGAAACGGATTTCCGGGTGACCTGTGTCGACCTGCCGGGGCATGGCCGCAGTGACTGGCAGGGCGAGACGACACTGGATGCGATGGTCGATGCGCTGCTGGATGCGCTGCCGCGTCCGGCTGCATGGCTGGGCTGGTCGCTGGGTGGGCTGCTGGCAAGCCGGGCCGCAGTGGTGCAGCCAGCCCGGGTGAATGCACTGGTGATGCTTGCCAGCACGCCGTGTTTCGTGCGCAGGCCGGGCTGGCAGTCCGCCATGCTGCCGGCCCTGCTGGATACCTTCGCCGCGGAATTGCAGGCGGATTACAGCCGCACGCTGAATCGTTTTCTGTCCCTGCAGGTGCGCGGCAGTGCGCAGGCGAACCAGGCCCTGAAGATCCTGCGCGGAAAACTGCTGGCGCATGGCGAGCCCTCGACGGCGGCCCTGCAGGCCGGGCTGGATATCCTGCGCAGCAGCGATTTGCGTGAACAGGTCTGTGCAATCCAATGCCCCGTCATGCTGCTGATGGGCGAGCGGGACACGCTGGTGCCGGTCAATGCCGGGCGTGAATCGGCGAACCTGTTTCCTGACGCCCGGCTCGAAGTGGTCGAAGGCGCCGGACATGCGCCGTTTATTTCGCAACCGGACGTTGTTGCGACACTGGTGCGGGACTTTCTGCAGGCCGGTGTGCAGTAACTATCGGGAAGCATAATCCGAGCTGATGAATTCATATGACTGAAGCAGACAACATCGCATTGATTGATAAACGCCTGGCGCGCCGTGCCTTTGAAAAGGCGGCGAGCACCTATGATGCTGCCGCCGTCTTGCAAAACGAGATCGGCTCCCGCCTGATGGAGCGGCTCGATTATGTGCGGCTGCAGCCGACGCCGGGTGCTTGACCTGGGTGCCGGTACCGGTACCTTTACCGCGGCGTTGATGAAGCGTTATCGCAGGGCCGACGTGGTCGCGCTGGATATTGCACGGCCGATGCTGGAACGCGTGCAGCAGCGCGCCGGCTGGTTTCGCAAGCCGGGCTGCGTCTGCGGCGACAGTGAATCGCTGCCATTTGCCGACGACAGTTTTGATTTGATTTTTTCCAACCTGATGTTGCAGTGGTGCACAGACCTGCCGGCAACCTTCGTCGAGCTGCGCCGGGTGCTGTCACCGGGTGGCCTGCTGATGTTCACCACCTTCGGACCGGATACCCTGATGGAGTTGCGCGCCAGCTGGGAGGCGGTTGACGGTTACAGTCATGTCAATTCGTTTATCGATCTGCATGATGTCGGCGATTCGCTGGTGCATACCCGCTGGGCGGAGCCGGTGATGGATTCTGAATACATCACGGTGACCTACCGCGAATTGCGCGGCCTGATGCAGGATCTGAAACAAATCGGTGCGCACAATGTCACCTCCGGTCGCCCGCGCGGCCTGACCGGCAAGCGTCACCTGCAGCAGCTTGTCGAGGCCTATGAGCCGTTCCGCAAAGATGGTGTCCTGCCGGCCAGTTACGAGGTGGTATATGGCCATGCCTGGTCACCGGACAATAAACATGCCCCATCCGGCAGCCGGGAAGTGCCGCTGGCTGACCTTGAGGGGAGCTAGTCATGTGATGTACGTCCGTTGATATCATAAAAAATGGATAAAGGTTTTTATAAAAGCCCCGGTTATTTCATCACCGGCACCGATACCGGTGTTGGCAAGACGACGATCACGCTGGGGCTGATGCACTGCCTGCAGTCCCGCGGGCGGCGGGTCGCGGCGCTGAAGCCGGTGGCCTCGGGCTGTCAGGCGACGGCCGGGGGCCTGCGCAATGACGATGCCCTGGCATTGCAGCGCCAGGCCTCGGTGGCGCTGGACTACGGTCAGGTAAACCCCTATGCCTTTGAACCGGCGATTGCGCCGCATATTGCCGCGGCTCGGGCCGGGGTGCGGATCGACCCCGGGCGTATTCGGCAGGCATACGCCGACCTGGCCGGCCGGGCGGATTGCGTGCTGGTCGAGGGTGCGGGTGGCTGGCAGGTGCCGCTGGACGGGCGCTACACCCTGGCCGATCTCGCCCGCAGGCTGGGTTTGCCGGTGATCCTCGTGGTCGGGCTGCGTCTCGGCTGCCTGAATCATGCACGCCTGACGGCCGATGCCATCGAGGCCGTCGGCTTGCCGCTGGCGGGGTGGGTCGCGAATTGCCCGCCACCGCCGGCAGATGCCGGGGAAGAATCGATTAATGCATTGATAAAAATTATTAATGCCCCGTTGCTGGGTATTGTCCCGTTACTCAAGGTTGTTACCGCAGAGGCCGTTGCCGCCCGCCTGTGCGCCACCCCGGCCGGCCACGGCTGATTTGGTCTTCATTTGTATCGAAGGGAATACTAATATAAAATTTGCAGACTTTTTTCGGCCGAAATCCTCTACCAATGGCGCTTGCACCGGTTGAGGGCATTCAGGGTATAAAGTAGTATTCGCGCTCTGTTTCGCAGATCGGCCAGGCACCTGCGGCGTGTAAACAAGCTTGTGATTGAACGGGAATGCGCAGCTGCCGGTATGGACTGTCACTGGGTGATTCGTCCGAACCAGTCCCTGTCATGGCGCAGTGCATTGAGGTTTTACGCGGCAATCAGTTTTTGCTGCCTGGGCATCGGCGTCGCATTTGCGTTTCACGGCTTCTGGCCGGTACTGCCATTTGCAGGTCTCGAGGTCGTTGTTTTGGGGATTGCTTTCTACCTGTGCCTGTCACGAAGCCAGGTGCGCGAGGTGATCTCGGTAAATGCTGAAGTCGTCAGCGTGGAAAAGGGACGACACCAGCCGCAGGAGCACTGGGAATGCCCGCGTGCATGGGCGCGCATAAGCCTGCAGCGTTCACCGATTGCCTGGTATCCGCAGCAGCTGGCGGTTGCCTTCCAGGGGAAGCAGGTCGTTATCGGCGAGTTCCTGAATGAAGGGGAGCGCTGTGCACTGGCGGCGGAACTGGAACAGGTGATTCACCGCGATGACTGGCACGGGAGCGGCGCCTGACGGGGTCGGCGCAGCACACGATTTACAAATTATATAAACTTTATAAGTCAGGGAGTCGATGCATGTTCGCTAAATCGCTTAAAGGCGCCATCTGCAGTATCTGGGGCGTGGTCCTTCTGCTTGGTAGTGGCCCCGGCCATGCCGAGTACATGTTCAACCTGGTACGAGGCGTTACCGATATCAGCCACAAGGTTTTCAACCTGCATATGCTGATTTTCTGGATCTGCGTTGTGGTATGTATCGGGGTATTCGCGGTGCTGATCTACTCGATATATGCCCACCGCAAATCCAAAGGCGCGGTGCCGGCAACCTTTCACGAGAGCACCACGGTTGAAGTCATCTGGACCACCATTCCTTTCGTGGTGCTGGTCGCCATGGCCGTCCCGGCGACCACGACCCTGCTGGCACTGGAAGATACCCGTGACTCGGATATGTCGATCCAGGTCACCGGTTACCAGTGGAAGTGGAAATACGATTACCTCGACGAAGGCATCAGCTTTTTCAGCACCCTGTCCACGCCGCGCGAACAGATCACCGGTGATGCCCCGAAAGACGACACCTACCTGATGGATGTCGACAACCCGATCGTCGTGCCGATCAACAAGAAAATCCGTTTCCTGATTACCTCCAACGACGTGATTCACTCCTGGTGGGTACCTGATCTGGGCTGGAAGCAGGATGCCGTGCCCGGGTTTATCAACGATGCCTGGACCGAACTGAAAGAGCCGGGCACCTACCGCGGCAAGTGTGCCGAGCTGTGCGGCAAGGACCACGGCTTCATGCCGATCGTGCTGATTGCCAAGACGGAAGACGACTACCAGCAGTGGGTTGCCGACCAGAAGGCCGGTGCGGCGGCCGAAGCGGCTTCCGCCACCAGGGCCTGGACCATGGCTGAGCTGATGGCCAGGGGCGAGACGGTCTACAACACCGCCTGCGCGGCATGCCACCAGCCCACGGGCGCAGGTATCCCGGGCGTGTTTCCGGCCGTTACCGGCAGCGCAATTGCCATGGGCCCTGTTGCCGGGCACCTGGACATCATCATTAACGGCAAGGCGGGCACGGCCATGCAGGCTTTTGGCGCCCAGTTGAGCGATGTTGATATAGCTGCGGTCACGACCTTTGAGCGCAACGGCCTTGGTAATAGTGTCGGCGACATGGTGCAACCGTCTGAAGTTGCAGCCGCACGCTAACAAAGTATCCAGAAATATTCAGTGGAGAGATAAAGCAATGAGTACAGCGA
>CAWHCQ010000018.1:0-34977 GCA_963827755.1 uncultured Gammaproteobacteria bacterium
GTCGCTCTGCCCATAGTAGGACGGGTAAAGCGCAGCGTACCCGTCAGGGGCAGGCTGTTGAACCCGGAGTTAGGGCGCATTTTTTGATGGGTACGTCGCTTTGCTCCTTTACCCATCCTACGTGTTGCTCCTGCTCATAGTAGGACGGGTAAAGCGCAGCGTACCCGTCAGGGGCAGGCTGCTGAACCCGGAGTTAGGGCGCACTTTTTGATGGGTACGTCGCTTTGCTCCTTTACCCATCCTACGTGTCGCTCTGCTCATAGTAGGACGGGTAAAGCGCAGCGTACCCGTCAGGGGCAGGCTGTTGAACCCGGAGTTAGGGCGCACTTTTTGATGGGTACGTCGCTTTGCTCCTTTACCCATCCTACGTGTCGCTCCTCGCTCATAGTAGGACGGGTAAAGCGCAGCGTACCCGTCAGGGGCAGGCTGCTGAACCCGGAGTTAGGGCGCACTTTTTGATGGGTACGTCGCTTTGCTCCTTTACCCATCCTACGTGTCGCTCTGCTCATAGTAGGACGGGTAAAGCGCAGCGTACCCGTCAGGGGCATATGCATGCCTCAGAGCATCCCCTGCAATTGTGACCAGACCTTCTTCGGACCGATGGTCTCGTAACAGGCGGGATAGACCGGGGCATCGCCTGCAAAGCTGCATTGCTTGCCGAGACAGGGTGCGCACGGGAACTGCGCCTGCAGGCTGTACCTGTGACTCGCCGATCGTCCCGGTCAGGCCGGGATCGGTCGAGCCATACAGGGTAATACACGGAGTCGCCAGCGCTGCGGCCAGGTGTACCAGGCCGGTGTCCACGCCGACGACACCGCTTGCCGCTGGCAATCACGCCGGCAAGTTCACCCAGGCCCATGCGCGGCAAGACCTCGATGGCCGCGTCGAGGGCGGCAATCTCGCTGGCGCGCTGCTGTTCAGCGGCATTGCCCCACGGCAGCTTCACCTGCAGACCCTGCCGGACCGCCATGGCCGCCAGCTCGGCGCCAGTAGGTATCCGGCCAGTGCTTGCTTGGCCAGGTCGTGCCATGCAGGAATACCAGGTAGGGCTGGCGTTCGCCAGCCTGGAATTTCCCCCTGATGCCGTAGTCCGGTCCGCTTGCGGGCACGGTGTAGCCCAGTGCCGCTGCAAACAACTGGCGCACCCGCAGCACGGCATGCTGATCACGCGCGACTGAAATGGTACGGTTATAGGCGCGGGCCGCCAGTGGTTCGCGGGCACTGTCGCGGTCGAGACCGGTGCGCGGGCCACGGGCAAAGCGGGAGATCACGGCACTCTTGACCAGGCCCTGGGCATCGATGATCTGCTCATAGTGCTGCCTGCGCAGATGCTTCACCGCCGCCTGCGGCTCGCCGACACGCAAGACGTGAAACGGCCGGTGTTTCCAGCGCCGCAACGCCACCGGAATAACCTCGTCGACGGCCGCGTGCCATGCCGGCACCTCGGCGAAGGGCTCCTCCACGACCCAGTCAAAGCGGATGCCCGGGAGTTGTTGCGCGGCATCCGTCACGGCCGGCAGGGTGTGCAGCACATCGCCCAGGGAAGACGTTTTGATGATCAGTACGCGACGGGGCATGGCCGGCCTGTCTCAGCGAGACATGACCTCCTGCATGGCCGTGTTGATCCGCTCCGGTGAAAGCCGCTTCAGACAATGCAAATGCCCCAGCGGACATTCGCGCTTGAAACAGGGACTGCAATCAAGGTCAAGGCGCTCGATCTGTGCAGTCTCGGACAGCGGCGGCGTGAAGGCCGGGTCTGAAGAGCCGTAGATGGCCACCATCGGACGCTGCAGTGCGGCCGCGATATGCATCAACCCGGAGTCGTTGGTGAGCACGAACGAAGCCAGCGCCAGCAGGTCAATCGCGTCCCCCAGGCGGGTAAGGCCGGCAAGGTTTTCGCAGAGACTCCCGGTGATGTTATTGATGTTTTCGCACACCGCCCGGTCATTGGCCGAGCCAAACAACCAGACGTCCCAGCCTTTCTCCAGCCATACTTTTGCGACCTTTGCATAATGTTCTTCCGGCCATTTCTTTGCCGGGCCGAATTCCGCCCCGGGGCAAAGCGCCAGTACCGGTGTGCCGTCATAACGAATATCGAGAGCCTGCAGCGCCATACGCGATTGCGCCTCGCTGGTCACCAGCCCCGGCCTGGGCGCCGGCCCTGACAGTTTCGCCCCCTCGGGCAGGCCGAGCGCAACAAAACGGTCCACCATCATCGGCAAGCGCCGGCGGTCGAGTTTTCTGCAGTCGTTGATAAACCAGTGCCGCAGCTCCCCGATATAACCGGTGCGCAGTGGAATACGCGCCCAGAAGGGCAGCAGGGCGGACTTCAGCGAGTTCGGCAGGATGATGGCCTGTGCATAGCCCCTGTCACGCAGCTGCATACCGAGGCGGCGACGCACCCGCAGCTTTAGTTCGCCGTGACCCAGCGGCATGTCGATGGCATCGCGCACCTCCGGCATGCGCTCCAGCAACGGCAGGGTCCAGCCAGGCGCCAGCACGTCGATCGCGCGGTCCGGTTTCTGCGCCTTGAGCACCTTGAACAGGCTCTGGGCCATCACCATGTCACCGACCCAGGCCGGGGCGATGATGAGGACGCTAGTCACAGGCCGGTTCGGTAATGATGGAATATCCAGATTGCGTCACTAGAGTTCCTTAAGTTGAATTCAAATCCGCTAATGCTCCTAAAAAACGCATCACCACCTGTAGGAGCGGATCGCATCCGCGATGCCCCTGCATGAACCCCAATCGCGCTTGAGAAGCGCTCCTACAGGGGACGGTCAGACTGTAGGAGCGGATCTCATCCGCGATTATGCCCCTGCTCCTAAAAAACGCATCACCACCTGCAGGAGCGGATCTCATCCGCGATGCCCCTGCATGAACCCCGATCGCGCTTGAGAAGCGCTCCTACAGTGCAAGAAATACCGCGGCGGCCTAAACCACCGTCAGCCAGTCCTTATGGGCCGTCTCGCGGCCGTGGACAATGTCAAAATACAGGGACTGCAGGCGTTCGGTCACCGGTCCGCGTCCGCCGTTGCCGATGGTGCGGTCATCCAGTTCGCGGATGGGGGTTACCTCGGCGGCGGTGCCGGTAAAGAAGGCCTCGTCCGCCAGGTAGACCTCGTCGCGGGTAATGCGCTTCTCGCGCACCGTCAGCCCTTCACTCCCGGCCAGCTGCACGATCGTGTCACGGGTGATGCCTTCCAGCGCCGAGGTCAGCTCCGGCGTGTAGATCACGTTGTCGCGCACGATAAAAATATTCTCGCCACTGCCTTCGGCGACAAAGCCGTCCACATCGAGCAACAGGGCCTCGTCATAGCCGGACGTCAATGCCTCGTTAAGCGCCAGCATGGAATTGATGTAATTGCCATTGGCCTTGGCCTTGCACATGGTGATATTCACATGATGCCGCGTGTAGGAGGAGGTCTTGATGCGGATACCCTTCTCCATGTTATCGGCACCCAGGTAGGCGCCCCATTCCCAGGCAGCGACTATACCGTGCACCTTCAGATTATCCGCGCGCAGGCCCATGCCTTCCGAGCCGTAGAAAAACATGGGCCGGATATAGGCGGATTCAAGACCGTTTTCGCGCACCACTGTTTTATGCGCTTCACTGATCGTCTCCCGGTCCCAGGGCACCGGCATCTTCATAATATGCGCCGAGCCGAACAGGCGCTTCGTATGCTCCTGCAGGCGAAAAATTGCCGTGCCCTGTTCGGCCTTGTAGGCACGCACGCCTTCGAACACGCCCATGCCGTAATGCAGGGTGTGGGTGAGCACATGGACCTGCGCCTCACGCCAGGGAACCAGTTTGCCATCCATCCAGATGACACCATCACGATCAGCCATAGACATACTGTTGTTCTCCAGAACCATTTCCAAAATTTTTCATCGCCGGCCCGTTAACCCCGGTGGTATTTGCAGGAGCGAGCGTCGGCTGGCGATTTTTTTGCGAGATGTTCGCCGATGTTCGCCAGCTGTTCGCCAGCTGGCGCTGGCTCCTACAATAATTAATAATTGATAATTAATAATCAATTTACCCGCCGGTTAATCACTGCCCATGTGTTTATCCCAGATGCGTGCCACGGCACCCCGGTGTTCGGACAGTTCATCATGCCCCACCAGTGGCGGCTCATCCTGCAACGCAAGGTGATTAACGCGGTGCCGAAGGGCGCTATAGGCCGCCGTCAACGCCGCGACATCGTCATCCGCCATCAGGCCGCACCGGGCAAAGGCCTGCAGCAGGCCATTATTGTGGGTATAGCCGAGTAATTCAGTATGGCTTGCGGACCAGGACAGAACGCCCCATTGAACCATAAATTCCATATCCACGATACCGCCCCTGCCATGCTTCAAATCGATCATATCCCCGCTCGACTTGTCGAGCTCCTGTCGCATACGCTCGCGCATTTCCACGACGTCCCTGCGCAATTTCCCTGCATCGCGCGGCCGGGCCAGCACGCCGGCACGTACACGCTCGAATTGCCGTGCCAGTTCCGCATCGCCCGCAACCACACGCGCCCTCACCATGGCCTGGTTTTCCCAGGTCCAGGCACTGCGCCGCTGGTACTCGGCGAAGGCCTCGAGACTGCTGACCAGCAGGCCGGATGAACCGTTCGGCCGCAAACGGGTGTCCACTTCATAGAGGATGCCGGAGGAGGTATAGGTATTCAGGATATGGATGATTCGCTGGCCGAGCCGGGTAAAGAATTCGTGATTATCAATCGCCTTCGGGCCGCTGGTCAGCTGGTTCTCACCCTGGCTGTCATGCAGGAAAACGATATCCAGATCCGAGCCGTAGCCCATCTCGGCACCGCCGAGCTTGCCATACGCGGCAATGGCGAAACCGGCCTCACGCTTCTTTCCCAGTGCAACATAGCAGGGCCGTCCATGTCGTGACACCAGTATTTTCCAGGCAAGCGCCAGTGCATGCTCAAGCGCCACTTCGGCAATACAGGTCAAATAATCAGCAACGCGCTCCACCGCAAAGCCGGTAACAATATCGCTTGCCGCCACGTGCAGCACATTCGCCTGCTTGAACTGCCGCAGGCAATCCATTTGCTGTTCCAGGTCATCGCCCTCGATGGCCGACAGCTGGGCCGTCAATACCGATTGCAAGACCCGCCTTGTCGAGCGGGGCGTAAAGGGAACGCGGATCAAGCAGCTCATCAAGCAGCAGCGGGTACTGTGCAAGCAAGTCGGCAATCCAGGCGCTGGCCGCACACAACTGTATCAGTTGCGACAACGCCATCGGATGCTCGACCAGCAGGGAAAGATAGGTGGTACGCCCGGCAATCGCTTCCAGCAGCTCGCCGAGGCGGGGCAGTATTTGCAAGGCATCTTTTTCCGCGGCAACCGCGGTCAGCAGCAGGGGCACCAGTTCGTCCAGCCGTTGCTGCCCCTGGTCACCGAGAAAGCGTGTTACCGGGCCATCGCGAAAGCTGTCCAGCCACTGCAGCACCTCATCCGCCTGCTGGAAACCGGCCTGCTTGAGCACCTTGATGGCCGCATCACCGCCAAGCGTACCCTGCCAGACCGCCTTCAGATCCGATGCCTTGCGCGAGCGCCTGTCCTGCACATCTTCCTCCGAGGATGCAAACACCTGTTCAAAATGTTCCTGCACCAGGCGGCGATGCCGGGCAAGGGTTTTCTCGAACTGGTCCCGGTCCGGGAAACCCATGGCGAAGGCGAGGCGGATCCTGCCGATATCATCGTCGGGAAGTTCGTGCACCTGCTGGTCTTCCCAGGCCTGCAGGCGGTTTTCCGTGCGGCGCAGGAACACGTAGGCCTCGGCCAGCTGCAGGGTCACGTGTGCCGGCAAATAACCGAGCACCGCCAGTGCATCCAGCACCTGCAGGACGCCGCGCTGTCGCAGGGACGACTGGCGGCCGCCGCGCACCAGCTGGAAGGCCTGCGCGATAAACTCGATTTCGCGAATGCCGCCGGGGCCGAGCTTGATATTGTCCTGCATACCCTTGCGCTCGACCTCGCGCACGATTTGTTCCTTGAGATTGCGCAGCGACTCGAAGGCCCCGAAATCGAGGTAGCGGCGATAGACAAACGGCCGCAACATGGTTATCAGCCGAGTGGCCGGCCCCTGCGGTCCGGCCACCGGCCGCGCCTTGATCATGGCGTAACGCTCCCACTCCCGGCCCTGCGACTGGTAGTACTCGGCCATGGCATCAAAATCAGCGACCAGCGGCCCGCTGTCGCCATAGGGACGCAGACGCATATCGACGCGAAACACAAAGCCGTGTTCGGTGTGGTCATCCAGCACCTGGATCAACTGCTGGCCCAGCTGCGAATAAAATTCTTCCGCGCTTTGGCGGGCACGCCGCCAGCCGGTCGGGTTATCAGGGTAGGCAAAAATCAGGTCGATATCGGATGAAAAATTCAGCTCGTGCGCGCCCAGCTTGCCCATGCCCAGCACCACCAGTTCAGGTGATATTTTCTTCGGCACCCCCGGTTGCCTCAAAGCCCATTTGCCAAGCAGCCCGAGCGCCCCGCCGATACTTGCATCGGCCAGCGCGGTAAGGTCACCAAGCACTTCGCCCAGCGGCGCCCAGCCGGCCAGGTCGCGCCAGGCGATGCGCAGCATCTCCCGCAAACGGTTCTCGCGCAGCACCCGTTTGAGGGTTTCTTCATCGCTGACACCATTGAGACGCTGCTCGAGTTTCTGCCGCTGCTCATCGGCGCGGTAATCCGTCAGCAGGTCACCGCTCTCCAGCAGGCCGGACAACAGGGATGGGTCACGGATACAGGCCTGTGCCACAAATTCGCTGCAGGCCCAGACGCGCAGCATACTGGTGGTGAAATCCGGCCGGCGGGGTATCGGCAAATTCTCCGCGTGGGCCGCCTCGGTATAGGCCTCCCAGGACTTGCCCAGCTGGTCGTTCAGCGCCTCCGGCAGCACATCCGACAGCTGCCGGTTGATGGCCATCGACCTGTGTACCTGGTTCAGGATAGAGGTCATCTAAGGTTAATAATCCGCCTGCCGACAGTATGTGAGGTGCAATTATATACAAGGTGGAACAAAAAACATGGACTTCACGACATACCTCAGGATCATGGTCGAAAAAGATGCCTCGGATATCTATCTAAGCAGTGGCGCTCCCGTGAGCGCGAAAATCCAGGGCCATCTGATAGCGCTGGATGAACAAATACTCGACAGTCAACAGGTCAAGGCCGTTGCCTACTCGATCATGGACGATGAGCAGATCAGTGAGTTCGAGAAGAAACCGGAAATGAACCTGGCCATTTCGGAAAAAGGCGTCGGCCGTTTTCGGGTCAATATTTTCCGTCAACGAAACAGCATTTCCATGGTCATCCGCAATATCAAGACAGAGATCCCGAACTGGAAAAATCTCGGCCTGCCGGAGATCCTCACCGATGTGGTTATGGCGAAACGCGGGCTGGTGCTGTTTGTCGGCGCAACCGGCTCCGGTAAATCCACATCGCTTGCATCGTTGATCGATTATCGCAACAGCAATGATGCCGGGCATATCATTACGATCGAGGATCCCGTCGAATTCGTTCACCGTCACAAGAAATCCATCGTCAACCAGCGCGAGGTCGGCGTTGATACCGACAGCTATGAAGATGCCCTGAAGAATACCCTGCGCCAGGCACCGGACGTCATCCTGATCGGCGAAATACGCGACCGCGACACCATGGAACATGCCATTGCATTTGCCGAAACGGGCCACCTCTCCATCTCGACCCTGCATGCCAACAATGCCAACCAGGCGCTGGACCGGATTATCAACTTCTTTCCGGAAGACCGCCGCAACCAGCTGTTGCTCGATCTCTCGCTCAACCTGCGCGCATTTGTCTCGCAACGGCTGGTGAAGTCCGTCGACGGCAAGCGTGCCGCCGCCATCGAGATCCTGCTGGGCACGCCGCTGGTACAGGACATGATCCGCCGGGGTGATGTCCACGAGATCAAGGAAGTCATGACGAAATCGGAAAACATCGGCATGCAGACCTTTGACAGGGCGCTGTTCAAACTCGTGGAAGCCGGCAAAATCAGCCTCGACGAGGCCCTGAAGAATGCCGACTCGCCGAACAACCTGCGCCTCACGCTCAGTCTCAGCGCCAGCGAGGGTGCGACTGCCGCCGTGGCAGAGACCGCGAAAAAACCCGCCAACCTCAGCCTGATGTCTACGGATGAAGAAGATCCCGGGGAAGAATTTCCCAGCAGGGAGTACAGCCACGGAGCGGGCCGGGTCCTGAGCCGGCACCCGCTGGCCGGGTCCATGTGCTATCCGGGCACCAGCTGATATGATGCAACCCCCGTGCCGGCTGCTCCCGGGTTTTATGTCCCCATGCAGCACATCACGCTCATGGAGCACTGTTGATCAATGATGTCACTAGTCACAGGTGGTGCAGGCTTTATCGGCTCACATATCGTGGACCGCCTGCTCGCCGACGGACAGCAGGTTCGCGTCCTCGATAATTTCTCCACCGGCAAGCGCGAAAATCTGCCGGCCGATGGCAGGCTGGAAATCATCGAGGGTGATATCAGTGACCTCAAAACGGTAGAGCAGGCCATGCAGGGTGTAACGACCGTGTTTCACCAGGCCGCCATCGCCTCCGTGCCGGAAACCATCAAGGACCCGCTGGCAAGCGCGCGCGTCAACTATGTGGGCACGGTCAATGTCCTCGAGGCCGCACGCCAGGCCGGGGCGCGGCGCGTAATGTTTGCCTGTTCCGCCGCCGTCTACGGCGACCTCCCGGAGCTGCCCAAGCGGGAGGACATGCCGGTCAAGCCGTTATCGCCCTATGCCCTCGACAAGCTGGCATCGGAAGAGGCCTGCCGCATCTACCATCACCTTTACGGACTGGAGACGGTCAGCCTGCGTTACTTCAATATTTTCGGTCCCCGCCAGGACCCGTCTTCACCCTATTCCGGTGTCATCTCGATTTTCTCCGCAAGCCTTGCAGCCGGCAGGCAACCGGTCATTTACGGCGATGGCGGGCAAACACGGGATTTCGTCTTTGTGTCCGATGTCGTCGAGGCAAACATCCTCGCAGCCACTTCGAAAACAGCACCCGGCAAGGCCATCAATATCGGCACCGACAGCGCCCTCTCGATCAATGACCTGCTGGGGACAATCTGCAAAATACACGGGACAGCCGTTTGACCCCGAATACAAACCCGGCAGGCAGGGTGATATTCGGCACTCGTCCGCGGATATCAGCCGGGCGCGTGAATACCTGGGCTGGGAACCGGTCGTCGGGCTTGAAGACGGCTTGCGGGAATTGTTCAGGGACTAATCGATTAATTAATCGATTAACTAATCAATTAACCGTAGGAGCCAGCGCCAGCTGGCGAAAGGTTCGCGCACCGTTCGCGAATTGTTCACGCATTGTTCGCGCGCTGTTCGCCAGCTGGCGCTGGCTCCTACAAGGTTTTTGAATATTTTTTCGTTGTTGCCGAAAAAAAAGCCCCGCTGCAATAGCGGGGCTTTTGGTTAACGCCAGGGTTAACGGGCAGGCTTACATCATGCCGCCCATGCCACCCATGCCGCCCATGCCACCCATATCAGGCATGCCACCACCACCGGCAGCCTCATCCTTCGGGGCTTCGGCAACCATGGCCTCGGTGGTGATAATCAACCCCGCCACGGAGGCTGCATTCTGCAGGGCAGCACGCGTCACCTTGGTCGGGTCGAGAATACCCATCTCGATCATGTCGCCATACTCATCGGTCGCGGCGTTGTAACCGTAGTTCCCCGTCTTCTGGGATACGGCGTTCATAATCACGGAAGACTCTTCACCGGCGTTCGAGCAGATCTGGCGCAGCGGTTCTTCCATGGCACGCAGGGCAATCGCGATACCGATATCCTGGTCGTGGTTGGCACCCTTGATCTTGCCGATGGCGCTCATGGCACGAATCAGCGCGACACCGCCGCCCGGGACCACGCCTTCTTCCACGGCTGCGCGGGTTGAATGCAGGGCATCCTCGACGCGTGCCTTCTTTTCCTTCATCTCGACTTCCGTGGCTGCACCGACCTTGATCACGGCAACACCGCCGGCCAGCTTGGCCATACGCTCCTGCAGCTTTTCCTTGTCGTAGTCAGAGGTGGCCTCTTCAACCTGCGTGCGCACCTGCTTGACACGGGCCTCGATGTCTTCCTTGCGACCGGCACCATCGATGATGGTTGTCGTTTCCTTGGTTATGAGAATCCGCTTGGCCGTACCCATATCATCCAGGCTGGCCTTCTCCAGTGACAGGCCGACTTCTTCGGAAATCACCTGGCCGCCCGTGAGAATGGCAAGATCCTGCAACATGGCCTTGCGGCGGTCACCAAAACCCGGGGCCTTGACGGCGCACACCTTGACGATGCCACGGATGCTGTTGACCACCAGGGTGGCCAGCGCTTCGCCTTCGACGTCCTCTGAAATAATCAGCAAGGGCTTGCCGGACTTGGCGACGCCTTCCAGTATCGGCAGCAAATCGCGGATGTTGGAAATCTTCTTGTCGTAGATCAGGATGTAGGGTTCTTCCAGCTCGGCGGACATGTTGTCCTGGTTGGTGACGAAATACGGGGACTGGTAACCGCGGTCGAACTGCATGCCTTCGACAACGTCCAGCTCGTTTTCAAGCGAGGAGCCTTCTTCAACCGTGATCACGCCTTCCTTGCCAACCTTCTCCATGGCATCTGCAATGATAGTACCAATCGATTCATCGGAATTGGCGGAGATGGTGCCGACCTGGGCTATCGCCTTGCTGTCGGCACAGGGTGAAGACAGCTTCTGCAGCTGGATAACAACCTCGCTCACCGCCTTGTCGACACCGCGCTTCAGATCCATCGGGTTCATACCGGCCGCCACGGACTTCATGCCCTCGCGGACAATGGCCTGGGCCAGCACGGTTGCCGTGGTGGTGCCGTCGCCGGCGACGTCGGAGGTCTGCGAGGCAACTTCCTTGACCATCTGCGCGCCCATGTTCTCGAACTTGTCTTCCAGCTCGATTTCCTTGGCCACGGACACACCGTCCTTGGTCACGGTCGGGGCGCCAAAGGCCTTGTCCAGTACCACGTTGCGGCCCTTCGGACCGAGGGTGATCTTTACCGCGTTTGCCAGAATGTTTACACCCGCCACCATGCGTGCGCGCGCGTCATCACCAAATTTCACTTCTTTTGCCGTCATGACAATTTCCTCTTCAATTAATTATTGATCAATACCCGAAATAGCGTGTCTTCAGGCTCAGGCCTCGATGACACCCATGATGTCTTCTTCACGCATCACGAGCAGGTCACTGCCGTCGACCTTGACCTCGGTGCCTGAATACTTGCCAAACAGAACCGTGTCGCCAATTTTGACGTCGAGAGGGATTATCTCCCCACTTTCAAGCCGCTTTCCGGTTCCTGCTGCAACGATCTCGCCACGCTGTGGCTTTTCTGCGGCCGAATCAGGTATAACAATGCCACCGGCTGAGGTGGTTTCTTCTTCCATGCGCTTCAGGATCACGCGATCATGCAACGGACGAATCTTCATTTGCTTATCTCCTTCAAGATTGCTTTTATATACAGATACCTAACAAACACTCGAGCACTATTGTTAGCACTCGACCCTAGTGAGTGCTAATCATAGCGTGGTAATTTGAACTGTCAAGGATGAATACGGCCGGGATCTGCTGCCCGGGCGCACGGCAACAGGCAGGTTCAGGTCAGGATTTGTCCTCGTCGTCCTCGCGGTGAAATTCACCTTCGATGGTGCGCGACTGCTGCCCGCCGGCCGGACCTGGCGGGACGTTCCCGGCGGGCGGCACCAGCATCCGTTTCACCACCCGCAGCGCCAGCCAGCGCCGCGACAACGGGAACAGGCAGGCAAAACCTGCCAGGTCGGTGAAAAATCCCGGCGTCAGCAGCAGCAGCGCGCCAACCAGCAGCAGCACCCCCTCGATCATCTCCAGCGCCGGCGCCTCGCCCCGCCCGAGGGTCTGCTGCAGGCGCTGCAGGGTCGCCAGCCCCTGCTGGCGTGCCAGGGCGGCGCCGAGCACCGCCGTCAACACGACCAGGGCAACCGTCGGCAAGGCGCCGATCCAGCCGCCCACCTTGATCAGAAAATAGATTTCAACCAGGGGAACAAGCAGAAATACCAGCAGGAACACGGGAAACGGGGCCATGGCCGCAACATAACCGAATCAACCCGAAATGACCACGGCAAGCCCGGCAACGGCAACGGAGCGTCTCGAGGTTACTCACCCCCATGCATCCTGGACTTACGTAGGCTCTAATACTGTTTATTTGCCACGGAAGCACACGGAAATACACGGAAGAAAACCTGAATAATGAATGGTTATTCTGTGATTATGAGGGGTGTTTCCGTGGCGATAGTCTTTTTATTCAGACGACACATCCCAACTGCGCGCCATTCACCTCCCACCTCTCACTTCTCACTTCTCACTCCTCACTTCTCACTTCTCACCTCTCACTTCTCACCTCTCACTTCTCACTTCTCACTTCTCACTTCTCACCTCTCACTTCTCACCTCTCACTTCTCTCACTTCTCTCACTTTCCACCCGATCTCCGGTATATTCAGACCATGCAAAACCCCCTGCAACTCGTGCTGTGCACCGTCCCGGACAGGGACAGCGCGGAGCGAATTGCAGAGACGCTGGTTGCAGAGCAACTGGCGGCCTGTATCAATATCATTCCGGGGATAAGCTCGGTCTATCGCTGGAAAGGAAAGCTGGAGAAAGACGAGGAACTGCTGCTGTTCATCAAGACCAGCCAGGGCGCGTATCACGCGCTGGAACAACGGATTCGCGCCCTGCATCCCTACGAACTTCCCGAAATCATTGCAGTCCCAATACAGACCGGACAGGAAGACTATACAAGATGGATAGAAAGCAACATTACCACGCCTTCATGACTTCCTGGAAAATCCTCGCCGCAGTGCTGGCCTTGCTCGCGCTGCCGGCCCATGCGCTGGATTCGATTGGCGCTGCGGAACAGGAACTGCTGGAGCCGAACAAGGCATTTGTATTCAATGCCACGGTCCGGGATGCGACAACCCTGCAGGCCAGCTGGAAAATCGCTGACGGTTATTACATGTACCGCGAGCGCATCCGTTTCCGCAGCGACACGCCGGGTATTGAACTCGGCAAGCCGGTGCTGCCTGCCGGCAAAATCAAGAACGATGAATTCTTCGGTGAGATCGCCGTATTCCGCAACCAGGTAACGGCCACCATCCCGTACACCCGCTCGGCTGACGGCCCGGACACCCTGCAACTCAGCGCTGTATCACAGGGCTGTGCCGATATCGGGGTGTGCTACCCCCCGCATACGCAACTGGCACAACTGGAACTGCCGGCAACACTCGCAGCCGCTGCAACGCCCGCTTCCAGCCTGCAGTCGCTGAATACGCTGGCCGATAAGCTGGGCCTGGACAGCGGCGCAGACGAATTTCTTGACCCGGACATCGCCTTTCAGGCCAGTGTCATTGAAACCCGGCCCGGCCTGCTGCTGGTGCGCTGGGACATTGCCGATGGCTATTATCTCTACCGGGACAAGCTCAAGGTGCAGCTGGTCGAAGGCCCGGGTGTCACCCTGGGTGCTGTCGAGCTGCCCCCCGGCAAGATCAAGCATGATGAATTCTTCGGCGACGTGCAGGTCTTTCACCACGAGGTAGAGGCCCGGGTACCGGTGCAGGGCACAACCGGCGCCGGTGAAATCACCCTGCAAATTGCCCACCAGGGCTGTGCCGAGGCCGGCATCTGCTACCCGCCCATGAAGAAGCTGGTCAACGTGGCCCTCACTGCGCCCGGCGCCGGCACAGTCCCCGTGGACAGCGTCACACCCGGCAAGAAACGGCCGGGCGTTGCGGTGACCACCACCCGCCAGGATGATGTCGTGCAGGTCCTGCAGGAAAGCAGCCTGACATGGGTCGTGCTGTTCTTTTTCGGCGCCGGTATTTTGCTTGCCTTCACCGCCTGCATGTACCCGATGATTCCCATCATCTCCAGCATCATTGTCGGACAGGGCGAGAACATCACGGCCGCCAGGGCCTTCGGCCTGACGCTCATCTATGTCGAGGCGCTTGCACTCACCTATGCGGTGATCGGGCTGATCTCCGCAAATATCGGCGCCGGTGTACAGGCCTTTTTCCAGAACCCGTGGATACTGGGTTTCTTTGCGCTGGTGTTTGTTGCACTGGCCTTGTCCATGTTCGGTTTTTTCCATATGCAGCTGCCTGCTTCCTGGCAGTCGAAGCTGCACAACACCAGTCACAAAATGAAAGGCGGCACCCTGCTGGGGGTCGTCGTCATGGGCGTGCTGTCGGCACTGATTGTCGGCCCCTGTGCCGGGCCGGTCCTGATCGGCGCGCTCATCTACACCAGCCAGAGCAGCGATTATCTCACCGGGGCACTGGCCATGTTTGCGCTCGGCAACGGCATGGGCCTGCCCCTGCTGGTGCTCGCGACCACCGAGGGCAAGCTGCTGCCCAAAGCCGGCGGCTGGATGGACAGCGTCAAGGCGGTATTCGGCGTCATCCTGCTGGGTGTCGCGATACTGATGCTGGAACGCATCCTGCCGGGACCGGTCACCCTGGCACTGTGGGCGCTGCTGCTGATCATCCCGGCAATCTACATGCGCGCCCTGGATCCATTACCCGAGGGCGTATCCGGCTGGCGGCGGCTCTGGAAGGGCCTGGGTGTTGCCATGATCATCTACGGCATCATCCTCATCATCGGCGCCGCAACCGGCGCGCGTGATCCCTTCAACCCGCTGCGCAACCTGGGCGGCACCCTGACCACGACCGCCGGCGGCAGCTATAATTCGCAACACCTGCAATTCCAGCGCATCAAAAGCACGGACGACTTCAGTGCCGCCCTGGCCGAGAGCAGCGCCCGGGGCAAACCGGTCATGCTGGATTTCTACGCGGACTGGTGCACCTATTGCCTGAAGATGGAGGACTACACCTTCTCCGATCCGGCCGTGCAACAGGCACTTGCCAACGTCACCCTGTTACAGGCGGATGTCACCGCCAACGACGCCACGGACCTGGCCTTGCTGAATCACTTCGGCTTGTTTGCCCCGCCGGCGATCCTGTTTTTCGATGCGCAAGGAGAAGAACGGCGTGACCAGCGGCTGGTCGGGTTTATGGATGCCGGGGATTTCCTGGAATACCTGGCGGGGGCGCTGGGTGGAGCTAGCAGGAAGTGAAGTGAGAAGTGAAACCAAAAGCATGAAGTGACCACGAAAGTCACACGGAAAAGTTCAGTCAAATGAAAAAACTACCTGTAGGAGCGGATCTAATCCGCGAATGTCGCAGCACGAACAAACGCCCATCGCAGCTTGAGAAGCGCTTCTACAGGTATGTTTATGGCGTATCAGCAGCTCCGTTCACCCCGGATTCCGGCTCCGATAGATCCTGCATCCGGGCTGCGGGATTAGTGGCCACGAAATCACACGGAAAATTCGTCAAAGTAAAAAACCCCTGTAGGAGCGGATCTAATCCGCGATGACTGCGCTCATCGACGAAACCCCATCGCGGATCTAGCATCCGCTCCTACGGCTGACTTCTCACTTCTCACTCTCACTTCTCACTTCTATTTCTCACTTAGGCTTCAGGCCGAATTTCCGCAACAGGTCATACATCGTCGGGCGACTGACGCCGAGCAACTCGGCGGCCTGCGATATCTTGCCGCCGACATGATTGAGGGCGCGCGTGATCGCCTGGCGGTCGGCGCGGTCGCGGATATCGCGCAGGTTGAAAGTTGCCAGTTCGTCGCTTGAGGTGCCGCCCAATTCCAGGTCGCTGGCCGTGATCTGCTTGTGCTCGGCCATAATCACGGCGCGCTTGACGCGGTTTTCAAGTTCGCGGACATTGCCCGGCCAGCCATAGGATTCAATCGCCGCCATGGCGTCCTTGCTGAAACGGTGTCCTTTCTTGCCCTGTTGCTTGTCGATGCGCTCGAGAAAAACACGTGCCAGCAGCAAGGCATCGCCCTCGCGATCCTTCAAGGAAGGGATGCTGATAGAGACCTCACCGATGCGATAGTACAAATCCTCGCGGAAGGTCTGCGCGCGAATCAATTCATGCAAATCCTTGTGGGTTGCACAGATCACGCGCAGATCCACCGGGATTTCCTTGCGGCCACCGACCCGCTCGATCACCCGCTCCTGCAGAAAGCGCAACAGCTTGGCCTGCAGCGGCAGCGGCATGTCACCCACTTCATCCAGGAACAGGGTGCCGCCGGATGCCGTTTCTATTTTTCCCGGCGTCTGCTTTGCAGCACCGGTAAAGGCGCCTTTCTCGTAACCGAACAACTCGCTCTCGAGCAGGTTTTCCGGTATGGCCGCACAGTTTATGGCAACAAACCGGCCCTCATTGCGGGCGCTGAGTTCATGCAGGGACCTGGCGAGCAATTCCTTGCCGGTGCCGGACTCACCCAGCACGAGCACCGAGGCATCCGTCGGCGCGACCTTCTCGACCGTGCGGCAGACCTGCAGCATGCTGTCGCTCCCGGTGATGACACCTGCCAGGGGAGACTCGGTCTGCTGAGTGCTGAGGCGCCGGTTTTCTTCTTCCAGTTCGTAAACGCGGTAGGCGCGGTTCACGATCAGCTCGAGCATGTCGGCATCGATCGGCTTGTAGAAAAAATCATAGGCCCCCATGGCAACCGATCGGGTGGCATGTTTACGGTCATTGTTACCCGTGACGACAATCACCTTGGTATGCGGGGCCTGCAGCAGGATATCCTCGAGCACGGCAAAACCTTCACTGGTGCCCTCCGCATCCGGCGGGAGACCGAGATCGAGCGTAACAACCGGTGTTTCGTGTTCCTTGAGCGCGGCAAGTGCATCCTGCCTTTCGCCGGCGATGACTACTTCATAGTTTTCAAAACACCAGCGAAGCTGCGTCTGCAACCCCGGGTCATCTTCAACCACGAGCAATTTTCTGGCAGGTTTATCCATCGGTTCAAATATCGACTCTCAACATTATTTACTTTACGTCATTTTCGGCGGCATCGCTAATCTGCAGGCGCACCCTGAAGGTTGTCCCCTCGCCAACCCGGCTGATAACTTCCAGGTCGCCGCCCAGCTTGTGCACGTAATCCTGCGCCTCGTATACACCGATGCCCATGCCCGACTTGCCCTTGGTGCTGTCAAAGGGCCTGAACAGGCGGTCCTTGATGAATGCCGCATCCATCCCGCAGCCGTTATCCTGCACCTCGATAGTGGCGTGGTCAGCACGCTTGAACAGGCGCACGATGATCCGGCCGTCATCTTTGGTCGCATCCTGGGCATTACGTACCAGGTGGCCGATTATGGCGCCAAGGCGATCTGCATCGGCCTGGATATGGATGTCAGCGGCCTGGCAGTCAAGACTGGGGACAGGCTTGCTGTTCGACATGGTTTTAACAACCTCCATAAGGGTTGCGCACAACTCGATTGAACCGGTCGCTTTTTCCAGGATGGCGTCGCTGCGCAAATGGGACAACAGGCTGTTCATTTTATGCACGGAATTATCGACGGTGGTGATGGCATCTTCCATGAAGGCAGGGTTGGCACTGTGTTTCGCGGCATTGGTGACCACCAGCGAGAGTTGCGCAATCAGGTTTTTCAGGTCATGCATGACATAGGATGACAGCCGGTTACAGGCCTCGAACTGTTTTGCCTCGGCAAGCGCCTGCGAGGCCTCCAGCTGCGCGAGGTGTACCGCCACCTGTCGACCGGCCGTTTTGAGCAGGTCGGAGTCCTCCCAGTTGAAATGCTGCTGGGCCGGCGAGCGCGCCAGCACCATAAAACCGATCATGTGGTCATGCACGATCAGGGGTATTACCAGCCAGGCACGCGGCATGTTTTCAAGCCACTGTGGCAATTCAAGATTGTTATAGAGTTCCGGGTCGCGATCATACTCATCAATATCAATCAGCCATTCACGCGCCGCCATGAACTTGATCAGCGAGTGATCGCTGCCCAGCACATCATTATCCGCGACCTCCATTTGCCAGCTGGACACCGGCACATAACGGTTCATACGCCGTATCCAGAGGATACCGCCCGGGCTGTCGATGATCTCGGCAATCGAATGGATCGCACGTTCACGCAGGCGGTCATCCGGCTGACCGGACGACAGGGTGCGAATAAAACGCAGCCATTCATCACGATAGTCATACTTGTAATGGAAAAAATGCTTGTTGATGAAAACACGCAGGCTGGCGCGCACGCGGCCGGAAAAGAGCACCACCATCAGAACAAGGACGGCCCCGGAAATAAAAATAATCTGTATAACCGTCGCCCATTCGCCGCCGTAATACTTGATGTAATAACCACCAAGCCCCATCGCCAGCAAGTACAGGCCCGTACCCAGTAATGCCGTGGTGTGAAAAACCATGCGGCGCGAGACGAATATATCCAGCGAAAGCCTGGGGTCCCGCGCGATCGCAATTGCCAGCACGGGTACGATCAGGCCATTCACAAACCCGCGCACCTCCCAGACAGTGACATCGAGTTTCTGAAACAGCAGCGCAGTGGAGTACAGGTATAAATCGTAGGCAAACATGATACCGAGCGCGATACACAGGTATTTGACCGCCCGACGGGACTCCACGTGGGCGTTACGCATGATCTGCTCGACCAGCACAATGCCTGCAACTGCCAGCAGCAGGAAACCGGAATAGAGGACATCCACACCCCCCAGGTTCATGGCTTCCGCCCCCTTGAAGAGACGCAACAGCACAATGGCGACAAGCAACACCGTGAACCCGCCTGCGAACAGGGTTGCCTTGCGAAAGCGCCGGAAGGCAAGGTGGGTATCGGTTACCGAAGAAACCAGCACATAACCCAGGAACAGAAGCCACGAAAAACTGCGCACCGGCTCGAGCAGGTAGGCCAGAAAAGGCGCATCAAACTAAATTGCAAATGCAGTGAAGCACAGCCACACGGTGCTGACGACCGAGGCAAACTTCAATGCATTCTTGCGTGACCGGCCCTGCTCGCCGGTGAGCAGGACCAGGGACAGGAACAGGAACAGGACGGCACCCGATGCGTAGCTGATGACGCCTGTGTTAATCATTCGAGGTTACCTGAAAGCCTTTTGATTTTATGGCCACGGAAGCACAACGGCATAGACCACGGAAGAGCAAGGAATCACATACGGTTCGCGCACGGTTCGCGAGCTCGCGCTCGCTCCTACGGTGAATGCACAGTGCCTTTCATCTCAGGATTCAGCCCCACCGCGACATCAGCGACCTGCAGGAGCCAGCACCAGCTGGCGAATTGATCGTGCACTGTTCGCGAGCTGACGCCGCTCTGCAGTTATCACAAAGCCCGGTTCATTACCATCGATCAGCTTTATACATGCAGCATGGGCAGCAATCTTTATTTTTCCGTGTTCTTCCGTGGCTTCCGTGGCCATTAATTAACCCTTACTACCCGCCAATCTTTTTGTAGACGGCACGCGCCTCTTCGACCCCGTCGTAGGTGTATTCCTTTGCGACGGCCTTTGAAAGGATCTCCTTCGCGGCCCGGTTATCGCCCTGCTTGTAGTAGGCCATGCCCAGGTGATAACGGAAGACCGGGACATCGGGTGCCTGCTCCACCACGCCCGACAAGACCTCGGCCGCCTGCTCATATTCACCCAGCCGGTAATGAACCCAGCCGAGCGTATCCAGCAGGACCGGCTGATCGGTAGTTGCCAGCTTCAAGGCAAGTTCCTTGGCCCTGGCCAGGCTTTGCTCATCGTCCCGGTGCTCCGAAAGCAGTACGGCAAGATTATTAACAATAATCACATTGTCCGGCTGCCTTTCATAGGCCTTTTCATAGATCTCGATGGCCGCCTCATAGCGCTTCTCGCGCTCCCGAATCCCCGCCAGCCCCAGTGCAAATCGGGCATTCTCGGGTGCGGCAATGAGACCCCGGTAATACGTACTGGCCGCATTCTCGAGGTCACCCTGTGATAGATACAAGCCGGCAAGTCCCACCAGCAAACGCTGGTCATCAAGCATCACGGCAAGTCCGTCCTTAAAGGCCTTTATCGCACCTTCCATGTCGCCCTGCCTGATACGAGCGCCGGCCATCTGGATATAGACAACATTGCTCTTGTCATTCACCTCAAGCTGCTTGTAGAATTCCTGCTCGGCGCGGGCGAACTCCTGCTTTGCCATGTAGGCTACGCCCAACAGGAGATGCGCTACACGGTGTTCCGGATTTTTCTCGAGGACGGTCTTCAGGCGTGCTACCGCGGCATCGGCCTTGCCCATGGCAATCTCGGTATTGACCAGTTCTGTCAACGCAAGCACCGAGTCCGGCTCACGCACAAGCGCCTCCTCAAACGCAGCCACAGCCTCGTCATACTTCTTCTGTGACTTGTACAGGCGCCCCTTGCCAAACGACCCCAGCCCGGTAGGCGAAGCCTGCTCAAGCTTTTCCAGGACGTCCTCCAGCACCTCGGGATCACCCTGCTTGGCCAGGATCTCGGCCTTGGAACGCAGCGCATTGGCATTGGCCGGCTCGGACTTCAAGCGCGGCGTTGACCTGGTCAAGCGCACCCTCCAGATCACCAGCTCTGGGCGAGCAGGGACGCCAGGCGCAATCGCGCCATCACATCATCCGGCTTCATCTCAACCGCACGAAAGAAGTTTTCCCTGGCCAGTTCCGTTTCGCCATTTACCAGGTGGGCCTGGGCCAGCAACGTCAACACCTCCACTGAATCCGGCTGATCCTTCAGCACCGAGCGGAACATTGCAACCGCCTCGGTATAGTCCTTCTCCTGCATGGCAATCCGGCCCTTCAGCATCAGCGCATTGTCGTCCTTCGGGTTTTCCTTCAGCACCTCATCGAGCAGCACCTTTGCTTCATCAAACTTTTCTTGCTGGGCACGCAATGTGGCAATTCCCGTTTTGGCAGCCAGGCCATCGGGTTCAAAACCCAGTTCATCAATGACTCCCTGAAATATGGCTTCCGCCTTTTCCGGCTGTTCGGACTGCATGTACAAATTTGCCAGCGCAAACTGCAGTTTGGTCAAGTCAGGCTTCTGCTCTATAAAAGCCTCCAGTTCACTGATCGCCTTTTCTTTGCCCGTTTTTTTATCAATAAAATCCACCAACAGCAGGTAGCGCTGCTCATCCTCCGGGTCTGCGGCTATGGACTCACGCAAGACTTTCATGGCCTTGTCATTCTGGTCCGTCGTCGAGTAGAAAGAAGCCAGTGTCACCCGGTGCTGCAAAACGTCCGGATGACTGCCGACGAGCCCTGACAGAACGGCCTCCGCCTTGTCATTGTCCTTGCGATCGAGATAGGCCTGGGCAAGCCGCACCTGCAAGACCACGCTTTGTGCATTTGCGGCAACTGCACGTTCAAGCACCTGCAGCGCATCATCGGGTTTTTCCTGTTTCGCATAGATGGCTGACAGCAACTGGGCCGCACCCTCGTGCCCGGCATCTGCAGCAAGCACTTGCTGAAGGATCTCTACGGACTCACTGTCCTTTTCCTGTCTTACCAGTATCGTGGCCTTCAGGACAAGGGCATCCGCATTTGACGGCTCTCTCGAGAGCGCCTCATCGACCTGTTCAGCCGCCTTGTCCATTTCGCCCGCGAGCACGTTGAAACGCCCGAGGTGAATACGCGCTTCCACGTACTCGGGATCCAGCTCAACCGCCTTGTTGTAGTTTCCATAGGCCAGGCGCCATTCCTGCTCCTTCTCGGCCACCTTGCCCAGGTAAAAGTAGGGGGCTGCTGATTTGGGATCGATCTGCAGCACATTTTTAAACTCGATCTTGGCCTTTTCGTAGTTTTCTTCTTCAAAATAGGCCTTGCCGCGCTCCAGGTACTTGACCTTGCGCTCCTCGGCGCCACCGCAGCCGGCGAGCAGAAATACGAAAAGCAGCGCTGCTGCAACCAATTTGCTGTTCTTATCAAACAAAAACATGAGTGCCTCCAGGGGGCATGTGCTTCGTATGAAGCATTGACGTTCATTTAATCTGTTGATTATAAAGTGGTTGTGTATCGAGTGCGTGCCATGGAATTATTCAATGGCCACGGAATCCACGGAAGAACACGGAAAAATAAAACCCTTTCCTTTCAAAAACAAATTTCCTTTGACGATACAACGCGCCATCAAACAATCACTGTATCGCGCCTTAAGCTCCACCTACAAGATTTTTTTATATTTTTCCGTGTTCTTCCGTGGATTCCGTGGCCATTAAGTTGTTTTTTTACCTCTCACTTCTCACTATGCATTACGCCTCATTATCAAGAAACCACCGATACGTGCTCCTGATCCCCTCCTCCAGGGAAATCCCGGCCCGCCAGCCCAGGCCATTGATCCTCGAGGTATCCACCAGTTTACGCGGCGTGCCGTCCGGCTTGCTGGCATCGTAGACAATTTCCCCTTGATAACCAATGGCTTGCCCTACAAGCGCGGCAAGGTCAGCGATGGAGATATCCTCCCCGACCCCGATATTCACAATGCCCTCACCGTCATAATGCTCCATCAGGTAACAACAGGCCGCCGCACAGTCATCGACATGCAGAAACTCCCGCAGCGGCTTGCCGGTCCCCCACACCGTCACCGTCGGCGCATTCGCCGCCTTTGCCTCATGAAACTTGCGGATCAGTGCCGGCATGACATGGGAGGATCTCCAGGTCAAAATTATCTTCAGGCCCGTAGAGATTGGTCGGCATGGCCGAGATGAACTTGCAGCCGTACTGCCGCTGGTAGGCCTGGCACAGCTTGATGCCGGCAATCTTGGCCACCGCATACCACTCGTTGGTCGGCTCCAGCGGCCCGGTCAGCAGGTAGTCCTCCTGCAGCGGCTGCGGCGCCAGCTTCGGGTAGATGCAGGTACTGCCCAGAAACAGCAACTTCTCCACACCCGAGAGCCGCGCACTCTCGATCACATTCGCCTCGATGATCAGGTTCTGGTAAATGAAATCAGCCGGGAACTCGTTATTGGCCAGGATCCCGCCGACCTTGGCGGCTGCCAGAAATACATAATCCGGACGCTCACGCTCAAAGAACGCCCGTACCGCCGCCTGGTTCCTGAGATCCAGTTCCTTGCTGGTCGCGGTCAGGAGGTTGTCATAGCCTTCGGCCTGCAACCGCCTGACAATCGCCGAACCCACCAGGCCGCGGTGCCCGGCTACGTAGATTTTTGCTTTTTTGTTCATTTTATTTAATGGCCACGGAATCCACGGAAGGACACGGAAAAATAAAAACAATTCAATTCTGTCATAGAACAACTCGTTTTACGCTGGCCTTGGGAAAGGCGAAATTAACAAGCATGCCCAGATGCAGACCGGTGGCTTTCAGATAATTCAACAACTGTGCCTTGCTGGCTTGGGGTAAATTCTGCTGTGCCTTCAACTCAAGAATTATGCATCTCTCCACAACAATATCCGCAAAGTACTCACCAACCACTACGTTCTTGTATTGAACAGTTACCGGAACCTGGGCCTCTGCCCGCAACCCCTGCAACTCCAGCTCCGCCAACAAGGCCTTCTCATAAACCTTCTCGAGAAAACCACACCCCAACTGCCTGTAAACCTCAAAAACACAGCCCTGTATAACATAACTAATCTGCTCTTCCTGTAGCATCAAAAATCCCTCCATGGACTAAATTAAATTCTGAACAACCTCCTTACACTTATCCAGTAGCAAAATATCAATCTATACCCAGAAAACCAGATTAATAGATTTATTTTTTAGATTTACTTGATGATTTATTGATTTTATTTTTCCGTGTCCTTCCGTGGATTCCGTGGCCATTATATATTTTCCTTGTTCGGATAAAAACGTTACGCCTATAGTTGGCACATCAAGCAGTTATATGGCCTTGTACCTACGGATAGTATTTAACATCAGGCAAGCCCTTAAAGTCTGCATCCTGTGTCCATATCACAGCACTAAATTTTCTTGCCGTAGCATAAATAATGCTATCTGCCAGTGGTAACTTGTTATCCAAACCATAGACAGCCGCATCAATAGCCAGGGCACTATCAAGCGGCACAACCTTTCCTTGCTCCATATGAGCAATTGCCTCCAGCGCTACGTCTTCGCCCCTTTGGCGCATGATGCATTTGAATACTTCTGTGAGCGTAATACTCGGAACCAGCAATTCGTCAATGGCCTCTATTGGCCTGGCAAATGTGCCGGCATTCTTGTCACCTGCAAAATAAGACAGCCATGCTGACGAATCAACAACATTCATACCCTGTCCTTATCCCTCTTTACACGGGTATCTATCCCCTTCAGGAAACCCCTCATCTTTTTCATAGGCTGGATAGGTATCAATTCAATTCGATTGTGATAAGTCAGGATCTGTATTTTCTGACCCGAAACGATCCCCATCGACTCCCGGACTGCTTTAGGGATAACGACCTGAAATTTTGGCGAAACTGTTACAGATGTCATTGATATAACTCCATCGATACAGGTTACGTACAACGCTATACCTATCGATAGGAAGCGTCAAGCCACAGCACCGCATTTCGGCTGGAAACGATCGTCTTCAAAAAGATTACCGTCCCTGCTCCAACATATATTTATAGATTTTATTTTTCCGTGTCCTTCCGTGGATTCCGTGGCCATTAGTTTTTTACATTTTTATTCTTCCGTGTGCTTCCGTGGCAAAAAAATCTTCTAAGATGCCCCACCCCACCTCACTCATTATAATCAAACGTCCGAAACCCCTCCCGCTTGCACAACTCATCCCGCTCCGCAATCTTCAGATCCTCCCTGACCATCTCCGCCACCATCTCATCCAGGGTAATCTCCGGCACCCACCCCAGCTTCTCCCTGGCCTTGCTCGAATCACCCAGCAGCGTCTCCACCTCGGTCGGCCGGAAATAGCGCGGATCGACTTCCACCCGCACCTTGCCGCTATCCTCCTCGATACCCTTCTCTTCAATCCCTTCGCCTTCCCAGCGCAGCGTAATACCCACTTCCTTGCAGGCCGCATTGACAAAGTCACGCACCGAGTACTGCACGCCCGTGGATATACAGAAATCCTCCGGCTCATCCTGCTGCAGCATCAGCCACTGCATCTTCACGTAATCCTTCGCATGCCCCCAGTCACGCTTGGAATCCAGGTTGCCGAGATAGAGCTTGTCCTGCAGCCCCAGCTTGATACGGGCCACTGCACGGGTAATCTTTCGTGTAACAAAGGTCTCGCCACGCACCGGTGATTCATGGTTGAACAAAATCCCGTTACAGGCATAGATGCCATAGGCCTCGCGGTAATTGACGCAGATCCAGTAGGAATACATCTTGGCAACCGCATAAGGACTGCGCGGATAGAAAGGCGTCGTCTCCTTTTGCGGAGTCTCCTGGACCTTGCCGAACAACTCACTGGTGGATGCCTGGTAGAACTTTGTCTTCTTCTCCAGACCCAGAATCCGGATCGCCTCGAGCAAGCCGCAGCGTCCCCAGCGCATCGCAGTTTGCCGTGTATTCCGGCGTCTCGAAGGAGACCGCCACGTGACTCTGCGCCGCCAGGTTATAGATCTCATCCGGCTGCACCTCCTGAATAATCCGGATCAGGTTGGTCGAATCGGTCAGGTCGCCATAATGCAAAAAGAAGTGGACATCCTCCTCGTGCTGGTCGTGGTACAAATGATCAATACGATCGGTATTAAACGATGACGCCCGGCGCTTGATGCCATGAACGATGTAGCCCTTGCTCAAGCAGCAGCGCCGCAAGATAGGCCCCGTCCTGCCCGGTAACCCCGGTTATCAGCGCCACCTTCCTGTTTTCTGTTTGATTACTCATATAATCTTTTCCCGTTAGTACTAATAATTAAGCCTCGTCATCGCGAGCATCTCACCCCGCTACGCGGTCACAAATCAACGAAAAACTGTAGGGTCGAATTCATTCGACCGATCTCGATTGGTCGAATGAATTCGACCCTACAAGTATAAGCTGTTGCCCAGATTGCCTCCAAAAATCAACATTTCAGGGTTAAGTTCTTCAAGAGCGACGTGCGACCATCGACGCAATAGATCTTATTTTTCCGTGTCCTTCCGTGGATTCCGTGGCCATAACTATCTTGTAAATTTTTTTCTTCCGTGTATTTCCGTGTGCTTCCGTGGCCAAAAAAATATAACCGTCCAACCCAATCAAACCCCTAAAAATAATTCCCCATCACCCCGCGCACCCCCACAACCAGCAGCGCCAGCAGGACAGACACAGTAAACATATTCCAGCGACTCCCTCATCCTGTTCAGTATCAGTTCACACCCGTAAAACAGGATAATGGCCTTCAATATCATCGCAGTCATCCCTGAATCCACAACCTGATTGTTGGCCAACGCAACAAGAACCGGCACCGCAATAAGTACCAGGTAATCTGTAGGTGTAACAACGAAGCTTTGTTCGCCGGAAAATCGAATAGACAGGCCGATCGCAGCAACAAGCACCCCGAAAAATATATAGGTATACAGATCCGCCCCTGAAAGATAGGCGGGCTGATAGGCATTTATCAGATAGACCACAAGAATGATGGCCATGTAGACCACCAGCCTGAGTGGCACATACCACAAACGATAACCGGCCATCAGACGCATCAGCAATAGTGAAAAAAGCGCTACCGCTATGAGGGTAAACTCGGCAGGAATCTCTGTTGGAATAAATGCACCGGCAACCAGAAAGAACGAAAGGCCATAGAAAATCACAGCGTAGGGGATATCCAGCAGCCATGGTTTATGCCTTAGAGCATCAACGGCTCCTTCAGAGACCGCACCCGCCTTCCTGCGCACCTGCCAGCCTGCCCGCTCTGCCATGTAGAGTGAAATAAACACCGCGGCGACGACGACAAGATAGACCCCGATGATCAGCCCGTCAGATTCATACGACATCGCGATAGCACACAAAACCAGCAGCGCCTGGACCGAGTAGACAATGATCACCGATTCGTAATGATGAAACCCGAGATCCAGCAGGCGGTGATGGATGTGGTTGCGGGAGGCACGAAACCAGTTCATTTTGTGGTAAATCCGCTGGGCAAGAACCGCGATGATATCGGCGATGGGCAAACCCAGCATCAGCAACGGCAGGGCCGGACTCAAGGCCGGGTTGACCTGCTGGGTAAGCACGACCGCAAGAAATCCAAGTGTATAGCCGAGGAACTGGCTTCCGCCATCGCCCATGAAGATCCGCGCAGGATGGGTATTGAACCTCAGGAAGCCGAATAAACCGCCAATGGTTGCAAGTGCAATAATAGCGGCTGTTGCCCCCCCGGCAAGCCAGGCAAGCCAGGCAATACAGGCCAGGCTCATTAACGACTCACCCCCGGCCAGACCGTCCAGGCCATCGGAGTGATTGATGGCATTGATCATGCCGATCATCGCCACTACGGTAAACAGCTTGCCGGCTGTTTCCGAAATCGGCTCGCCATCCATCAGCGGCAGGTAACTGACATAGACGTCGCCGTAATAAACCACGGCAAGCACCGCGATAAACTGGCCGATGAATTTTACGTAATGACCCAGCTCATGGCTGTCGTCCCAGGCACCAAAGCCAAGCAACACCAGCCCGCCAAACAGAAAGGCGATCAGGGATGGATCAAGCGGCAGCAGGAAAAGAATGGGCAGCAGGGCACCGATGACAATCCCGACCCCACCCACCCGCGGAATGGGCACCTGATGCACCTTCCTGGGATCCGGCTTGTCGATCATTCCCAATGCCGGCGCCATGCGCACCATCAGCGGAATAATGACCATACTGATCACCACGGCGGCAATCAGCGGCAGCAGGTAGGCCAGCGCATTCTCGGCGGTTGCGGCCGCAGCCTCAGGCAGTTCACCTGTATAAAGGTCGATAATCGGGGCTGTTAGATACTCTGACACAGAAAGACCGCCAGGCTGGAAAAGTTAAACATCAATTACCCTGGAAACATCTGATTATTTCGCAAAATCATGGCAATCAGATCTCGCACCACCTGTAGGGTGCATTCCATGCACCATGCGGTTTTTCCAAATACATAGATGCATGTTCTATGCACGATGATCAGTGCAGAAAATGCACCCATACAAACAGGAAGTTACTGTTGCGTAGCGAGACATTTCATCCAGAGACCATCAGACAAACCATCAATCCGGAATATACTCCGACAAATACGGATAAACCGCCTGCAAGTATTCCACCACCCTGTCATCCGCCGCCGAAAGGTCTTCCCCCGGCCGAACAAACGCCGTCAACCGCACCAGCGCCCCGTCCGTACGATTGCGGGTCATTCCATCCAGAAACAGGTACCACTTGACCAGCCACTCATTGGTTACATTCCGGTCCCGTTGCTTGAACCAGTAATACACGACCTGTGTGTAGTCACCCTTCTTGATTAGCAGGCGATTGACCTGAAGCGGCCCGCCACCTGTTTGTATGCCGTCAATAGTGCGCAGACTGAGATCCTTGATCAACCAGCCACCACCCGGGATACAGGAACGCGGTGAATGCGCTGCAGACCCGGCCGCCTGGTCTGCGTAGTAGGCAACCCACAGATTGACCACCTTTCCATCCGGATTAACATAGTCAGAGATTAAATAATCTTCTGTCTTAAGCGCCTCAAGGATATTTTCCTCTATCGTACCGGTCTTCCCTTTCCATTCCGCTATCGTCAAGGGGAACTCTGCGAATACCCGACGCTCAGGCATATAGTTCTCCCGCCCCTGCACATAGAGACTCGATGCCGCAATCCCGACAAGCAGAACCGGCACGACCCACGAAAGCGGCTTAACCTGCCGCGGCCTGCGCTCAACCTCGGCCGGAATCGGCTCGGGAAAATCAATCGCAAAGGCATCCGCCAGGGATCGCTTGTCTTTTCCGATCTTGGCCAGCACCGCCATCTCCAGCACCAGTATCGAGATGCAGGCCATAAAGATAATCCAGCCTTCGAAATCGTGCAGAAAGCCCTCGGCCTGACCCGGCCCGCCATACTCGACCAGCACACCAATCACACCTATGCGGAAACTGTTCATCAATACGGTAATCGGGATACTGGACAGAAAAATAATCGCCTTCTTCCAGAGAGCCCCGTGATAGATATAGGCCGCCATAAACGACAGGGAAACCAGCGGAAACAGGTAGCGCAGACCACTACAGGCCTCAACGACCTGAAGCTTGAACGAACCCAGATCGATCACATTACCTTCAAGATACACACTGATACCAAACAAACGAATGACAGCAACACCAATCTCGGATGAAATAAGCTGGAGCTTGGTTGAAAGCGTGTTATAGATAAATGGCGGTAAAGGCACCATGAAAAACAACAGCGCCAACGGAATTGCCACAATCTTGAATGCCCGCCATCCAAGCAGGGAAAGGGCAACCCCCATAATGGTAACAACCAGCCCGTACTGAGACAGGGTATGTGTGGTGGCAGCAGCGCCAAGAAAAAACACCGCTCCACCGAAAACAACCAGCAGCAAGCCAGCCAGTGAAGGATGAAATTCTATTTCTGCCAGCTGGTTCTTACGCTGCCAGATCAGGAAAAGAGTAATGACAGGTATGAGATACCCATAGCCATATTCCTCCTGCGTGTCCCAGCGATACATCATGTCCTGAATCGTATCCAGGAATGCATACCCGGCCAGAACCGCTGTTACACCAACGATGACCCACCAGACTAAAGGGTTCTTCCATACAAACGATGAAGAATTGTCAGTAACCATAAATACTACCTATTTAACAGGTCCGCCAAAAAGCATATCGTATGCCGCCAATAATTTCGGTTCTTCATGCCGCCATTCAAGCTCATCTTCCACACGCCGTTTACCGAATTCTCCCATCTTTACACGTTCTTCCGGTCTATCCAAGAGATAGAGTATCTTTTCTGCCAGATCAGCAACATCATTCTTGCGCGCATAAAGCGACGCCTCCTGAGCAGAGAAACGCCCCTCGGTCAGATCAAACTGGACAATTGGCTTGCCGAGCGCCATGTACTCCATGATCTTGTTCATGGTGGATTTATCATTCATCTCATTGGCAACATCCGGATTCACACAAACATCCGCCGTATTCAGCATTTCCAGCATTTCCTGGTCGGGCACACGATCGGTAAATGTCACATAGTCGGCAACACCCAGTTCATCTGCATAGGCCTTCATTTCTTCCAGCGAGGTACCGCCACCCACCAATCCGAAATGCACATCAGTGCGCTCCTTTTCATAAACAATGTACTTGCATGCCTGCAGCAATAAATCGATACCCTCCTGCTTGCCCATGACCCCGACATAACCAACCAGGTATTTCCTCCCATGCTTCAGGGATTCCACCGGCGGAAGGATCTTGAGGCGGTCGAGTTTTGGACCACTGCGCACAACAAATACTCTTTTCGGATCCATGCCACCACGTTCAATGGCGATTTTCTTGTAAGACTCATTGGTTGCAATTGACACACCGGCCAGACGGAAGGTCCAGCGCTCCCAGGCAAGCATCACCTTGTAGAAAAAATCCCGCTTGCCAAACTTTGCTTCGTACAGCTCGGGGTTGATATCGTGGTGGTCAAACAGAAACTTCTTTCCCAGCAAGCGGAAAAACCCGCCGATGATGAAAATATTATCCGGCGGATTGCAGGCATGAATGACATCAAATCCACGTGTAAGCAGTACCTTCCATGCCAGCACAAACTCCCAGAACAGGGCGGTCGAATATTCCAGCAGGTAACCCAGCGCACCTTCTGCTTCCAGCGGCAGGTTATGACGGTAGATATGTATACCGTCGATTTCTTCATATTTTTTCTCGTAACCCTTGCCTGTCGGACAGATAATCGAGACTTCATAGCCATTCTGCTGCAGGGTTGTCGCTTCCTGCCAGACGCGGCGGTCAAACGGAGAAGGCAGGTTCTCGACAATGATCAGGACGCGCCTTGCCTTGTGCTTCGCATTGCCCATGCCCCTGGATGCCTACCAACAGATCCCATCGTAGCCATCCTCAGCCGAGGAGCGCCGGTCGATAATCCTGACCAGATCCACAACACACTTGCCGGCCGGAATATCGGCTGCAACCGTGCGGAATTCCTCGGCACCATTACCGATGACAATGGTATCCGCATGTTCCAGCACCTCGTCGATGCTATCGACCATCAGCTTCGAAATATGCGGAATATGATTCAGGATATAGTCCTTGTTGGCGCCCACCAGGCTGGCGATCTTCACGTTCTTGTCATACAGGCGAATGTCATAGCCCTTGCCGATCAGTCGCTCGATCACCTCGACCAGCGGACTCTCGCGCAGATCATCGGTACCGGCCTTGAAACTGAACCCCAGAATGCCAACTTTCTTGCTGCCCTTTTCGGTAATCATTGCCAGGCCCTTTTCGATCTGCCGGTTGTTGCTCGGAATGATGGCATTGATTATCGGCACATCGATATCGCTGGAGCGGGCCTTGTACGTCAGGGCACGCACATCCTTGGGCAGACAGGAGCCACCAAAGGCAAAACCGGGTTTCATGTAATAGGCAGACAGGTTCAGCTTGGTATCCTTGCAGAAAATATCCATCACTTCGTGGCCATCGATCCCGATGGCCTTGCAGATATTGCCGATTTCGTTGGCGAAGCCGACTTTCAGCGCATGCCAGACGTTATCGGTGTACTTCACCATTTCGGCCGTTTCCACGCTGGTGCGCACCAGCGGCGCATCGAGATGGGCATAGAGACTCGCCAGCATGTCACCGGCAGCCGAATCGGTTTCACCGATCACGGTCTTGGGCGGATTGTAGTAATCGTAAACCGCGGTACTTTCGCGCAGGAACTCGGGGTTGTTGCAGACACCGAAATCAACACCGGCCTTCTTGCCGGAAAATTCTTCCAGCACCGGGATGACAACTGAACGCATGCTGCCGGGCAACATGGTGCTGCGTGCCACAACCACGTGAAAGGCCTCTTTTACCTTCAGTGCCGCACCGATTTCCTCACACACCTTGCGCACATATTTCAGGTCAAGGCTGCCGTTGGGCTGGCTGGGTGTGCCGACACAGATCAGGGAAATATCGGAACCCTGCACGGCCTCCTGCACATCCTGCGTCGCACTCAACAGGCCATCAGCAACCGCCTGTTGTACGATCTCGCCGATATCCTTTTCGATGACGGGCGTCTGGCCGGCATTGATCAGGTCCACCTTGGGCTGATAGGGATCCACACCAATGACGGTATGCCCGTCCTTCGCCAGGCAGCCTGCCGAGACCGCCCCGACATAGCCCAGTCCAAAGATACTGATTTTCATAACTTTTCCTTTCTGATTTTTTATGCGCACCGCAAATCACACATGATTGTCATCATCCCGTTCGCTGATGACCGACCGGTCATGCAGCGGCCTGCGAGAATACCATGCGCCGTACCCCAAAGGGTTGGCGCAGTTTTTCTCTAGAGTCCGGAGAATACCATCCCAGCACGGAATCCGTATTACCTTAGGAATCCAAATAATTACCCGCGGTAATACCTCATTAACAATGGTTTTCAAAAGTAGGTATTACCCGGTCACTCCCCAGTATGCAGTGTGAAACTGACCTTTGCCCTGCAGGTATCCCAGTTCAAGTGAGACTGTTTCCATAGTATCAAGCCGCCTATGCTTCGTACACTGCACTGATTTAAACTCTGTAAGCTGTGTGGCCATACAGCATAATAGTGGTAGCGCCAGCCATCAAGACGCTCTGAGGTTTGCTTGGCGGCCTGGGTTTCCTGGCTATCTGCACTTGTTCAGTTGAGACAGGTAGTGTGCAATGCTTTCCTCGATCTGTTACAGACAACGCTTGATTCTCGACTTGGTGAACTTACGGTCCCGGTTGTTCACTGCCTTGAATATGCTGCCACCATCGCTACGAATACTTCAGTAAATAGCTCAAGCTTGCGACAGATCAATACGAACTCGCGGCAGGCCTTCTGGATGGTTTTCTCATTGTCCTTCCAGAAATGGTACCGGGTCCCCCCAATTTAACCTGTCATCTCATGGCTTTCCTGAATGAAAGCAACATTATATTTATTTCTGGGTTTTCACACAGTCTGAACCCTTTTCGGTCATTCCACATACTGGCATCAGACCTTGACTAAAATCAATTCTCATTCTTTACTGATGGAGTACCACCGGAATAGCCAGCTAGCAAGAACAATCGGTAATACTGGAATATAAGTATTTGCGGAGGAAATCATTATTAAGAAGTTACATTTGTCGGGTGCCGTGAGCTTGTTGATCAGTAGTTTTTCAGCGCCTGGCCCGGGACAAAGTCATTCATATGGGATGACATGTACGGGATGCCGTGATTCAGTGACCTTCCTGGTGATAACTTCTTGAGCAATACTTACGGATTCTCCGTCGAGAGCTTGACTATCGTGGGATCTGGAATAGTAAGTACTGTACCAATCCACCAAGCCCACTGGCTCTTAGCTAATGGCCTAATTAGGTCTAATAAATATAACTAGGAGAAGGTCATGAAGGAGTCACGTCTATTGGTTGCTGTGTATGGTGCTATACTGCATAGCCCATCAATGCAGTAAAAAGAAACAGTTCATAAAGATTCTTGCCTTTATCTCGTTGATAACAGGGTTTTGCTACCAAAGCTTTGGATTATGCTTATCCCAACAACTTTTGATCTTGATCCTGTATACCTCGGTGCAGTGGGTCAATATAAGCCACTAAAAGTAAGCGGTTAGCGAACGCCGGCTGAAGTACTGAGACAGCATGATGTTAAAAACCGACTCTCACTGGAAATACTCGAGCGGGTTCAACTGGTGAGCGCAGCACTTTATCTTGCACAAAAAGATGGAGTGTGAGCCATAGTTTACCGGCCGTATTACAGGACGACACCTGCATCAAGATGATGCGCTCGTTTATCTACACACGACCCGAATATTGGAATGATACATCGGCGTCTGATAACGGCCGGTCTTTCACCCATTGGGACGCGTAATCAGACTCAATGAGCCACGATGCTCTGCCGTGATTTAGATAAACCAGCGGCATGTCGTTCGTGCGAAGAGGAATTTCCAGCCACGCCTTCGCTTTAATATGTCGTAACATCATGCCAACTGCACGCCGGCTGGGCCGTTCTATCAGTCCTTCATGTGCCGCCATCCGAATGTCGAAGGGCTCCTCCCACACCACCTGAATCAGAGAGTTATCGGATGGATATACCTGGGTGTCAAGCAAGACGATGTCGCGCGAAACGGCTGCCACACGCTCGAGGACTGACAATGAACTGGGCAAGTGGTACATGATTCCGAGCATACCATTTCTTCACTGATCTCCAACGCTTTCCGGTGTCATATCCCAGAAATCCATCACGCTGAAGGTAATGTTCCCGATACCGGTCGTATCCTTGAGCAGTTCTGCCTGCTCGATAAGCTCCGGTCGCGCGTCGAATCCCAACCACCTCCGCACCGAGCAGTGCACACTGGAGTGACCAGAAGCCAGAATTGCAGGCAATGTCCAGCACACGCTTGCCCTCCAGACTGCCACCGCAAGCCGCAACCAGATAGGGCATGAAATGCTGAAAGCGCTGCAGGGGTCGCCGGATGTTCGTGTACTCCACGCCGGGGCGGTTGTTTTTGCTTCGCAGTGCCAGTCCACCTTCGAATTCATAGGCGTACTGCCAAAATTCGTGTTCGGCGAAGGCGGCTTTAATCTTCGCGTCGGTATGCAAACCTTGATCGCGCGGCAAGGGCCAGACCGGCTTCATTTCACCAGGATTTAGTACGCCGTGTGGCAAGTCACCATAGCGTGAATAATCATCTGTCTCTCGATTAGTCGGTAACAATTCGTAGCCGAACTTGCGGAGCGTGTTCTTTATCGTTTTTTTTAGCATGTACGTCCTTCCAGTTTAATTAAGTATAGAAAGCATAACCCATACATCACGATGTAATCCAGCCGAATAATGGCTGTGCGCCCCGCTGGCCGCAGGGTAGACAATAAGAGAACAGCGTCCGGTTCGCGAAGGCGTCCGGCTTCTCGCACCATGCTGGAGTGGCCGCCAAAGCCCTATCAGTGGCAAAAGCTCGAGCGGATGTGCCGTACAGTCCGTCCATAGC
>CAWHCQ010000019.1:0-23738 GCA_963827755.1 uncultured Gammaproteobacteria bacterium
GGTCCTGTCGGGGGTGCTGCTGCTGGCGGGTGCGCTGGTCTACTATCACAATACCGGCTCACTGGCATTTGATCACATCGGTCTGGAGGCGGGTGTTGCCGGCTGGTTGATCTTTATCGCCTTCGGAATCAAAAGCGCCTTTCCGTTTCTGCACAGCTGGCTTACCGATGGTTACCCTGAAGCGACAGTGACCGGCACAGTCCTGCTCTCCGCTTTTACCACCAAGGTTGCCGTCTATAGCCTGGCACGAGGCTTTGCAGGTGAAGAGATCCTGATCTATATCGGTGTCACCATGGCCTGCTTCCCGATTTTCTACGCGGTTATCGAGAATGACCTGCGCAGGGTGCTGGCCTACAGCCTGATCAACCAGGTCGGCTTCATGGTGACGGGTATCGGGATTGGTACCGCCCTGGCGCTGAATGGCGCCGTCGCTCACGCATTCAGTGACGTGATCTTTAAAGGGCTGCTGTTTATGAGCATGGGTGCGGTGCTCTACCGGACCGGTAACATCAATGGATCGGATCTGGGTGGACTCTACAAGTCCATGCCCAAAACCACCCTGCTTTGTATTATCGGTGCACTATCCATCTCTGCATTCCCGCTGTTCAGTGGTTTTGTCAGCAAGTCGATGGTGATGACCGCACTGATGCAGGAAGATCATGGCTATTTCTGGCTGTTGATGCTGTTCGCCTCAGCCGGTGTATTCCATCACGCAGGCATCAAGATCCCCTACTTTGCCTTCTTCCACCACGATTCCGGCATACGTACCGAAGAAGCGCCGCGGAACATGCTGGTGGCAATGAGCGTGGCGGCGGCCCTCTGTATCTTTATTGGCACCCAGCCCCAGTATCTCTATGCGTTGCTGCCCTGGGAGGTGGAATACTGGCCCTATGATCTGACCCATGTACTGGCGCAAACGCAGTTACTGTTTTTCTCCGCCCTGGCCTTTGTCTGGTTGAACAAACAGGGGCTGTATCCGCCGGAACTGCACTCGGTCAACCTGGATGCAGAGTGGTTCTATCGCCGGTTATTGCCTGCCGGCGCGCAACGAACCCTGAACCTTCTGCGCAGTGCAAAAGCATCGACGCTGACAACGGTAACGGCACAGATGCAGGGTGTGCAAAACGAATTCGGCAAATCACCGATGGCCAAATACCATCTCTCGGAGAGTTGGCCTACCGGGAGCATGGTCTTCTGGATTTCAGCTATCCTTGCTGCTTTTCTGTTGCTGGATCTCTTTGGTTTGGGACGTTAGCTTGAAGTGGCTGAGGACAAAACCCCGATAGATTCGAGATACTCTGCTGCTGAACCACAGAAGTAGCCGGAGATATCATCAAGAGAAGTTAAGTCGCTGGATATATCACTTTCCCTGAATATCTCCTTTTGTCTGGCGACAGCCAATACGAGTTTTGGCGTTCTTTTCCATTCACATTTATCCCCCTGGAAGATGCTACGTGTTGAAGTATGCAGAGAGGACAAATGCGAGGCGTAATCTCTCAGATTACCGTCGAATCGCTGTAACTCTATTGTTTTTCCGTTCCAGGCTGATTGACGAACTTTACTGGTGTCAATTTCTGCACCTTGGGTGTCTTTAAGGCTGCGGTATTCATAGCCTTCTTTGTAGAACAATAATTCCGGATCGCGATCAACAAAGAAACCCCATAGCGCAGTTTTTTGTTCCCATCCTGCAAAGTAAAAGAAGCCGTCATAGTCTGTCGTCGTCTCCATGATATTCAGATGATCGGCGGGTCTTTTTCCTCCCAGTGTGCTTTTGTGGAGCTGCCAATTGGCAACGACGATAACGCCTTCAATAGGCTTTTTCGTATCGGCATCTATTACACACCCTTCAGTGGGTTCGGCAGAATAGCGGTTGCATGCCGTTAGAGTGAAGGCACTTGCACACAGAACAATCCAGGATCTGATTTTTAACTTCCATGTTTTACGCAGCGGTATCAATATGCTCATTGAGGGGCGACTTTGTAAATGAAAGTTTGGAAATAAAGATGTTTGATTTTGCATGGCATATTCTGCGATTTTAGCGCTATATTTATCCGTGTATTTTCGCGCCAAAGAGGCTTAACTTGGCGCCATTCGGATCAGACTCGATTGATTTCTATCTCCTGCTCCACTGTGATGATATGTTTCAAACTCTCGATCAGCTCATTGTATTTTAATAAACAATAAACCATGACGAGGCCTACTCCCACTCGATTGTAAACGAGCCATTTTTACAATTTTATATCAATGGCTTAGTTGTTGGGGTATGCAGTAATACCATGAAAAATACCATGCTCAGAAATTGTTGCCGATTATCATCAAAAATCCCAATTCCCGAAGAAAATCATTGCTTCATCAGACCTTGCACAGCCGGTTTAACGGTCGTTAACTCATAGCGCGTGGTTCTACCACCACCTGGTAACGGGATGATAATGCCCTTGGCAACCAGGTCAGAAAGATCACGGCTGGCTGTTCGATTGGGGCACTTGGTGATCGCTTCATATTTTTTGGTCGTTATTCCGCCTTCAAAGCCCTTTCGACCTTCAGCGAATACCCGCGATACCATCCTGGCCTGCCGGTCATTCAACTGGTCGCCATAGACTTCATAAAAACGTGTCTTGGCCAGTACAAAGTTCACCTCTTCGCTGGCAATTTCCTGTGCCTTGATTATTGTGTCTGCGAAAGTAATCCAGCCAAACGTTAACATCCAGGCTTCCACGACTCGCTTTCTCCAGTTGCAGGTAATAGGTTTTCTTGTCCGCCTCTATCGCCGTGGCAAGACAAGCCGTGGTCGGATAGCCGAGAGACTGCGAAAGCGCATGGTCAGCGATCGCCCTGCCAACTCGACCATTACCATCATCGAAGGGGTGAATCACCTCGAACCAGAGATGAGCAATACCTGCTCTCGCGATCCCATATATTGTCTTATCCTCGCTCAAAGGACTGGTTTGGTTGTACCAGTCGATAAGCCTCGCCATTTCATCAGGCACCTGAGTCGCTGGCGGGGCCTCATAGTGAACCTTTTCCCGCCCGTAAGGCCCGCTCACTATTTGCATCGGTGAAGGATCATTGCGGTATGCGCCACGCAGAATAGACGTGTAGCGCTGTTCCGGGACAGCCATGGATTGCCACTTGCCCAGCAGGTCATGCGTCAGGGATGTTTGCCAGTTCTTGCGGACGTCCACCAGCAGCGATGCAGCCCCAGCAGCTTTCTGGTCTGAGTTGTCCGGTAGCGTATCCGATGTAATTAATGAGAGCAGCGATGACCTGACCGACTCTCTGTCCAGATCCTCGCCCTCAATGGCGCTGGTTTTGATGGCCTCGGAAAGCATCAAGTCAATCGTGGCATCCTCTTGGGACGCCATCGGTAGCGCATCGAAGCTGCCCGCCAGCCGCTCTGAGTTCAGGCGAAATTCTAGTTCCCGATCATTGAGCGCGCGATTGTCATAGCGAAAATCTGGCCAGTCGGGCTGTTGCCATGTCCACTTCATGGCGCGATTCTAGCACGTATTCACGCCACATTATAGTCATATTTGGCGCGCTTAAAGCCCTAAATCACGCCATGCTCGTTCAGAACGCGATATCTGAGTGCCGACCGCTGATACCATGATTACGCCAATCTGCCACTCATGGTATTGCTGCTTTCTGCCTTACAGCACTCGGAAATACCATGAAAAATACCATTGACGATGCAGATTATATTATCAATAAGATTTATTTTATCGTTTTAAATCAATGCGTTAAAAATTCCGGTCACTCCCACTCGATGGTCGCGGGCGGTTTGCCGGAGATATCGTAGGCGACGCGGGAGATATCCGGGACCTCGTTGATAATGCGCCGCGACACCAGGTCGAGGAATTCATAGGGCAGGTGTGCCCAGCGGGCGGTCATGAAATCGACGGTTTCAACGGCGCGAATGGCAACCACCCAGGAATAACGGCGGCCATCACCGGTCACGCCCACCGACCTGACCGGCAGGAATACCGTAAAGGCCTGGCTGACCGAGTTGTACAAATCGTGGCGCTGCAGTTCCTCGATAAAGATGTGGTCGGCCAGCCGCAGCGTGTCGGCATATTCCTTTTTCACTTCGCCGAGGATGCGCACACCCAGGCCCGGCCCCGGGAAGGGGTGGCGGTAGACCATGTCATAGGGCAGTCCGAGCTCCACGCCGAGCTTGCGCACCTCGTCCTTGAACAGCTCGCGCAGGGGTTCCAGCAGCTTCAGGTTCATGTGTTCCGGCAGTCCACCGACGTTATGATGCGACTTGATCAGGTGCGCCTTGCCGGTCCTTGCCCCGGCCGACTCGATCACGTCCGGGTAGATCGTGCCCTGCGCCAGCCACGCGGTGTCGTTCTTCAGCTTGCCCGCCTCTTCATCGAAGATCTCGATGAACAGGTTGCCGATGATCTTGCGTTTCTTTTCCGGTTCACTCACGCCTGCCAGTGCCGCGAGAAAACGCGCCTCTGCATCGACGCGGATCACCCGCACGCCCATGTGTTCGGCAAAAGTCGCCATCACCTGGTCGCCTTCGCGGTAACGCAACAGGCCGTTATCGACGAACACGCAGACCAGTTGATCACCGATCGCCTTGTGCAACAGCGCCGCCACCACCGATGAATCGACACCGCCGGAAAGGCCCAGCAGCACCTTGCCGTTACCCACCTGCTCACGGATATCCAGCACATAGCGCTCACCGATATGGTCGGCGGTCCAGAGTGCATCACAGCCGCACAGGTCGATCACGAAGCGCTGCAGGATGCGTTCACCCTGGTGGGTGTGGGTCACTTCCGGATGAAACTGCAGGCCATAGTAGCCGCGCGCATCATCGGCCATGGCGGCGACCGGGGCGCTGTCGGTACTGGCAATGACCTTGAAGCCGTCGGGCAGTTCGGTGACGCGGTCACCGTGGCTCATCCAGACATCGAGCAGGCCATAAGCCCTCGGGGCTGGTATGGTCTTCGATGTCGCTGAGCAGGCGCGAATGGCCGCGGGCACGCACCTGCGCATAGCCGTATTCGTGGTGGTCCGCGTTTTCGACACTGCCGCCCAGCTGGGCCGCCATCGTCTGCATGCCGTAACAGATGCCCAGTACCGGTATGCCCAGTTCGAACACAATCGCCGGTGCCTGCGGCGCACGCCCGCCGGTGACCGTCTCCGGGCCACCGGAGAGGATCACGCCCCGGGGTGCAAAGTCGGTAATTTCATGCGCCTCGATATCGTAGGGAAAGATTTCGCAGTACACCCCGAGCTCGCGCACGCGGCGCGCGATCAGCTGGGTGTACTGGGAGCCGAAATCCAGGATCAGGATCCGGTGTGCATGGATGTCGTTAGAGGGATTCAAGATTTACCGCCAGGTTGTAATGGGCATGGAAAGAATTTAAATACAGGTTGGGCACCATGTCGGGTTCGTCGCTGCGCTCCTTAACCCGACCGCAGGGTGTGCAGGTTAATGTAGGACGGGTAAAGCGAAGCGTACCCGTCAGCGGTATCGCACCGGATGAAAAAACAGGCTCAATCGACGCGGTAATTCGGCGCTTCCTTGGTGATCGACACATCGTGCACGTGGCTTTCTTTCATGCCGGCACCGGTGACGCGGATGAATTCGGGCTTGTTGCGCATCTCTTCAATACTGGCACAGCCGGTGTACCCCATGCTGGCACGCACACCGCCCATCAACTGGTGCAGGATGGTGAGCATCGTGCCCTTGTAGGGGACACGGCCTTCGATGCCTTCCGGCACCAGCTTGTCCTGCTCGCCGCCTTCCTGGAAATAGCGGTCACTGGAACCCTGCTTCATCGCCCCGAGCGAACCCATGCCGCGATACGCCTTGTAGGAGCGGCCCTGGTAGAGTTCAACCTCGCCCGGCGCCTCTTCGGTACCGGCGAACATGCTGCCGATCATGACGGACCAGGCGCCGGCGGCCAGCGCCTTGGCGATATCGCCTGAATAACGGATGCCGCCGTCGGCGATCAGCGGGATGCCGTCCTTTCTCAGCTCATCGGCCACATTGGCAACCGCCGTGATCTGCGGCACGCCGATGCCCGAGATGATGCGCGTCGTACAGATGGAGCCCGGACCGATACCGACCTTTACCGCATCGGCACCGGCTTCGACCAGTGCACGGGCGGCGGCGGCCGTTGCGATATTGCCGCCGATAACCTGTACCTCCGGGAAATGTTTTTTCACCCAGCGCACCCGGTCAAGCACGCCCTGCGAGTGCCCGTGCGCCGTATCGACAACCACGACATCGACACCCGCTCTGACGACCGCCTCGATACGCTCCTCGGTACTGCCCCCGGTGCCGACGGCTGCACCGACGCGCAGGCGCCCCTGCTCATCCTTGCAGGCATTCGGAAAGTCGGTGGACTTCTGGATATCCTTGACCGCGATCATGCCGCGCAGCTTGAAGTCCTCGTTGATCACCAGCACGCGCTCGATGCGATGCTTGTGCAACAGGGCGATCACCTCTTCCTTGTCGGCCCCCTCCTGTACCGTGACCAGCCGCTCCTTCGGCGTCATCACGCTGGAGACCGGGTTGTCGAGGTTGGTCTCGAAACGACGGTCGCGGCTGGTAACGATGCCGACCAGGTTGTCGCCATCCATGACCGGCACGCCGGATATATTGTTGGCGCTGGTCAGTGCGATGACCTCGCGAATGGTGGCGTCGGGCGAAACGGTGATGGGGTCCTTGATCACCCCGCTTTCGAAGCGCTTGGTTTTGCGCACCTCGGCGGCCTGTTCCTCGGGCGTCAGGTTCTTGTGAATGATACCGACGCCGCCTTCCTGGGCCAGGGTGATGGCCAGCCGCGACTCGGTCACGGTATCCATGGCGGCCGACAGCAGCGGAATTTTCAGCTCGATCTCGCGGGTCAGCAGGCTGGTCAGGCTGACATCGCGCGGCAGGACGGTGGAATGTGCCGGCAGCAGCAGGACATCATCGAAAGTAAGGGCTTCCTGCGTGATTCGCATGGGCAGTCGGGTTCCGCTGGTGTGAGAATGGCCGCCAATTATAGGGACTGCGGCTACCGCGGTAAACTCCGCAGCGGCCTTTTTCACCCGATTAGGTGTATCCTTGCCCGGCATGACAGATTCAGCAGCGCAAACAGGCGGCAGCCCGGCGGAGCGGGACATCTACAGCGTGTCGCGACTCAACCAGGCGGCGCGTAAATTACTCGAACAGGGCCTCGCCCGGATCTGGCTGGAGGGCGAACTTTCCAATATCGCGCGCCCCTCTTCCGGCCACCTCTACTTCACCCTCAAGGATGACAAGGCACAGATACGCGGCGCCATGTTTCGCAACCGCAACCAGCTGCTGCGTTTTAAAATCGAGGAAGGCATGCAGGTGCTGGTGCGTGCAAAGGTCAGCTTGTATGAACCGCGCGGTGATTACCAGCTGATTGCCGAGTACATGGAAGAAGCCGGCGACGGTGTCCTGCTGCGTGCCTATGAAGCGCTGAAACTCAAACTTGAACAAGAAGGCCTGTTCTCCACTGACCACAAGCAGGCGTTGCCGCTGTTGCCGAAGCGTATCGGCGTCATCACCTCGCCCAGCGGTGCGGCTATCCGTGATGTCATCAGCGTGCTGGGGCGTCGCTTCCCGGCCATTCCGGTGCTGGTTTACCCGGTTGCAGTCCAGGGCAAGGATGCCGGCAGGGACATTGCCGCCATGATCGGGACCGCCGACAGGCGCAACGAATGTGACGTGCTGATCCTGACGCGCGGCGGCGGTTCACTGGAAGACCTGTGGGCCTTCAACGAGGAAATTGTTGCCCGCGCCATTCATGACTGCCGCATTCCGCTGGTCAGCGCCGTTGGCCATGAAATTGATTTCACCATCGCCGACTTTGTCGCCGACCAGCGCGCGCCGACGCCGTCAGCCGCCGCCGAACTGGTGAGCCCCGACCAGGATGAATGGCTGGCCCAGGTCGGTAATCTGCAGCGCCGCATCGGCCGCCATCTCCAGCAGGGAATTGTCGAACGGCGACAACGCATGGACTGGCTGAGCAAGCGCCTGCAGCTGCGCCATCCCGGCCAGTACCTGCGCCAGCAGGCGCAGCGGCTGGACGAGTTCGAGCAGCGAATTCGGCTCTCAATACAATCTAATTTCAGTAACTTGCAGTCATCTCTTGATGCAAAGCTTGCACGCCTGAAACAGGCCACACCCGGCCACCGGATAAGCCGCATCGAGCTGCAGCGGCGCGGGCTGGCACAACGCCTGGGTGCGGCCATGCACACCCTGCTACAGGCCCGCGTACGCCAGCTGGGAAGTGCCTGCCGGACACTGGATGCCGTCAGTCCACTGGCGACACTGGAACGCGGCTACGCGATTGTCACCCGGCCGGCCGGCAACAGGATTATCCGCAGGGCCGCGGACATTCGGGTCGGTGAACAGATCGAGGCACGCCTGGCCGATGGGCGCCTTTTGTGTACGGTTGATAAAACCCTTAAAGTTGAAAAGAACAGCTAAAATCACAACCATCCCCTCTCCCACAGGGAGAAGGAAATCTCTTTTGTTTTGACAGGTCATTCATCATGCCCTGCTTACCATTGCAGGAGCAGATTACTTCCTGCAATATTTCGCCAGAGGAAAACACAAACATGTTACGTCTGATCTTTATCGCTGCACTCGGCCTGCAGCTATCCGTGGCGGATGCCGCACCGTTCAGGGCAGAACCGGTACCCGGAGGCGTGGCGGCTATCGTACTCCCGGAAGACACCGACATAGCGTCACTGCGTTACCGTGACCGGCGCATCCTGACAATCAAACAGGACAAGCAGACGCTTGCACTGATCGGTCTGTCGCTGGCAACGAAACCGGGGGCGGCCTGGCTCACGGGGAAAAATACAAACGGCGCATCGATGCGCTTGCCTTTTTATGTTGCCGACAAGTCCTACGAAGAACAGCACATTACCATCAAGGACAAGCGCAAGGTCAACCCGGAAAAGCGCGACATGGAACGCATTACCCGCGAGAAGAAACAAATCACTGCCGCCCTGCGCAACTGGTCAGCCCGCGATGATATTATTGTCAACTTCCGCAAACCGGTCGAGGGGCCGACCAGCAGCCCGTTTGGCCTGCGGCGTTTTTTCAACGAACAGCCTCGCAACCCGCACAGCGGGCTGGATATCGCCGCACCGGCAGGCACCCCCATCAAGGCACCGGCCGCCGGCGTCATCAGCGATACCGGTGAATTTTTCTTCAACGGCAATACCGTCTTCATCGACCACGGCCAGGGGCTGGTGACGATGTACTGCCATATGAGTGAAATCGATGTAAAACCCGGCCAATTCGTCGCCGCAGGCGAGACCATCGGCAAAGTCGGCATGACCGGCCGGGTAACCGGGCCACACCTGCACTGGGGCGTCAGCCTCAACAATGCGCGCGTCGACCCGCTGCTCTTCCTCGGCGAGGAAGCCCCTGAAAGCAGCGCGAGTGCAGCGCCAGGCAGGAAATCACCATGAAATCACTGGACAGTTACGCACTCACCGATCTGAAACGCATCTATCGTACCCTGCACAGTCATTTGCAGGAAGATTTCGAACTGATGGACTCCGAGCTGTTGCTGGACCTGCAGACCCTGCTGCAGGCCAGGGCCACAGCCGAGGGCGTTGACGTCTCTATCCACGCGCAATGGGCAGCCTGGCTCAACGACGGTAAACCGGTAAGTTGCACATAGCTATCGGCTTTTTGGGGGCGCCTTACAGGCGGGTATTTATTTTATGCGGGCTTTCGCGCCCGCCGGCGAGGCACCTTTCTCCGCTCCGCCGATTTCTTTGTTGGAGCGCCTTGCAGGCGCGGTTTTATTTGGATGCGGGCTCTCGCGCCCGCGCGGCGAGATACTTTCTTTGCTCCGCCAAGAGAAACGTATCCAAAAGAAAGGCGACCCGGAGGCTCAGCCCGACTCATTTTCAAGCGTTCGGGTTCCCTGCGCTTCTCGCAAAACCGGCGCCATGCACAACTCGCAATCTCGCTGCGCTCGAAAGCTCAAACAGGGCGCTGCTATTCTCCGGTATTGACTGCGGTGCTCGGTGCGTCCTACGGGAGGGGTAGATCAAAACCCCTGCCGGTGAGTATGGGGGGTAGATCTCCCCCCTCCCGTAGACGCAGCCGAGCATCGCAGTGAAAACCGGATGAAGCATGCGCCCTGTCTGAGCTTTCGAGCGCAGCGAGATTGCGAGTTGCGCATGGCCGCCGGTTTTCGCGAGAAGCGCAGGGGACCCGATCACGCATTGAAAATGCAGTGATCGGTGCAGTGCTCCGGGCCGCCTTTCTCTTTGGATACTTTTCTTGGGCGAAGCAAAGAAAAGTATCTCGCCGGCGGGCGCGAGAGCCCGCATCAAATAAAACCGCGCCTGCAAGGCGCTCCCACAAATCGGCGCAGCAAAGAACAACCCCCCACCGTCAGGCCAACCCCGAAAACAAATTCTCCTCGAGAACACGCCGATACAAGCGCGCATCTCCGTCACTGAAACAACAGGCAATGATGCGCTCAAAGCGGTCTTCACAGGCGAGCATGGCGCTGACGGCGATCCGGGCGGCCTCTTCCTTTGGATAGCCGTAAATACCGGTGCTGATCGCAGGGAAGGCGATGGAGTGCACGTCGTTCTCGATGGCCAGTTCGAAACAGTTGCGGTAACAGGCCTTCAGCAGCGACGCCTCGTAGTGATTGCCGCCCTGCCACACCGGGCCGACGGTATGAATGACCCGCCGTGCCGGCAGATCGAAACCCGGGCTCAGCTTTGCCTCCCCCGTGCGGCAGCCTTTCAGGGTGCGGCAATACTCGAGCAGCATCGGCCCGGCCGCCCTGTGAATCGCCCCGTCCACCCCGCCGCCGCCCAGCAAGCTGCCGTTGGCTGCGTTAACAATGGCATCAACCTCGAGCGTGGTGATGTCCGTACAAATGATTTCAATCATGCAGATGCCCGGTTACCATGGAATATGCTATAGCGTAGCAATCATTGCGGATTTTTCGTAGAGTAAACACAAACAAGGACTCCCGGGGGGAGCATGTCACGTCTCATTACACTCTCGCGCGCCGCACGACTTGTTGGCGTCAAACGCGGGGCCCTGCAAAAAAAGATCCAGGCAGGTGAATTGCGCACCTTCGAGGGTGAACTCCTGCTGGCCGACCTGCTGCATGCCTACCCTCAAACCAAGGTCGAAGACACCACCATGCTCGAGCGGGTCGAGCTGATCATGGAACAGGCCGTCAACAAGATCATCCGCCCGGCAGAGGACACGCCGGACACGAATACCCTGGCTGCCCGCATCTTCGTTCTTGGCCAGGAACTGGGTGTGGCTCGCCAGCAGGCGCGATCGTACAAGGCACTGGCTGATGGCCTGCTGCAGAAATTCGATGAGCTTTCACCGACAGATGACAAGACGCGGGCACAGGCATTTAGTACACTGAAGGCGTGGTTTCTGCAGGAACTGGAATCCATGCAAGCGCCACAAGATGATTCGGAAATCCTTGCGAAGGAGGCCTTTCTCAGAGTTATGGCAGCCCAGGTACGCATCCTGCCCAGCGGGCATGAATTCTTTATTGAAGGTGCCGACTCCATACTGGAAGCCGGCCTGCGCGGCGGGCTTGCACTGAACTACGGCTGCAGCAATGGCAACTGCGGTTTATGCAAAGTCAAGGTCGTCTCCGGGACAGGTAAAGAAAATCTGCCCGCATGACTATGTCCTGACCGAGGCCGAAAAAGGCCTCGGCTATATCCTTGCCTGCAGCAACACGGCGGTGACCGACGTGGTACTGGAAGCCGACGAGGCACTCGGGTCAAAAGACATCCCCAACCAGGAATTTGAAATCAAGGTCAAGAAGATCGAGCAACCCGACGACCACGTGATCCTCCTGCATGCCAGGACACCACGCACCAAAAGACTGCGATTCCTCGCCGGGCAGTACCTTTCCCTCGAGATTGCCGGCGTGCCCGCACAGGGCTGTTCTATCGCCAGCTGTCCCTGCGATAACATGAATCTTGAGTTTCACATACCGAACATAAAGGGTAATTTATTCTGCGAAAAACTGGTCGACAGCATCGGGGCAAACAGCAACATAAGCATCAGCGGACCGCATGGTAACTTCATCCTTGACGAGGATTCCCCCCGATCACTGGTTTTCATCGCGGGCAATGCCGGTTTCGGCCCGATAAAGAGCCTGGTCGAACACGCCATGTCACTCGACAGCGCAGAAACAATCGACCTCTTCTGGATTACGACGCCGGGACACAGCCACTATCTCGGCAACCTGTGCCGTTCCTGGGATGATGCGCTGGATAATTTCAGCTACACCGCGATGGAGGTGACTGAATCACGCTCCGTCGAACAGTTACTGCCGGACATCATCGACAGGCTCGGCGATGCAACCAACCTTGATTACTATGTCTGCCTGCCGGAATCGCTGCTGCATGGGAGTGGAATCATTCCTGCTCGAGTGCGGCATTCCGGCCGCACAGCTGCAACTGGAACCACTTCGTCAGCAGCCTTCGGCTTGCCAGTAAGCAACGGTTAATGCCTGTCTTGCAGGAGCGAGCGCCAGCTCGCGAACTTCGCCAGCTGGCGCTGGCTCCTGCGGGGTGATGAAGTGGCGTGCAGGGTGCATTCCATGCACCCTGCAGCTTACTTGACGATTTTCAGTGCCGGCCGTTTGCCGGGTTTCGGGCCGCTGTCGTCGGGGTCCGTGTCGTCACCGTCTTCATTGAAGACCATGCCGCGACCGTTTTCCTTGGCGTATATCGCCAGCACGGACTCGATCGGCACGTACACCTCGGTGCCGATTCCACCGAAGCGCGCACTGAAACCGATTGCATCGTTGCCCAGCATCAAACCCTCAACGGCATTCGGGCTGATATTCAATACGATCTTGCCATTCTGCCCCTGCTGCGCAGGGACATCCACGCCCTCTCCCTCCATGTCCACCAGCAGGTGCGGCGTCATTTCGTTATCAAGAATCCACTCATGGATGGCACGAATCAGGTAGGGACGACTGGTGGTCATAGGGAAAAAGACAGAATGAATGCGGCCATATAGCGAATATACCTCACACGGCCGCGGATTAAGCTGTAACGACCGGGAATTATTCCCGCATTTCCCGCTCAACCTCGGTGAGGCTGTCCTGGAATGTCTCGCGCTCGAACATACGCTCCGCGTAATCCATTACAGGCCTGGCCTGGCGCGGAAGCTCGACACCGTAGCGCTTCATGCGCCAGAGTATCGGAACAATACTGGCATCGACCAGGGAAAACTCATCGCTGAGAAAGAAAGGTTTGGCCGCAAACACCTCGGCACTCGAAGTCAGGCTGTCGCGTAATATCTTGCGTGCCTTGCCGGCTGTTTTCTCACCCCTGGATTCCAGCTGCGGAATCAGTTCATACCAGTCCTGCTCGATACGATACAGGGCGAGACGTGTCCTCGCCCGGGAGACCGGATCAACCGGCATCAGCGGCGGATGCGGAAAGCGCTCATCGAGGTATTCCATAATGGCGCGCGGATCATAAAGCACCAGTTCACGATCAACCAGGGTCGGCACCGTGTTGTAGGGATTCAGATCAAGCAGATCCTCCGGCTTATGATTGTTATCAACGTCCACAATTTCGACGGTGATGCCCTTCTCCGCCAGTACGACACGTACACGATGGCTCTGCGAACAACTGGCAGAAGAAAACAGATTCATTACGGAGCGGCGGTTGGCTACCAATGCCATAGTGTTCAATCCCTAAGGGTTAACGTATCCGAAATTCGAAGAGTCCTGCCTAATGCACATCCTTCCAGTATTCCTTCTTCAGCAGATATGCAAGCACCAGGAACATGAGCAGGAACAGGACAACCTTTATGCCCAGACTGCGCCTTTCGTACTTGGCCGGCTCACCCATGTAATCGAGAAAATTCACCAGGTCACGTGTTGCGCGATCAAATTCCTTCACTGACATCAGGCCCGGCTCTACCAGCTTGAGTGCCACGGACTTGCGCTCGTTGCCCTCGTGGTCCTTGACGGTGGTAATAACCGGCTCCTGCCAGCCCTGCAATTCCCACATCACATGGGGCATACCCACATCGGCAAACACCAGGTTATTCACACCGATTATCTTTGTGTCATCCCGGTAGAAGCTGCGCAGATAGGTGTACAGCCAGTCGACACCCCGCGCGCGCGCGATCACGGTCAGATCAGGCGGCACGATACCGAACCATTCCTTGGCATCTTCGGCGTGGGTTGCCACGGTCATCAGGTCACCGGTCTTGCCGCCGGTGAACATGAGGTTTTCGCTGACCAGCTTCTCGTCGATACCGAGATCCTTGCCTATACGCTCATAGCGCATCAAGGCAGCCGAGTGACAACTGAGACAGTAATTGACGAACAGGCGTGCACCACGTTGCAGCGACTGCTTGTTGGTCGGATCGATATTGGCAGCGTCGAGGTGAACACCACCACCGGCCGCCATTGCCCAGGCAGGTGCCAGTGTTAACAGCAAAACAAGAAGCATCTTTTTCATTATGACGTCACCCTGTCAGGCACAGGCTTGGTCTTCTCAAACGCTGGAATAATAAGTAACGAGGCAAAGAACCCGAAATAAAGCAAACTGAAGACGCGGGCAATATTGGTGTAGAGCGGCGTCGCCGGCTGTGTTCCGAGGTATCCCAGGGCAATAAAACTGACCACGAAGATCCCGACAGCGACCTTGTAAATCGTGCCGCGGTAACGAATTGACTTGACCGGGCTGCGATCAAGCCAGGGCAGCAGGAACAGTACGAAGATGGCTGCGCCCATTGCAACAACCCCGAGAAACTTGTCAGGCACGGCACGCAGGATCGCGTAGTACGGTGTGAAGTACCACAAGGGCACAATGTGTTCCGGCGTCTTCAGCGAGTCGGCAGGGATGAAGTTGTCCTTTTCCAGGAACCAGCCGCCCATTTCCGGCATGAAGAAGACGATGATGGAGAAGATAATCAGGAACACGACCACCCCGACAATATCCTTCACGGTGTAGTAAGGGTGGAACGGAATACCGTCGACGGGTATACCGTCATCACCCTTGTTTTTCTTGATATCGACACCGTCGGGATTGTTCGACCCGACTTCGTGCAGGGCGAGGATATGCAGCACCACCAGTGCCAGCAATATGATCGGCACGGCGATCACGTGAAAGGCAAAGAAACGGTTCAGTGTCGCATCGGCGACAACGAAGTCACCGCGTATCCACAGGGCCAGCGCGTCACCGATTCCGGGAATGGCACCGAACAGTGAAATGATCACCTGCGCACCCCAGTAGGACATCTGGCCCCACGGCAGCAGGTAGCCCATGAAGGCCTCGGCCATCAGGCAAACGTAGATGATCATGCCGAAAATCCAGATCAGTTCCCTGGGCTTCTTGAAGGAGCCGTAGATAAGACCACGGAACATGTGCAGGTACACCACGATAAAGAACATGGAAGCGCCCGTTGAGTGCATATAGCGGATCAACCAGCCCCAGTTCACATCACGCATGATGTACTCGACCGAGTTAAAGGCCAGCGCGGCATCGGGCTTGTAGTTCATTGTCAGCCAGACACCGGTGAGAATCTGGAGCACCAGCACAAGTAAAGCCAGGGAACCGAAGTAATAGAAGAAGTTGAAATTTTTCGGGGCGTAGTAGCGGGCCAGGTGGTCATACCACATGCTGCTCAGCGGAAACCGTGCATCGATCCAGCCCAGCAGGCCACCCTGCCACTTTTCAGTCGTGTTACCGGCCATTATGCAACCCCCCCGTCATCGCCAATCAGGATCTCGTTATCACCCAGGAAGCGGTGCGGCGGAACCGGGAGGTTCGTTGGCGCAGGCACACCGGCGTAGACACGGCCGGCCAGATCAAACCTGGAACCGTGACAGGGGCAGAAGAAACCGCCTTTCCAGTCCTTGCCAAGGTCGACCGGGGAGACATCCGGGCGGAAGGTGGGTGAACAACCAAGGTGGGTACAGATACCGACCAGGACGAGAATATCCGGCTTGATGGAGCGATACTCGTTGCGGGCATAGTCCGGTTGATCCGACTTTTCGGAAGACGGGTCGCTGACCTCGCCGTCCAGTTCGGTCACAGTCTCGAGCATGGCGTCGGTGCGTTTCACGATCCAGACGGGCTTGCCGCGCCATTTCACTCGAATCATCTGTCCGGGACCGAGCTTGCTGATATCGGCGCGAACCGGCGCGCCGGCGGCGCGTGCCTTGGCGCTGGGCTGCATGGAAGAGACAAAGGGTACCAGCGTAAAACCGACCCCTACTGCACCGACGACGGTCGTCGCCAGGGTTAGAAACCGGCGTCGGCCGGAATTGGCTGTATCGCCACTCATACGGGCAATCTCCAGATTCGTTAGTTTTTACAGTTACTTATAATTTATAATCGGCCCGGTAAAACAGCCGCACGCAAATAAAACAGATAAGAATATTCTGATATATTATATGCGCCTCGCAAGAACCGCATAGGATGGTCTAACTACCCGGCAAGGTCAAGGGCTGTACGGAAAAATCACAGCCTGAAGCGGGTCCCGGAACACAGCCTGACAAGCGCATGGGACCGCGCCTGCCGATAAACGAGGGCCCTAGGAGCCTGTCGGACTTGGGACTGATCTACTGCGCCGGCGGGACAACGGCCCATTTTTCCGATCCTCCTCGTCAAATAGCTACGGCTATTCTCCTCGAACGATCGAAAAAATGACCTCGTTCTCCCCCGGCTCGCTACGATCGCCCAAGTCCGACAGGCCCTAGACCGGGTTATCGCAGTCAATAAACAGGTGGCGGATAGCAAATTGACCGGCCAGGTGCTCGCCCAGGGCCTGCACTCCGTAACGCTCGGTCGCATGATGGCCGGCCGCGAAATAATGCAGGCCGCACTCCCGAGCGACATGCACGGTCTGTTCGGATATCTCCCCGCTGATAAACGCATCCAGCCCCTGTGCGGCGGCCGCCTCGATGTAGGACTGCGCCGCCCCCGTGCACCAGCCGACTCGCTGAATCATCCGCCCGGAGCCCGCAATGTGGAACGGTTCCCGGCCAAGGCGCTGCTGCAGCAGTGCGCCCAGTGCAGTCCCGTCAAGGGGGGTTGGCAAGAGCGCATGCTGTGCAAGCTGCATACCGCCGTCATCACCGAATGTCCCGGCACTGTCAAAACCCAGCAGCCGTGCAAGCTGCGCATTGTTGCCGAACTGCGGATGTGCATCCAGTGGTAAATGATAGGCGAGCAAACTGGTGTCTGCGGCCAAAAGCCGCTGCAGGCGCGCACGCTTCATACCGGTGATGCGCGCATCTTCGCCCTTCCAGAAATAGCCATGATGTACCAGCAAGGCATCGGCACCCGCTTCGATGGCCGCCTCGATCAGGGCCATGCTGGCCGTCACCCCGGTAACCAGCAGCCCGACACCGGCGCGTCCCTCGACCTGCAAACCGTTCGGGCAATAGTCGCTGAACTTTTCCACAGACAACAATGTATCCGTATAATCAATCAGCGCTTTCAGGGTTATCATGTCTTCACTTCCTGCCAGGGTAACAAGGGACCATTCAGACTTCTTTCTACGCAAGTTACAGGACAACAGGGTATCCCACCCATGCAAATACGCAAATTATTTTCCTTTCTGCTGCAGATAATTACCGGCGGCCTCGCCGCTGCCTTTCTCTACGTCCTGCTGGTCGAACCGGCTTTACTGCAGAAAAACGATACCCGTATTGTCGAGGTCCGCGAAACCAGCACACAGGCAGCAGCGCAGGACGTCACTGAAAAACGCCAGGACCGGGTCGGTCCTGTTTCCTATGCGGACGCGGTTGCGAGTGCAGCCCCGGCCGTGGTCAACGTGCACACGGCGAAAATCATTACCCGCCAGATTCACCCGCTGCTGGATGACCCGATCTTCAAGCACTTCTTCGGTGAACGTTTCAAGAACAGCCGCAAGGAAATCGAAACCAGCCTGGGCTCCGGGGTCCTGATCAGTGAACAGGGATACATACTTACCAACAATCACGTGATTGCGGGCGCAGTCGAGATCCAGGTGCTGCTGGCAGACGGCCGCAAGGCCAGTGCAAGCGTCGTTGGTACCGACGCCGATACCGACCTTGCGGTGCTGCACATCGAAACCGGCAATCTGCCAAGCATTATCATCGGCGATTCAAAGGGCATGCGTGTGGGCGATATCGCACTGGCAATCGGTAATCCGTTTGGTGTGGGTCAAACCGTTACCATGGGAATTATCAGTGCGACAGGAAGAGATCAACTGGGCATCACCAACTACGATGATTTCATCCAGACGGATGCCGCGATCAATCCGGGTAATTCGGGGGGTGCACTGATCAATGCCCACGGCGAACTGATCGGCATCAACTCGGCCATTTACAGCCGTTCCGGTGGCTCGCAGGGCATCGGCTTCGCCATTCCCATCAGCATGGCCAAGGGGGTCATGAAACAGATCATCGAGCAGGGTCACGTGGTGCGCGGCTGGCTAGGCATCGAGGCACAGGACCTGACGCCGCAACTGGCCGAATCATTCAAACTGGCAACAACCGAGGGTGTGCTTATATCCGGCGTGCTGCGCAACGGGCCTGCCGATGACGCCGGCCTGCTGCCGGGCGACATCGTCATTTCCATCAACAACGTTCGGGTCACCGAGTCCCGGGAGGCGATGAAGATCATTTCCATGCAGCGGCCCGATACGTCCATTACGCTCGGCGTGATCCGCGATGGCGAGCCGCGCATCCTCAAGCCGCGGGTGAGCAGGCGCCCGGAACAGACCCTGCCGCAGGGTTGAATTCTGCAGGTTCATTCTATAAATCAATTGTAGGAGCGAGCGCCAGCTCGCGAAGATTTTGCGAAGACCTCGCAATTAGCCGGGTTTTCGCCAGCTTGCGCTGGCTCCTACAGTTTATTTATAAATATACAATTTATTGGTAGTCCATTGTTTCAGGACAGCAGGTGTGCCAGCGCGGCCAGGAAGGCCTGGTTCTCTTCGGGCAGGCCAACGGTCACGCGCAGGCAATCGCGCAAGGCATCCGCTGATCCATGCAGATTCTTGATCAGTATCCCCGCCTGCTGCAGCCCCTCGTAGATGGCATTCGCACGTGCCGGCGGCACTCGAAAGAGAATAAAGTTTGCTTCGCTCGGGAAAACCGTCAGTAAAGGCATCGCCTGCAGCCCGGCAAGCAATACAGCGCGCGCCTCACGAATCTTTCCGGCCTGCTCGTCAAAAACGGACTTGTGCTGCATCGCAAAACTGCCCGTCAGCTGGTTGAGTGAGCCAATGTTATAGGGCAGCCTTGTCTTGTCGATCTGTTCAAGCCATTCAGGCGCACCGGCAAGCAGACCGAGACGCAAGCCGGCAAGTCCCAGCTTGGACACCGTGCGCAATACCAGCAGGTTGTCATGGTTCGGTAATTGCTGCATAAAACTGGCATCGGTAAACGGTGCATAGGCCTCATCCACCACGACAAGGCCTTCGGCTGCCGCGAGCATTGCCTTTATCACGCCGGCATCAAACAGGTTTCCGCTCGGGTTGTTCGGGTAGGCAAGGAAGGTCACCGCTGGCTGTTGTTGCCTGACTGCCGCAAGCATGGCCTCTGCATCCAGTGAAAAATCCTCTCGCAAGGGTATGGAAACAAACCCCAGCCCGGCAACCGCTGCAATCTGGCGATACATGACAAAGGTCGGCTCCGGTGCCAGTACGCTCTGCCCCGGTGATGCAACCGTCTGCACGATCATCTGGATCAGTTCGTCCGAGCCATTGCCGAGCAGCACGCCGGCGGAGTCAGGTACCGCCATGGCCGGGCGCATGACTGCCTGCAAGGCAGCGGCCGATGGATCCGGATAACGATTCAGTTCAACGGCCCTGAGCGCCTCGAGCCAGGCATCACGCAGGTTGTCCGGCCATGGCCACGGGTTTTCCATGGCATCGAGCTTGATCAGGTTGCCGGCAGCAGGCACGTGATAGGCGCCGAGCGCCCTGATTTCGGCACGCACCAGTTGTTTTACCCTGTCATTTACCGAAGTCATGTGCGATTCCCACTCAAAAAGACACTCTCGCGGCTTTGCGCGAGAAATTACGGCTTGCGGGCATTACCACCCTATCCGCTTAGTCATCATCATTTATGCGTACTTCGGCGGAACGTGCATGCGCGGTCAGGCCCTCCCCGCGCGCGAGGATGGCGGCCGTTTTACCGAGGGTGCTGGCGCCCCGGGCGGAGCACTGGATCAGGCTCGAGCGTTTCTGGAAATCGTAGACGCCCAGCGGTGACGAGAAGCGTGCCGTGCGCGAGGTCGGCAACACATGGTTGGGACCGGCGCAATAATCGCCGACCACTTCCGCGGTATAACGACCCATGAAAATGGCGCCGGCATGGCGGATCTGTGCGGCCATGGCCTGCGGGTCCGCGACCGACAATTCGAGATGCTCGGGCGCAATATCATTGGCAATAGCAACGGCCTCATCCAGGTCGCGCACCTGGATCAATGCACCCTGCCCTTTCAGTGAAGCACGTATGATGTCTGCACGCGACATTTCCGGCAACAGGCGCAGGATGCTTGCCGCTACCCGGTCAAGAAAGCCGCCGTCCGGGCTGAGCAGGATCGACTGGGCATCTTCATCATGTTCAGCCTGCGAAAACAGGTCGAATGCAATCCAGTCAGGGTCGGTCTTGCCGTCACAGATCACCAGGATCTCGGATGGCCCGGCGATCATGTCGATGCCGACCTTGCCGAACACCATGCGCTTGGCCGCGGCCACGTAGGCATTGCCCGGCCCGACAATCTTGTCGACTGCGGGGATGGTTTCCGTGCCGTAGGCCAGCGCCGCCACCGCCTGGGCGCCGCCGATGGTAAATACCCGGTCAACCCCGGCGATGCCGGCTGCCGCCAGTACCATCGGGTTGCGCACGCCCTCCGGCGTCGGCACCACCATAATCAGTTCACCTACGCCGGCGACCCTGGCAGGCAGGGCATTCATCAGCACGGACGAGGGATAGGCGGCCTTGCCGCCGGGTACATACAGGCCAACCCGGTCCATTGGCGACACCTGCTGACCCAGCACGGTCCCGTCTGCCTCGGTATAGGACCAGGATTCAAGCTTCTGCCGCTGCGCATAGGCACGCACCCGCTCTGCCGCGAGTTCCAGTGCGGCCCGCTGATCGGCATCGATTAACGCCAGCGCCCGGTGACACTCATCCAGCGGGATTTCAAGCGCGGCGGCAGCGCTGACCGGGCAACGATCAAAACGCGCGGTATATTCCAGCAGCGCCGCATCACCGCGTACACGGATATCGTCAATAATGTCACGCACCACGGCCTCAAGCACCGGGTCAGCCGCCTGTTCCCAGGCAAGCAGGCGCTCAAGCGCTGCACGAAAGGTGGCGTCCATGCTGTTTAAACGAAGTATGTCAGACATATCTATTGCCATCTCTTCAACCCCTTCTCCCTCCGGGACGCCTGCATCCCTGCAGGCGTCCCGGAGGGAGAAGGGATTCTGTTTTTAATGCGGTCGGGATTTACACAGGGTCATCGCGCCTGCAAGGCGCTCCTTCAGTCAACACAATCCTGCGTGCAACTGCAAACAAATCCGTCTAGCGATCACAGGCGGCCTTCAAATCGGCGATAAACCGCGTGATCCGTGCATGCTTCATTTTCATCGAGGCCCTGTTGACCACCAGTCTCGAACTGATATCCGCAATATGTTCCAGCGGCACCAGTCCGTTGGCCTTCAGGGTGTTACCGGTATCAACGACATCGACAATACAGTCAGCCAGGCCGACCAGCGGGGCAAGCTCCATCGAACCATACAACTTGATTATCTCGACCTGCTCCTGTCGATCGGCATAAAAACGCTGCGTGCATTTCACATACTTGGTCGCAATACGCAGTCTTTTGCGGTTTATTTCGCGGCGCTCGGGCCCGGCCACCATCAGGCGGCAGCGGGCGATTTTAAGATCCAGTGGTTCATACAACCCCTCGCCACCGTGTTCCAGCAGCACGTCCTTGCCGGCAACACCGACATCCGCCGCGCCGTAGCTGACGTAGGTCGGCACATCGGCAGCCCGGATAATCACCAGCTTTACGTCATCCTGACTGGTGTCGAGGATCAGTTTGCGGCTGGTCTCCGGATCATCGACCGGGATGACGCCGGCCTGCTCGAGCAACGGCAGGGTCTCGTCGAAAATCCGGCCCTTGGACAGGGCAATGGTCAGGGCGTTATTCATGGTCGACAAGTTTCAGGCAGATACCGCCAATTTACAAGCGCCTCTGTGGCAGAGGTTATATTGGTTTTTCCTGGCGCCTTTGCGCCTTTGCGCGAGATCTTTATTGAGAAATACTACTCAGGCACACGACGAATATCGGCGCCGAGTTGTGCCAGTTTTTCCTCGATACATTCATAACCGCGGTCGATATGGTAGATACGATCCACCACGGTCTCACCGTCAGCCACCAGGCCCGCGAGCACCAGACTGGCCGAGGCACGCAGATCGGTCGCCATGACCTGTGCCCCCTTGAGCCTGTCCACACCGCTACTGATGGCCGTATTGCCTTCCAGCAGGATGTTCGCGCCCATGCGCTGCATCTCCTGCACGTGCATGAAGCGATTCTCGAAGACCGTCTCGGTGATTGTACCCGTGCCCTCGGCAACCACGTTCAGGGCGGTAAATTGCGCCTGCATGTCTGTTGGAAATGCCGGGTATGGCGCCGTGTGCACGTTGACGGCCTTCGGGCGTTTACCGTGCATATTCAGCTCGATCCAGTCTTCGCCAACGACAATTTCAGCGCCGGCCTCGCGTAACGCCTGCAGCACTGCATCCATGACATTCGGACGGGTATCCTTGAGCCTCACATGACCGCCGGTAATGGCTGCAGCCACCAGGTAGGTGCCGGTCTCGATCCTGTCGGGCAAGACACTGTATTCGGTCCCCGAGAGACGCTCGACCCCTTCGATTTCGATGGTGTCCGTACCGGCGCCGCTAATTTTCGCACCCATTTCATTCAGGCAATTGGCCAGGTCGGTAACCTCCGGTTCGCGCGCCGCGTTTTCAATCACGGTCAGCCCGTCGGCAAGCGTCGCCGCCATCATCAGGTTCTCGGTACCGGTCACGGTCACCATGTCCATCACCAGGCGCGCGCCCTTCAACCGGTCGACACGCGCCTTGATGTAGCCATTTTCCACCGCGATATCCGCACCCATGGCCTTCAGGCCCTTGACGTGCAAATTGACCGGCCGCGAACCAATCGCACAGCCACCGGGCAGCGAAACATCCGCCCGCCCGAAACGCGACAGCATCGGCCCGAGCACGAGGATCGACGAACGCATGGTGCGCACCAGGTCATAGGGCGCATACAGCGAGTGGATCGGCCGGGCATCGACCTCGATGTCCATTTTTTCATTGACCGTTAGCAGCACCCCCATGCCCCCGAGCAGTTCCATGGTGGTAGTGACGTCATGCAGATGCGGAATATTGCGGATGGTGAGGGGCGAATCTGCCAGCAGCGTGGCCGCCATGATCGGCAGCACGGCATTCTTTGCACCGGAAATGCGGATTTCGCCTTTCAGGGCGACACCGCCTTTGATAATAAGTTTGTCCAAGAGTCGAAACCTTCTGCTAATTTACTGTATACGCGGGTTTTTTGCCCACTCTTCCGGCGTGTAGGTATGTAACGCCAGCGCATGGATTTCACCGCCCATTCGGTCACCGAGCGTAGCATATACGCGCTGGTGACGGACAACCAGCGAACAGTCCTGGAACTGCTCACTG
>CAWHCQ010000020.1:0-4608 GCA_963827755.1 uncultured Gammaproteobacteria bacterium
GCCGCGCACCCTGTTTGAGCTTTCGAGCGCAGCGAGATTGCGAGTTGTGCGCGGCCCCCGGATTGGCGAGGAACGCAGGGGACCGTATTAGGCAAGACAGCGTTGCTGTCTTGCCTAATACGGTGAGTGCTCCGGGTGCCCTTCTCTTTGGATACTTTCTCTTGGGCAAGCAAGAGAAAGTATCTCGCCGGCGGGCGCGAGAGCCCGCATCCAATAAAACCGCGCCTGCAAGGCGCCCCAACAAAGACAAGAAAAAACACCCCACCCAACAAAACAAAAAAAACCCGCCTGCCGGCGGGCTCTCTACACACAAAAAACAAATCAAAGATCCAGCCTGATCCCGGCAAAGGCGTTGCTTTCACTGTCATCGCTGAAGAAAGTGCCCTCCATACGCAGAGAAAACTTCTTGTGGAAATTGTAGACAAAACCAAGGCCGCCGCCCGTATTGGAGTCTGCACCAACGTCCCTGTATGTGACATGGGGCGTCATTTCAAACTTCTTGAACAACTGCACGCGGGCACCAAGATCCACCTCGTAGCCTTCCTCGGAATTGGACAGGTTGGTCGAGAGCGGGGCCAGTGCAGGGGTCACCCACTTGCCGCTGAACTCCTGGTCGACATAGAGGGCGGACAGCGTCAGGTCAACCTTTTTCATCACGTTATAGTGAACACCCAGGCCAATCTTGAACTCGTCACGGTCGACATCGGCGTTGGTGGAGTTTTTGATGCCACCGAGTTCCTCGATTTTGTCGATTCCAAACAGCCTGTTATATTCGCCCAGGATATTGAAGTGGTCGGTTGCCCCGAATGAGAAAGCCAGCCTGAAGCCATCGCCATCACCGGAAACCGCCTTGACGTTTTGATAACCGAACTCACCGTAGGAATATTTAAATCCTTTGGCGGCATAGGCAGATTGTGACAGCATCACCAGGCATGCCAGTGCAGCCCCTGTGTAAAAACGTTTATTATTCATTCGACCCCCTCCAGAATTAACGAACACTGCGCCATGGTTAGCAACCAGTCTGGCGATACTAAGGAATGAGCCTGTGCCACACAAGTATTTTTCGTTGCAATTCAATGCCAATCCGGCTGCTGCGCCGGCAAGATGCAGCCGGCCGGCGATGTTGCGCCCTTCCGGGCAGCCGCTGCATACATACAACAAAACAGTGACTTACCGGTAATGGCCGAAACAACCATCCTGATCACCGGCTGCTCTTCCGGTATCGGCCTGTGTGTGGCCCGCGGGCTGCTTGCACGCGGCTACCGGGTGTTTGCCACGGCGCGCAAGCCTGCCGACGTCGAGACACTCAATCGCGAGGGACTGGAGAGCCTGCAGCTCGATCTCGACGACCCGGACTCGATCACGGCTGCGGTTGGGGAGGTCCTGGCACGCACCGGCGGCCAGCTCGATGCCCTGTTCAATAACGGCGCCTACGGACAACCCGGCGCGGTGGAAGACCTGTCACGCGAGGTGCTGCGCGCGCAGTTTGAAAGCAACCTGTTCGGCTGGCATGAACTGACCAGGCACGTGCTCGCCGTGATGCGCCGCCAGGGACATGGCCGCATTATTCACAACAGTTCCGTGCTGGGTTTCGTGGCGCTGCGCTATCGTGGCGCCTATAACGCCAGCAAGTACGCGCTTGAAGGGCTGACCGATACGCTGCGCCTGGAACTGGCGGGCAGCGACATCCACGTCTCACTGATCGAGCCCGGCCCCATCAGCAGCCGTTTCCGGGAAAACGCCTATGCCGCCTACCAGCGCAACATCGACCCCGAGGGGAGCGCCCACCGGGAACACTACCGGCAAATGGAACAGCGCCTCACCAAGAAAGGCCCGGCGGTGCCGTTCACCCTGCCCCCGGAGGCCGTGCTGAAAAAGGTCATCCACGCGCTGGAAAGCCGCCGTCCGAAGGCACGTTACTACGTGACCTTCCCGACCTTCCTGTTTGCGTTCCTGAAACGGATACTGACGGACCGGGCGCTGGACCGGATCCTTGGCAGGTCGGCTAGGCCGAAATCAGATTGCAGGATGACTACAGCCTGGCGAGCACTGGCCGCCTGCTACTCAGGCAGCCTGGCCGTGTTGCCGGAGGCCGACTCGAAGGACAGCTGGCCGTCCTTCACATCCACCTGCACCTCGTCGCCGGGGCCGAAGCGTCCACTGAGGATTTCCTGCGCCAGCGGATTTTCCAGCTGGGTCTGGATGGCACGCTTCAGCGGCCGCGCGCCGTATACCGGGTCGAAACCGGCCTCGCCGAGCCGGTCCAGCGCGGCATCCGTCAATACCAGGCGGATATCGCGCTCCTGCAGGCGGGCGCGCAGGATATCGGTCTGCAGGCTGGCGATGGTGCGGATCTGCTCGCGGCCCAGCGGGTGAAAGACCACCACGTCATCGATGCGGTTGATGAACTCCGGCCGGAAGTGGCCGCCGATCACCTCCATCAGCGCAGCCTTCATGGCCGCGTAATTCTCCTCGCCGGACATCTCCTGGATCATCTGGCTGCCGAGGTTGGAGGTCATCACGATCACGGTATTGCGAAAATCAACCGTACGCCCCTGGCCGTCGGTGAGCCGCCCGTCATCGAGCACCTGCAGCAGCACGTTGAACACATCCGGGTGCGCCTTCTCGACCTCGTCCAGCAGGATCACGGAATAGGGTTTGCGGCGCACCGCCTCGGTCAGGTAACCGCCCTCTTCGTAACCCACGTAGCCGGGCGGTGCGCCGATCAGGCGGGCGACGGAATGTTTCTCCATGAACTCGGACATGTCGATGCGCACCATGGCCTCGTCGGTATCGAACAGGAAGTTCGCCAGCGCCTTGGTGAGCTCGGTTTTACCCACGCCGGTGGGACCAAGGAACAGGAACGAACCGTTCGGCCGGTTCGGATCGGAAAGACCCGCGCGGGAACGGCGAATGGCATCGGCCACCACGCCCAGCGCCTCTTGCTGTCCGACGACCCGCTTTTGCAGGGCCTCTTCCATGCGCAGCAGCTTGTCACGCTCGCCCTCGAGCATCTTCGACACCGGTATGCCGGTCCACTTCGACACGACCTCGGCGATTTCCTCTTCGCTGACCTTGTTGCGCAGCAGGGTCATTTCCTGCACCTGCGCCTGGTCGGCACTCTGCAGCTGCTTCTCGAGTTCCGGAATGCGGCCGTACTGCAGTTCCCCGGCACGCGCCAGGTCACCGGCACGCTGCGCGGTGTCCAGTTCCATGCGTGCGCGCTCCAGTTCCTCCTTGATATGGCTGGCGCCCTTGACCGCGGCCTTCTCGGATTTCCAGATTTCCTCCAGGTCGGAGAATTCACGCTCCAGCGAAGTCGATCTCGTCCTGCAGGATGCCCAGTCGTTTCTTGGAGGCCTCGTCGGTTTCCTTTTTCAGGGCCTCGCGCTCGATCTTCAGCTGGATCAGACGCCGCTCGAGCCGGTCCATGGCTTCAGGCTTGGAATCGATTTCCATGCGAATACGGCTGGCCGCTTCGTCCACCAGGTCGATCGCCTTGTCGGGCAATTGCCGGTCGGTAATGTAGCGGTGTGACAGGGTCGCCGCGGCCACGATGGCCGGGTCGGTGATCTGCACGCCGTGATGGACCTCGTAACGTTCCTTCAGTCCGCGCAGGATGGCGATGGTGTCTTCCACGGTTGGCTCATCCACCAGCACCTTCTGGAAGCGGCGTTCAAGCGCCGCATCCTTTTCGATGTATTTACGGTATTCGTCCAGGGTCGTCGCGCCGACACAGTGCAGCTCGCCGCGCGCCAGCGCCGGTTTCAGCATGTTGCCGGCATCCATCGCGCCTTCCGCCTTGCCGGCGCCCACCATGGTGTGCAGCTCGTCGATAAACAGGATGACCTGGCCTTCCTGCTTCGACAGGTCACTGAGGACGCCTTTCAGACGCTCCTCGAATTCACCGCGGAACTTGGCGCCCGCAATCAATGTGCCCATGTCCAGCGACAGCAGGCGTTTGCCCTTGATGCCTTCCGGGACCTCGCCGTTGACGATGCGCTGCGCGAGCCCCTCGACGATCGCGGTCTTGCCGACGCCCGGCTCACCGATCAGCACCGGGTTGTTCTTGGTGCGGCGCTGCAGCACCTGGATGGTGCGGCGGATTTCATCATCGCGCCCGATCACCGGATCGAGCTTGCCCTGCTCGGCCCGCTCGGTGACGTCGATGGTGTATTTTTCCAGCGCCTGGCGTTGCTCTTCCGCATTGGCATCATTGACCTGTTCGCCGCCGCGCATCTTCTCGATGGCCTGCTCAACCAGGTTCTTGCTGGCACCGGCCTTGCGCAGCAGGTCGCCGGCAGCACCCTTGTCCTGCAGCACGGCAAGGATGAATAATTCACTGGAGATATAGCTGTCGTTGCGCTGCTGGGCCAGCTTGTCGGTGACATTCAGCAGACGGCTCAGGTCATTGGAAATATGCACATCCCCCGCCATACCCTCGACACTGGACATCTTGTCGAGCACCTCGCCCAGCTGTGAGCGGTACAGGTTGACGTTGACATCCGCCTGCGAAAGCAGATGGCGAACGGTCCCGCCCTCCTGGTCCAGCAGGGCCGTCATCAGGTGGGCCGCCTCGATAAACTGGTGATCGCGGCCGACCGCCAG
>CAWHCQ010000021.1:0-169427 GCA_963827755.1 uncultured Gammaproteobacteria bacterium
CTGCGAAACGACTGCTTTACCCCCGAACTCGGAAGTTCCGGGGAAAACAGCGTTAATTCAGCCTATACTCAAATCCCGTGATTACCATGCCCCCGACGATACCTGGCCTGGCTACCCTGCCCGTCCTGCCAATCAGTGAGGTACTGCCGAAACTGCAACAATCATTGGCTCAACATCATGAACTCGTGCTCGAGGCTCCACCCGGCGCGGGTAAAACCACCCTGGTACCACTGGCACTTTTATCTGAATCATGGCTGACCGGCCAACGCATTATTATGCTGGAACCCCGGCGCATGGCAGCCCGCGCTGCCGCCCAACGAATGGCATCACTTTTAAATGAAGAAGCAGGCCAGACTGTCGGCTATCGTATTCGGCAAGAAAGCCGCATTAGCGCGCACACCCGTATCGAGGTCATCACCGAAGGTATCCTCACACGCATGCTGGTAGATGATCCCTCACTGGAAGGGGTCGCGCTGTTAATTTTTGATGAGTTCCACGAGCGCAGTATGGACGCCGATTTTGGCCTCGCCCTTGCCCTGCAAAGCCGGGAGTTATTTCGCGACGCCAGTAAGCCTTTGCGACTGCTGGTGATGTCGGCCACCCTGGATGGCGATGCCGTCGCGAGCTTATTAGGCGATGCCCCGCTTATCCGCAGTGCCGGTAAAATGTTCCCGGTCACCGTGCACTATGGCCAGGCCAAACGCCTGGATGACAACATTGTCGAGCGTGTGCTCAACGCACTACCGGGAATTATCCGTAAGCACAGCGGTAGCCTGCTGGTGTTCCTGCCCGGCCAGGGTGAAATCAATAAAGTCATGCAACATCTTGGCGGTCGACTGTCTCCAGAGGAATTACAGGAGATCGATATTCAACCTCTCTATGGCGCCCTGCCGCTACGCGAGCAACAACGCGCCATTGAATCAATGACGGCTAAACGAAAAGTTGTACTGGCCACCGACATCGCCGAAACCAGCCTCACCATCGAGGGTATTACTGTCGTGGTTGATGCCGGCCTCTGCCGTGAACCGCGCTTTGATCCCGCCACTGGCATGACCCGCCTGCAGACTCGGCGCATAAGTCAAGGACTCAAGTGTCCAGCGTATGGGTCGCGCCGGGCGGTTGGCCGCTGGTCATTGCTACCGACTGTGGAGCGAGCAGCAACAGGATCAATTAGCGCAGCATTCAATGCCGCAAATACTGCAGGCGGATCTCGCCCCGCTGGTATTGCAATTAATTGCCTGGGGCGTTGATGACATTAAGGAATTGCGCTGGCTGGACCCACCACCATCTGGCCCCATGAGCCAGGCGCTGGACTTGTTGCTGCGACTGGGTGCTATCAAAAGTGAACACCCGGGCCAGTCGTCGCCTACCCTGGGCAGCTGCTCACTCAGCCCCCATGGAGAATTAATGGCCAGGATGCCTGCCCACCCGCGCCTGGCACATATGTTAATTACCGGCGCCGCCCGGCAACAAAGTAAATACGCCGCCGCGCTTGCGGCTTTACTGGCAGATCGAAGCCCATTGGCACGCGACCATGGCGCCGATCTGTCCGGTCAGATTGCTGTGCTCCTGGGAGAACAAGCCTGTCACAGCCAATACAAAGGCTGGCTTAAACGCACGCAGCAGCAGGCAAGAACCTATGAACGATTAGTGCAAACCAGACAGACTGAACAGGGCACAACAGACAATCCGCTAAACCCGGATAACGCAATCGGCTTCCTGTTAGCCTGCGCCTACCCCGACCGCATTGCCCACCGTAAACCTGACCGCCAGAACCACTACCTGCTAAGCAACGGACGTACCGCCACACTCGCTCAAGGCGATGCCCTGGGTAATAGTGAGTGGCTGGCAGTGGCCGAACTTGGCGGCACTCTAAACAGGGACGGCAAAGGGAGTAACGACCGGATTTTTTCGGCCTGCGCACTGGATCCTGCACTGTTTGAAAATCAACTCAGTGAATTAATCGAAGAAAAAGACACCCTGCACTGGGACGAACAAACCGATCGCTTTAATGCTGAACATATTCGCACTATCGGAAAACTGGTTATCCATCGACAGCGGATTGAAAAGATACCGGTCGAGGCCAGGCGTGATGCACTGATTGAACTCCTTAAAAAACGTGGCTTGAACTTACTGCCCTGGAATCCCTCAATCCGCCAATGGCAGTCACGGGTGATGTTATTGAACAAGCTCGGGCCGGGGCTGTGGCCCGATGTCTCGGACCAATACTTGCTAGGGACTATTGAAACCTGGCTGGCTCCCTTCCTGGATTCCATCAACAAGCTCAGTGACTTCCAGCGACTCGACCTGCAAAGCATACTGTCAGGCTTACTACCCTGGCCTTTGCCAAAGCAGTTAGAGGAACTTGCACCCAACACAATGACAGTACCTTCGGGCTCCAGCATCAAAATCGACTACACACAATCGCCCCCGGTACTTAGTGTCAAGCTACAGGAAATGTTTGGTTGCCTGGATACTCCCACCATCGCCAACGGCAAGATCAAACTCATGCTGCACTTGCTCTCCCCCGCCCAACGCCCACTGCAAGTCACCCAGGATTTAGCCGGGTTTTGGAAGAGCAGTTATAGTGAGGTTAAAAAAGAAATGAAGGGGCGCTATCCCAGGCATCCCTGGCCGGACAGTCCGGAGCAGGCATTGCCGACGAAATATACCAAGCGGCGTTCGTGAGGAATTTCTGAAGCCCCACGCACGCCGGGCCCCAGGAAGAAAACACATCGGTGTTGATTTGTGCACTTGTTTGACCCGGATTTGCATTTCTATGTGAACCTCCTCAAATTCCGAGTTACGTCGTATATTCAGGCAGGTAGAAATAATGAGTGGGTCAGATTTCAGTGTAAATTAACATTCAGGGCTTCCTACCAACCACCAGTTCTTTGGGTATCCGGTCTGCGATAGCACCACCCAACTGCTCCAGATCGGCATAGCCCTCCAGGCGTATACCCCGACCATTCCTCAATTTCAGTTGAATGTGCTCAACCCGTCCTTTCCTGCGATAAAAAGTCAGTGCAACAATTTCTTTAGTGTCCAGCACGGATTTATCGGTTCCGGTAAAAAATGAAACTTCATCGTCGCCAATTTCAATCCGATGATCTTCGACTAGACGCAGGTAACGGCGATAACGGTAATAATTGACAAGATTGCCAACGACCATCAGGATAATGACGGACCAAAGAACCATGTTATTGTAGATTTCCGGGTATTGAAGGTGTCCGGCGGTAATAACGGCAACTAATATCAGAGCCAACAGTGCGCCCAGGAAAATGTTTTTCTTGCGGGTTTGAAGTGACGTTTCACTGATGGAGTAGCGCATAGAATATTTCGGTGGTTTCATTAACAAATTGCCTGACACTAATCGAGACGAGTACAGGAAGCATCATAACCCACGCATCTCGAGAGTATCCACACAGAAAAGGTTGTACTGAGCACAACCTCACGGCAGCATAATCGATTCTCCTCGCGCCCCGGGTCGGTCCCTGGGTTGTAGTACGGCTACAAAACGACATTCCCGGTGTTCCCGCAAAGGTCTCAGATGCAGCAACTGTTGTCGTTCCCGCCCTCTAATCTGTACTCACACTTTCGGAGTACCCATTCAACAGTTCAGTGCTCGCTGAGTTTCCACGGTCAGGGAACGGCAAATCTGTTGCGAAACCGGACATACAGGTATCACCTGGCACATGCACCGTCCACTCATGCCCGGGACAAAATTCAATGGGGTGGTTATGGCGAGATGCGGATTTCTGCTGGTCTTTCCCGTTCTTTCTTTGATCCATATCAAGGTTCTATGGCGCAAATATTCATAGTGTATGAGGCCATAAGCCATCTGCCTGAGATATCAGGAAATAGTGGAACAGTTGCAGCCATTACCATAAATGGCCACATGGCAAATGGAAACGTTGATTCAGCCTGTTCAACATGTCCGGAGGGGACCATGGAAACAAAAGTTACACGCGAAAGACTGATTACCTTTCTTCTTGAAACTCCGATGTTCGAGAAGCTCGATCCATCGGAAATCATGGAAATCATTCATATTGTTGAAGATAGAGCAGTATCAGGCAGGAGATATTGTATTCAGTGAGGGTGATCCGGGTGACGCCTGGTTTGTGTTGTACAGGGGTGCAGTAGATGTCCTCAAGCATGGAGCAACGGGCGAGAAAAAGATAACCGAGCTTGGGCCGCAGGCCTGCTTTGGCGAGATATCGATCCTGGATGGCTTCGCCACGTTCTGCAACGATCCGGGTCACCGAAGATTCCGTTGTGTTTCGCGTGCCGCGCGATGCCTTTACTGAGCTGATCGCAAGTGATCACCTGGTGGCCTATAAGCTCCTCCACCATATGGCGATCCTGCTCGCGGAACGGCAACGCAACACGACCTTGAGGCTGTCGGAACTCCTGAACGCAACCGAGATCACGGAAGTCCATAATGGAATCATGAGCATTGTCGGCGAATCATCGGTCAGGGAGTAGTCGTCCGCACACGGACAAACAGGGCTGGAAATCTGCCGATCTGCAAGTATCTTCGACCGGCTCTGGTCATTCCTGGGGCAAGTAGCCGGATTTAAAACTAAACGGCAACTCATGACCTGAGCGATATTTGCATTACAACTGGTAGCGAGTGTCACTCTCCTTCATTATGAATCGACTTTCGCAGGGTTTTGTCCAACAACTGCATGAATTCATACAGGGGTTTATCTATGACAATACGCCGCACACTTGAGTCTGCGTTCACCTGGCTAATGTTGTTTGCTTGTTCCGGTGCAGTCACAAGCGAGCCAGCTGACAGCAATTGTTGCGACTGGATCATATGCATATGGCCCGGCCGAACGCCAGCACGATGCTTACTGCGTCAAGGGAGATGATTGGATTTTGTTTATCGCATTCGAGGCTCCGCTTGACGCGTATCCGATAGCCACTCGAGAAGAATAGTTTTCTGGTTTCCGAAAGATAACTATCTGGATCGAACAGACTGTGAAGTCCGCTTATGGCAGATATCGGTCATACACTTATAATGAGCTCAGGCTATCAAGTATGTATAAGTCAGACCCTATTTATTACAAATCAGTAAAGCAGGTATAGCGACAATGAAGTATTTAATTATTGTGTTTTTTATTCTTGAGAGCCGTACCTCATATATATGAACAAAATTGTTATTATTTATTCAACTACTGACGGGCATACCAGAGATATTTGTTATCGTCTGCTTAAAATAATTGAAGAAAATAACAATGTAGTAACATTGATCCCCATTGAGGATGCAAACAAATTAGATCTGAATGCATTTGACAAAATAGTCATTGGAGCCAGTATTCGCTATGGAAAGCACAGTGCTGAAGTTTATGAATTTATTAAAATAAACGAGCTGATTCTGGATAAAAAGCCCAATGCATTTTTCTCGGTCAACGTTGTTGCACGCAAGCCAGATAAAAACAAACCTGAGACGAATCCGTATTTGAAAAAGTTCCTGTCGCAAATATCATGGAAGCCAAAGGAGTTGGCCGTCTTTGCAGGAAAAATTGACTACCAAAAATACAAAATTTGGGATCGTTTAATGATAAGAATGATTATGTGGATTACCAAAGGTCCAACTGATCCAAAAACAAATATTGAATTCACAGACTGGGACCAGGTAAATAATTTCGGGAAACTAATCAGTAAAATGTAACTACAGTTAAATTAAAAACACATTACAAGGCGCTGCACCGGATGGCAATTCCGTTCGCTCCACTGCCTCCGGCCGAAAGTATGCGCTTACCGTTTCCGTCAGCAACAAGGATTCAAGAAACAGGAAACAGCAAGTGTCTGGTCCAAACAGGACGCTTGCTGAAGGATAATGGACTGAGGATGGTCAGTTGGCGGTACGTACAGGGATTCAGCCGTGGGCAGATGCGCGCGACGTTTGTGTTCCGGCTGGATTGTCTTAAATGCGTGCGTTATGCTTCCTGTATGCACGGAGGCATTAATGTAGCGCAGGAGCACCTTGCAGGCGCGATACAGGTGTATGAGTAACGAATATTAATAGTATCAGCGCACATGCGCACCTGCTCATACCAGAGTTAAATATACGCTAATACTCTTGAGCGGAAGCGGGGGTCCCATGTTCCGAATCCTCTATTGTCTGCTGCTGACCCTGTGTCTCGCTATCAGCGCCTCGGCCGCAGGGCCCGATGCGGCAACGACGCAGTTGCTGAAAGACATGGGCCTTCGCGAGGCCAGTGCACCGATCAGCACGGCCAGCGAGTGGCAAAAACCCGGACGCATCGTGGTGACCATGCTTGAACGGCAGAAGACATCCAGGCCCGATGCGATTGCGTGGCTGAAACAGGTGGCAGGCGATGCCGAGATCGTGGTCGCAAGCTCGCGCGAAGTGCCGGCGGCATTGCTCGAAGGCGCCGACGTGCTGCTTGGCTATTGCACCCACGAGAATCTCAAAAACGGCAAGGCGCTGCGTTATATCCTCAACTATTCCGCAGGGGTCGACAAGTGCGCAAGCTCCCCCCTGGCGCAGACGCGCGAGATCCTGGTGACCAATATGCAGCGCATTTACGGACCCGGCATCGCCGAGCACGTCATCGGCATGATGTACTCACTGACACGCAAGCTGTATCTGTTCCGTGATCAGCAGCGGGCGCAGTACTGGGACCGTACGACGGTCGAGCGCACCTCGATGCAGGAAGTTCAGGGCCGCACCATGCTGGTGGTGGGCCTGGGCGGCATCGGCACCGAGATTGCCCGCCGCGCTCACGGCCTCGGTATGCGCGTGGTTGCAACGCGCAACTCTTCGCGCGAGGGCCCGGTGTTTGTCGACCATGTCGGGCTGCCCGATGAACTGCACACACTCGCCGCGCAAGCGGACGTGGTAGTCAACGCCACCCCGCTTACACTCGAGACCACGGGCCTGTTCGATCAACGCTTCTTTGGCACCATGAAACCGGGCGCCTATTTCATCAACGTCGGTCGCGGCAAGAGTGTCGTCACCGCGGACCTCATCGAGGCCCTGAACACTGAACACCTTGGCGGCGCAGCACTGGACGTAACCGATCCCGAACCGCTGCCGCCGGATCACCCGCTGTGGAAAGCGAAGAACATCATCATCACTCCGCACATCAGTGCCAGTTCCGATGAACAGATGGGGCGCTACTGGCTGGTGGTGCGCGAGAACCTGCGCCGCTACGTTAATGGCGAGCGCATGCTGAGCGTGGTGGATTTGAAGCGTGGCTATTGATAACGGCTAAATGTTCTGGCAGGTTACGTCTTAGTGACAGAGTCTTTTTTCTGCAGGAGCGAGCGATAGCTCGCGAAACTTTCTGCAACCCATAAACCCTTCGCCAGATGCCGGCAGGTGGTTCAGTCGGCATCATGGAAAATTCCGTAGTGGTAGGCGCCCTCAATGACACCGCTGGTATAGAAACCGTTCAGGCCCTTGAAGCCGCCTTTCGCAAAGTAAATGTCAAGTTCAGGGTGCGCATCAGCCTCCTGCTTGACACTGGTGACGAGCTGGTCGTCTGCATTTCGCACGAGTACGCCGGAAAAGCCCGCCGTGAGCGGAAAGATATCGTTACCGCTATCGCCACAGAAAACGACGTCTGATTTTTTGGCGCCAAGTTCGTCGGCGATGTATTCGAGCGCGGTCTGTTTGGTTGCACTTTGCGGGAGCAAGTCGAGCAGGCCCTTGCCGGATTGGGAGTCGAAGCTGTAAACAATGACCTCGTCGAACTTGCCTTTGACCAGTTCATCGACTGCCTTCAGAACGGCCTCGTTCCTGTCATGGTCAACGTAGTAGCTTTGCTTGAACGGGCCGCAATGCTCTCTCTCCTGCTCGGTCAGTCCATCCACCCCGGCTACGGCACTACGTACCGCGTCCGCGTCCCACCCGGGACTGGTCTGCCTCACATGGGTATCCCAGCCGCCATGGGACTTCCAGCCATCTTGCCCGTACTTCCGTATCGAGGTGCCGACGTCGCCGATGAGTACATGGGGATAACGGATGCCGAACTCCCTGATTGCATTCTCGGTCAGGTCAAGATTCCTTCCGGTCACGTAGACGACCAGCACGTCATGTCTTTGCGTGAGTTCATTGAAGAGGTCAATGGCGCCGGGATCCGGTGGCCAGCTACCGTTCGGGAGTAATGTCCGGTCCAGGTCAGTCGCAAGGATTCTCATTTTCGCGCTCCATAGCAATTATTGTCGGAATTTTACCGGGATTGACCGCCAGGGTCCTGAGACTTGAAGGACATCAAAACTTCTTCATCCGTACCGTCGCCATGGTATACCGTGAAACTGAGCGTGCGCAGATTGGCCTTCAGGGTTGCGGTTGCTTCGCGGATGCTGCCAGGTGATGTGCAACCGATGGGGCTCGGTCTCGATAATCTCCATATTGCCCTCGAACGCCGGTGAGCTGTTACGCAGACGGATCAGCTCGATCTGGTCCAGCACGATGGGGCGTTTTAGCCCGGACTCGATGTCAATTGTTGTTAAAGTAGTGCGGTTAATCTCCTTGTGTCCCGCGGTAGACTCCCGTTCCGCCGCTGCGTAGTCATTTGTGCCGGCAAACAGATCCAGGTACCACACCTGCGGAACACCAGGCATGAACATCTGGATGGCACGGGCCAGGCGCAGCTTGCGCTCATCTTCCCCCAGGGCGCTGAAGAAAGTCGCGTTGATCTGGTAGTAGTCGATCTTCTTGCCGTCAGCGTCGTACAGGTTCTTGGTCAGCCCCCCCCTGTCCATAATGCGCTCGATGGTGGCGTCGATATGTTCGTCGCTCAGCAGGCCCCGACGGTAGGTACCGTTCACCTGCTTGCCGCGCAGGTCGAGCACCGGGATGCCGTCATGACATCCGAGCATGTTAATCGTCTGCAGCCCCTTCGCCTGGATATCCTTTATCCATCGCAACAGGGCCTTGTTACGCCCCCGCTCCAGTGCGTCTATTACGAGTCCGGGAAAGAAGAAATCGTATATGGGGTAGCCTTCCTGTGCTATTTCCTCGTGGATACCCGCACCGTATTCAGCATGTATTTCGGGGAAGATGGTCAGGTCATATTTTTGCGCAATGCCCTGCAACCGCTGCAGATAGTCCCAGGTGCCGGGCCGGTTGAAGAAATTCGGCTGACCTGGCTCCTTGTGCAAGTACGCGAAAGCGTCGAGGCGGATAATCCTGGCCCCGTATTCGCTGAGTTTACGCAGTACCTCGTCGTAGAATTCCCAGACCAGTTCGGAACGGGCGTTGAGATCCATCTGCCCCAGGTACTCACTCTTACTACAGACAGCCGATATAATTTCGTGCTTGGGGTGGGGGAGGTGCTCCAGGTCCGCGGTTTCCAGATATCCCTTGTCCTGAATGACGATCTTGACGTGGTCCGCGATGGCTTGTGCTTCTTTCGAATCGATCCCTTCTATGTGGGCAAGGTCCCGGGCCGTTATCTCATCGAACTCCACTTTCTGGTAGAAGGTGTTCCAGTACTTCTTGAGGGTGCCATCCGGAAAGCGCACCCTCAGTACCGGCAGGCCGGGCTTTCTCATGAAGAGCTTTTCCAGATGCTCTTTGTCCGGTATGACCTGTCCCTCCGATCCGACGGTACCATATCCATGCCAGAACTCGTCCCAGTCGATGAAGAAGTCCCGGTAGGCCGAATCCTTACCGTTTTTCAACAGGTCCTGGAACTGCGGCGAGCGTACGGACAGATGATTAAGCACCAGGTCGAGCTTGACCTGGATACCAAGCTTGTTGAGCTCATCCAGGTCCAGGGGACTTACCAGCTCCTCGTTGATGTCGTAATTGATGATGGAAAAGCCGCGATCCAGATCGCTGTTGAAAAAGGTTGGAAGGATATAGAACAGCGAAAAGGCATCCTTGAGCTCGGGCCTTTGGAGTAATTCCACCGCATCTGCCAGCCTTTTACCAATACTATCAGGGTAGGCGTTCAGCATTACCCCTCTGGGCAAAGTTTGTGCATTGGACTCCGGGTCGTTATTCATGGTGTATCCTGGTTTGTTAATAGTCGTCAAACCGCACCAGCTTGCGCACGGCAAACCCGGTACTGACCTGGCGCTCCCTGAGTTCGGCATCCATGTCGAAACGCGCGGCTGCAAGTGCCAGCGTCGCTTTGCAGCAGGCTTTTCCAGCCGGCTGTTGGAGACCGGCTCCTTATCTCATTAGCGGCCATGCCTTTCGCATATTTAGGGCAGCTGGCGGTCAGGATATCATCCTCGAGGAAGAGGATGGACTCAAAGCTGCCCGGGTCACCCTGGCGGGCGCAACGCCGTCAAAGCTGGCGGTCGATGCGGCGCGATTCATTGCGCTACACGGCGATCACGTGCAGGCCACCCGGTGCCTCGACGCCGGGACCGAGGGGTATGTCGGTGCCGCGTCCGGCCATGTTGGTGGCAACGGTGATGCTGCCCCGTTTGCCGGCGTTACTGATCAGTTCGGCCTCTTCCTTGTTCAGGATGGCCCACAATTCGTATATAAATCATATGCTTTATTGCACAAGGGCCGGGGAACCGGAATCCCTTGGTGCATCCCGTAGCCGGGTGAATGGACGTGGAATTCCGGGTGGGCGTTCGACGAGGGCGGGGAAAGGCAAGCTGAATTTTCAGCTAAAAGGTGACTATCCCAAACTGGACAGTCAGGATAGTAATGTTGGACGGCTAGTGGTTAGCCGCAAATAAAAGAGTTGTGTGTGGGTCAGCAGAAGCCTTTTTCCCGGTTAGCACCCAACCATGCCGCTGGATCTTCACAGGGCAATATCAATAATTCGCGAAGCACAACTTAATCATCGCTTTCCCCTGACCAGTCGGCAAGAATGATCGACATTGCATTGGAAAAGTCGTCGAAAGAATGCGGCTTGACGATGTAGTCATCTACCTCGTATTTGAAGGCGGCGGCCCGGTCGCTCGGTTCATTGGAGGATGTCAGGACAATGACAGGCAAGGTCCCCAGCATCGGATCAGCACGCAGCTCCTTCAGAAATTCAATACCTCCCATTTTAGGGAGATTCAGGTCCAGCAGAATCAGCGACGGCATGGGCTCGATTTTGGGGAATGCATCACCACGCAACATACCCAGCGCTTCAACACCGGTACGTGCAACATAGAGAGGGTTGCTGACATCGATTTTCTTCAATGCCCGTTGCACGGTCATAATGTCGACCCGGTCATCTTCCACGAGCAATATTACAGCATCATCCTTAGGCATAACTCCCCCCGTTAGCACGCAGTATACAGCGGTATTCAGCGGTATTCAGCGCATCCGACCGGATTGATTGCGATTCATCCATGCTTTGGCCAGGTAAACCGGAACGTGGCACCGCTGCCTTCCCCTGATTCCAATGCTATCGAACCACCATGCTCCTGCACAAGCTTCTTTACCAGCGCCAGGCCAATGCCGGTATTGCTGCCGTAATCATTTACCGCGAGCGTCTGAAACATCATGAATACCTTGTCATGGTATTCCGGCGCGATGCCGGGACCATCATCGGCTACTGTGAATTCATAATATTCATCCCGATCATGCACCGTAATTTCTGCATGACCCTGCTCGCCCTTGCTGTGCTTGATGCTGTTACTGATCAGGTTGGAGAACACCTGCTGCAGATGTAAACGGTCCGTGTACAGAATGGGCATGTTCGCATCTACTTCGACAAAGAATCCGTCCGGTGGCGACAGGGAGTCGATGACCTCGGCCAGCAGTTCGCCGGTATCGACGCTTGTCATGGAGCTGTCTACCTGGCCAATTCGCGAGTATTCCAGCAGCCCTTCGATCAATGCATTCATGCGCTGCACACGGTCACGCATCAGCCTCAGTTGTTCGCGGGTAGCTTCGGTCAGTTTTTCCCTCAGATCTTCTTCCAGCCAGGTGGCCAGGTTTGCGATACCTCGCAGCGGTGCTTTCAGATCATGCGAAGTAACATAGGCAAACTGTTCCAGTTCTTTCACATGCCGTTCTGCTTCGGCAGTGCGTATAGCTACACGTTGTTCCAGGGTTTCATTCAGTCTCTGCAGTTCCTGCTCGGCATTACGACGCACATTGATTTCGATGTTAAGCGCTTCATTGACCTCCACCAGTTGCGCTGTGCGCCTGGTCACGAGACGCTTTATCTTTGCTGCGCGTCCCACCAGTGTGGAAAGGTATATCGTAAGCAAGGCCGTAAATGGCAATCCACCCGCAAGTGTGACCCATCCACTCCAGGGGTTTGGCTGGAAATACCCGGGAATCGAGGTGCACAACACTTCCCACTGGCGATTCATGACGCTTATAGTCTGGGTGAGTTTCCTGTTTTCCGGTGAATCTCCGTCCCCGGGATTGCGCCGGGCTGTGTCAGCAGGACGTTTTCTGGAAAAATGCTGGTACAGCATGTATCTTTCGTCCTCGTCTGATACATCGTAGACGACCATGTCGATGCCGCTCGGGCTGAGATTCTGCAGGGCACTTTCGACTATCTCGCCGATGCGGAAAACCCCTGCTGCAAAGCCGCGCAACTGCAGTTGCTGCGTATCCTGTGTGTCCAGGTTTGCATTTTCCTCTTCACCCTCCGCTTCAGCCCCGTCCGGAGCTGCCTTGTTATAGACCGGCAGCCATGCCGTAAAGCCGTATTCGATACGGCCCTCGCGCTGCAGGGGAATACGCGCTGATGTCTGCATTCGTCCGGCTTCCCGTGCTTGCTGCAACGCATCAAGAACCGTCGGGTCTGCCGCCAGGTCGAGACCCAGTACTTTCTTGTTGAGCTGATAGGGCTGCACATAGAGAACGGGAAAATGCACCGGACGCTGTTCAGCCCTGACCAGATCACCTGCCTGGTTGCTTTCGTTCATGCGGAACTTTGCGAAGCTGTCACGGGCATCTTCTTCAAACCAGGCACGCTCTGCAGCGGTCACGCGGGGGATCCATTGCAGAGCCGCTATGCTCGCATAACGCTTCACTGAGGGTCCCACGAACTTGCGAAAATCCCGTCGACTCACCCACGCCGATGTATCGAAGAAGCTGCCAATGTCCTGGACCACGCCAAGGTTTTGTTCGATCTCGCGCCGTACCATCAGGACGCGGTCGCTGGCGGCCTCATGAAATACCTGCTCTACCAGCGCGCGCTCCCAGCCGGAGACCGCATTGAATGTATACCAGGTAACCATCACGCCAATCAGTGCGACAAGCGCAATCGGAACATAGGCCGACCACGGGTGCATGTTCATGGCACGCGCATTGCCAGGACCCGCGTGCACAGGTTCTGGCGGAGTAAAGTTGCGCTCCATCATCGCATACAGGCCCCGTAAAGCCTGAACCTGCGCTGTTGGCGGTGGGTAATGAGCATTCCTGCAGTCACTCGGAAAATCCCGGGGCTGGCGGGTAGTGTTCAATGATCCGGCGGTTCACTTCGAGCAGAACCTCACGTACGGTATCCTCAATGGTCCAGTTGGCGATTATCCTTATTTGCGCCTTTTCTGCCAGGATAAGCAGAAAAGACTGCAACTCCCGGATTTACCCTTTGATATTGTAGCGATTAAACATTCGCCGACCTCCGGCCATGGCAGCAAAATAAAGGGCTTCCAGAGGACATTGTATCCTGTCTTGGAATTCTACCACGGTGTAAAATAAAGCCCCGGATCTGAAGGCCGATAAATACCAGGTTAGCGATTTGCCAGACAGGAATGGAACAACAGGAACTTGCCGAGGTGCACCATGAAATCGATTCTTAACGGCTTGATTTACTTATTGCTGTGTGCGGGGATATTTTATTCATCGACGGCACTGGCGTGCGATTCGGTAGTGGATGGCTGCCTGGGTTGCAGCGATGACGATCTCCCGGTTTGCCTGAACGAGCTTGTTCAGGACATCTGCAATGAAGGTGGCGGCGTTGAATCCTGCGACCGGAGACGTGTCTTCAAGGATGCTGAAAGGCAGGTTACCCTGAGCACGGGCCGACACTTTTCGCGTGTACGCGCAATGTTCAGGGGCGCGCAGAAATATCAGGATCCATTCCGCAGACATTGATTCAGGCCACTCCAGAGAAACTTTCCGGGGCACCCTCTCCCGCCATCTCCACAGCACCGACGGTTTCACGGCCAGGAGCGCCCGCCTGCATAATTCAATGGTTACTGGCCAATCAGCACGTAAGACAGTTCATCGTGCGCCCGGGCCTTGGCATGATTACCCTCAAGGAATCATTACAAGCGTTGTCGCCAGAACTGTCAGAAAGGCTATTACCAGATCTTCCTTGAGATGCGATGGTCTGCGACATATTCCTCTCGCACCGTTGACGACGTCAGCCACCATTTGCGGCAGTCATAGTAATGGATCTCCTCTTCGAAGGACGGGTAGCGTCCGCAGTTGAAATAGCGCCAGTAAAAACTGTTGTAGCCAAGGCAAGCCAGCTGCTCGCTGTCGAGCAGGGGGCAGACATTTCCACCCGGCTTGCAGCAATTGAAACAGTCTCCACAGGAACTGCCATGGTTCCAGTCAGTGCGAAGCAGGGAGATTGACGTGGGATGATTAAATTAAATAGTACAGCCAGGGGAAACAGAATCCTTGAGGAGATTTATATGCAGCGCAGCAAACAAAGCTGACCTTTTTAGTTCATACATTTCAATGCCGTATGACCTTGTCGGGAAGTGAATCGCCGGTTGAAGTGGCAGGCTCTGATACCGGCAGCCTGAGATCCAGGCCCCACTCCGCACGCTTGCTGGATTCAATCAACATCTGCATGAAAGAATGCATCAGCCTGTCATCGAGGTTGATGGTAATACCATTGCCCTTCCCGGGACCGAGCGTCAGGGTATAGATACCTTCCTGTTTCCTGCCAACCTGTATATTGGAGACCAGGACACCTTCTTCACCCAGGGGAAAACTGTCGGCTGCTTCCTCGAAGGGCGTTTTAAAGTCCGCCTGCTCCAGCGCAGACTGGTGCTCGAAATTCAGAATCGCCTCGCGTTTGTCAGCGTTGATCGGCGTATCTTTCGCTGGCCCGGCTTCGATAATCTTCAGCAGGCCAGTCCATAATGACCTGATCACATGCCGGGTCAACCACAGCCGGAACTCGGCTTTGTCACGGGTGCTGATCCGCAACAGCATGCGGTCCTGCTCTAGCACAAAGGCCATCTGGAACTGATGAGGTTTGTCAGCCATCTTTCAGGATACCGGTACTGTCAGTAGTTAAAATTGTCCGGAAATGAAGCAATTCTAGCATCAGCACCCGCATAAACCATGCTGACTCCATTCATGTCGGCATCCGCACGCCACTGCTCCGATGAATAACCCGCACCTGGAGGATAAAAGAGCAGCTCATGCAGAGAATGGAAATCGGCGATTCACCTGGATCTGGCCCCGGGCTTTTTCAGCCGGTCCCTGATGCAACCCGCTCACGCTCCGGGCCGGCATCTCGCTCAACATCACCACTAAAATCCTTAAGCCTATATATTTCATATAGATAGCTTACAGCCCCCGGAATAGTTAGCTAATCTACTGAATCAACAGAAAAAAAAGCCCGGGTCCCGTTAAAGTTTGGTGGCTATTGCCCGATGTCCTAAGGAAGACATGCAATCTGCTGCGGCCTCGTGCTGCTTGCCGCATTTAAATAATGCCGTTGAAAACACAATCTCTCACACCTGACAGTTATGAAAATTGACAAAAACGATAAACGGCAATCCGGTCTGGATAAAAGGGAACCGGTAAAGCCTGCAGCAAGTGAACAGCAGCAAGCCGACCGTCAAAATTCAGGGCCAGAAGGACCTGCGGAGTTTGGTGAGCTTCAACCTGCCATGGATAAGGAAGGTGCAGTCAACTCTGCAATCGGTGACAAACCACTGTCAGCCCTGGAGAAGGCGGGCCTGGTAGGTTCTGCAATGAAAGACCAGCAGCAAGCTGTGGCAAAAAGAGCCGGACCGGTAAAACCCGAAGAGAGTAACGAATCCGCATCGGCACTGGAAAAGGCAGGACTGGTAAATCCTGCTGATCATGAGGAAGAGGAAACCGGTGAAGGGGACGCGGGACTGGTCAGGTCAACCGTGCCGGAACTCGAGACGAACAAACGCCGTGGAAACATCGATCAGCAAAGGCTGCGTACAGACCAGGTCCGACTGATACAGCACCAGGCCAACACCGAGCTGGTGATCAGCATGCTGGTATGTGCGCTTGTTGCAATCGTTTTATGGGAAATCGCCTCGTCTGTTCTGCTGACAGGCTGGGCCACAGCGGTAATTCTCAGTGTCGGCAGCCGGTCATTGTTCATATCCGGCAGACAGTCAGAGAAATCTCATGATGAATTCAATGCCTGGGGCACGAAATACATAGTTGCCATCATATTATCCGGAAGCTGCTGGGGTGGTCTTGGAGTATTCTCGGTCTTCAATGCAGGCGTCATCCAGCAACTGTTTGTTCTGTTTGTGCTGGCGGGCATGTGCCTGACTGCATATATTTCATTGCAGTCGTCGATGAAAACAACAGCCGCATTTATTTTACCAGCCATGTTACCCATGGCTGCCTGCCTGATATACGAAGGCCTGATCGTGCCAACGTCACTGAGCAGGGTAGCTACATTCACACAGGATAATGTTATTCAGCTCGCGCTCGGCATTTTGACCCTGACATTTGCCATGGTTATGCAGTTTTCATCAAAAACCATGCAGACAATACTGGTTAAATCCGTGAAGCTCGGCTCACATAATACAGAGCTCATCAAGAAGCTGGTTGTTACCGGAGAGGCGGCAGAAGCTGCCAAACTTCATTCTGAAAAGACCAATATCGAACTGCAGAAGCAGATGAAAGAGCTCGAACAGGCGGAAGAACGTATTCGCGTCTCTGAAAACAGAATGAGCGCAATACTGGATGGCATGCAGGACACTATCTACCAGACCGATTGCAATGGAACGATTCTCTGGACAACGCCATCCATAAAACAGCTCCTTGGCTATACCGTCGAGGAAGCAATGACAAAAAACATACTGGAACTCTACGTACATTCTGATGACCACGATCAACTGAAACACGGGCTGGACGTAAACCAGGGTCGTCTGCAACATTTCGAAACACGCCTGCAGCACAAGGATGGTTCACAAATCTGGATCCTGGAAAACTCGCACTACAGGTATGACCAGGATGAAGAAATAATCGGAATAGAGGGCACTATTCGCGACATTACCGCCTTAAAGCAGGCGAAGGAAGAATTGCACCAGGAAAAAGAACGCGCCCACGTGACGCTAGGGTCAATTGGTGACGGCGTAATCACCACGGACCTGGGTGGCGATATTGAATACATGAATTCTGTTGCTGAAGAGTCGACCGGCTGGAAACTGGAGGATGCGCGCGGCAGGCCCATCATGGAAGTATTCAGTATCGTTGATGAAAAAACCCAGGCATCTCCCCATAATCCAGCGGATCAATGCCTGAAGCAGGGCAGGAGCGTTATGCTCTCGGGTCACTTGCTGCTCATACACCGCCACCGCAAGGAACGCTTGTCTGTCGAGGTAAATGCATCACCGATACGCGACTCCAACGCCGCTATCATGGGCGTGGTACTTGTATTCCACGACGTAACTGAATTACGCGGCCTTGCCAGAAAAATGTCCTACCAGGCATCACATGACTCGCTAACAGGGCTGATTAACCGGCGTGAATTTGAAAAACGCGTTAACCAGATTGTTGAAAATAACCATATAGAGGAATCAAGGCATACCCTTTGCTACATGGACCTCGATAACTTCAAGGTTGTCAATGACACCTGCGGGCATAGCGCGGGCGATGAACTGCTTAAGCAATTGACGATAAAACTACGCATGGAATTACGTGAAGCGGATACGCTTGCCCGGCTTGGCGGTGATGAATTTGGTATTTTGTTCGATGGCTGCTCAATTGAAAATGCGATGGAACCGGCGGATACCATCAGAAAACTGGTCGAGGAATTTCGTTTTTCGCAGGACGACAAGATTTTCAGAATCGGTGCCAGCATAGGTCTGGCCTCCATTAACAAGGACAGTGGCTCTTTATCAGACGTGTTAAGTGCCGCCGATTCTGCCTGTTATATTGCAAAGGAACAGGGCAGAAACCGGATTCATGTCTACCAGGCCAACGATGAGGCACTGGTCGAACGCAGTGGCCAGATGCAATGGGTACAACGCTTGCAGGATACACTGGAACAAGACCGGTTCAGGCTCTTTTTCCAGCCAATACAAAAGCTCGATATATCTTCCGGCGACACAGCAAGACTCCACGGTGAAGTGCTTGTGCGCATGCTCGACGAAGACAATCAGACTTGTCGGCCCCGGTTCATTTATTCCATCCGCCGAGCGCTATGGATTGATGCCCGCGATCGATCGCTGGGTCGTCTCGAACACATTCAGGATGATGGCTCAGGCACGCAAAGTTAAAAGCAATGAAATCAGCATCTGCAGCATAAACCTGTCAGGACAATCAATGTCCGATGATCGCTTCATGGATTTTCTTGTCAAGGAAATCACATCAAGCGGTATCTCACCATCACAGCTGTGTTTCGAGATCACGGAAACTGCTGTTATAGGCAACCTGTGCAATGCTTCAAAGCTGATTTCATCGCTGCGTGAAATGGGCTGCAAGTTTGCACTTGATGACTTCGGCGTTGGCCTGAGTTCCTTCAGCTATCTGAAAACCCTCGCCGTTGACTACCTTAAACTGGACGGCTATTTTGTGAAAAACATGGTGGCTGACACACTTGATCGCACCATGGTTGAGGCAATCAACAAGATCGGCCACTCAATGGATATCGAAACGATTGCAGAATTTGTAGAGGATGAAAAAACCCTGGAGGCCGTACGCGAAGTAGGCATCGACTATGCACAGGGATATATTATCGGCAAGCCTGTGCCTTTTGAAATCAGCCTGCACCGGGATTCCGAAGAAACACCGGATCAGGCACATCCCGATCCATGCGCATCTCTCAAGTCGGTCTCAGGAGAATAAGCGGCTCAGTCCTTCTCGCTCTCGTCAATACGATCCAGTTCTGCGTCCATCTCTGCCTCACTCAACGGTGTAAAGTCCTCCCTGGCACCAGTTCCGCCGTCATCGGCATCCTGCTGCTTCTGCCTGATAAACCAGCCTGAAAAGAAGATTCCTGCTTCAAACAACAGCCATATCGGTATCGCCAGCAGCGTCTGCGAAATTATATCAGGTGGCGTCAGCAACATACCCAGCACGAATGCACCGACAATCACGTAGGGTCGCTTCTCGCGCAAGCTCTGTTGCGTGGCCATGCCGGTCCAGACCAGCAACACGGTAGCAATCGGCACCTCGAATGCTGCACCAAAAGCAAAAAACAGTGTCAGCACAAAATCAAGGTAACGACTGATATCCGTCATTACTGCAACACCTTCCGGCGCTGTCGAGGTAAAGAATGCGAATACCAGCGGGAACACGACAAAATATGCAAAGGCAGCACCGGCATAGAACAGGAAGGTACTCGAGACCAGCAGTGGAAAAACCAGGCGGCGCTCATGCTTGTACAGTCCCGGTGCAATAAAGGCCCACATCTGATAGAGAACCACGGGCATGGCCAGGAATATCGCCAGCACCAGCGTCAGCTTGAACGGGATCAGAAAGGGAGATGCCACCTCGATGGCGATCATACTGCTGCCTTTTGGCAAATGAGCCGTCAGTGGACCGGATAGTGCCGTGAACAGGTAATTTGAAAACGGCATCAGCACCAGGAACAGGACTGCAACAACCAGTACAACACGCAGCAGGCGGTCACGCAGTTCAATCAGGTGGTAAATCAGCGGCTGCTCGACATCATCCCCTGAAGATGTGTGCTGCTTACTTTGTTTGATCATCCGGTGTCATGCCGGTTGCCGGGTCGGAAACATCACCTGCCACCTGTTTTTTTCTCGCACTGGCAGGTGCCGGATGCTCCCCTGCCTGCAGCGGCTCGCCGCTGACTTCATCCAGAAATTCTTCCAGCTCCGGTACCGCGGCCTGTTTTTCAAGTGTGGCCTTGAGCTCTTCCGCAGCCAGTTCGCGATCGATATCCTGCTTGACCGATGACACAAATCCACGCATCTTGCCCAGCCATAATCCGGCGCTACGGGCGATTCGCGGCATCCGTTCCGGGCCCACAACAAGCAGGGTGATTACCGCGATAAATACCAACTCCCAGAAACCGACGTCAAACATAATAATCCCGGAAGCTACTGGAAGCTGCTGGTGTTACTCAACCTTGTCCTTGTCTTTCCGGGTAACCTCTCCATCAATAACGCGCCCGCCATCCTTCTCATTCAGCTTGCTGTCGCTATCTGCTTCGTTTTCCCCTTCTTTCATGGATTGGCGAAAACCCTTGATGGCACCACCGAGGTCAGAACCGATATTTTTGAGCCGCTTGGCGCCAAACAGCAGCAACACGATGGCAAGAATTATCAATAACTGCCAGATACTAGGACCCATAACGCTTTCTCCGGAATTTGATTGTCTGCAAGACTATAGCCTCATAATACTCTACTTGTTGCGCGAGGCCTTCTCATCATGGCCAGATACGCCAAATCGCCGCTCCAGTTCAAGCAATACGTGCTCCGGGCCGAGCCCGCGTGCCGACAGCATTACAAGCGTGTGAAACCACAAATCCGCTGTTTCATGAACCAGTTGCGCATCATCATCATTCTTTGCCGAGACAATCGTTTCAGCCGCCTCCTCGCCAACCTTCTTGAGGATGCTGTCCATACCCTTGTCAAGCAAACCGGCAACATAGGAAGTAGCGGCACTTTGTGTCTTGCGCGACTCAATCACTTCGGCAAGTTTTTTCAGTATGTCACTCATAGTCTGATTTCCCGGCCTGCGTGGATCAGTGCTTCCCGTATATTGCATCAGGATCTTTCAAAACCGGCTCAACCGCTACCCATTGCTCGCCTTCAAGCCGCTGAAAGAAACAGCTGCGGCGGCCGGTATGGCAGGCAATACCACCCTGCTGCACTACCTGCAACACGATTACATCATTGTCGCAGTCCAGGCGAATCTCGCTGACAAGCTGCTGGTGACCGGACTCCTCGCCCTTGCGCCAGAGTTTTTGCCTGGAACGTGACCAGTATACAGCCTTGCCGTGCTCCGCAGTCAGCTGCAGGGCCTCCCGGTTCATCCAGGCAACCATCAATATCTTCCCGTCTCCGACATCCTGCGCAACTGCCGGCACAAGACCATCATCATTCCATTTGACCTCATTCAACCAGTCTTTGTTCATCGTGATCGTCCTGTTTGGCGGCGCCTTCGCAGCGAGGCATTTTAAGCGGAACTATATATCCAGCCTTACCTCGATCCCGCGACCTGCCATGTACTGTTTCGCCTCCGCCACGGTGTATTCACCAAAATGGAAGATACTGGCGGCAAGCACCGCATCAGCCTTTCCTTCCAGCACTCCCTCGGCCAGGTGGTCCAGGTTACCGACACCGCCGGATGCTATGACCGGGACTTCAACTGCCCCGGAAACAGCGCGTGTTAATGCAAGATCGAAACCGTCCCGTGTTCCGTCCCGGTCCATACTGGTCAACAGGATTTCCCCGGCGCCATAGGCGACCATGCGCTGCGCCCATTCGACCGCATCGATGCCGGTCGGCTTGCGCCCGCCATGGGTGAATATTTCCCAGCGCTGCGGCTCGCCCGCAGCACTCACCTGCTTGGCGTCAATGGCGACGACAATGCACTGCGAGCCAAATCTTTGTGCGGCTTCCTTTACAAATTCGGGATTGAAGACAGCGGCGGTATTAATGCCTATCTTGTCGGCACCGGCGTTCAGCATACGCTGGATATCGGCAACCTCCCGAATACCCCCGCCTACCGTCAGTGGAATAAATACCTCGCCCGCCACCTGCTCAACCACGTGGACCATGGTTTCACGCTGGTCCGAACTTGCCGTGATATCCAGGAAGGTCAACTCGTCTGCGCCTTCCTCGTCATAACGCCGCGCAACCTCCACCGGGTCACCGGCATCGCGAATGTCAACAAACTGCACACCCTTGACCACACGTCCCGCATCTACATCGAGGCATGGAATTATGCGCTTTGCGAGACCCATCCGGATTTTATTCCTGCGTGGTCGCGCACAATTCATCGGCAAGCTTCTGGCCCGCGGCCAGGTCAAGCGTACCTTCATAGATTGCCCGCCCGGTTATCGCACCCATAATACCTTCTTCATGCACCATGCAGAGTGCACGAATATCATCGATACCGGTAATCCCGCCCGATGCAATGACCGGGATACGGATTGCCTGCGCGAGTTCAACGGTGGAATCAACATTGACGCCGCTCATCATCCCGTCGCGCCCGATATCCGTGAAGACCACGGCCTCCACGCCATCCTGCTCGAAGCGCAGCGCCAGTTCGACGACCGAGTGATGTGACAACTTGGACCAGCCATCGATGGCCACCTTGCCGTCTTTTGAATCCAGTCCGACGATAATATGGCCGGGAAATTCGACACAAAGATCGTTGATAAAATGCGGCGCGCTCACCGCCTTCGTGCCGATTATGACGTACTGCACACCGGCATCCAGGTATGCCTGCACAGTATCCTCATCGCGAATACCGCCACCGACCTGTATAGGCAGGTCGGGAAAGGCCCGCGCAACCGCCTTGATCACACCTGCATTCACCGGCTTCCCCGCAAATGCGCCGTTCAGGTCAACCATATGCAGCCGGCGTGCACCGGCCTTTACCCAGCGCTCGGCAACCGCCACCGGGTCATCACCAAAAACCGTTTCATCTTCCATCTTCCCCTGGCGCAGGCGCACACACTTACCGTCCTTGAGATCAATAGCAGGTATCAGCAACATTTTTCAGTCTTCTCCACTCCAGCTAACAAAATTGGACAGCAATTGCAGGCCGGTATGCTGGCTTTTTTCCGGGTGAAACTGTACTGCAAATACATTATCACGCGCTATTACCGAAGCAAAATCCAGTCCGTAGGGCGTGGTTGCCGCAACATCATCTTTCTGTGCGGGCGCTGCGTAATAACTGTGGACAAAATAGAAGCGGCTGTCCATCGGGATACCCTTCCACATGGAATGTTCGCCACGCTGATGCACCTGGTTCCAGCCCATGTGCGGAATCTTGAGTGTATTACCATCCGCGGGGTCCCGCATACCCCGGGGAAAGCGCACCACCTTGCCGGGTATCACAGCAAGGCAATCCACGCCCTCGTTCTCCTCGCTGACATCGAGCAATGCCTGCATGCCGAGGCACACTCCCAAAACAGGTTTTGTGCGGCACACTTCCGTGACCACCTCATCGAGACCCGAGCGCCGCAACTCGGCCATGCAATCCCGAATAGCACCAACGCCCGGGAACACCACACGATCGGCCGCAACTATCATTTCCCGCACGCCGGTCACTATTACCCGGTTGCTGCCGGCAACGTGTTCCAGCGCCTTGGCAATGGAGTGCAGGTTCCCCATACCGTAGTCAATGATGGCAATAGAGGTCATATCTGAATAAGCGAACTGTCAGTATCGATCTGCCGGCCTTCCCTGGCCTTCAGCCGGGTTTAAAGACTCCCCTTGGTAGAAGGCAGGCGGTCACCCATTGCCGTATCCACTTCAAGCGCCATGCGGACGGCACGACCAAATGCCTTGAAGATGGTTTCCGCAATGTGGTGCGCGTTGTCACCGCGCAGGCTGTCAATGTGCAGCGTCACCAGGGCGTGATTACTGAAGCCCTGAAAGAACTCGTGAAACAGGTCCACATCAAACTCACCTATGCGGGCACGCGGATAGACGACGTGATACTCCAGGCCCGGACGGCCCGAGAAGTCAATCACCACCCGCGACAAGGCCTCGTCCAGCGGCACATAGGCGTGCCCGTAACGACGAATTCCGCGCTTGTCAGACAGTGCCCCGGCAAACGCCTGGCCGAGCGTAATACCGATATCCTCGACGGTGTGATGCGCGTCGATGTGCAAGTCACCCCTGGCGGTAATATCCATGTCAATCATGCCGTGGCGTGCCACCTGGTCCAGCATATGATCAAGAAACGGAATACCGGTTTCAAACCGCGTCTTACCCGCTCCATCGAGATTCACCGTGACGCTGATTTGCGTTTCCAGTGTATTGCGATCGACTGTTGCTTTACGCTCCGCCATAAAAAATACCATTCATTTAACAAGGTTCAGGAATACAGAACCAATACTATCAGTTTACTACGATGGATTGACCTCCAGCCAGAAAGTAACCGGGCCGTCATTGACCAGCGTAACCTGCATATCGGCCCCGAAGTGTCCGCATGCCACCGGTTCATGTGCCAGCCTCGCCTGCCTGACCAGCCCGGCAAACAGGCGCTCGCCCTCGGCAGGGCTGGCAGCCGTACTGAAGCCCGGGCGCATGCCGCTGCGGGTATCCGCTGCCAGGGTGAACTGTGGTACCAGCAATAATCCCCCGCCGGTATCTTTCAGGCTGAGATTCATCCTGCCGGCGGTATCGGCAAATACCCGGTAACCGAGCAGTCGTTCGAGCAGGCGTGCAGTTTCCCGGCTGCCGTCCCCCTGCTGCACACCGACCAGCACCAGCAGGCCCGCATGTATTTCAGCAATACGCTCGCCGCCGATCTCGACATGGGCACGGCGTACCCTTTGCAGCAGACCAATCACCGCAAACGCGCTGCAAACTCGCAGGTGGCGGCGACCAGCGCAGCGACGATCCCGGGCTCGGTGGCCGAATGGCCGGCATCCTGGATGATCTGCAATTGCGATGCCGGCCATGCCTGGTGCAGGGCCCACGCCTGCTCCAGGGGACAGACGACGTCGTAACGGCCATGCACGATGACACCGGGAATGTTGTGCAGGCGATGCGCATCTTTCAGTATCTGGTCCGTTTCCAGGAAGCTGTCATTCATGAAATAGTGGCATTCAATCCGCGCCAGGCTCAGGGCCGTGTGCGCGTCGACAAAGTGATCAACCACCTTCGCCTTCGGCAACAGCGTGGAGGCGCGTCCCTCCCACAGTGACCATGCCCTGGCGGCCGCCATACAGGCCAGCTCGTCACTGCCCGTCAGGCGCCGGTAGTAGGCACCCACCATGTCGCCCCGCTCGGACTCGGGGATGATGTTGCGGTAATCCTGCCAATGGTCCGGCAACAAAAAAGAAGCGCCATCCTGGTAGAACCAGTGTATGTCCCTTGGCCGGCACAGAAAGATACCGCGAAGCACAAGACCCAGTACCTTCTCCGCATGGGTTTGCGCATACACAAGCCCGAGCGTTGAACCCCATGACCCGCCAAATACCAGCCATTGATCAATACCCAGCGTGGTACGAATGGTTTCGATATCCGCAACCAGGTGTTGCGTCGTATTACTCTCCAGCACGGCGTGCGGGGTAGAGCGGCCGGTACCACGCTGGTCAAACAGGACGATCCGGTAGACATCCGGATCAAAAAACCGGCGGTGGTATGGCTCGCAACCGGCACCGGGTCCACCATGCAGGAAGACCACCGGTACACCGTCAGCGCGGCCGCATTCCTCGACGTAGAGACGATGGCCTTGCGTTACAGTAATGGTATGTGTCTGGTAGGGCTCAATCGGTGGAAACAGGGTTTTCATGTGAATAGCTTACATGGATTCTTTGCATGCGGGTCGTGTAGCCCGATGAAGCGCAGCGGAATCCGGGAAACCCTTGCGCCGCTCAACCCGGATTTCGGCCCTGCGGGCCTGCATCCGGACTACGGAACTGCAGGCAAAAAAGAAGGGCGTGCAAGACACGCCCTTCTTTTTTTACAACTGTAATCCGGGTTAGCGGATCTTGACAGGGTCAGATAAACAGGCAGACATCGGACTTCTGCGCGACCGGCAGGAACGATGTCGCACCGACGAAATCCGTCACCTCGGGAATAAACTCAGCGGCATCGAACCCGAAGACATCGACGGTCATCTGGCAGGCGACCATCTTCACATCGGCTTCAAGACACAGATCACGCAGTTCCTCGACCGTTGCCACACCCTTGTTCTTGAAGGTCTTCTTCATCAGGCCCGTGGCCACCTTCTCAAAACCCGGAACACCCGCCATCAGCAGGTTCGGCATCGGCCACTCGTAATCCTGAAACCACTTCGGACCAAACGGCATCTTCATCGGCATCGCCGGGTTACCCAGCGGGCTGATTTGAGCGGCAAGCTTCTTCTTCAGCAGCAACAGGCCGTAGAAGGTAAAAAAGATTTCCACTTCCCATCCAAGGGCGGCGGCTGTCGATGCCAGGATGAAGGGCGGGTAGGCCCAGTCAAGCGTGCCCTTGGTGGCGATGATGGACATGCTCGGTGTTTTGGACGCTGAAATTTCTTCAATCTTTTTCGGTAAAAGCTCATCCAGCTTTTTATCCAGCCACGCATCCAGTTGCGCATTTTCCTGAACATTCTCTGCTGTTGTTGACATGCTGCTTCTCCTTACAAAAGACACCCCGCAACATCAAGTACGTCGAAGAATGCTTGGTTTAATGTATACACACGGAACAATATCCGTCGTAGTGTTCACACCTCGTCGTGCTGTTCTGAATATTATTCTGCTGCTGGCTACACAACACGGTGACGGGACAGCGGTTATATTCAATTTTCATTATATTCTCTGCCCTTAGGCGGGTCAATTTGCCCGCTAGCACTGCTCCCAGGGCAGGCCATGGAAGCGCCAGCCGCCGACCGTGCTGCGATGGTGCGTAGCGTCCAGCTCACCCTCGAATCCCTCGTCTATGTTGTACACTTCCGTAAATTCATTTTTAATCAATAATTTACCAGCCTCCAGAGAGCGCTTGCCACTGCGACAGATGAGGATTACGGGCGCGTCGCCCGAATGCACCCCGGCACCGATACCGCCAAGCATCACCTTGCGCACCTCGGTAATAAAATTCGCATTGACGGTCCAGTCCGGTGCATCGATCCAGGGGACATGAACGCTGCCCTGCGGGTGGCCGACAAACAGGTACTCCATGCTTGAGCGCACATCAATTAATACAACCCTTTGATTTTTCTGTGCTAAATCCCATGCTTGTGTGGGTGTAACAGATTTTACCTCAACGGCCATACCTTCCTCCTGTTAGTCCTCGAGGCGGTCACCTCAAGCCGACACCACGCCATTCTCATGCCAAGCGGCCCTTGAGGCAACCAGGCAATCGAACAACGGACGGTGAAGTACCATGAACACGCTTGCCCCGACCGGTTAAACTGGAAGGTGTAGCGGATAGATGGAATCATGTGGCCGCTTTCGTACCACGACTATTTGCAGGATTCTCAGCCGGGAGCTACCATCAGGTTTGATAAAAAAACCTAGATGAACTTGAAAATATCGCAAGGATCAGGCAAATAACCACACAAATATGGCAATATTAGCTCAATAATGTAAATTTTTTACCACTATCGATGTATTTATTTGTATGTGTTGAATAATTTCTTTATATGTACATATAAAAGACTTGAGTGGGAAATATTGACCGATTTAGCGCCATGAAAATCATTGTTATAAAAATTTCCCTCTATATCAGTGCCTTCCTGCCCTTGCCGGTATCCCATGGCCTGGGGTATCTGGCTGGCTGGGGTCTGTTCCTGTTTCCGAGCCACTCCCGGCGTATCATGCAAATCAACCTTGCCTTGTGCCTGCCGGCACTCAGCGCCGGTGAGCAGCGTAAACTGGTCCGCAAAAGCCTTATCGAGATGTGCAAAACCGTATTCGAGGTGGGCGCCCTGTGGCTGCGGCCCGGAAAAAAGACCCTGCGGCTGATAAAGAAAACGACGGGCAACGAACTGGTTGACGTGGCGCTGGCCGCAGGCAAGGGGGTTATTCTTGCATCACCCCACCAGGGAGCATGGGAGGCGGCGGGCCTTTACTGCGCCGCACACTATAACTATACGGTTCTTTACCGCCCGCTTAAAATGCAACAGCTCGATGCCCTGGTAACCCGGGCACGCAGCAGGATGGGTGGTCATCTTGTACCTGCAAATGCCGGCGGCATCCGCACTCTCAGCAAAACGCTCAAACAGGGAAGGGCTGTTGCCATGCTGCCCGATCAGGAGCCGCTTGCAGGCAGCGGTGTATTCGCACCGTATTTCGGCATACCGGCCTACAGCATGGTCTTTCTTGGCCGGCTGGCCGAAAAATCCGGGGCAGCGGTGATCTTTGTCTGGTGTGAACGCCTTGCATGGGGTCGCGGTTATCACCTGCATTTCCGGGAGGTGCCGGCAGGCGTGTACTCGGCAGACCCGGTTGTGTCGGCAACGGCCGTGAACCAGGTTGTCGAAGACTGTGCGCGCACCAACCTTGCGCAATACCAGTGGAGTTACCGGCGTTTTCGCAGACGCCCCGAGGGAGAGCAGGAATTCTATTGATTGCTAGCGGGCATCCAGCGCCTTCTGCACGCGCTTGAGAAAGACTTTCATCTCCTTTGCCGCCTGCACATCGCCGTGACGCTCTGCAGCGCTGATACCGGACTCGAATGCAGCCTGCGCCTCGTCAAGATTCCCGAGTGCATGCAGGGCCCTGGCGTAGATTTTCCAGGCCGCCGAGTAATCCGGGTCGAGGCTTACGGCCGTGCGCAAATGCGAGACCGCTTGCGCTGCATCACCTTGCTTGAAGAAGGCGCTGCCGAGTGTAAATCGCAGCAAGGCATTATCCTGCCCGGCCTCGAGCATCGCTTCCAGGTTTTCGATCATGGCCATGCTGACTAGCGCCGCCAGAAAGCCCGGGTAAACATGACCAGTATGGTGAATACCTCCAGGCGCCCAAGCATCATGGCAAAGGATAGTGCCCACTTCGCAGGATCATTGATGTTGACATAATTGGCGCCCACATCGGCCAGGCCGGGCCCGAGATTGTTCATGCAGGCGGCCACTGCCGAGAATGCGGTGTCCTGATCAAGACCGGTCGCCATGAGAAACAGCATGATAACGACGAAACTGCCGACATAGGCCGCAAAAAATCCCCACACGGCATTGATCACGCGGTCCTGTACGGGCTTGGAGTCCACCTTGACCGGAATCTGGGCATTGGGGTGGATCAGGCGGATGGTTTCCCGGTGACCCTGTTTAACCAGCAGCAGGAAACGAATGACCTTCATGCCACCACCGGTAGAGCCTGCGCAACCACCGATAAAGCTGGCAAACAGCAACAGTACCGGGAGGAAACCCGGCCAGTCGAAATAGTCTGCCGTGGTAAACCCGGTAGTGGTGCCTATGGAAACGGCCTGGAACAATCCGGCATGCATGGCATCGCTGAAGAAAATAAAGGTATCCGTATAGTACAAATACCCGACGGTGACTGCCGTCACCAGGAACAAGATGACAATGTAGGCCCGGGCCTCGCTGTCAAACAGATAAGGCCTTAAGCTGAAACTGCGCCATGCAATAAAATGCAAAGCAAAATTCATCCCGGCCAGCAGCATGAACACGATGGCTATCTCCTCGATGGTGGAACTGTGGAAATACCCGATGCTGAGGTCGTGGGTCGAGAAACCGCCGATGGCAATGGTTGAAAAACTGTGGCCGATGGCATCGAAGGCGCTCATTCCAGCCATCCAGTAAGCCACCCCGCAGGCAACAGTCAGGCCCACGTAGATATACCAGAGTGCCTTGGCTGTTTCGGTGATACGCGGCGTCAGCTTGGCATCCTTGTGCGGTCCCGGCGCCTCGGCACGATACAGTTGCATACCGCCGATACCCAGCATTGGCATGATTGCAACTGCCAGCACGATGATACCCATGCCACCCAGCCACTGCAGTTGCTGACGGTAGTAAAGAATGGAATGCGGCAGGGCATCCAGACCGGTGATAACCGTTGCGCCCGTGGTAGTCAGCCCTGAAAAAGACTCGAAGACGGCATCGGTGACAGACAATACCGGGTGGTCTGCCAGCACGAAGGGCACTGCACCTGCGAGGCCCAGCACAAACCAGAACAGCACGACTATCAGGAAGCCGTCGCGTACCCGCAAGTCATCCCTGTAATTCATGGCGGGCAGCCACATCAGGAAACCCAGCAGCAGCACCATGAATGTCGCTGTCAAAAAAACCTGGATCTGGCCGTCCTGGTATAACCAGGCTACCAGGACGGGTGGAAACAGGGTAAAGCTGAAAATCATCAGCAGGATACCGAGCAGCCGTTGTATGGAGAGTATGCGCATATTTCAGGCGTGGCAGCCGGATACGGAGAGTCGCAGCACACGCATCAGAAGAAGGTAACCCCGACCTGGAAAAGACGCTCGACTTCCTGGATGCATTTCTTGTTGGAAAGAAACAGGATGACATGGTCATCACTTTCTATCACCGTATCATGATGCGCGATGATTACCTCTTCACCGCGCACGATCGCACCGATCGTTGTCCCCCGGGGCAGCTTGATATCCTCTATTGCACGGCCAACCACCCTGGAACTGTCATGATCGCCATGCGCAACGGCTTCAATAGCCTCTGCTGCACCGCGCCGCAGCGAGTGGACCATAACCACATCGCCGCGGCGGATATGCGTCAGCAGGCTGCCAATCGTCGCCTGTTGCGGTGAAATCGCGACATCGATCGTTTCACTCTCGACCAGGTCCACGTAAGACGCCCGGTTGATCAATGACATCACCTTGCGTGCGCCGAGACGCTTGGCCAGCATGGCGGACAATATGTTGGCCTCCTCGTCATTGGTAAGCGCACAGAAAACATCCGTATTTTCGATATTCTCTTCCAGCAGCAGTTCCCTGTCCGCCGCATCACCGAGCAACACCATTGTCCTGTCGAGATTTTCCGACAAACGCCGGGCATGCTCTGCATTACGCTCGATAATCTTGAGCTGATACTGATTCTCGATCGCGGCGGCGAGACGCATGCCGATATTGCCACCACCCGCCAGGATGACGCGCCTGACCGGTTTTTCCGTCTTGCGTATTTCACTCATTACAGCCCGGATATGCTCGCGCGCCGCGAGGAAAAATACCTCGTCATCAACCTCGATGATCGTCTTGCCTGTCGGTGTAATCGGCTTGCCCTTGCGAAAAATTGCTGCAACGCGGGCATCGATGCCAGGCATATGCTTCTTCATGTCGCTCAATTCATGACCGACCAATGGACCGCCGTGATAGGCGCGCACCGCTACCAGCTGGACACGGCCTCCGGCAAAATCCAGCACCTGCAGGGCGCCGGGATGCTCGATCAGCCTTTCAATGTAGTCTGTCACCAGTTGTTCGGGACTGATGAGTACATCCACCGGCAGAGCTTCCTGCGCAAACAGGCGCAGATATTTCAGATACTCGATCGAACGTACGCGGGCAATCTTGGTTGGTGTATGAAACAGTGTGTAGGCTACCTGGCAGGCGATCATGTTGGTTTCGTCATTGCGGGTCACCGCGATGATCATGTCGGCATCCTCGCCGCCCGCACGCATCAAAGTATCAGGATGCGATGCATGACCTTTAAGAATGCGAATATCAAACCGGTCCTTCAAATCATCGAGAACGGTTTCATCTTCATCGATGACCGTTACATCATTCGCCTCGCTGGCCAGATTTTCGGCAACCGATGCACCGACCTGGCCGGCGCCAAGAATAATAATCTTCATTTAGTAAAACACCATCAACGGGTCATTTATTTCCCGGTCAGGATCCAGGCCTGCACTGTTACTCGGCACCTTTCTTGTGATCGATGCCAAGCGCCCGTAATTTCCTGTAAAGATGTGTACGTTCCATGCCAACCCGCTTGGCAAGCTTGCCGACACTGCCGCCGACTTCTCGCAGCTGGTGCAGCAGGTAATCATGCTCGAACTGCTCACGCGCTTCTCGCAATGGCAGATCATAGGAACTCTGCGAACTCTTCGCCGGCATGGCTGTGACCACATGCGTACTCAGGGCCTGCTCAATCTCGGGAACATCAATCTCGTCGCCCGAACCCAGGATCAGCAGGCGCTGCACCAGGTTCCTGAGCTCGCGGATGTTACCCGGCCACTCGTAGTTGCGTAAACGGTTCTGGGCGGCAACGTTGAAATGCCGGTAGGCCAGTCTTTCATGCGTAACCATCTGGTCGATAAAGAAATTCAGCAAATCGTGCACATCATCGGCATGGTCCCGCAGGGCAGGGATATGCAGCGGAACCACGTTGAGATGATAGTACAGGTCATCGCGGAAACGTCCCGCGCTCACCTCTTCCTCCAGCTTGCCGTGGGTGGTAGCGATCACGCGCAAATCCACCTCAACCGCTTCTCTGCCCCCAAGACGCGTAAAGGAATGCGTCTGCAGCACGCTCAGCAGGCGCGTCTGCGTCTGCAGGTCCATGTCGGCAATATCACCGATACACAGGGTCCCGCCGTTGGCCTGCTCAAGCCTCCCGTAGTGTATGGTCTCACCGTTCTCGTGGCCGAACAGTTCGGCGGCGGAGTTCTCCTCGGAAATCGAACCGACTGCAATTTCCACAAAGGGTCCGTCGCGGCGCGGGCTTTGCTGGTGTATATAGCGTGCAAACGTTGCCTTACCGGCACCTGCCTCGCCACTGATCAATACCCAGCTGTTATGCTGCGCGATTTTACGTGCCTGCTCACGCAGCTCCTCCATAATTGCTGTCCGGCCGACGGGCTCTACAACCAGCTGCGTGTGCTCGCGCAAATCAACATTTTCCCGTTGCAGGCGGTCACTCTCAAACGCCCGCTCAACGGTCAGCAGCAGCTTGGCCAGCGAAATGGGTTTTTCGATAAAATCATAGGCGCCCAGGCGGGTAGCCTCGACGGCCGTTTCCACTGTCGCATGTCCCGACATCATCACAATCGGGCAGGGCAGATCACCACCTTCAGACCACTCGCGCAGCAGGGAGATGCCATCCACATCTCCCATCCAGATGTCGAGCAGAACCAGATCCGGCCGCCGTGCACGCCTGGCATCGCGGGCGGCCTCGCCGGAATCAGCCGTGGTCACCGTGTAACCCTCATCCTCGAGGATCTCCTGTACCAGATTGCGGATATCCGGCTCGTCATCGACTACAAGAATGTGGCGACCTGACATATTGTTTTTTTCCGTTATTAAACCAGCCCGTTGATCAGGATACTGCGACGCCCGGTCTCGAGTGTTCATTATAGCCCACCCTTGCCGGCAGTCTGCGTTTAACTGGACGTATGGCGCTCAAGGTTATCAACCATGACATCCTCATTCAGCATTTGCAGTCGAATTTGAATCAGGGCACCACCGTGCTCCCCGTTTTCTACAGTGATGAAGCCGCCATGCTCTTCGACGATTTTCTTCACGATGGCAAGGCCCAGGCCGCTGCCTTTCGGCTTGGTTGAGATATAGGGTTCAAAAACGTTATCGAGCATACCCGCCGCAAACCCCGGACCATTATCACTCACAGTTAACTCAATATAACCCGCCCCGCCGGCCTGCACGGTACTGGTAGCAACGCTAACACGTGCATCCGGCTTGCCATTAACAGCTTCCAGCCCGTTTTTAACAAGGTTATGCAGCAATTGCCTGAGTCGCCCGGCATCACCTTCTATGCGGGCAGGATCCGCATGCAGTTGTTTTACTATCTTCGTGTTCAGGTCACTGCCGCTATACAGGTCCATGACTTCAGTGACGACGTCGTTCAGGTCGATCGGTTCCAGGCTCAGCTTCGGGGCGCGTGCATATTCACTGAATGCGTTGACCATTTTCTTCATCGCCTCAACCTGGCTGACGATGGTGCGCGTTGCCCGGTCAAGAAACTCGGAATCTTCCTTGTCCATATTTGCAAGATAACGGTGACGCAGGCGCTCTGCCGAGAGCTGTATTGGCGTCAGCGGATTCTTGATCTCATGGGCCAGCCGACGAGCCACCTCACCCCATGCAGCGTCACGTTCTGCCTGTATTAAAGCCGTAATATCGTCAAACACGATGACCTGGTCTCCCTGCCGCTTGCCGTGAACCTGGAAATCGGTGCCGCGACACATAAGTACCTGGCGACCACCTGCACCAAACAGGGAAACCTCCTCCTGCCAGGTCTTGTCCTGTTTGCCACGATGGCGCAGAATAACGTCGATAAACGGCTTCAGGTACAAATGATCTTCCGCTATGCCCGGAAGCGCCTTGCCCATATACCCCTTGAAGTCGACACCGAGACTTTGTCTCGCGGTGCGGTTCACCGCGCGCACGGCCATATCGGCATCAAGACTTATCACCCCCGATGACAGGTTTGCGAGGACCACCTCGAGGTAAGCACGCTGACCTTCAATCTGCTGCTGCCCGCGGCGCGCCTGGTTACGCGCCTTTTCGAGACGACGGGTCATATCATTGAACGAACGCACCAGGAACCCCAGTTCATCCTCACTGGCTACCGGCAAACGCTTGCTGTAATCACCCTCGGCCACAGCATGCGTCGCTTCTGCCAGGTCACTGATCGGTGCCGCCAGGCGCCGGGCCGAGTGGAATGCCGCCCAGATCGCAGCCAGCAGACTCAGTACCAGCACGATAGACAGGGTCAGGGTATAGCTGAACTTGAGTGGCATACGCAGGTATGCCAGTTCCTTGTAACGTGTCAGAGCAGTCTGCACACTATCTGCCAGCAAGCTGAAACGCTCTGAAACCGGGTACATTGCCTGCAGGGTATACACTCCGTGATCCTGCCGGGATGATGTTATAGGTATCAGCGCCCGCGCATATAATCCTGACTCACCAACCGGGTCCAGCCCGATATAGTGCTGCCCCTTGCGCATGATCAACATCATTTCAGTTGTCGGCTGACTCGGTACTATATCCGTCAAGTCGGCACTGCTGTGAGCAATAGAACGCCCTTCACCGTCAAACAGGGTCAGCTCCGAAGCGCCACTCCTGACCCTCTGATCATATAGATCGAGGGAAATCGTCGCAGCGGGTGATTTGGACAGTTCTTCCGCCATACGCCAGGTTTGCTCGAGGACATCACTGAGACGCACATCCAGCGCAGCACGGCTGAGAACCAGCGCATCGTCCAGTCCCTGCTCGATACGCGCATCGAACCAGCTGTCGATACCCCGGTGAAGAAACTGCAATGAAAAATAATAAACGACAGAAACCGGGACCACTGCCAGGATCACGAACATGATCACCAGGCGGGTCGTCATCATCGCACCCGGAGCCTTGTTTCGTTGCCGGCCTATCAGCCAGATGAGGTTGGCAACGACCAGTGCACCGAGGATTATCAGGGCGGCCGCATTAATGAGCAGCAACCAGGAATACATCTGTCCAAAGCGCTCTGAATTGTGGGTGGCGTTACTCATGTAGAAGAGTGACACCAGCAGGAGCACAAACAGCACCAGCATCGGCAGCGTACCGCGCCCGGCCCGGCTCAACGGTCCAGAGACCATACGTACCACTCGCTGCTCATGTCCCAGACAGAAGACACATAGGCAATCAGGCGCACGGGTGTGGGCAGTGACTCGATATCAAGACTGCCGCGCAAGCGTATTTTATAACTGGCTGCATCATCGATGAGCTGCCCATCGGACAGTAACAGGCCTTCGATTGCACCGGCCGCATCCATTGCATCCGAGAGTCTGCGGAAATTCCGCTGCGTACCTGCATTGATATCCTTCACAACATAGGTGCGGCTCAAATCGTGATACTGGATCTGGCGGACCTGTTTCAGCTCGACCTTGACCGTGTCCCAGAACCAGAGGTGCGCCCTGACCAGTTGCACCTGCAGGTCAAAGACGAGCGGAACACCGTTTTCCAGCGCCTCTTTCGCACCCGAACTCAGGGTAATGGAGAACTGGCCGTCAAGCAGAAACCCGTCGCCCGTATCGGGCTCGGTGACCTGTGCATACAGTGCCCGGAAGGCGCCCGCTTCGGCAGCATACGACTGGGGAATACAACAGAGGGTACTGGCGGCAAGCAGCACCGCAAGCAACTGTTTCAGTCGCGTGGTTAAAGCGGGCATGGCCGGGTCGCCGGCTATTCGGCCTTCTGCAAACATGCGAAATAAAATCCATCCATTTCATTGTCACCCGGCAGGATCTGCCTGCCATACCTGCAGGCATGCCCCCACGATGCATCGAGCGGTATTTCCGCGGCATCCGCCTGCTGTCCCAGGAAACGTTCAATCTGGTCACTGTTTTCTGCTGCCAGTACAGAACAAGTGCTGTACAGGAGCATACCGTCTGGAGAGAGCAAGGGCCACAAGGACTGCAGCAGCACCTGCTGCCTGGAAACCAGCGGCATGACGTCACCCGGCTTGCGCAATAACTTGATATCCGGGTGCCGGCGGATGACGCCGGTCGCCGTACACGGGGCATCCAGCAGGATACGGTCGTAGCAAACACCATCCCACCAGGTCGACGGCATGGCGGCATCCGCCGCAACAAGATCCGCTCTCAGCCCGAGACGCGAAAGGTTTTCCGCGACGCGTTCGAGACGCGACCCGTCTATATCGATCGCAGTCAGCCCGGCGAGTTCAATGCCACTCTCGAGTATGTGTGCAGTCTTGCCGCCGGGCGCCGCGCAGGCATCGAGTACGCGCTGACCGGGTTTGGCTGCAAGCAACCCGGCTGCCAGCTGTGCGGCACCATCCTGTACCGAAACGAAACCCTCGGAAAAACCCGGCAGGGCCTCAACCGACACCGGCTTGTCCAGCAAAATACCCTCGGGAGCAATCAATGGAGTCGCATCCAGCGACCGCCCGGAGAGGATCTCCAGGTATTCATCACGCGTTATGCGTTGCCGGTTGACCCGCAAACTGAAAGGAGGGCGCCTGTTGTTGGCAGCAAGAATCGCCGGCCAGTCATTCGGCCAGTCCGCTTGCAGGGCTTCTATCAACCAGCCGGGGTGTGCATGGCGGGCCTGCGGCTGTGTGCTGATCACAGACTCGATGTCCGCTGCCCGGCGCTGATAGTTGCGCATCACACCGTTGACCAGGCCAGTGGCCCAGGACTTGTCCAGTGCCCGGACAGCCTGCACGGTTTCGTGTACTGCAACCCGCTGCGGCATGGCAAGCTGGTCAAGCTGGTACAGCCCTGTTAACAGCAAACAGTGCAAATCGGCATCACGTTGCTTCAGTGGCTTGCGCAGCAGCTGCAGCAGTATTGCATCGAGCCTGTAATACCAGCGCAATGTACCGTATGCAAGTTCCTGCAGCAGCGCCCGCTGGCGGCCATCCGGCAGCGGCTCCAGACCCCCGGGCAGGGCATCGGCCAGTGAGCAGCCATCGGCAATAATCCGGGCAAGTACGCGTGCCGCCCGGGCGCGCACGTCCAGCGTCATATGTCGATCACTGGTAGCAATTCAGTCACCTCCAAGGTAATCGCCTTGCAGGGAATGTGCATTGATAAAATCCCTGGCGGCCACGGGGCGGGCACCGGGCAACTGCACACTGAGCAGCCGCAAACAGCCCTTGCCGCAGGCCACGTCGATGCCGGATGGTGTCGCCAGGACAACCAGGCCCGGATCGGCATGCGGCTCGACATCCAGCGGCAAGGCCTCCCAGATACGCAACTGCCGGCCCCGGTAGCGGGTCTCGGCCACCGGCCACGAATTAAAGGCACGCACCTGCAGCGCAAGTTCACTGGCGGGGCGCTTCCAGTCGATCAGGGCCTCGCTTTTCTCGAGCTTGCCGGCATAGGTGACCAGCCGCTCATCCTGTGCCTGCGGGACCAGCGCGGACTGCTCCAGGGCAGTGAGCTTGGCGCACAGCAGTTCTGCGCCCAGCTTCGCCAGCCTGTCATGCAGGCGGCTGCCGGTGTCATCCGCTGTAATCGGGCAGCGTGCAGATGCAAGCAGCGGACCGCTGTCCAGGCCTTCCTCCATTTGCATCAGGCTCACGCCGGTCTCGCGGTCGCCGGCATAAATGGCACGCTGGATCGGCGCCGCACCGCGCCAGCGCGGCAGCAGGGAGGCATGCACGTTGACGCAGCCCAGCCGGGGCATTTCCAGCACGGCGGGCGGGAGAATCAAACCGTAGGCAACGACCACCATCAAATCGGCCTGCAGTGCCGCAAGCGCCGCCTGTGACTGCGCTGTCTTCAGGCTGGCCGGCTGAAACACCGGCACCTTGAATTTCATTGCCAGCTGCTTGACCGGGCTCTCGCTGGTGCGTCGGCCGCGGCCGGCCGGCCGGTCGGGCTGGGTGTACACCGCTACCAGCTGGTGCGGGCCGTCGAGCAGGCACTGCAGGGTCGGCAAGGAAAAATCAGGTGTCCCGGCAAAGACGATCTTCATGGCTGCATCCGCAGGGTAGGTGTACGGTTTTCAGGGACGGTGACGAAGGCAGGGCGTGGCAGCACGCCGGCAGGGGTGCTAAATGACCGGCTTGCCAGCCGGTTCAGGGCTGGCCAGCGGGGCCCGGTGCTGCACTTTCTCCAGTTTTTCCTCTTTTTCCAGTTTTTTGCGAATGCGTTTCTGCTTCAACTGCGACAAATAGTCGACGAATAACTTGCCATCGAGGTGATCGATCTCATGCTGGATACAGACTGCCAGCAGGCCATCTGCCTGGAGTTCAAACAAGCGGCCCTCCCGGTCCAGGGCCTGCATTTTGACCCGGTCAGCACGCTGCACCATCTCGAACACGCCGGGCACCGAAAGGCAGCCCTCGTCCATTTCCTCGATACCCTCAAGTTCCGTAATTTCCGGATTAATCAGGTATAAAGGCTGGTTTCTTTCTTCCGATATATCAATTACGACCACACGCCTGTCGACATTGACCTGCGTGGCGGCGAGACCGATGCCGGGTGCCGCGTACATGGTTTCCAGCATATCATCAAGCAGCTGGCGCACCGTGTCATCCACCCGGTTTACCGGTTTGGCAATGGTGCGCAGGCGCGGGTCTGGATAATGCAGGATTTTCAGTATGGCCATGTGATTGCTGTCACGAATCGGAAAAGTCGCTTGCCCGTACTCTAGCATAATCTGCAATATAGCGGTCGGCTGCGGGACAAAAGGTTTTGTTTTGCGTAGAATTTCCGCTAGACTCGCGCCTAGCCGGAATGATACGGCCGAAAGGTTTTGCAGCTATCGCAAACTTGACAGGGCTCGATACAAACTCGACGTAAAGGGACATCCAATGCCAATCAAGAAATTGTTCGCAATGGTCTTTGCATTACTGCTCGCCGGCCAGATCCTTGCAACCGATGTGGTACTCAACCCGGACCACCCGGATCACTATGTCGTGGTCAAGGGCGATACCCTCTGGGACATTTCTGCCATGTTTCTGCGCGATCCGTGGCTGTGGCCTGAAATCTGGTACGTCAACCCGCAGATCGCTAATCCGCATCTGATATATCCCGGCGATCTCCTGACACTGGTCTATGTCGACGGCAAACCACAGCTGCGCCTGACGCGAGGGGACCTGAAACTCAGCCCGCGCATCCGCGCTGAAAGCCTGGAAAGTGCCATCCCGACGATTCCGCTGGATGCCATCAAACAATTCCTCACCCGGACAATCGTGGTTGACAAGGATGAACTGGATAACGCGCCCTATGTTCTGCAGAGTGCCGACGAACATGTAATCAGCGGTGCGGGAGACCGTATCTACGCGCGCGGCATCGAGGGCAGGGATTATGCCATGTTTGACATCTACGAAAAGGGTGATGCCTATATCGATCCGGATACCCTGGAGGAACTGGGTTATGCGGCACTGTATATCGGCACCGGGCCGGTGCAGCGTTTTGGTGATCCGACCACACTGCTGCTGACTGAAACAACCCGTGAAGTTCGTGCAGGACACCGCCTGCGCCCCGCGGAAAGCGGCAATCCGGTCCTGTATTTCCAGCCGCACCCGACACCGCCCGGTACCGAGGGCCATATCATCGCGGTCATTGACGGCGTTACCCAGATCGGCCAGTTCAATGTCGTCGCCCTCGACCTGGGCACCCGCGAAGGTATGGAAATCGGCCACGTGATGCGCGTCTTCCAGAAGGGTGACATCATTCGTGACCGGTTCAGCGGCATACGCCTCGACAAGGTGAAATTGCCGGACGAGGAGGCAGGCCTGGTGATGATATTCCGCACCTTCGAAAAAGTCAGTTTCGGCCTGGTCATGAAGGCAACCAGGCCTATTCACATCAATGATTTTGTGCGTACCCCCTGACGGGCACACAGACACAAACCACACCAGGGAAGGTGAACAAGTGAGACATCAACCAGCCAATCAGGGATAACGGAGCGGCCAGCCGCATGGCAGTCACTCCCGCATCCCCGCAATCCACGGACACCCTCACTGACTGGCTTGCCCTGTGCCAGGCACCCGGTGCAGGCAGCGCCACCATCCGGCGCCTGCTGGACAGCTTTGCCATACCGGCGGACGTGCTCAAGGCCAGTAGCGGACAATTACGTCAGCTCGGCCTGAAACAAGCGGCGATCGATGCCCTGCGCAAGCCGGATGAACAATCGATTACCCGTGATCTGCAATGGGCTGAGAAAGCAGACAATCACATCATCACCTGCCTTGATCCGGCCTATCCCGTCCTGTTACTGGAACTGCCCGACCCGCCGCCACTGCTCTATGTGCATGGCAGTGTCAGCCTGCTGAGTGAACCGCAACTGGCGATAGTCGGCAGTCGTAACCCGAGCAGTTCCGGCGAGCAAACGGCGATTGACTTCGCCCGTCACCTGGCTGCCGCCGGACTGATCATTACCAGTGGACTGGCACTGGGTATCGATGCCGCCAGTCACCGGGGCGCACTTGATGTGAATGCGCCGACGATTGCAGTAATGGGCACCGGTCTCGACCGGGTGTACCCGGCGCGCCACCGCGACCTGGCCCGGCAAATTGCCGAACAGGGCAGCCTGGTCTCCGAGTTCCCGACCGGCACTCCGCCAAAACCGGAAAATTTCCCGCAACGCAACCGCATTATCAGCGGGCTGAGCCTGGGGACACTGGTGGTTGAGGCGGCGATTCGCTCGGGTTCGTTGATCAGCGCCCGTTATGCCATGGAACAGGGACGCGAGGTATTTGCCATCCCCGGCTCAATCCATAACCCGTTGGCAAGGGGCTGCCACCATCTGATTCGCCAGGGCGCAAAACTGGTCGAAACCGCCGAGGATGTCATTGATGAACTGGGTAGCCTGGCCGGCGCCTGTACGCCGCCGGGCTTGCCTGCGGAAACGGCCGGCAGCCCACAGCAACTTGGCGAGGAATACCAGCAACTGCTTGACGCAGTCGGTTTTGACCCGACATCCGTCGACCAGCTGGTGGAGCGCAGCCGATTGACGCCAGCCGAAGTTTCCTCCATGCTCCTGCAGCTGGAATTGAGCGGTTATATCGCTTCCAGCCAGGGCGGCCTCTATAACAGATTGAAAAACAAAGGTTAACCATGAAAGAAAACGTCTTCGACGTCCTCATGTACCTGTTTGAAAACTACTACATGGACGATGACAATCCTGTCGTACCCGACCGTGATTCTGTCCAGCAGGAATTGAGCAAGGCCGGTTTCCCGCTAATGGAAATCGACCGTGCGTTCAACTGGATGGAGGGCCTGGCCACACTTCCGGCTGCACCCGCCATGCAGGCAAAACGCTCCATCCGCATGTTTTCGGAGGCAGAGATGGGCTGGCTGGATACCGAGTGCCGCGGCTTCATCCTGTCCCTGGAGCAAATGGGTGTGTTGACACCCGCCAGCCGCGAACTGGCAATCGATCGTGCCATGGCACTGGAAAATGAATTTTTTGATATCGAGCAAATGAAATGGGTCATTCTCATGGTCCTGTTCAACCTGCCCGGAGAAGAGGCCGCCTATGCATGGGTGGAAGACCTGGTTTTTGACAACATGGTTAGCGGCCTGCATTAAAACTCCTTACATGATCAGCAGCCTGGCTGATCTGCCACAGTGTGTCTGACTGCCCTATGAGCAAGAACCTCGTAATTGTTGAATCACCTGCCAAGTGCAAAACCATCAAGAAATACCTCGGCAAGGACTTTGAAGTCATGGCGTCCTATGGTCACGTACGCGACCTGGTACCCAAGGAAGGCGCCGTCGACCCCGAGAATGACTTCGCAATGCGTTACCAGCTGATCGAGCGGAATTCAAAACATGTAGACAGTATCGTCAGTGCGATGAAAAAATCAGACGCCCTGTACCTCGCAACTGACCCGGATCGCGAAGGTGAAGCCATCTCGTGGCACCTCTGCGAACTGCTCAAGGAACGCAAGATATTAAAAGATAAACCGGTGTACCGGGTTGCCTTCAACCAGATTACCAAGGGCGCCGTCAACGAGGCCATTGATCATCCACGCAGCCTCTCCAGCGATCTGGTCAATGCCCAGCAGGCACGCCGCGCGCTCGACTACCTGGTGGGTTTCAACCTGTCGCCGCTGCTGTGGAAAAAGATACGCCGCGGCCTCTCTGCAGGGCGCGTACAAAGCCCGGCCCTGTGCATGATCGTCGAGCGCGAAATCGCCATCGAGAATTTCAAACCACGCGAATACTGGACCCTGGAAGGCGACCTTGCAAAAGACAAGCAGAAATTCGTGGCACGGCTTACGCATTTACACGATGAAAAACTCAAACAGTTCTCCATTACCGACGAAACCGCCGGCAACGCCGCAAAAAAGGAACTGTTAAAGGCCGCCAACGGCAAACTGGTTGTTGATGCAGTCGAGAAGAAAAAACGCAGGCGGAATCCTGCGGCACCGTTTACCACCTCTACCCTGCAGCAGGAGGCCTCACGCAAACTGGGCTTTACCGCCAGCCGCACCATGCGCATTGCCCAGCAGCTGTATGAAGGGATGGAAATCGGCGGCGAGTCGGTCGGTCTTATTACCTACATGCGTACCGACTCGGTAAATCTTGCCGAGGAATCGCTCAAGGAACTGCGGGAATTCATAGGTGAACGCTTTGGCAAGGATGCCCTGCCCGGCGAGGCACGCACGTACAAGACCAAGGCAAAGAACGCACAGGAGGCGCATGAAGCCATTCGCCCGACAGATCCGCGCAACGTGCCTGAAGCGATCAAGAAATACCTGAGCGCCGAACAGCTCAAACTCTATGACCTGATCTGGAAACGCACAATTGCCTGCCAGATGATTCACGCGTCCATCAACACTGTCAGCGTTGACTTCAACTGCGGTGATGGCAACCGCTTCCGCTCCACCGGCTCAACCATTGTCGACCCGGGTTTTATGGCCGTTTACATGGAAAGCGAGGATGACAAAAAGACGGACAGTGAAGAAAGCATGCTGCCACCCCTTGAGAAGGGTGACAGCTGCATACTGAATGACATCCGTGCAGACCAGCATTTCACCGAGCCACCGCCACGCTTTTCCGAGGCAAGCCTGGTGAAGTCGCTGGAAGAATACGGCATCGGGCGACCATCGACCTATGCCACGATCATTTCAACCCTGCAGGCGCGCGAATACGTGACGCTCGAAAAGAAGCGTTTTTACCCGACCGATGTAGGACGCGTGGTCAGCAAGTTCCTCACCGAGCACTTCACCCAGTACGTGGATTACGACTTCACGGCAAAACTGGAAGACGAACTCGACGCGGTTGCACGCGGCGAAAAGGAATGGGTGCCACTGATGAAGGAATTCTGGCAACCGTTCAAACACCAGGTCGACGACAAGGAGACCAGCGTCAAGCGCGAGGACGTCACCACCGAGGCAACGGATGAAAAATGTCCCAAGTGTGAAAAGCCCCTCAACATCCGGCTGGGCCGGCGCGGCCGCTTCATCGGCTGCAGCGGATACCCCGAGTGTGACTACACGCGCAACGTCGATGAAGAACACGGCAGTTCTGAACCGGAAGTTGTTGAAGGACGCAAATGTCCCGAGTGCGACTCGGACCTTATCATTCGTTCCGGGCGTTACGGAAAATTCATTGGCTGCAGCAGCTACCCGGACTGCAAATATATCGAGCCACTGGAAAAACCCGAAGACACCGGTGTGCAGTGCCCGCAGTGCAAGAAAGGCAATATCCTGAAACGCAAATCACGCCGCGGGAAAATCTTCTTTTCCTGTGAACACTACCCGAAATGCGAATACGCCATCTGGAACATGCCGCTGGCACAGCCCTGCCCGATGTGTCACTGGCCGATCACGTCCATCAAGACCACCAAGCGCTCCGGTACCCAGCGCGTATGCCCGCAGCAGGAGTGTAAATTCGTGGAACCCTGGGATAAACCGATACCGGGCGCCGAGAAGGAATCCGGCGAGGCGTGAGCTGGAAAATCCGCGAAGCGGTGCGCCGGCTTGAACACGGCGGAATAATCGCCTACCCCACGGAAACGGTATACGGTCTCGGTTGTGATCCCTTCAATGCTGCAGCCGTGCTGCACCTGCTGGCACTGAAACAACGCAGTATCCGGCAAGGACTCGTCCTGGTTGCCAGTGACCTTGCACAACTCAAGCCCCTGCTGCTGCCGCTGAGCCCTGCGACAAAATCCCGTGTTACAAAAACCGGGCCGGTTGCTACCACCTGGGTACTGCCGTGCCTGCCCGAAATACCTGCATGGCTGCGAGGCAGGCACGCAAGCCTTGCCGTTCGTATCACCACGCACCCGGTCGCTGCCGCACTTTGCAAACAATGGGGTGGCCCGCTGGTTTCAACCAGCGCCAACCTGCACGGCAGGCAACCGGCAACCGGTCCGCTCGCCGTACGCAAGGCGTTCAATGACCGGGTCGACTGCATCCTGCACGGCGAGCGCGGTAGCGGCCGGCCCAGCGAAATACGCGACGGAATATCCGGTAAAATCCTGCGCGGCAGCTAAACATGCAAAAAAATTGCCACAGAGTGCATTGAGCACATAGAGGAAAAACCTTTCTCGCGCAAAGCCTTTTATTTATTATTTAACTCTGTGCCCTCTGTGGCAGCAATAGATTTTCCGAACCGGCAATATATCCATAATGACAGACAAAACGATTGGCAAGGAACAGTCAGGACAGGTGCGTGAATACCTGCTGCAGCTGCAGGACAACATCTGTGCCGCCTTTGAAAAGCTCGATGGCAGGGCACGGTTTCGTGAAGACAACTGGTTGCGTGACGAAGGCGGCGGTGGTCGCTCGAGGATCATGGAAAACGGCGCTGTTTTTGAAAAGGCCGGCATCAACTTTTCCCATGTTTTCGGCACAACCTTGCCGCCATCCGCCACTGCGGCACGCCCGGAACTGGCCGGGCGCGGTTTCCAGGCACTCGGCGTATCACTGGTGATCCATCCGCGTAACCCCTACGTACCCACATCACATGCCAATGTACGCTTCTTTATTGCGGAAAAAGAAGGTGCCGAACCAGTGTGGTGGTTTGGCGGCGGTTTTGACCTGACACCGTATTACGGGTTCACTGAAGACGCGGTGCACTGGCATCAACAGGCACGTGAAGCCTGTGCACCCTTCGGTGAAGACGTGTATCCGCGCTATAAAAAGTGGTGTGACGACTACTTTTATATCAAACACCGCATGGAGGCGCGCGGCATCGGCGGGCTGTTTTTCGATGACCTCAATGAAGGCGGCTTCGAACGCTGCTTTTCATTCATGCAAAGTGTCGGCGATCATTACCTGCCGGCCTACCAGCCAATCGTCAAACGCCGCATGGACACTCACTACGGGGAACATGAGAAGGAATTCCAGCGCTACCGGCGCGGACGCTATGTTGAATTCAACCTGGTCTACGACCGCGGCACCCTGTTCGGACTGCAATCCGGCGGCCGTACCGAGGCCATCCTCATGTCATTACCGCCGGAAGTCAGCTGGCGCTACGACTGGCATCCGCGAGACGGCACCCCCGAAGCAGAACTCTACAATTCATTTCTCAAGCCCAGGGACTGGCTGGTGGAATCTCCATAGGTGCATTGCACAGCACGGAAAACACATTCCCGCCTGCCGGCATGAATCATGCAGACGGTTTGGAGCCCGGCAAGCGGGCCGGTGATCTCGTCCAGCTCAAGTCCCGGATTTCAGGCACCTGTGTACTGCGCAGCACAGCTTAAAATTAGAATATAATTCGACACTTAACTACTATTCAGTCGCTTGCAAAGCTTTCTAGACAAAGTCTAGCCTGAGGTTTATGCTACGGAACAACGCAATACCCGAACAAACGAACATTCAGCGATATTTGCAATTTTAAGTGAACTCACCGAGACACCATGTTTCTTGACCAAGGGGAATAACTTCAATGCTTAAACAAACGATACCTTTACTTGCCGCTTTGGCGATAGCGATGTCACCGCTGGTTCCATCAAGCACTGCTTTTGCCGAGGGCGAACCAAAGTCGAACCAATTCTGGTGGCCCGAGATGCTGGATCTGGAACAACTGCGTTCGCACGATGCCAGGTCCAACCCCTACGGTGACGATTTTGATTACGCCAAGGCGTTCAACAGCGTCGACCTCAAGGCCCTGAAAGCAGACATCGAGAAGACATTGAAAACGTCGCAGGACTGGTGGCCGGCGGACTGGGGTCACTACGGTGGCCTGATGATTCGCATGGCCTGGCACAGCGCGGGAACCTACCGTACGCTTGACGGTCGCGGCGGCGCAGATGGCGGTCAACAGCGCTTCGAGCCGCTCAACAGCTGGCCGGATAACGCCAGCCTGGACAAGGCACGCCGCCTGCTGTGGCCGGTCAAGCAGAAATACGGACGCAATGTCTCCTGGGCTGACCTGATGATCCTGGCCGGTAATGTCTCGCTGGAATCGATGGGCTTCGAAACCCTCGGCTTCGCCGGTGGTCGCGTGGACGACTGGGAAGCTGACCTGGTTTACTGGGGTCCCGAGACCAAGATGCTCGGCAAACGACAAGCGCTACAGCAAGGACGGCAAACTGGAAAACCCGCTGGCGGCTGTGCAGATGGGTCTGATCTACGTGAACCCGGAAGGGCCCAGCGGCAATCTTGACCCGGTTTCCGCTGCAGCAGATATCCGTGATTCCTTCGGTCGCATGGCGATGAACGATGAAGAGATCGTTGCGCTGATCGCGGGTGGCCACACCCTGGGCAAGGTCCATGGCGCCACGAAAGCGGACTGTGTGGGCCCGGAACCTGCCGCCGCAGCTATCGAAGAGCAAGGCCTTGGCTGGAAGAACAAGTGTGGCAAGGGCAATGCGGAAGACACCATGACCAGCGGCCTGGAAGGCGCCTGGACCCAGACGCCGACCGCATGGTCCATCCTGTACCTCAGTAACCTGTTCAGCTTCGAATGGGAAAAGCAGAAGACGCCCGCGGGTGGAACAGTGTGGGTACCGACCGACAAGTCGGCACATACAGCGGTACCGGATGCCCATGTCAAAGGAAAACGCAACCCGCCGGTCATGTTAACGACGGATCTCTCGCTCAAGGAAGACCCGGGTTTCCGCAAGATCGCCGAGCGTTTCCTGAAGAATCCGAAGGAATTCGACATGGCATTCGCCAGGGCCTGGTTCAAACTGACGCATCGCGACCTGGGACCGCGTGCTCGCTATGCGGGCAGTGAAATTCCGGAGGAAGTATTCGCCTGGCAGGATCCGGTTCCGGCTGTCGACCACAAGTTGATTGACGCCAACGACGCTGCCGATCTGAAAGCGAAGATTCTGAAATCAGGGCTGACCGTGCCTGAACTGGTCAGAACGGCCTGGGCATCCGCTTCCACGTATCGCGGATCGGACATGCGCGGTGGCGCCAACGGTGCGCGCGTCCGCCTGGCCCCGCAGAATGGCTGGGCGGTCAACGACCCGAAAGAACTGGCCGGGGTGTTGAAGAAGCTGGAGCAGATCCAGAAGGACTTCAACGACAAGGCTTCCGGTGGCAAAAAAGTCTCCATGGCAGACCTGGTCGTACTGGGTGGTGCCGCAGCGATCGAGAAGGCAGCCAGTGACGCCGGTCACAAGGTCAAGGTTCCGTTCAAACCGGGACGCACGGACGCATCGCAGAAGATGACCGATGTGAATTCGTTTGCCGTACTGGAGCCGACCGCAGACGCCTTCCGTAATTACTACAGCGACAGAAGTTACGGCTCACCGACAAAGATGCTTGTTGAAAAGGCCGACCTGTTGACCCTTACCGTGCCGCAAATGACTGCGCTGGTAGGCGGCATGCGATCTCTGAACGCCAATACCGGTCAATCGGCACACGGTGTCTTCACCGACCAGCCCGGTACGCTTGAGCAATGATTTCTTCGTGAACCTGCTCGACATGTCTACGAAGTGGTCGAAGTCTGCGGAGTCTGAGGGCGTTTACGAGGGTCGCGATCGCAGCACGGGCAAGGTCAAGTGGACGGCTACCCCTGTAGATCTGATCTTCGGGTCCAGCTCCGAACTGCGTGCTGTCGCGGAAGTCTATGCAGCCAACGATGGAAAAGAGAAGTTTGTGAATGACTTTGTCGATGCCTGGACCAGGGTGATGACCCTCGACCGCTTTGACGTGCTTTGATCCCTGTGGAAAAAGGTGCTCGAAAGCCTCTGAAACAAGGCTTGATTCGAGCGCCGGGTCAGGTCCTGAAATGAGCTTCGCAAGCTTTTCGTGACTCATGTAAACACGAACGGCGGCGTGCAACCGGCGCCTGTAAAGCAGCAGGCAAAAAAAACCCGCCTTTCGGCGGGTTGAAAACGCCTTTCGGCGTCGGAGGAGCCATTGAAACCGGTGTCTCTGCAATCCGGCCCGGGCTGTTGTGATACACCCGGACCCATTGCAGAACGCACCACATAGCGCTCTCTGCTCAGGTTATCGGCGTGTACAGGAGTAACTTTAGAGGCTCGCAGCCGGAAAATCTGTAATATTATGTTTTATATGAATATTTAGTGTTTACAAGCGGCACAGGAGCGCCTTGCAGGCGCGATTCGATCCCCCGTACCGGCGCAAATACTTCTTGAATCGAAGAGCCACAGGGGAAACAAATGACACCCGGGACTTATTTATTATCTAGCCGACGGTATCCCGGTGCGTATTTTCAGGGCGCCTGCCTGTGCCTGCCTGCAGGCGCTTTATAACCCTGGCTTCTGTTAACAGGGATTCCAGCTCAAGTGGCGCTGCAGGCACTGGATGATAACGGCAAGCAGGCGAGCAATTCATGCTGCCTGACCAGGTGAAAATAATCCGGGGTACCGAGATAATCGACCGCAAGCGAAAAGCCGTTGTCCAGGTGTTCCAGGGCATGCCGGTATTTACAACTGATCAACAACTGCCCGTACACCAGTTCCAGCAAGGCACGCTCACGGTCATTCCCGGTCGATGCTGCCAGTTGCCCGTAATCCGGCTCAATGCTGCGACCCATCCAGAAATTGCAGGCAAGCATTAGCACATGCAACTGGAAACAGTCCACGCCTTCACACAAGCGTGAACGCAGCCCGTATTGTGCAATTGCCGCCAGCGCCTCTGCCAGGTCCTTGCCGACGGGATCGGCGTACCAGGCGGACAGTGAGACCGGCTGCCGGTCCAGCAGCCGGGTTACCGGTAACCCCGCATCGGCGGCATCCACAAGCTGTTTTGCCTGTTTCATTTCCATTTTTTCAGCTTACACGCGGACAGACCGCAATGGTACATTGCCGCCGGGCACGCACAGGAACTGACCCCGGGTGCCGGGCAAGGTAAACTGCAGGTCTTCAAGCATTCAGGGAGTAGCAACAGTGGCTGACAAAAAACCGGGGCAGGGTCGTTATCCCGATATCCGCATGCGGCGCATGCGTCATGATGAATTCTCGCGCCGGCTGATGCGGGAAAACCGGCTTGGCGTTGCAGACCTGATTTACCCGGTGTTTGTCGTGGAAGGCGAGACCCGGCGTGAACCCGTCGCAAGCATGCCGGGTATCGAACGCCTGGGTATCGATGCGCTGCTCGCCGAGGCCAGGGAGATACACGATCTCGGTATTCCTGCCATTGCCCTGTTTCCCGTGATTTCCGCGGAAAACAAATCCGCGGTCGCTCACGAGGCCTTCAACCCGGAAGGCCTGGCACAGCGCGCCGTGCGTGCGCTCAAGCAGGCGCTGCCCGAACTCGGCATCATTACCGATGTCGCCCTGGACCCGTTCACGACCCACGGCCAGGATGGTCTTGTTGACGAGCATGGTTACGTCCTCAATGACGAGACCGTTGCCGTGCTGGTCAAGCAGGCACTCTCGCATGCCGAGGCAGGCGCCGATATCGTCGCACCTTCCGACATGATGGACGGCCGGATCGGCGCCATTCGGACAGCCCTGGAACAGGGCAACCACAGGAATACCCGCATCCTGGCCTATGCGGCCAAGTACGCCTCGAGTTTTTACGGCCCCTTCCGTGACGCCGTGGGCTCTGCGGCCAATCTTGCCGGCGGCAACAAATACAGTTACCAGATGGATCCCGCCAACAGCGACGAGGCCTTGCGTGAGGTGGCGCTGGACCTGGAGGAGGGCGCAGACATGCTGATGGTGAAACCGGGTATGCCCTATCTCGATATTATTCGCCGCGTGAAAGACGAGTTCGCGGTACCCACCTTCGCCTACCAGGTCAGCGGCGAGTACGCCATGCTCAAGGCCGCCTCGCAGAACGGCTGGCTGGATGAACAGGCGGTGGTCATGGAATCGCTGCTCTCTTTCAAGCGTGCCGGCGCCGATGCCATCCTGACGTATTACGCAAAGACGGTCGGGCAGTGGTTACAGGACGGGCGTTCATAAGCTGACTATGGATCGCTATGCCGTCATGGGTAACCCGGTTGCCCACAGCAAGTCGCCACGCATTCACCGGATGTTTGCCGTACAAACCGGCCAGGAACTGGAATACAGCGCCATTCTTGTCGAACCCGGCAACTTCGCCGCTGCGGTTGCCGAATTCCAGTCACAGGGAGGCAATGGCCTGAACATCACCGTGCCGTTCAAGCAGGAGGCATGGGCCCTGTCCGACAGGCGCAGCGATCGCGCGGAACGTGCCGGCGCAGTCAATACACTGTTACTGGTCAAATCCGGCAGGCACTTCGGTGACAACACCGATGGCGCGGGACTGGTTCGCGACCTGACGTTCAATCACGGCGCAGCACTCGCCGGTAAAAGGCTGCTGCTGCTCGGTGCAGGCGGCGCCGCACGCGGTGTCATCGAACCCCTGCTGCATGAAAGACCGGCCCTGCTGGTCATAGCCAATCGCACGGCCGACAAGGCCGTGGCGCTGGCGCGCAGCTTTTGCGACCTGGGACATACAGAGGGCTGCGGCCTGGATGAACCGGAAGGGCAGCACTTCGACATCATCATCAATGCAACCGCCGCCAGCCTCTCGGGACAGGTACCTGCCCTGCCGGCGAGCGTGGTCACTCCCCAAAGCTGGTGCTATGACATGATGTACGCAAACGAACCGACCGCCTTCATGAACTGGGCAAGTGAGCAGGGGGCGCTCAGGGTCATGGATGGCCTGGGCATGCTGGTGGAGCAGGCCGCCGAATCATTTTTCCTGTGGCGCGGAATACGCCCGGACACGGCACCGGTTATTAACGCCTTGCGATAGGTGGCTTCGGTCAGACACCGGCAAGGTGGCGGTTTTTCAGTTCGACGTAATGGCGGGCAGAATAATCGAGAAAGGCCTGTTCCTCCTCGCTCAGCGGCCGCACCTTGCGTGCCGGTGAACCGACCCAGAGGAAACCGCCTTCCAGTTCGCGTCCGGGAGGTACCAGGCTGCCCGCGCCGAGGATTGCACCGGAACGCAGCAGCGCACCATCCATGACCGTGGCAGCCATGCCGACAAGGCAACGGTCCTCGATGGTGCAACCGTGCAGAATGGCCTGGTGCCCGACGGTAATATCCGCCCCGATCGTCAGGGGAAATCCGCCCGGTGCAAATTCACTGTCATGACTGACGTGCAGGATAGTGCCATCCTGGATATTGGTGCGCGCCCCGATCTCGATACTGTTCACATCACCCCGGGCCACCACCTTGGGCCAGAGTGAAACATCCTCGGCAATCCTGACCGCCCCGATCACCAGTGCAGTTTCATCCACGAAGGCCGAAGCCGCAATCTGCGGCACATTTTTTTCAAACGTCCTGATCGTCACAAGGCCACCTCTATCCGCAAGTCCGAAACACGCGCGGGAAAAATGCCCGCGCACGGCAAGCGGCAAAGTGTCAGGTATTCACCATGCGGTTGCAAGGCGCACATGCTAAAGTAGGAATCTGCAAAATTCGTATTTAACCCTGTTAATCAAAGGTATTTCCAGCATGACAAATCCGCTGCTTGAACTTACAGGACTGCCGCCGTTTTCCAGGATCAAGCCCGGGCATGTCGAACCGGCCATCGATCAATTACTGGATGAGGCGCGCAATCAGGTTGAAAAACTGCTTGCCGGTAATGCCGAATACAGCTGGGAAAACCTGGTTACTCCGCTGGAAGAAATGAACGACAGGATCAACCGCGCCTGGTCACCGGTGAGTCATATGAACTCGGTCGTCAACTCGAATGCACTGCGCGATGCCTACAATGCCTGCCTGCCGAAACTCAGTGAATATGCTACCGAAATGGGCCAGCACAAGGGCCTTTACCAGGCCTACCGGCAGATCGCCGACGGCGAAGAATACACGCGCCTGGATACCGCACAGAAAAAAATCATTGATAACGAACTGCGTGATTTCCGCCTGTCCGGCATCGAACTCGGCCAGGTCTCACAGGACCGCTACAAGGCAGTCATGCAGGAACTCTCGAAACTCACCGCGCAATTCAGTGACAACGTGCTCGATGCCACCAATGCCTGGCACAAACAGATCAGCGATGAAGCCCTGCTGGAAGGCCTGCCGGAAAGCGCCCGCTCACTGGCGAAACAGACCGCCGAACAGCGCGACATGGACGGCTGGGTGTTCACCCTGGAGTTTCCCTCCTACATCCCGGTCATGACCTATGCCGACAACCGCAAGTTACGTGAGGAGATGTACACGGCCTATGTGACGCGCGCATCCGACCAGGGACCGGAGAAGGTGAGACCGGGAACCGGTCGAGAGGCTGGCCTGGGCCATGCCGGCAAGTGGGACAACACGCCGACCATGAACCGGATACTTGAATTGCGCCATGAAGCATCCATGTTGCTGGAGTTTGACAATTACGCAGAACGTTCACTGGCCACCAAGATGGCGGAATCGGTCGACCAGGTAAACGCCTTCCTGAATGACCTGGCGGCACGCTCGAAGGGCCCGGCAGCGAAGGAGCTGGATGAGGTGCGTACCTTTGCCGGCAACCAGTACGGTATCAGTAATCTGCAGGCATGGGACATCGGCTATTACTCGGAAAAATTGCGCCAGCGGAAATATGCAATCTCACAGGAAGAGCTGAAACCCTATTTCCCCGAACCCCGGGTAATAAACGGCCTGTTTGCAATCGTGCAGCGGCTCTACGGGCTGCAGATCAAGGCCGTTGAAGGCATCGACCGCTGGCATGACGATGTACATTTTTATCGCATCCATGATGCTGCCGGCGAACTGCGCGGCGAATTCTTCCTTGACCTGTATGCGCGCCAGCACAAGCGTGGCGGCGCATGGATGGATGAATGCATCAGTCGCCGGCGCACCGCAAGCGGCCTGCAAACCCCGGTAGCCTACCTGACCTGCAACTTCTCGCCCCCCATCGGGGATGACCCGGCACTGTTCACCCATGACGAGGTAATCACCCTGTTCCACGAGTTCGGACATGGCCTGCACCACATGCTGACACAGGTTGATTATGCCGGCGTTTCCGGCATCAGCGGCGTCGCCTGGGATGCCGTCGAACTGCCCAGCCAGTTCATGGAGAACTGGTGCTGGGAGCGCGAGGCGCTGGACCTGTTCGCCGCTCATTATGAAAGCGGCGCAAGGATTCCGGATGAACTGTACCAACGCATGATTGCAGCAAAAAACTTCCAGTCCGCCATGCAGATGCTGCGCCAGGTGGAGTTCGCCCTGTTTGATTTTCGCATGCACATGGAATACCAGCCGGGACAAAACAATGATATCCATGCGACCCTCAACGCGGTTCGCAAGCAGGTCGCCGTGATCCAGCCGCCCGCTTTCAACCGCTTTGAAAACGGCTTCACGCATATCTTCGGCGGTGGCTATGCCGCCGGTTACTACAGCTATAAGTGGGCAGAGGTGCTGTCGGCGGACGCCTTCTCCGCCTTCGAGGAAACCGGCATCTTCAACAGCGAAACCGGCAAGCGATTCCTCAACAGCATTCTTGAACAGGGCGGCTCCCGCGAGCCAATGGAACTGTTCATCGAATTCCGCGGCCGCGAACCGAGCATCGATGCACTGCTGCGCCACAGCGGCCTGGCAGCATAATCGTCCGGAAATTGCAGGAGCCAGCGCCAGCTGGCGAAGGGTTCTGATAAATTGCAGGAGCCAGCGCCAGCTGGCGAATAACTCGCCTGGTGTTCGCGAGCTTGCGCTCGCTCCTACGTGATATAGACATACAAGCAGGACAGGAAAAAGATGAAAATAGCCACCTGGAACGTCAACTCCCTCAAGGTACGCCTGCCCCACGTGCTCGACTGGCTGGCTGCTGCTGATCCGGACGTACTCTGCCTGCAGGAAACAAAACTGACCGACGAGAATTTCCCGGCGGACGACATCGAGGCCGCCGGCTATCATGTCATCTATTCCGGGCAAAAAACCTACAACGGCGTGGCCATCATCAGTAAACAGGAAGCCAGCGATATCATTACCGACGTGCCGGGGCTTGATGATCCGCAGCGGCGCATTCTCGGAGCAACCATTGACGGCATACGCATCCTCAACCTGTATGTTGTCAACGGCCAGGAAGTCGGTAGTGAAAAATTTGCCTACAAGCTGGAGTGGCTTTCAAAGATAGCGGACTACATCGAGATGCAGATGAAACAGCACGGGCTTTTCGTCACCCTCGGCGACTTCAATATTGCGCCGGAAGATCGTGACGTGCATGACCCGGATGCCTGGAGAGAACGGATTCTCTGCAGCACACCGGAGCGCAATGCGCTGCAACATATTCTCGACCTGGGGCTGAAAGACACGTTCCGCTTGTTCGAGCAGGAAGAAAAGAGTTTCAGCTGGTGGGACTACCGCGCTGCCGCCTTCCGGCGCAACATGGGTTTGCGAATTGACCTGATCCTGGCCAGTAATGCACTCTGTGAAAAATGCAGTGCCTGCAATATTGACAGGGAACCCCGGCAACTTGAGCGTCCTTCAGATCACACGCCCGTGTATGCCGTGTTCAGCTAGCCTTGCCGTCGTCATGCATACGATCCCGGCCACGCCGCTCACGAACTCACCCGTCGACAGAGATAATCCGGTTTATCTTCATCTTTAAATCAGCGACAATGCCCGGCCCTGTTACCGGGACGTATTTTCTGCATGCCCTATCAAGTCACCATACAATCCAGCGGCCATCGCTTCATCGTTGAAGAACCGGAATCCGTGCTCGATGCCGCACTGCGGCAGGGCGTTATCATGCCTTACGGCTGCCGTAACGGTGCCTGCGGAAAATGCATGGGTACGGTGTTGTCGGGTAATGTCGCCTACAAGAATGGCCCGCCACCGGCACTCAGTGACAGGGATGCGGCAGACAACAAGGCACTGTTCTGCCAGGCGCAGCCATCCGCCGACCTGACTATCGATGTACGCGAAGTCGATGCCGCCCGCGACATCGAAATAAAAACGCTGCCGAGCCGCGCTGAAAAAATCGAACACCTCGCACATGACGTGATTCGCATCTACCTGAGAATGCCGGCCACCGAGCGGCTGCAATTTCTTGCCGGCCAGTACATCGATGTGCTGATCAAGGACCACGAACCGCGGTCGTTCTCGATTGCCAACGCCCCCCATGATGATGAATTTATCGAGCTGCATATCCGTTTCGTGGCAGGCGGCCTGTTTACCGACCAGGTATTTCACCACATGAAAGAAAAGGTCATGCTGCGGATCAGGGGGCCGTTGGGCACTTTTTTCCTGCGCGAGGATACCCAGCGTCCCGTCATACTGATTGGTGGCGGTACCGGCTTTGCACCCCTCAAGGGAATTCTCGAGCATGCCTTTGAAATCGGCATTACCCGTCCGCTGCACCTTTTCCGGGGCGTACGCGCCAGGCGTGACCTGTATCTCGACGAGCTGCCGGGACAATGGCTGCAGGAGCACTCGAATTTCAGTTACACGCCGGTACTTTCCGAACCACGGGAAGAAGATAACTGGATTGGTGAAACCGGCTTTGTTACAGACGTGGTTCTGAAGCAGTACCCGAGGCTCGAGGAATATGACGTCTACATGAGCGGCCCACCGGTCATGGTCGAGACCGGGCACAAGCTGTTCAGGCAAAACGGTCTCGACGAATCACGCTTCTTCTCGGACTCCTTCGTCTATGCCGCCGTCGCAGAAAACATCAAGGGCCTGAAACGGGATCAGGCGGAATGATTTTTCCCAATACAGCCATCATCGCCTCGTCACTGGCATTGCCGGCAACAAGCGGTGTCCTGGTAAAACCGAGCTGTTCCGCCAGTTCGAGCTGGCGCTGGCCGGGTACCACCAGCAGCTTTTCGCGCAAACCGGGCTGGCCCTGCGGGCCGGCCATGACGAACAGGTTCTGCAGTGTCTCGTTGCTCGCGGCCGTCACGATATCCACGGTTTGCAGCAAGGCAATTACTGCCTGGAAGTCAATGACAGGGCAGGTGCGGCTGTATACCTCTGCATAAACGACCTCGGCACCCCGCGCCGTCAGGCTGTCATAGAGTTTCGAGCGGCCGCCGTTACCACGGAATATGACAACTTTTTTCTCCTGCATATCCTGCAGGCCGGCAACGGCCAGCAGGCCTTCGCTGCTGTACTCATGTAGCGGCACATAGTCGACGGACAGGCCGTAGCCTTCAAGGGCATGTGTCGATGTGGGGCCGACCGTGGCGAGTTTCACCTGTGCCGGCCATTTGCGCCGCGCAAGAATGTACGGCACGCCTGCATGGACGGCATTGACGCTGACAAACACCGCCAGCTGGAAGGTATCCAGTTCAGCCAGCAGGGATTCCAGCGGGCCTGTATCTTCGGGTGGGTGAACCTCAATGGCGGGCAGGCGCACCGCTTCAGCGCCCGCCGCCTCGATCAATGCACACAGGCGGTCCGCCTGGCCGGCAGGACGGGTAACGAGGACACGCTTATTCACTGCCCAGCAACGCCTCCAGTATCGGGCGGCCACCCCGTGCAAGCAGTTCTTCGGCAAGCTCCCGGCCCATGGATTCTGCATCTTCCGGTGGCCCGCTGATCGCGGCGCGGATGATTTCGCGCCCATCAGGCCAACCCACCAGGCCGCGCAATCCGATCAGGCCGTCCTTCAGCTCGGAATAACCGGCAACCGGCGCCTGGCAACCACCCGCCAGCGCCGCATTCAGGGAACGCTCGGCGCGGGTACGCAGGCCGGTATCAGTGTGCGCCAGTGGCCCGATCAGCCCGGCAGCTTCATCGTCAGGAAGGCGGCATTCAATGCCGATGACGCCCTGGGCAATCGCCGGCAACATCTCGTCAGCCTCGATAGCACGGGTAATGCGTGCACCCATACCAAGCCGCTTCAGGCCTGCACACGCCAGCACGATGGCGTCGTAGTCCCCGCTGTCGAGCTTCGACAGGCGGGTACCGACGTTGCCACGCAGGTCCAGGATCCGCAGGTCCGGCCGGGCCGCGCGCAACTGGCACTGGCGGCGCAGGCTGGAAGTCCCGACAGTCGCACCCTGCGGCAGATCCCCGATTGAAGTAAATCGATTCGATACAAAAGCATCGCGCGGGTCTTCCCGCTGGAGGATAGCGCCGATCCCCAGGCCCTGTGGCAGTTCGGCCGGCACGTCCTTCATGGAGTGCACGGCGATATCGGCGCGATCCTCCAGCAGCGCCTGTTCCAGCTCCTTGACGAACAGCCCCTTGCCGCCGATTTTTGCCAGCGGGCTGTCGAGCACCCGGTCGCCCTGAGTACTCATCGTGACGAGTTCGACCTGCAGTCCCGAATGCGCTGCCTGCAAAAGTTCACGTACATGCTCCGCCTGCCACAGGGCCAGCGGGCTTTTTCGGGTCGCAATTCGCAACAGATCGGTTGACATCGGCTTGTTTCTACCGGATTAATAAAGGTTCAATGAAACGATTATACAAGCCTGTTGTTTTCGGATGTGCATTATTCTGCCTGGCCACGGCTGCACCGCAGGCCGAGGTTGCCGTGCCGATTGCACAAGACCTGCATACCGATGGCCGGCTTGCGCAGCAAAAGCAATTGCCGATCCTGCTCGCCTTCACGGCAAATTACTGTAGCTACTGTGACTTGCTGGAAGAGGATTTCCTGCAGCCAATGCTGCTGGGTGATGAGTACAGGGACAAAATCATCATGCGCAAGCTGGTGCTCGACAATGGCTCGCGGGTGGTGGATTTTTCCGGTCAGCGGGCCGCTGCCACCCGGCTGTCCGACCGCTACCGGGTATATGTCACCCCGACAATACTGTTCGTCGACGGCAACGGGACGGAGCTTGCACAACGCATGGTGGGCATCAATACGCCGGAATTGTTCGGTGGCTACCTCGATGACTGTATCGACACAGCCTGGCTGATGATCAGGAACCCTGCGGGGCTGGCAAGGCTGCCGGGCTGCCGGCTGAACCCGCCGGCCCGGTGAGCGGGCCTGCAGGTCTGTGGCCTGTTGAACGCCTTCAGCACGGCGACCCGCAGAAAACGCACATGGATGGCGGATTGGTTATACTGCCCAGCGACAGACTTTCCGGTTAGTGCCAACATGACGGACGACAGCTTATCAGGCAAACCCTGGGGCGGACGGTTCACTGAATCGACCGACGCCTTCGTTGAAGCCTTTACCGCCTCGATCGGCTTTGATCACAGGCTCTATCATTATGACATCGAGGGTTCGATTGCCCATGCGCGCATGCTTGCCCACGTCGACATTATTACCGGGGCGGAATGTGAAAAAATTATCGACGGCCTGGAAAAAATTCGCGCAGATATCGAGCGTGATGATTTTGCCTGGTCGATAGAACTCGAAGACATTCACATGAATATCGAGGCGCGCCTGATTGAACGCATCGGCGAGACCGGCAAAAAGCTGCATACCGGCCGGTCGCGCAACGACCAGGTCGCAACCGACCTGCGCCTTTACCTGCGCGATGAAATCGACAGGCTTTGCGGCGCATTGACACGCCTGCAATCCGCACTGGTCAATATCGCGGATCACGAAGTCGATACCATCATGCCCGGCTTTACCCACCTGCAGGTTGCCATGCCGGTCAGTTTCGGTCACCACATGCTTGCCTGGGAGGCCATGCTGGAACGTGACCATCAGCGCCTGCAGGACTGCCGGAAAAGGGTCAACATAATGCCGCTGGGCGCAGCGGCCCTGGCCGGCACCAGCTTTCCGATCGACCGCGAGTACAGCGCCCGCCTGCTGGGCTTTGATGCCCCGGCCGGCAACTCGCTGGATGCGGTCAGCGACCGGGATTTCGTCATTGAATTCTGTGCGGCGGCGTCCATTATCATGATGCACCTGTCACGGTTCTCGGAGGAGCTGATTCTCTGGTCATCAGCACAGTTCAATTTTATTGAACTGCCTGATCGCTTCTGTACCGGCTCCAGCATCATGCCGCAAAAGAAAAACCCGGATGTGCCTGAACTGGTGCGCGGCAAGAGCGGCCGGGTGACGGGTCACCTGCTCAGCCTGCTGATGTTGATGAAGAGCCAGCCACTGGCCTACAACAAGGACAACCAGGAAGACAAGGAACCGTTGTTCGACACGGTTGATACCCTGTCGGGGTCATTGCGGGTGTTTGCAGACATGATGCCGGCCATCGAGGTACATCGCCAGCAGATGGCAGCTGCCGCGCAACAGGGTTTTTCAACTGCCACGGATCTGGCAGACTACCTGGTACGCAAGGGCATCGCCTTCAGGGATGCACACGAGATCGTCGGCCGGGCCGTGCGCCTCGGGATCGACACTCAAAGGGACCTGGCGGAGATGTCCCTGGAGGAATTGCAGGGCTTCTCGGCAGTCATCAGCGGGGACGTGTTTGCCGTGTTAACGCTGCAGGGTTCCATGGCGGCGCGCAACCACCAGGGTGGAACCGCGCCCGGGCAGGTGCGCACAGCGGTCGCGGCCGCCCGGAAACGGCTGCAAGGACGGCAATAACCTCCCGATTCCAGGGGAAACAGGCATGGCTGCAGCTACAATCATTCTAAAGAGATGCGAGAACTTACCGCTATACAGGAATTATGAAAGACTTGACATCAAATGAAGCATTGACCTTGCTGGATACCTGCCCGATGGCAATGCTGCTCATCGGCCAGGACAACATCATCCGTGGCTATAACCAGGCCTTCACGGCCCTCACCGGCATGATGACGGGTACCCTCGATAGCGCCATGCAACAGCAGCTGCTTGCACCCCTGCTTGGCGAGGGAACGGTTATCAACTGGGTCACACCGGACGGCGACGAGCACTGGCTGAGCCTTGAGACCGTGACGCTTGGCAATACCGGCGTCAGCGCCCGTTTTTACCACGACATTACTGAAAATCTGCGGCTGAAAAAAGAACGTGACGCGCTTGCCGCCGAACTCAGCGAACAATCCCTCAATGACGGGCACTTGACCAGCCTGTTAAGCCGCCATGGAATACTGGTTTCCATGGGGCCGCTGGTCGCCCGCTCCCGGCGCTACAACAGTCCCTTGTCCGTTATCGCCATGAGCGTCGATACTGCGCAGGAGCGTGACACGACACTTCACGGGCTGTCCCTGCTGCTGAAAGACCAGACCCGCTGGGCAGACCTTGTCGGCTGTAACAGCGAGGGTGATTTTATACTCGTCCTGCAGGAAGCCACCCGCGATTCCGCCTTGCAACTGGTGGAAAAACTCTCTGCCAGGCTGGAAACCATGAACGCTGACGCCAGCGACCCGGTCGTTGCCAGCTATGGCATTGCCGAGTGCGACAAGAGCGATGATGCCATCTCCCTGCTGGAGCGTGCCGAAGCTGCACTGACCGAGGCGCAAAACAGCGACAGCCATACCTCGATCGCCATGTAGGCAATCTATCCTGCTGAATTAAATAATATTTTATACCCGCCGGCCGGTCTGCAGGTCAGAGAAATCATTTTGTTAACCTTTTGCGCGAGAAATCACGGCATCTAAAAACCGGAACTATCCGCCTGCCAGCACTTTAACAATCCAGCTGCGAATATCTGCGATCTCATCGGTACAAACAGCATGCTGCATGGAATAGGTATGCCAATCGACCGCATAGCCCTGTTGCTGCAGTCTATCGCGCGAAAGCGACGCCAGCGCCAGCGGCACAACGGGGTCACTTGTTCCGTGCGCCATCATGATAGCTATGGAACGATTGGCCGGCGTTGCTTCCCGCTCCAGGGTATCGGCCAGCGGCAAATAGGCTGACAGGGCCATGATGCCCGCCAGCGGCTGCGGATAGCGCAGGCCGGTATGCAGCACAATGGCGCCGCCCTGGGAAAAACCGGCCAGCAGGATACGCCTGGAATCCATGCCGTTGGCGATTTCGCGCGCAATCAATGCGCGCAGCTGTCGCTCCGATGCGCGGATCCCCTCGCTGTCCTGCGCCTGTCCAAAATCGGCTGCCAGCAGGATGTCATACCAGGCCGGCATCATGGCGCCGTTGTTGACGGTCACCGCACGGTGCGGCGCATGGGGCAACACCACGCGCACAGCATGCTCCTCGACAATCCCCAGCTGTGGAATCAGGGGCTCAAAATCATGGCCATCGGCACCCAGGCCATGCAGCCAGATAATGCAGGCTTGCGGTTTGCCGGGCGGGTTTATTTCGATTGCATCGAGCACTGTGCTGTCCATGCTGCCTAGTATGCCACCGAACCGGCGCCGATCCAGCAGCACGCCCGATGCTGGTGCAGACTGTGGGCTGACCGTATACTGGCGAACACACGGGACGAATGCCATGAAGCACCGAATCACATCACCGCTGTTAGTGCTGCTCATCACGCTTGCAGGCAGCTGCGCCCTGCTGGCTGGCTGCGGGCAAAAAGGTCCGCTGTATCTGCCGGAAGAAGCCGAGCAAACTGAAAACTGATTTGCGCCGAACGACCGGGACCGCTCTGTCATGGACCACTTTAACTATCGGGACGGCCGCCTGCAGGCCGAGGGCGTGGATGTTGCTGCCATCGCCGCACAGCTGGGCACCCCCTGCTACGTCTATTCTCGCGCTACGCTGGAGCGGCACTGGCGTGTCTTTGACGAAGCACTGGGCGCACACCCGCACCTTATCTGCTATGCCGTCAAGGCAAACTCCAGCCTTGCCGTGCTGCAGGTACTGGCGCAGCTCGGGTCCGGCTTCGATATCGTTTCACAAGGCGAGCTGGCGCGTGTCCTGCGTGCCGGCGGCGACCCGTCACGTATAGTCTTTTCCGGTGTCGGCAAACGCAGCGCCGAGATGCAGGCCGCCCTGCTTGCCGGCATCCGCTGCTTTAATGTGGAGTCGGAACCCGAGCTGCTGCGCCTTGACGAAGTGGCCGGCGAGTGCGGCAAGGTCGCACCGGTGTCGTTGCGGGTAAACCCGGATGTCGACGCCGGCACACACCCTTATATCTCGACCGGTCTGCGTGACAACAAGTTCGGCATCGATGTTGATACGGTACTCGATACCTACCGGCATGCGGCCGCGCTGCCCAATATTGATGTCACCGGTATCGATTGCCACATCGGCTCGCAACTCACCGAGATTACGCCGTTTGTCGATGCCCTTGAACGGGTGCTGCTGCTGGTTGACCGTTTGCAGGAATACGGTATCACCCTGCGGCATATTGACCTCGGCGGGGGGCTCGGCATTCAGTACACGCAGACGGATACCCCGCCGCTGCCGGATGCCTACGCCCTCGAGCTGCTTGCCCACCTCGAGGGCCGCCCCCAGCAACTGCTGCTGGAACCGGGACGCGCCATTGCCGGCAATGCAGGCATCCTGCTGACACGGGTTGAATACCTGAAACACACGGCGCACAGGAATTTTGCCATCGTCGATGCCGCCATGAACGACCTGCAGCGACCGGCCCTGTACGATGCATGGCATGAAATCATTCCGGCAGAACCACGCAATTCCGACAGGACAAATTATGATGTTGTCGGGCCGGTGTGTGAAACCGGTGACTTTCTCGGCAGGGACCGTGAACTTGCACTTGAGCCGGGCGACCTGCTTGCGGTGCGCTCTGCCGGTGCCTACGGATTCACCATGAGTTCAAACTACAATTCACGCCCGCGCGCGGCAGAAGTCATGGTCGACGGTGATCAACTGCATGTGATCCGCGAACGGGAATCGATCGAGGACCTGTACCGCGGTGAACGGCTATTGCCTGAATAGCCGGGACGGACCAGGCTGTAAATATGCAACTCGAATTCACAAAAATGCATGGCCTTGGCAATGACTTCGTGGTCATCGATGCCATCAACCAGTCCGTGTCGCTGACAGCGGAACAGGTCCGCCGGCTGGCAGACCGGCACTTCGGTATCGGCTGTGACCAGTTGCTGCTGGTTGAGCGGGCAACATCAGGCCAGGCAGACTTCCGCTACCGCATCTACAATGCCGACGGCGGTGAAGTCGGGCAATGCGGCAACGGTGCCCGCTGCTTCATGCGTTTTGTCAACGAGCAGGGCCTGAGTGACAAAACCGAACTGACTGTGGAAACAGCCGGCGGACCACTGCGGCTGATTCGTGAGGAAGACGGCCAGATCACCGTCAATATGGGTATACCGCGACTGCAGCCCGATGAAATCCCCTTCGATGCCCCGGCCTGTGCAACACTCTACCCGTTGCGTGTGGAGGATCGTGAGCTGGAAATCGCCGCCCTTTCCATGGGCAATCCGCATGCTGTCATGCTGGTGGATGAGATCGGACATGCGCCGCTTGCGCAGCTCGGTCCCGCCATAGAAAGCCACCCGCGTTTCCCGCAGCGCGTCAATGCCGGCTTCATGCAGATCGTGAATCGCGAATCCATTCATGTGCGCGTCTATGAACGCGGCGCCGGGGAGACGCTCGCCTGCGGCAGCGGCGCCTGTGCAGCCGTGGTGGCAGGACGCTTGTGGGGGCGCCTCGACAGCCGTGTAAAAGTATTCCTGAACGGTGGAGAACTTATGGTAAGCTGGCAAGGTGAAGGCGAGCCAGTGATGATGACCGGGCCGGCAACCACAGTCTACCAGGGACATATCGAGCTATGACCACATCTCAGCAGACCCAGTCGGAAGCACTGCCTTTGGAAGAGAAAACCATTGCCGATTACCTGCGCAACAACCCCGAGTTCTTTCAAAACAATCCCAGCCTGCTTGCATCCCTGGAGATTCCACACAGCTGCGGACCTGCCATTTCGCTGGTAGAGCACCAGATCAAGGTTCTGCGTGACCAGAATTCCCAGCTGAAACGCAAACTGATGGACCTGGTACATGTCGCACGCGACAACAATCGCCTGAATGAACGCCTGCACCAGTTAACACTTGGACTGATCAACTCGACATCGCTGGAGAACCTGCTTGATACACTGCGCGACAACCTCGAGGGCGAGTTCAGCGCCGACACGGTCACGCTGCGTCTCGCCGGGGTATCAGGTGCCCGGGCACGCGAATGCGGCGTGGAAACCTATGCGCCGGACACGGCGCTGGTCCTTTTTGAAACCTTCATCAAGTCATGCCAGCCGCAGTGCGGACGCTTCAAAAAAGAGCAATTGAAGTACCTGTTCGGTGACCAGGCAGAGGCGATTGAATCTGCCGCCCTGATCCCGCTTGGCCGGAACAGCGCCCAGGGACTGCTGGCCATCGGCAGCCAGGAACCGAGCCGCTTCCATCCGGGTATGGGTACCCTGTTCCTGACACACCTGGGTGAATTGATGGGCCTGCTGCTGGCTGAAAACACCAGGAACCCGGCTGCGGACTGATCACGCCTGACCGGTCGTGGCGCATTCCTCACAGGACTGGATCGACGCTTTTCTGCATCACCTGCAGACGGAACGACGGCTTTCCGCCAACACCTGCAAACACTATCAACGTGACCTGGCGGAGCTGCTCAACTGGTGCAATGACAGCGGTATCAGGCAGTGGAAAAAACTCGGCACCCACCAGGTCAGGCAATATGCGGCACAGTGTCACCGTCGCGGCCTGAGCGGACGCAGTATCCAGAGACGTCTCTCGGCACTGCGCAGTTTTTATAATTACCTGCTCAGGGAGCAGGCCGTCAGTCTCAATCCCGGGCTGGACGTCAGCGCACCGAAGGCGGAAAAACACCTGCCGGATACGCTCAGTGTCGACGACATCACACGTATGCTGAGCGTGAATACCGGGGACACCCTGGCATTGCGTGACCTTGCCATACTCGAACTCATGTATTCCTCCGGGTTGCGTCTCGCCGAACTCGTCGCGCTGGACTGCGCTGATGTGGACTTCAGTGAACGCATGGTTCGAGTGACGGGAAAAGGCTCGAAGACCCGCGTCATACCTGTCGGAGAGAAGGCGATCACAGCCTTGCGGGCCTGGTTGAGGCTGCGCCCGCAGCAACTTGCCGACGGCGAAACGGCCGTGTTTACCGGCCGCAACGGCTCGCGCCTCGGTCCCCGTGCAATCCAGAAACGCGTCAAGCAATGGGCACGCAAGCAGGGTGTTCCCGGTGACCTCCACCCCCACACCCTGCGTCATTCCTTTGCCAGTCACCTGCTCGAATCCAGCGGTGACCTGCGCGCGGTGCAGGAGTTGCTCGGTCACGCCGATATCAGCACCACGCAGATCTATACCCACCTCGATTTCCAGCACCTCGCCCAGGTCTACGACAAGGCCCATCCACGGGCACGCAAATCCGGGCGCCGAGTGCCATCACGCCCCGTAAAACCCCTTTAATTTCATACTGATCTGTCATTTCTGAATGGTGTACAATCGTACGCCCGATTTTCCAGGAGCAGGACCGTGAAGCAGTTTCGAGGTACAACCATCCTCTCCGTGCGGCGCAATGATCACGTGGTGATTGGCGGCGACGGCCAGGTCACGATGGGTGACACCGTGATGAAGGGCAATGCACGCAAGGTGCGCCGCCTCTATAACGACAAGGTGATCGCCGGTTTTGCCGGTGGCACGGCCGATGCCTTCACCCTGTTTGAACTGTTCGAGGCAAAGCTCGATGAGTTTGGCGGCCAATTGACCCGCGCGGCCGTCGAACTGGCCAAGGACTGGCGCACCAACAAGATGCTGCGTAATCTGGAAGCCCTGCTGGTGGTGGCCGATACCAGCACCTCGCTGATCATCAGCGGCAATGGCGATGTCATCGAGCCGGAGCACGCCTTGATGGCCATTGGTTCGGGCGGCCCCTACGCCCAGGCGGCGGCACGTGCACTGATCGAGAATACCGGGCTGGATGCACGCGCCATTACCGAAAAGGCACTGAATATTGCCGCCGAAATCTGCGTCTATACCAATCACAGCCTGACCATCGAGGAACTGGTGCTGGATTGATCATCAGCCGAGCCTTAATATGTATCTAATTGTTGCTAAATGACTATAAATTCACGTTAACCAGACAGAACATCGCCCAACATGTCGGAAATGACCCCCAGAGAAATCGTCCAGGAACTGGACAAGCACATTATCGGCCAGGATGCGGCCAAGCGCGCCGTGGCCATCGCCCTGCGTAACCGCTGGCGGCGGATGCAGGTGGATGAGCCGCTGCGCGCCGAGATCACCCCGAAGAACATCCTCATGATCGGCCCTACAGGGGTCGGCAAGACCGAGATCGCGCGCCGCCTGGCCAGGCTCGCAGGGGCACCGTTTATCAAGGTCGAGGCCACCAAGTTCACCGAGGTCGGCTACGTCGGGCGTGATGTGGAATCCATCATCCGCGACCTGGTCGATATGGCCGTCAAGATGGAACGTGAAAGCGCTGTCTCCAGGGTGCAAACCCGCGCCGAGGATGCCGCCGAGGAACGCATCCTCGATGCCCTGCTGCCGGCCGCCCGCAGCCTGGCAGGAAATGACCAGGTCAGGGATACGTCCGAAACCCGCCAGAAATTCCGCAAGCGCCTGCGTGAAGGCACGCTGGATGACACCGAGATCGAGGTCGAGGTCTCGGTAACACCGCTGGGTGTTGAGATCATGGCGCCACCCGGCATGGAGGAAATGACCAGCCAGCTGCAGGGCATGTTTCAGAACATCGGCGGCGACCGCACCAAGACACGCAAGCTGCGTATCAGGGACGCACGCAAGCTGCTCTGCGATGAAGAAGCCGCGAAAATGATCAACGAGGAAGACCTGAAACTCGGTGCGCTGGAAAATACTGAACAGAATGGCATCGTCTTCATTGACGAACTCGACAAGGTGACCCGGCGCAGTGACAGCAGTGGACCGGATGTCTCGCGCGAAGGCGTACAGCGTGACCTGCTGCCGCTCGTGGAAGGCTGTACGATCTCAACCAAGCACGGCATGATCAAAACCGATCACATCCTGTTTATCGCATCCGGCGCCTTTCACCTCTCCAAACCCTCGGACCTGATCCCGGAACTGCAGGGCCGCATGCCGATTCGTGTAGAACTTGACGCACTCGGTGCCAGGGAATTTGCGCGCATCCTGACAGAACCGGATGCCTCGCTGACCGAGCAATACATTGCATTGATGAATACCGAATCGGTCAGCCTGCAATTCGCAAAGGACAGCATTGACCGCATTGCGGAAATCGCCAGCCAGATTAACGAGCGCAGTGAAAACATCGGCGCGCGCCGCCTGCATACCGTGATGGAGAAACTGCTTGAAACCATCTCCTTTGAGGCCACAGACAAGCCCGGCAGCAGCATCACCATCGATGCCGGCTACGTCAGTGAGCACCTCGATGCGCTGGTAGAGGATGAAGACCTGAGCCGGTATATACTCTGACAGCACCTCGATGCGCCTGGCAGCTGCCTGCGCTTCGCAAAAGATACAGGAAGAGAATGATGCCTGTCCCGGGCAAGGCTGCTGCTCTGCCCTGTTGAAAAGCTGCTGGCAGGCCCCGACACTTACAGAATGGTACAGAGATCATGACGGATACACCCAAACCAACCGAGATAAGCCTGCACAAGAAGTCCAGAATACTGGAAGTTGCCTTTGCAGATGGTGAACGCTTTGAATTCAGCTGCGAGTTCCTGCGGGTGCATTCACCCTCTGCAGAAGTGCAGGGCCATGGACCCGGGCAGGGGGTTTTGCAGGTTGGCAAGGAAGACGTTGCCATCACCCGCCTGGATCCGGTTGGCAGTTATGCCATCCAGCCGTCGTTTGACGATGGCCACGATACCGGCATCTTCTCCTGGGAAACACTCTATGACATGGGTAAAAACAAGGACAGGTACTGGCAGGAATATCTGCAAAAACTTGAAGCCGCAGGCCACCGGCGCAAGCAGGCCGACTAGACGTGGGCCGGCATCTCCCGCACCGACAAGGCCTTCAACAACAGGCGCAACAACAGCCCGGTGCCTGTTCGGCCGTGTGGATGCCTGTTTTTCGATGCATTCCCGGGCGCCATGCGGTAGATTCATGACTGTTTGACAACAACTCTCCTATGCCAGATAAAACCACACATTTCGGATATCGCGACGTCCCGGTAAAGGACAAGGCGGGACATGTCCGCGAGGTATTCGACTCCGTAGCAGACAACTATGACCTGATGAACGACCTGATGTCGTTCGGCATTCACCGCCTCTGGAAACGTTACGCCATCAACATGGCCGGACTCAGGCCGGGACAACGGGTACTCGACCTGGCCGGTGGCACCGGCGACCTGACGCGACTGATGGCATCCAGGGTAGGCGACAGCGGTCACGTGGTGCTGTCTGACATCAACGCCGCAATGCTGGCAAAGGGTCGCTCGCTGCTTATCGACCGGGGCGTGACCGGCAACGTCAGTTTTGCCCTCGCAAATGCCGAGCAGTTGCCGTTTCGCGACAACCATTTTGACCTGGTAACCATTGCCTTCGGACTGCGCAACGTCACAGATATACAACGTGCCCTGGATTCCATGTTCCTCACATTGCGGCCCGGTGGCCGCCTGCTGGTACTGGAATTCTCGAAACCCGCCAGCGCCCTGAAACCGGCCTATGATTTTTATTCATTCAAGGTACTGCCGAAACTGGGGCGCCTGATTGCAAAGGATGAAGACAGTTACCGCTACCTTGCAGAATCGATCCGCATGCACCCGGACCAGCCCACGCTACAGGGCATGATGGAACAGGCCGGCTTCGAGGATTGTGACTACCACAATCTGAGTGGCGGCATTGTTGCCCTGCACAGAGGCTACAAGTTTTGACGTTCGAGCTGACACATTTCACTCAAGGCCGACTCAGGGCAGTGGTCCTTTTTTTCGTCCTGGTTACGGTGAGACACTCAACATGAAACTGCCAGCGGGTATTATTTCCGGCTTTGAGTCTGCAATCAATCGCTACCTGCGCCTGGACCCGGATGCCGCTGCACGCATGGCCCGACTGGATGGACAGTGCATCGCCCTTGACCTGCGTGGCCTTGATCTGAAACTGTACGTACTGCCGGGAGAGCAAGGCATCCGCCTTAGAGACCGGTTCGAGGGTGAAGCCGCTACCGTCCTGCGAGGTACGCCACTGGGCATGGTGCAGCTGGGCCTGGGTGGCAACACCGGGAAGACTCTGTTCTCGGGTGATGTGCGCATTGAAGGTGATGTCGAAACCGGCCAGACCTTCAAGGCGATACTCGATGAGATCGATATCGACTGGGAAGAGCAGCTGTCGAAACTGACCGGTGACTTCATCGCACACCGGCTTGGCAATGCCGCGCGGCAGGTTAGCAGCACCCTGCAGCATGGCCGTGCAACCCTCGAACAGGATATCGGCGAATACCTGCAGGAAGAGTTGCGCGTTCTGCCGTCGCGGATTGAAACCGAAAATTTCAGCTCGGCTGTAAGCCGAATCGGCATGGATGTGGAGCGCATGGAAGCACGCATCAAACGCCTGAAAAATAACTTGCAACATAAAAACGGCCAGTAACATGATCAGGCCCGCTCAAGTCATTCGCCTGCTGCATATCAACTACGTACTGGTTCGCCACGGGCTTGATGAAATCATCCTGGCAACGCATTTGTTCCGCCCGGTCCGCTTTCTTTACTACATCGCGCCCTGGAACTGGGTGCCACGCACGCGTGAACCACGCGGTGTACGCATTCGTGAAACACTGGAGGAGCTGGGACCGATTTACGTGAAGTTCGGGCAGATACTGTCAACCCGCCAGGATTTGCTGCCGGATGACATTGCCGAAGAACTTGAACGCCTGCAGGACCATGTACCGCCGTTCCCCGGCAGCGAGGCCAGGAAAATCATTGAAGCGGGATACGGGCACCCGATCGAGACTGTGTTCCGGAATTTCGATGAAACCCCGCTGGCATCGGCTTCCATTGCGCAGGTGCATACTGCACAACTTCTCGACGGCTCCGATGTTGTCATCAAGGTCCTGCGCCCGAATGTTCACCAGCACATAACACGCGATATCAGGCTGCTGCATACAATCGCGCGCATGGCAGAACGCTACTGGGAACCGGGACATCGGCTGCACCCGTGCGAGGTCGTTGCCGAGTTCGAAAAGCATCTCTATGACGAACTGGATCTGCTGCGTGAAGCGGCCAATGCCTCCCTGCTGCGCCGCAATTTCAGCGGCACCAATGTCCTCTATGTGCCGGAGGTCTACTGGCCGCATTGCCGCAAGGACATTATGGTGATGGAGCGCATTTATGGCATCCAGATCAGCGACATCGATGCACTGCGCAGCAGCGGCATTGACCTGAAGTCCCTCTCCGAGCGCGGTGTCGAGATCTTCTTCACGCAGGTGTTCCGGCATAACTTTTTTCATGCCGACATGCACCCGGGCAATCTTTTTGTTGGTCATGACGGACGTTACATGGCCGTTGACTTCGGCATCATGGGTACATTAAACCCGCTTGACCAGCGCTACCTGGCCGAAAATTTCATGGCCTTCTTCAACCGCGACTACCGGCGCGTCGCAGAGCTGCATGTTGAATCGGAATGGGTGCCAACGGGCACCCGGGTGGATGAATTCGAATCTGCCATCCGTACTGTTTGTGAACCCATTTTTGAAAAACCGTTGAAGGAAATATCCTTCGGCAATGTGTTACTGCGCCTGTTTCAGACCGCTCGCCGTTTTAACATGGAAGTCCAGCCGCAACTGGTGTTGTTGCAAAAAACACTGCTGAATATCGAGGGCCTGGGTCGCCGGCTGTACCCTGACCTTGATCTCTGGAAAACAGCCAAGCCGTTTCTCGAACGCACCATGAAAGAACAACTCGGGCCACGCGCCTTGCTGCGCAACATCAAGGAAAGCGTACCGGAGTGGAGTCACAGCTTGCCTGGTATACCGGTAATGGCACACCGACTGCTGGAGCAGGCGACAACCGGCAAACTGCAGCTTGAATGGAAGTCCGGTGAAATGAAACGCCTGCGACAGGAAGTCCGCCGTGCCAACCGCCGCACCATCAGTGCAATTGTCGGCACCGGGCTGATTCTTTCCGCGGCAATCATATATGGCCTGGATGGCTTCGCACCCGCGATGATTCTGGGTGCACCCCTGCTCACCTGGATACTGGCCGGACTGGGTGTTGCCATTCTACTGGCATGCTGGACCGACGACTCGGCCTGACAATCAGACATGTAACTGCCGGCGGGCTACGCGATCACTCCCGCTGTTGCCCTGTTTGTATCTTTGCGCGGAAAATCATACTGTTTAATGAATGCATAGCGTCTGCATTCAACCTGCGGCCTGGCATGGCGGCCGTTGCAAACCGGCTTCAACCTCGTCGCGCGCCTGCTTGCCTGACAGCACTGCAATCAGTTCAAGCGCAAAATCCATGGCGGTGCCCGGGCCACGCGATGTAATGACTTTCCCGTCGGTAACAACCGGCTGTTCGACATACTCGAGACCGGGGATCGCATCTGTCTTCAGGCTGCCGGGGAAACTGGTCGCACGCCTGCCTTCAAGCAAGCCGGCCTCTGCCAGCACAGCGGGTGCGGCACAAATTGCTGCCGTAAATTTATCAGCTTCGCCCATTTGAACCAGCAAGCGAATAATACGGGCATCGCTCTTCAGGTGATCAGCACCCGGCAGGCCGCCGGGCAACACGACCATGTCGAAATCCTTCTGCAGGGCTTCATCCAGTGTCATATCAGGAACCAGCAGCATACCCCGGGAAGCCCGCACCGGCTGTTCATCCAGTCCGGCAGTTACAACCTCGATGCCTGCGCGGCGCAGCAGGTCGACGATAGTAACGGCCTCCAGCTCTTCGCAGCCCTGCGCTAACGGGACAAGGACGCTTGCCATAATCTGTCTCTCCTGTCTTTTAATTCAATCAGCTGTGCAACCGGAATTAACGCCACGCCCTGCATGTGCAGGTTGTCGATTTCCTCACGCAGAATTTCCAGGGTCGCCGCATGTGGATGGCCGATGCCCAGCGCCGTCCCCCGCCTGCGTGCCGTTTCCAGCAACAGGCGAAACTGCGCGCGAATGGCTTCAGGCTCCAGGTCGTTGTCGAGGAATATATTGCGGTCAACGGTCGGAATGCTATGGATACTTGCAAGTCTGCCTGCCAGCGTCACGCCGGTTGTCCGGCTATCGACAAAAAACAACGAGCCGCGCTGCCTGATTGACTGCATCAGCCAGACCATTTTCTCGAAGTGGCGGGTCAGCAAGCTGCCCATATGATTGTTGAGTCCGCTGACATGGGGCACTGCTCCAAGGTCGTGTTGCAGGGTTTCCAGGAACTGTTGTCGCGTCATGTCCTGCGTCAGCACGCCCTGTTCCTCCAGGGCCCGTTCATGACCATCCGCCTGCATGGGCAAATGCAACAGCACTTCCTTGTTCTGCCGGTGTGCCCTGATTGCGAGCGATGCAGTAAAAGGCGCGTGTGGAAGAAAGGCACAGGCAACCGGCCCCGGCAGCTGAATAACGCGCTCGTCCTGCGCGCCCCGGTTGCCAAGGTCATCGATGATCAGTGCTATTGCAGGCAGTGCGGCCCGAGGCACAGCCGTGGCAGGATTATCAGCAACGACCGCTGCTGAAATAAAAACCAGCGATACTGCGAGAAAGAACTGCAGCATGACTGGTCGGGGACTCATCAGTGCAGCTTGGTCCTATTGCATGCGCTGTTGCAGTATCGCGATACCCTTGAGCAGGTTCAAGGCCTCATAGAGTGTGTAATCGTCCTTGATCATGGCCTCCCGCTTTTCACCGGCGCTGGCATCCTTATCGGTATCTTCCTTGCCGGAATTACCCTTGTTGTCATCGGCATCATCATTTCCGTTACCGAGATGGCCGGACAGATCGGCTTCTTTTAATGGTTTGATATTACCCTTGACCGAGGCGACCTTGACCCGCTCGAGTTCAATATCCGGCGTAATGCCTTCTGCCTGGATCGAACGCCCGTTGGGCGTGTAGTAGCGTGCAGTGGTGAGCTTCAATGCAGAATCGCTGCTCAGCGGAAGGATTGTCTGAACCGATCCCTTGCCGAAGGTCTTGGAGCCAAGAATCAGTGCACGCTTGTGGTCCTGCAATGCACCGGCAACAATTTCCGATGCAGATGCTGAACCCTGGTTTACCAGCACCACTATTGGTGCCCCGTCCATGACATCATCCGGTGTTGCATTGAAGCGCAAGCGTGAATCTTCAATACGCCCTTCAGTGTAGACGATCATCCCCTTGGTCAAAAAGGCATCCGAAACGGCAACTGCACCGCTGAGAACACCACCGGGGTTGTTGCGCAGGTCCAGCACCAGGCCCTTGAGCAGACCTTCATTTTCCTTTATCAGATCCTCGATAGCATCGATGACACTCTCCGCCGTCTTCGACTGGAACTGTGAAATACGCACGTAGGCGTAACCCGGCTCAAGCATGCGCGACCTGACACTTCTTACCTTGATTACATCCCGGGTGATACTGATATTAAGCGGCTTGTCGAGCCCATCGCGGATAATGGTAAGTTCAATATCGGTACCCGGTTTACCGCGCATGATCTTGACGGCATCATTCAGCGACATGCCTTTTACCGGCGTATCATCCAGCCGGATAATCAGGTCACCGGCCTGGACACCGGCACGCTGCGCAGGCGTATCGTCAATCGGCGCAATGACCTTTACAAAACCATCTTCCATGCCGACCTCGATTCCAAGACCGCCAAACTCACCGCTGGTACCCACCTGGAGTTCTGTATAGTCCTCTGCGTCGAGATAGGAGGAGTGCGGATCAAGTCCGGACAACATGCCACGGATAGCATTTTCAATCAGCTCCTTGTCATCGACATCAACTACATAGTCGTTTTTGATTCGGCCGAATACATCCGTGAAGGTACGCAGTTCCTCAATTGGCAAAGTCACCCGCGCAACTTCGCTATCCCGCTCGGCGAAGACCCCGTGCCCGATCGATATCAGCACCCCTGTAACCAGGCCGGTCAGCAGCAGTAGATAATTATGTTGTTTGAATCTCATGTGTTTTTGTCCATCCGGAGATAACCGGTTTTTCGCCTTGCCTCAAGGCTCTATCTGTAAAAAATACAGTCCTGTGACCATATCACACGACAGGTTATAGCGGTATCGGCGCCGGCACGAAAAGTCTTCAGCCTGCCGGCTATAATACCGGGGGCAGCTATTGTCTGACACCCGGAAAATACAATAATTCCGCTACCTGCGACTCGCCCGGTCCTGCGCTTTCAGCGCCCCGGGCTTGCCATAAAACCAGCTGCCCGGATTAAAGGGCCTGCCATCCTTGCGCAGTTCAAGGTAGAGCCCTGCACGCACCCGCCCGCCACTGCTGCCCGCTGCAGCAATTACCTCGTCGCGATCCACCCACTCGCCAACTTCCTTGTAGAGGCTGCTGTTCTGCCCGTAGAGCGACATGTAATTATCGCCATGATCGACGATCATCAACAAACCAAAGCCCCTTAGCCAGTCGGCAAAAACAACCCGGCCCCTGGCAATGACATGCACATCAGCACCGGCAGCCGAGGAAATATGTATACCACGGGAGCGCAATTTTCCGGAAGAATGCTGTTTTCCGTAGTGCATCGATATATGGCCTGTCACCGGCCAGGCCAGCTTGCCCTTGAGTGAGCGCAAAGATACATACTCGCCGCCCGCCGGTAGAATATCCCTGATTGCCTGCTGCAGCGACTGCACCAGTTGTTGCAGGCGCCGCTCATCCTCTTCCAGCGCAACAAGCTGGTCCGTCTTGCTGCTCAGCCTGTCTTGCAACTGCGCCAGTATTTCGCGCCGCTTGTCCTGCCGCACACGCAACTGTGAAGATTTCTTCTGCTGCCGCTCGATCAATTCCTCGATCTCGTTACGCTTTAGCGCCTGCTTGTGCTCGATAGCTGCAAGCCGCTCCAGTGTGGCCCGAATATCTTCCATCGCCTGTGCCCGTGCACGCATGAAGTACTGGTGATAAACCATCAGGCGACCAAGCGCTGCCGGCTCTTCCTGGTTAAGCAGCAGCTTTATCTGCTCCTGTTTGCCTGTCATGTAGGCAATCTGCAGTTCCTTTTCCAGGATTACCCGTGTTTTTTCCAGGTTTCTCTGCTCTGCATCAAACTTCCGTTGCAGGTCCACCAGCCCCTTGCGCGCCTGTTCTGCCTCATTGTCGAGACCGCGCAATGTTGCAGTTACAAGGCCGATTTCCTTCTCTGCCTTTTCAAGCTTGTCCTGCATGACATCACGCTGGCCACGCATCTCTACAAGTTCATTCTTTAGCGCGCTGATGCGCTCGCGCAGCTGCTCAAGCTTTTCGGTATGTGCGGCCCGGGGTGCTTCAGTGGCATGCACTGTACCGGCAAGGAAAAACACCAGCAGGAGGACAACAGAAAAACCGCTCCCGGGTGATGTATGAAACATACGCACCGGGACAGTCATCCGGACAAGGTCAAGCAGGGAGGTACTGAAAAATTTCGCCGGTTTCAGGCACTTCTGCCCTGGACTTCAGCTGTAGCGGTCGGCTGACCGGTATCAGCGCTGGCAGGGAGCAATTCAATCAACGGTGTACCTGTCATTTCCGGTGGTATTTCCATATTCATCAGGTACAACATACTCGGTGCAATATCCGAGAGTGCACCATTCTCTGCGATTTGTGCCGGTCTGCCAATATACACCAGCGGCACCAGGTTGGTTGTATGCGCCGTGTGCGCCTGCCCGGTTTCACTGCTCAGCATCATTTCTGCATTACCATGGTCCGCCGTTATCAGCATCTCGCCGCCTGCTTTTTGCAGTGCAGTGCAGATCCGTCCGAGTGCTGCGTCAATCGCCTCTATAGCCTTGACCGCAGCGTCAAACTTGCCGGTATGACCAACCATGTCGGGGTTGGCGTAATTACAGATAATAACGTCATAGACGCCTCCCTCGATCGCCGCCACGAGATTATCGGTAACCTCGGGTGCGCTCATCTCCGGTTGCAGGTCATAGGTCGCCACCATCGGTGACTTCACCAGGATGCGATCTTCACCCTCAAACGGTGCTTCCCGGCCGCCATTGAAGAAGAAAGTGACGTGCGCATATTTTTCGGTTTCGGCCAGCCGCAACTGCCGCAAGCCCTGCGCGGCAATATATTCGCCAAAGACATTTTTCAGCCGTTCGGCCGGGTAGGCAACGGGAACATCGAATTCCGAATTGTATTCAGTAAGGCTTACAAAGCCGGCAAGCTTCGGCCTGGCTATACGTTCGAAGCCGTCGAAATCCGGCTCGATAAACGGACGGGTGATCTGGCGGGCACGATCCGAGCGGAAGTTCATGAAGATGACAACATCGCCGTCCTCTATCTGCACCGGCTGTGCGCCCGGCGGCACGATAGCCGTGGCCTTGACGAATTCATCGCCTTCGTCACGCGCGTAGGCCATGATCAGCGCAGTCTCCGCGTCTACCGCCTGGTACTCCGCCACACCGCGGGTGATCAGTTCATAGGCGGCCTGGATGCGCGGCCAGCGGTGATCGCGGTCCATCGCATAGTAACGCCCGATGATGGAGGCAAAGCGGCAACCCGGCAGTTCTTTAAATACCTCCTCCATAGCCTGGATGGTAGACTTTGCACTGCGCGGCGGCGTATCCCGGCCGTCCATGAAGGCATGCAGATAAACCTTGCTGGCGCCCTGTTGTGCCGCGAGCTTCACCATCGCATGAATATGCTCTTCATGGCTGTGCACGCCGCCGGGAGACAGCAGGCCCAGGATGTGAACCGCATTGCCGGTTGCGACCGCCTTGTCCACGGCGTCGGTCAGGGTTTGATTGCTGAAGAATGACCCGGTCTTGATGGCGCGGCTGACACGGGTAAATTCCTGGTACACCACCCGTCCCGCGCCCAGGTTTAAATGTCCCACCTCGGAGTTACCCATCTGGCCCGCCGGCAAACCCACGGCAGCGCCGGAGGTACGAATCAGGCTCGCCGGGTAGTGCTTCCAGAGTCTGTCCCATACCGGGGTATTGGCAGCCGCGATCGCATTGTTTTGCGTCGTCTCGCTATAGCCCCAGCCATCGAGAATCAGCAGCACCAGCGGCCTGGCTGCCGCCTTGTCTGTAGACCTGGATGATTGCTGCTCAGTCATAAGTATTAGACTTATTCTAAATCAAACCCTGGCACGACGCCAGCGCACCCTCGAAGCGGATCGGCACTCACGGCCCACCCTCCTCCCTCTATCCCGAACGGTTTATTATTGTATAATGTTTTAGTAATGAATGCAGTAAGCTGCGAATTATAACGGGATTTAAGGGGCAAGGCGCATGGTCGCAAGCAGTGAGATATTGATTACACGCGAAGAAGACATCGAGCGCGCCTCGCGCTCGCTGAAGGCCATGTCGCACCCGCTGCGCCTGAAAATCCTCTGCACCCTGGGAGACCAGGAAATCAGCGTCCAGGATATCGTCGAGCGTGTCGGGACCTCGCAGAGCAATATTTCACAGCATCTCGCCATCTTGCGTGACAAGGGCATACTGGCATCCCGCAAGGATGCCAACCGCGTCTACTACCGTGTTGGTGATAGCCGCACCCTGCGCCTGATCAGCATGATGCGTGAAGTCTTCTGCAGCCGACCGGATTGATGTCCGGGTTTATCCCGGCAATTACCAGAACCGGCACTTCGCCCGATACTGCGCCCCGATCCACGTAACTCACAGTCTCGTATGGATATCAATCAACTCGTCGAATTCATCGGTAACCACACCTTGCTGGTGCTGGCACTGGTCGGCATAACAATCATGCTGATTGCGGGTGAGGTACAGCAACGCATCGGCGGTGTAAAAAATGTCGGGCCAAATGATGCAATCCGCATGCTGAATCACGAAAATGCCGTTATGATCGACATGCGCAAGCTCGAGGACTACCAGGCCGGCCATATTGTCAATGCCGTTCACCTGCCCGGGAGCGACGACAGTGGCATGGGCAAGCTTGAGAAATTTCGCAAGCGGCCGCTCATTGTCTGCTGCCGCAGTGGGCAGACTTCAAACGCTATTTGCAGCAAATTGCGCAAACAGGGGTTTGAGCCGGTGTATAACCTGAAAGGCGGTTTACTGGCATGGCAGAATGCAAATCTTCCGTTAAGCAAAAGCTAGGCACTGTATTGCAACTGGCTACCGCTACATACATCAATTAACTACAGGAAACCCGCCATGGCCGAAGAAGAACAGCCAGCAGCCAAAGACGACAATGATACCCCGATAGTTCAGCCGCAGAGCATTTACCTCAAGGATGTATCCTTCGAAACACCCAGCTCACCCGAGATCTTCACGGCCAAGTGGGAGCCGCAGGTGAACATCCAGATGGACAGCAGCAGCCAGGACCTGGGTGATAATTACCACGAGGTGGTGCTTTCCTTTACTGTTACAGTCAAAGTCGGCGATAAAACGGCCTACCTTGCTGAAATACACCAGGCCGGGATTTTTATCCTTACAGGTCTGACACCTGAACAGTTACATCGTACCCAGCATGTCTTCTGCCTGCGCTTTTTGCATCCCTACGCAATCGTAGCCGTCCTCGACCTGGTTACCAAGGGCGGCTTCCCGCAGTTCCTGATGCCGCCGGTCAATTTTAACAAGCGTTATACCGAGCGCTATGAAAGCGCTGAACAGGCCGGTGTGCCCGAAGCGTCATAAAGGAAAACAAGCCGGAGTGTCAAAAGGCAGCGCCATCGTCGAACACCCTCTAATCGTTGCGGCCCCGTGAAGAGCACCCCGATTACTGTCCTCGGTGCCGGTTCCTGGGGTACGGCACTGGCCATCAGGCTTGCTGCCAGCAGTGAAACCTGCCTCTGGGGCCACGAAGCTGACTTCATGGCGACACTCTCCAGAGAGCGTGAGAACAGGCCGTTTCTTCCCGGCGCCGCGTTTCCCGACACGCTCGGCATTGAAGCCGGCCTGGCATGCGCCGTTTCGCAAAGCCGCGACCTGTTGCTGGCCATACCCAGTCATGCCTTTCGTGAGGTACTGGAAAAAGCGGCGCCTTCATTCAAAAATAACACGCGTATCGCCTGGGCAACCAAGGGCCTGGAGCAGGGCACAGGCAAATTTATGGGCGATATCCTCGATGAGCTGTTCGATACCCGCTACCCGGCTGCCGTGATTTCGGGTCCTACCTTTGCCAGGGAAGTCGCCGCCGGCCTGCCGACAGCGCTGACGGTTGCCTCGAACAACCCGGAGTTTGCCAACGACCTGGCCGGCCGCCTGCACGGTGACGTGATGCGCGCCTATACCAGCGATGACATGACGGGTGTACAACTTGGCGGCACCGTCAAAAACGTATTGGCCATTGCTGCCGGTATTACCGATGGCCTGCAGCTGGGCGCCAACAGCCGGGCTGCCCTGGTGACCCGCGGACTGGCAGAAATGATCCGTCTGGGTGATGCCATGGGCGCAAAACGCGAAACCCTGATGGGCCTTGCCGGTGTCGGCGATCTCATCCTGACCTGCACCGATGACCTGTCACGCAACCGTCGACTCGGCCTGGCGCTGGGCAGGGGTACGCCCCTTGCGATTGCGTTAAAGGGAATTGGCCAGGTAGTGGAAGGCTTCAACACCGCCCGTGAAGTGGTACAGCTGGCGCGAAAATACAGGGTTGATATGCCGATATCCGAACAGGTCTACCGCATCCTTTACGATGGACCTGTCACCGAGAGACGCTGTTCACAACCTGCTGGCACGCGACATCAAGTCTGAATCCAGGGTTTGAATTCCTGCTGGCGCCAGGCCTCGTAGACCAGCACGGCGGCACTGTTCGACAGGTTCAGGCTACGGCTGTTGTCGGCCATCGGCAGGCGCAACACGGCATCCGGACCAAGGCTTTCCAGTACCTCGCCCGGCAGGCCCCGGGTTTCCGGACCAAACAGGAAGGCGTCCCCCGGCTGGTAGGCGACATCTGTGTAGGTGCGCGTGCCCCTGGTCGAGATGCCCCACAGCCGCAGCGGCCTGACCGTTTCCCGAAAGTCCTGCAACGAGGCATGCTCCCTGACGCGCGCAAACTCCCGGTAGTCGAGGCCGGCCCGGCGCAGCTTGCGATCGTCAAGTTCAAAACCCAGGGGATGAATCAGGTGCAGGGCACTGCCGGTATTGGCACAAAGGCGTATGATGTTACCGGTGTTCGGCGGTATCTCGGGCTGGTAGAGAACAACATGAAACATATGGACAAGGATCCCTGTGGCTGCACTAACGGACGCTGAACAAAAAAAACTTGCCGTGGACTTTTGCGGCCTGTCGCTTGCCACACCCCTGGTACTGCTGTCCGGTTGCGTCGGGTTCGGCGAAGAATATACGCGGGTTGAAGGCTTTTCCAACCGTGATGTCGGCGCCGTGTGCCTGAAGGGGACCACGCTGGCGCCACGACTCGGTAACCCTGCGCACCGGATTGCGGAAACCCCGGCCGGGATGATCAATGCCATCGGTCTGCAGAATCCCGGCACCGATCATGTCATTAACAACATTCTTCCGACACTCGATTTTTCAGAGACCCGGTTCATCGCCAATGTATCCGGTTCCACGCTCGAGGAATACACCGAGGTCACCCGGCGCTTCGATGATTCAGAGATCGACGCAATCGAAATCAATATCTCCTGCCCGAACGTCAAGCAGGGCGGCGTGGCCTTCGGCAACGACCCGGACATGTCGGCACGGGTTGTCGCGGCCTGCAGGGCGGTCACGAAAAAACCCCTGATCACCAAGCTGTCGCCCAACCAGACTGACATTGCCGACAATGCACGCCGCTGCATCGAGGCCGGCACCGACGGCTTTGCAGTGATCAATACCCTGATGGGCATGGCCATCGACACCGGTACACGCACCCCGGTGATCGGCAATAACCAGGGGGGCCTGTCGGGTCCGGCCATCAAGCCGATTGCCTTGCTGATGGTGCACAAGGTCCACCAGGTCTGCAAAGCCCACAACATCCCGATTATCGGCCAGGGCGGAATTACCACGGCCAATGATGCCCTCGAGTTTCTCATCGCCGGCGCCGCCACGGTCGGCATCGGCACTGCGCTCTTCTATGACCCGCTGATCTGCAAGACCATCAACCGGGGCATCCTCGACTACCTGGCCGAACACGACATGTCAGGTGTCCGCCAACTGACCGGCAGCCTGTCGCTGCACACGCACGCCGTCCCCGGCTGCAGTGCCGGCTGAGCACTGCATGGAAAGCAGCGTCCGCTGGTTAACCCGAAAGATGTGCCTGTAGAAAAATCAGCATGCGTTTCAATTGCTGCCCGGCAAATCCAGCTCCTTCAACTTCCGGGTGAGTGTATTCCGGCCCCAGCCGAGCAGGCGTGCCGCCTCCTGGCGACGCCCGCCGGTGTAGTGCAGCGCGGCGTCGATCAAAATGCGTTCAAAGGCCGGCAGCGCTTCCTTCAGCAAGGGGGCCTTACCGGCGGCCAGCTGCAGCCTGGCCCATTGGCGCAACAGGGACTGCCAGTCACTTCCTGCGACACCGGATTCGCCGGTTGATTGCAGCAGGTCATCGGGCAGATCCTCTCTGCGAATTTCCTGGCCAGGCGCCATGACGGTCAGCCAGCGAGCACAGGTTCTCCAGCTGTCGCACATTGCCTGGCCAGGCCAGGCTGGAAAGGAGCTTTTCGACCTCGGCGGTCACCGATTTTGGCTCAACCTCGAGTTCGTGTGCCGCCTTTTCCAGGAAATACCTCATCAACATCGGGATATCGTCGGCACGTTCACGCAGCGATGGAATTTTTACCCGGATCACGTTGAGTCGATGAAACAGGTCTTCACGAAATTCCCCGTTGCGCACCCGCTGCTCCAGGTCCTGGTGGGTCGCCGCGATAATACGTACATCGACCTGCTTCGGCGTATGTGCACCAACCGGATAGAACTCGCCATCGGCCAGCACCCGCAGCAAACGCGTCTGCAGTTCCGCCGGCATATCCCCGATTTCATCCAGCATCAGGGTCCCGCCATCGGCCTGTTCAAAACGTCCCGCGCGGCTGTTCTGCGCGCCGGTAAATGCGCCGCGTTCATGGCCGAACAATTCGGATTCAAGTAAATCACGCGGGATGGCCGCCATGTTGAGCGCAACAAAGGGTTTGTCCGCACGCCGGCTGTGCCGATGCAGCGCCAGCGCAACCAGCTCCTTGCCGGTGCCTGACTCACCATTGATCAATACCGTGGCATTGGATCTCGACAAGCGCCCGATTGCCCGAAACACTTCCTGCATCGCAGGCGACTTGCCGATAATTTCCGGAACAGCCGGCCCGGCATCAGCGGCAGATGTTCCGGCCGGCTGTTCCGTGCGCACATCCAGCGCACGGTTAACCAGTGCCACGGCCGCATCCACATCAAACGGCTTGGGAAGGTATTCAAAGGCACCGCCCTTGTAAGCCGATACGGCACTGTCGAGATCCGAGTGTGCCGTCATGATAATGACCGGCAACTCCGGGAACAGCTGATTTATACGCTCCAGCAGTTCCAGGCCATCCATGCCAGGCATACGGACATCGGTAACAATTACCGCCGGTTCCTGCTTGCTGATTGCTGTCAGTGCGCTGTCTGCCGACGCGTAACTGGCAACCTCCAACCCGGCACCCTCAAGGGCCTTTTCAAGGACAAAACGTATTGAACGGTCGTCATCGATGACACATATTTTACTGCTATGACTCATGCCTTCTTATCCAGTGGTAACAGTATTGTGAACACCGTTTTACCCGGTTTACTGCTGCATTCAATCAAGCCCTGATGACGGCTGATCAATGCCTGTGCAATGGAAAGCCCCAGTCCGGTACCATCACTGCGCCCTGTAATCATCGGAAAAAAAACCTGCTTCTGCAGCATCTCGTCTATGCCAGGGCCGTTATCGATCACCTCTATACATGCAACCAGGCGGTGCTTGCGTGAGCCAATATTGAAATTACGCTGCACCCGGGTGCGCAGCCTGATCGTGCCTGTACCCTTCAAGGCCTGTGCGGCATTGCGCACAACATTGAGGATCGCCTGTGTCAGCAAATCCCGGTCGACAGTGAGTTCCGGCAGGCTCGGATCATAATCCCGATCTATCTTCAGGCCGTCGCCGGCTTCAGCCAGCACCAGGCCGCGCACATGTTGCAGAATCTCGTGTATATTCACGGCTTGCAGCCGCGGGATGGTATTCGGACCGAGCATGCGGTCCATCAAGGCCTGCATACGGTCCGCCTCTCTGATAATAGTCTGCGTGTATTCCTTCAGTGACTCGTCATCGACTTTGCGTTCCAGCAGTTGTGCCGCCCCGCGCAACCCACCGAGCGGATTTTTGATTTCATGGGCGAGTCCGCGGATCACTGCATGAGTGGCCTGTTGCTGATTGATCAAACGCTCCTCCTCTTCGATACGCAGGTGATGGTCGATCTGGCGCATCTCCACCAGCACACTATTGACTGTCCCGTCCTCACTCATCGGGGTATACGTGCAATTCACACGCAGCTCATTTGTCTCGGGCAGCTCGAGCCGGCAACCGCGCTTGATAATGACCTGTTCGGAGGTAATCGTTGCCGCCAGCTGTTCAACCATCTCGTCGGAATTGGCAAGCAACGCATGCACTGACCGCCCGCACAGGTGACGCGAACTGTGTGCAAACATCATTTCACCCGCACTGTTGATAAAAACCAGCTGCAGCCGTGTATTGAAAACCAGCAGCGCCGTGCTCTGGTGCTCGATTATTTGCTCGGCGAACTTCTCGGGGTAATCGTGGGCCTTGGGCATACACAGCGTTACTGCAAGAACCAAACCAGAATACGAGCGAACCGTAAATGGCTGGTGGATAATAAACTTATCTTTTTATATCAATCAGATAAGAACACTCTATGGCCGTGTGGCCGGAACAGGCGACAACACGGGCATAGCCATTATGCACCAATATGGTGCGATGATGCCAGTATCTGATTATTTTGCCGGGGGGGTGTTACCTGGAATCAGGCGGTTTTGATCTTGGCAGGTTCGGGTTTATCGGGCCGGGTGCATTCGGATTATTCTTGATGTTGTAGGGATTGTTGGGATTATTGGCAATGTTATCCGGATTTCTGAGGCTCTTCGGGTTATCCGGATTGTTTAAATTTACCGCATTTAAAGCCGAGACCCGTTTTACATGGATGGTCACAGGGTCGGCACTGAAGAGCGCCTTGCCCCCGGCATCGAACACAACGGCACCCAGCACATGGGTGCCACGATCCAGGTTCTTCAGCGTAAACTTTGCACTCGCAACCGCTTCGCCATGGGGCTCATCATCGATATAACACTGGATTTCATGCCCTTGCCGTCTCTTCAGCGGCGGGTCCAGTTTGAGACTTACAGCCACCTCACCCGTTTGATCGCGGATGACCAGATCATTTAGCGGCTCGACAAATACCATGCTCTTGTAAATGCCCGCCGCCACCGCTGGCTGGTCAGGTTGAGGCGGCTGCGCTTGCTCAGTCGGCGTGTAGGTGGACAGAGGCGGCAGTTTCATTCGCTGCGCACTCGGTGATGGCCTGTCTGAATAGACCCATTCACCCTTTTCATCTTGAGACTTGTAGATCTCTGCTTCGACGGCACAGCTGACCAGTACGAGCAAAACCAGTAATTTCTTCATAGTAAACACCTTAGCTGTGCCACAGCGTCTATGCAATACGGATTAGCAGTGAATGGCGGCCATTGAGTTCGTCGCCCGAAATGCGGGCAGGCGGAGAAAAGCCGACAAAACCAACTGTTAGTTCGACAAGGATAGTGTGGAAAAAATCCGCAGCGCCGGGGAGTCCTTGCGGGCGTCGCCTCGGGCACAACCCGGGCCGTGCCCGGGCGGCCTTTCCTGCAGGCAAAAAAAAGCGCCCCCGGAAGGGAGCGCTTTTTCCAGACAATTACAACCTGAAGATCAGAGGCTGTAGTACATATCAAACTCAATCGGATGCGTGGTCATGCGCAGGCGGGTGACTTCTTCCATCTTCAGCTCGATATAACCGTCGATCATGTCATCCGTAAACACACCGCCGGTCGTCAGGAACTTGCGATCCTTGTCGAGTGCATCCAGCGCCTGGTCCAGCGAGTTGCATACAGTCGGGATCTTCGCCTCTTCTTCCGGTGGCAGGTCGTAGAGGTCCTTGTCCATCGGTGCGCCCGGGTCGATCTTGTTCTTGATGCCGTCAAGACCGGCCATCAACAACGCGGAAAAGGCCAGGTAGGGGTTGCCGGTGGGGTCCGGAAAACGCACCTCGATGCGGCGCCCTTTCGGGTTGGACTCGAACGGAATACGCACAGAGGCGGAACGATTACGCGCCGAGTAGGCGAGGAATGTCGGCGCCTCGAAGCCCGGCACCAGTCGCTTGTAGCTGTTGGTGCTGGCATTGGTAAATGCATTCAGCGCCCTGGCATGCTTGAAGATGCCGCCGATGTAGTAAAGGGCCTGCTGCGAGAGCCCGCCGTACTTGTTGCCGGTAAACGTGTTCTTGCCGTCTTTTGCCAGCGACATGTGCACATGCATGCCGCTGCCGTTGTCGCCCACGATCGGCTTCGGCATGAAGGTGGCGGTCTTGCCGTAACCATGCGCGACATTGTGCACGACATACTTGAGGATCTGGTTCTGATCGGCACGACTGACCAGGGTGTCGTAGCGGGTACCGATTTCACACTGACCGGCGGTCGCGACCTCGTGGTGGTGCACTTCGACGCTGACGCCCATCTCCTCCAGGGCCAGGCACATCGCGCCGCGCATATCGTGCAGGGAGTCGACCGGCGGGACCGGGAAATAACCGCCCTTGACGGTGGGGCGATGACCGATGTTACCGTCTTCGTATACGCGTTCCGTATTCCAGGAGGCCTCTTCGGAGTCAACCTTGCAGAAGGATCCACTCAGGTCAGAGCCCCAGCGCACGTCATCCAGAATAAAGAACTCGGGCTCGGGTCCGAAGAAGGCAGTATCCGCAATCTTGGTTGATTTGAGATAGGCCTCTGCACGCCTGCCGATGGAACGCGGGTCGCGCTCGTAGCCCTTCATACTGGTCGGCTCGAGAATGTCACAGCGCAGGTTCATGGTCGGCTCATCGCTGAACAGGTCCATCACGGCGGTTGTCGTATCCGGCATCAGCACCATGTCGGACTCGTTGATACCCTTCCAGCCGGCGATACTGGAACCATCGAACATCTTGCCTGACTTGAAAAAGTCGGCATTCACAACACTGGCGGGAATGGTTACATGCTGCTCTTTACCGCTGGTATCGGTGAAACGCATATCGACGTACTTGACGCCGTTGTCCTTCATCATCTTGTTTACTTTGGCTACAGACATTACAACTCCTCCAGTTGACAGGGCGATAGAAACACAGACCACCACCGCGGGGATGACGGCATGCTCGAAAAAAGGGCCGTGACTGTTTTTACAGGAGCACGAATTATGCCATGAAGGCCGATGCTGGCAACTGCAGCTATTTCAGGCGCTTACATCCCCTGCATGTAACCACAAGCGCACTGCTATGGTGCGTTTTTTATTAAAAATGCGCCACTTTGGTGCATATCAGGTGCGAAAGTTGACCGTGACATCACCGACATCCTCGGCCCGCTGGGCGGCCGTGCGGATACGCTCCGTCAGCCCGGTCATCAGCCCGGCGTCCATGCCCTGCCATCTTCAGAAAGACATCCACATGTACCTTGCCATCGAGGTAATGCAGCATCACCTGGTCAATGCCCGGTCCCAGGTCGAGGCCCTGCCATTGCTGTTCCAGGCGTTGCAGGATTTCTTCCCGTGACGGCAATTGATTGGACGACGAGACAAGTTCGTCATCCTCGGGATCGATATGCACGGTCACATCCGAAACCTCTTCCATCTGGTCAATCAGCACACCGCGCACCTGCTCTCCGATCTGGTGGCCCTCGGACACGCTTAACGCCGGGTCAACCAGGATGTGAACATCGACCAGCGCATCATTGCCACTGCGCCGCGTGCGCAACATGTGCAGGGCATGTACACCGTCGACACCGATGATCGAGTTGCGGATGGCCTCCAGCTGCTCTTCATCAAGCGAGGTATCGATCAGCTCCTGCAGGCTTTTCCACAGCAGGTCCCAGCCAATCTTTGCGATCATCAGGGCAACCGCAACGGCTGCAATGGCATCAAGGTATGGATAGCCCGCCATTGCGCCACCGACGCCGATCATCACGATAATCGAGGAAATGGCGTCAGTACGGCTGTGCCAGGCATTTGCCAGCAACATTTTCGAGCGCAAACGGCGTGCCGCCCTGGCGGTATAGTGGTATATCACTTCCTTCGAAACAACCGAGATCAGGGCAATGAGCATTGCCAGCATGCCGGGGTGCATCAGCAGTTCCGGCGCCAGCATACGACGTATAGCGTCATAACTGATACCAAGGGCGACAACGATCAGGGCCGCACCGAGCGCGACGGTAGCCGCTGTTTCTATCCGGCCATGCCCGTAGGGATGCTCGGCATCGGCTTCACGATGTGAATGTTTCGCGGCAAACAGGACGAGGAAGTCCGTTGCCAGGTCAGACAGGGAATGCACGCCATCGGCGACCAGCGCCTGGGAGCCGGAGGTCGTCCCGACGATAATCTTGACGACACCGAGCAACAGGTCAAGGACGGCGCCAACCAGTGTCACCTTGCGCACTTCCCGGTAACGCACGTCCATCGGATCGGGCAGGTGAGTATGCGTCATGAATCAGTTAGTCCCGGGTTCCAATACAGATAGTGATCGTGATTTGATCTTTCCGGTCATCGATCTCACAAATCTCATGACCCCACATTTGACACCAGACCGGTATGTCATGCACTACGCCCGGATCCGTGCACAACACCTCAACCAGGTCACCCGGCTGCAAATCTTCCACGCCATCCTGGGTACGTATCACCGGCAACGGGCAGAGCAGGTTGCGTGCATCGATAATTGTGGCGCTCATAGATACCAGTCTGCCGGGATCTGTTCGGTCGGCATCGGCACAACATCCATGGTCTGCATGGCGCCGCTGGCATGCACTTCAACACTGACACGCGCCGCGTCACGGCCCTGGCCGAAGCGTGCCGTCAGCCGCGCGGCCAGCTCAAGATCATCCTCCTTTATATGTTCACCATCCAGCAACACCAGCGGACCGGTATGACTGCTGGAGAGCATGTGCGTAAAACGCTTGCGATAACCTTCAAGAAAACGGTTCTCACCTTCCTCCCGACCGACAATGATTTTAAAATTCGGGCGCGGCCGCAAATGCCGGCCAACCTTCAGCAGCATAATGTCATCCAGTTCATATTCGCGCCGGCCGCGCGAACTCCACAGGTCGGACAACTTGACGGAATACTGCCTGTTTGTCAGAAAACAGCAGCCTCCGGCCGGCTGTGCATAGTCCTCAAAACCAAATTCCCTCGCCAGCGCCATCTGTGGCTTGCGTGATCGTCCATTGAACGCATACATCCTGTCGCGATCCAGCCAGCCCTCTTTCTCCGCCAGCGTGGGCGGAAGATTTTGCGCGCACAACGGGCGCACCAGCCGATCATCAGCGCCTGAATCACGGGCGACAACCGGCATGGTGTATTTACGTTGCGACATCGGACGCTGACCAACCACTTCGCCGGTGATAATAAAATCAAATCCATTTGCATCGATCCATTCACGCGCCTTGCTGACCATGAAAATCTTGCAATCCAGGCAGGGGTTCAGGTTTGCACCGTAACCATGCTTCGGATTGATGACGACATCCTTGTATTCATCGATGATGTCAACAATGTGCAACTTGATGCCGAGCTGCCCGGCTGACCAGAGCGCATTGTTGCGCTTCGGGCGTGCGCGATCCTGCATGCGGATTGCATGAGTATGACCCTCAACACAAAAGCCGGTATAAAAATTGATACCTTCAACATAGACACCCTGGTCCATAACGACACGCGCGGCCAGCAACGAATCAAGTCCGCCGGATATCAGTGCCAGTGCTTTACGCTGTGGGGCCATGCCAGTAAAAATCCCTGTTTTATTCCGGGCGCAATTCTACCTCATGCGAGACATGCTTAGACAGAAAGCACAGGAGAATCAGTGTTTTTCAGGCGTTACGGGGAGCGGGACCAGGTTCCCGTTGGCACAGATCTGCTGGTAACTGCGGCGACTGCCGGTGTCCTGCCAGAGGTCCATTGCCTGCAGTGGCGTCAATATACTCTGACCGCCGGTCTCGCGCATGGCGTGGAGGATATCCATCAGCACTATAAAGGTCTCCGACAAACGCTGATAGACGGCCGCCCAGCTGCGGTCCATAACGTCCGAGAGCTGCCGGTAGGATGACTGTCCGATGGCGACAAAATAGCCGATACGCACCAGGCGCCGCTCGGCAAGCTGGGGAAACAATCCGGAGAATATCAGGCAGTGGTCGCCAACTTCACGCAGCTTTTCCACGCGCTGTTCACCGTGCAGTGCCTGCGACCTGAGATAATCTTCGGCCATGATGCGGGCCGTGCATTGGGGTCTGGCGGCAAAACGCATGAGCAAAAACACCAGGTAACTCTCCAGTGTTTCATCCAGGTGACGATCGCAGGCAAGTTGCGCCTCCTGCACCAGGGTCTGCCACTGGGCCTGTGCCGTCGGCTCGAGAATCAGCTGAGTCATGCCTGTCCTCCATGGGAATACAGGTAATCTGTCGGCCAGCGCGGCGGAAGGCTTTAGCCGGTCGCCGGCTCCATGACTGGCATATTTAGCACAATGCACGGCAAAAAACATGCGCCCGGCATGAAATCAGCCTGGAGGCGCGTGTTTGGGGAAATTTGCAGCACTGCACGCTATACTGGGCGGCTTGCAAGCAGCCCGTGTAATCATGAACAACAAGCCGTGACCGAAGCACCGAAGACATTTCAGGACCTTATCCTTGCGCTGCAGACCTACTGGAGCAGGCAGGGCTGCGTCCTGCTGCAACCCCTTGATATGGAGGTCGGCGCGGGTACCTTTCACCCGGCAACCTTCCTGCGCGCGATCGGGCCCGAACCGTGGCGCTGTGCCTACGTGCAACCCTCGCGGCGGCCAACGGACGGGCGTTACGGTGAAAACCCGAACCGGCTGCAGCACTATTACCAGTACCAGGTGGTACTGAAACCTTCACCGCTGGATATCCAGGAACTCTACCTGGGCTCGCTGCGCGAACTCGGCATCGACCCGCTGGTACACGACATTCGTTTTGTCGAGGACAACTGGGAATCGCCCACTCTCGGCGCCTGGGGGCTCGGCTGGGAGGTCTGGCTGAACGGCATGGAGGTTACCCAGTTCACCTATTTCCAGCAGGTCGGCGGTCTCGAGTGCCGGCCGGTCACGGGTGAAATTACCTACGGACTGGAACGCATCGCCATGTACCTGCAGGAGGCTGAAAGCGTATTTGACCTGGTATGGACCGAGGGACCGGACGGCCCGGTGAGCTACCGCGATGTGTTCCACCAGAACGAGGTTGAAATGTCGGCCTATAACTTTGAACAGGCGGATGTTGCATCCTTACTGGACGGCTTCGATGTATGCGAGCGCGAAAGCAGTCGCCTGATCGATGCCGGCCTGCCATTGCCGGCCTATGAAATGGCGCTCAGGGCCTCGCATACCTTTAACCTGCTGGACGCGCGCAACGCCATCTCGGTCAGCGAGCGCCAGCGCTATATTCTCAGGATACGCACGCTCTCGCGACAGGTTGCCGAGGCCTATTATGAACGCCGTGAATCACTTGGTTTCCCGATGCTGGTCAACAGAAAAGAAGCGTCATGACACCAACACAGGACCTGCTGGTCGAGATCGGCACGGAAGAACTGCCCCCGAAGGCACTGCGCCGCCTGAGCAATGCCTTCCACAGTACCGTCAGCAAGCTGCTGACTGATAACCACCTGGCACACGGCGTCAGCCACGCCTACGCCACTCCGCGCAGATTGGCACTGCTTGTTAAAGAAGTGCCGCTGACCCAGCCGGACCGCGAGGTCATCAAGCGCGGCCCTGCACTGAAGGCCGCATTTGACGAAGACGGTAATCCAACCAAACCGGCGGAAGGTTTCGCGCGTTCCTGCGGGGTCAGCGTAAATGAACTGGAACAGCTGAAAACCGACAAGGGCCTTTGCCTGGGATTGCGTTTGACCGAAACCGGGCAAACGGCCGCTGCCGTGATACCCGGGCTCATCGAGCAGGCCCTGAAAGGACTGCCGGCGCCGAAACGCATGCGCTGGGGAAGTTCGGACACTGAATTCGTGCGGCCACTGCACTGGATCGTGCTGCTGCATGGCGACCAGCCGATCAAGGCCGATATCCTCGGCATCGAGTCCGACCGTTACAGCCGCGGGCATCGCTTTCACCACAACGAGCGCATTGCCATCGCGGAGCCTGCTGCCTATGTCGAGACACTGGAAACCAGCGGTCATGTCCTGGTGGACATGGACCGCCGCCGGGATTCAATCCGCACCCAGGCCATCGAGGCCGCGGAGGCCATCTCCGGCAGCGCCCGTATAGACGATGCACTGCTCGATGAAGTCACTGCACTGGTTGAATGGCCGGTTGCCATCACCGGCGGGTTCGACCCGCGCTATCTTGATGTCCCCGCCGAGGCCCTGGTTTCGAGCATGCAGGACCACCAGAAATATTTTCCGGTGATGGACAGCAATGGCCGCTTGATGCCGAATTTTATCACCATTGCCAACATTGCCAGCCGCGACCCCGACCAGGTGCAGGCCGGTAACGAGCGCGTTATTCGGGCACGACTCGACGACGCCGCTTTTTTCTGGGAGCAGGACCGCAAACATACCCTGGAAAGTCTCGCTGCACGACTCGACAATGTCACCTTTCAGCAAAAGCTCGGCTCCCTCGGCGACAAACAACGACGCGTGGCCGTCACTGCGACCGTGGTTGCAAAGTCACTCGGGCAGGACACCGCCCACGTCATCCGCGCAGCTACACTGTGCAAGTGTGACCTGCTGACCAGCATGGTGCAGGAATTTCCCGAACTGCAAGGCATCATGGGTTGCTATTACGCCACGCACGATGGCGAGGATTCAGCCGTCGCCGCCGCCATGGACGAACAGTACCAGCCGCGCTTTTCCGGCGATCAGCTGCCGACCGGCGTCACCGGGAAGGCCCTTGCCATCGCAGACCGGCTTGACACACTTGCCGGAATCTTTGCCCTTGGCAAACCGCCCACCGGTGACAAGGATCCGTTCGGTCTGCGCCGTGCCGCCCTCGGCGTACTGCGCATCATGATCGAAAAACAGCTCGACCTGGATTTGCATGCACTGATTGAGACAAGCATTGCAACATTGCCGGCGGAGCTCAATGCCGGAAAAATCAGTGCCGATTTGTTTGCCTTCATGATGGAGCGCCTGCGCGCCTACTACCTGGAGGGCGACTATGACGCCAATGAATTCGAAGCGGTACTGGCGCGACAGCCGCAACGTCCGCTCGATTTCGACCAGCGCATGCGTGCCGTACATGCCTTTCGCCGGCTGCCTGAATCCGTAAGCCTGGCCGCGGCCAACAAGCGGATTCGCAATATTCTGCGCAAGGCCGAAACGCCCATTGCGGACACTTTTAAAACAGACCTGCTGCAGGATCCGGCGGAACAGGCACTTGCAGCCGCAATCGCCGCACTTGAATCAAAAACGGCCACACTAATCGAAATGCGTGACTATACCGGGGCACTGTGTGAACTGGCGGCCCTGCAGACACCGGTCGATGCCTTCTTCGATGATGTCATGGTCATGGCGGATGATACGGCCTTGCGCAACAACCGCCTGGCCCTGTTAAATGTCGTCTCGGAACTGTTCCTGCGGGTCGCGGATATCTCAAAACTGCAGTCCTGAACAACCGTTTTCACTGCAGCCGGCAAGGGTCATGGTATTGAATAACACTCTATTCAGCAGCCGACACCAGTGAACACAAAACCCGGGTAAGCAACAATGACCAACAAGGATTCCTACTCAAGCATGCTCGATGTCGTCCAGGCATTCCATGACAAGCACGACTTTAAAAATACCGGCGGGGAAGAACTTGCCTACCGGGTGGCGCTGATGACCGAGGAACTCGGCGAGATCTCCGCCTGCGTGACCAAGGGAAAAGACACCGGCCAACTGGCCGAGGAATGTGCCGACCTGTTTATCCTGTTAATCGGTACCGCGATCGCCGCTGACTTCGACCTCAAGCAGGCATTCTGGGACAAAATGGAAAAAATAGAATCGCGCGAATCCCGCATGATCAACGGCCGCATACGCGTTTCCGAGTTCAGGGACATGGAATGAAACTCGTAATCCTCGATCGCGACGGCGTCATCAACGAGGACTCCGATGACTTCATCAAGTCCCCGGCCGAGTGGAAACCGATTCGCGGCTCCCTCGTGGCAATCGCACGGCTGCACCGCGCCGGCTGGCGTGTCGTGGTCGCGACCAACCAGTCCGGCATTGCACGCAACTTGCTCGACCTCGACACCCTGGCGCGCATCCACGAAACCATGCAGCGCCAGGTCAGCGATGCCGGCGGCATGATCGATGCCGTGTTCTTTTGCCCGCATGGCCCGAATGATCACTGTGACTGCCGCAAACCCGCACCCGGCATGCTGAATGACATCGCGCGGCGCCTGCATACGGAACTGACCGGCGTGCCGGCTATCGGTGATTCCCTGCGCGACATCCAGGCAGCAACCGCTGCCGGCGCCAGCCCGATACTGGTGAGGACCGGCAAGGGCAGCCGCACCGTCAGCGACCCCGAACTCGACAAAAGCGTGCCGGTCTTCAATGACCTGTACAGTGCCGTCGACAGCCTTTTAAAAGTACAGTAGCCCACGGATGCCCAGCGAAACGTCCTCGATATCAATCTGGCTGCGCTCGCTGGCTTTCTGGATCGTCTTCCCGGTTTCCATCGTGCTCTTCGCCATCCTGCTCATGCTGACAGCACCCTTCTCGCTGCAACTGCGCTGGTCGCTGCTGCAGTACTGGGTCCACTTCATCCTCTGGTGGCTGAAAGTAACCTGCAAGCTGACCCACGAGGTCCAGGGCCTGGAACACATCACCAGCGAGCCCGGCATCGTCTTTGCCAAGCACCAGTCGACCTGGGAGACCATCGCCCTGCAGGAGATTTTTCCCCTGCAGGTGTGGGTCGCCAAGCGCGAACTGATGTGGATCCCGTTCTTCGGCTGGGGGCTGGCGCTGATGAAATGCATCCACATCAGGCGCGGCTGCCGGCAAGGCGGCCATCAAGCAACTGGTGACCCAGGGCCGGGCACGCCTGCAGGATGGCAACTGGATCGTCATCTTTCCGGAAGGCACGCGCATCCCGGCCGGCCAGAAAGGCCGTTACCGGATCGGCGGCGCCGTACTCGCCGAGCAGACGGGTTACCCGATCGTGCCGGTGGCGCACAATGCCGGCGAGTACTGGCCACGCCGCAGCTTCATAAAGCGCCCGGGCGTCATCCAGGTGCGCATCGGCGCACCGATCTCGCCGCAGGGTAAAACGGCCCAGCAGATCCTCGATGAGGCCTCCGGCTGGATCGAGGCGCGTATGGCCGAGATCACGACCCTGAAATAGCCCGCGCCGGCGGCCGGGCAGTATTCACAGCATGCACCCTCACGCACGCCCTGCCTGCCCGTGGCCCCTGCAGGGGTGAGCCATGCGGGGGTATAATTCTACATAACGCAATATATTTATAGAAAACATTAATATTAATTATATATATTACAGTTAATTATAATTTATATCGCGTTACGCTATGCATGAAATCAGGCCGCCATGCCTTCATACCCGGCACACACGCCAGGGGAAACACGATACTGGAATGGATGCAGCCCGGCAGGTACCGGCAATTCGGCACGGGATCAGCGCCGCCTGATCAGCGGCCGCTGGACACCCTCATCGCTGAATCCCAGTCGTTCAGGCGGTGGCTGTAGACGAAGCTGGCGCCCTGGTAATACGCAAGGTTGCGACGCATGTGCGGATCATCGCTACCGACCTCGTGTATTTGCGGTGTGCCGGATTCGGGGTTCAGTTGCCGGGTGAGTTTCTTCCGCGGACTGCTCACTGACAACACGCCTTCTGTGTACAGCCCAAGGTGCTGGTAGTTTCCAACCAGGGCGCGTTCCTCGGCGGGTGTCATTTGCAGAATATCCTTGCCGAAAAAAAACGAGTCATATTCCATCCCCAGCATCGCCAGCAGGGTTGGCGCCAGGTCGATCTGGCTGGAAATCTTCTCGACCCTGCCGGGCTTGATATTGGCCGGGCTGTAGACAAGCAGCGGGATATGATATCGGGCCAGCGGCAGTGCCGTCTTGCCGGCGCTGCCTGCGGTGTGGTCGGCAACAATCACGAACACGGTATCCTCGAACCAGGGCTTGTCCCTGACCCGTGCAAGAAAGTCGCCAATGGCCCAGTCCGTGTACTTCACCGCCCCTGCCCGGTTTTCGCCCGAGGGGATATCAATGCGATTCTCCGGGTAGGTATAGGGCCGGTGGTTGGAGGTGGTCATGACATGAAAAAAGAATGGCGCACCTTTTTCATGGGCCTTATCAGCCGCCTTGCCCGCCTGCCTGTAGAGGTCTTCATCCGCCATGCCCCAGGCATTCACAAAGCCGATTTCATTCGAGGGTGTGCTGGTCTGGTCAATCACGTCATAACCGTTCTCCGCGAAGAAGGCATTCATGTTATCGAAGTAGCCACGGCCGGGCAGCAGCCACAGGCCAGCCCCGGCGCAATCGCCGCGAGGAAAATGATTACCGTGAATAGCTATTGCGGGAAATGCATGCGACCGAATTGTCGCATCATGGGAAGCTTTCTCCCGGGCAAAAGCTTCATCACCACTCCAATTTTGGTGTGCAGTATAAGTATTGCAAGCTTATCCCGCCAGGATTAAGGGCTGCTTAAAACTCGCGGCGTGCGAGGCCTTCATGCTTCACAGCTGGTAGCGGCTATTTTCAATTGCCGGGCGTCGGTTAGGGACGGACGGCACACATGTGAACCACAATATTATTGCTTACAATAAAAATGTACATATAAAAAACAAAAGCTTATAAAATATTAGCCGTTATGCCATTAATAATTCGGCCATTCTACCCGACTTCGAATTGGCGCCGGCGCTGCCGGTATTGACTAGATATCGAGGTTGGAAACCGACAGGGCGTTCTTCTCGATGAAGTCGCGGCGCGGTTCGACCTGGTCACCCATCAGGGTGGTGAAGATGTCATCAGAGCCGACGGCATCCTCGATCTGCACCTGCAACAGCCGCCGGTTGGCCGAGTCCAGCGTCGTCTCCCAGAGCTGCTCGGGGTTCATCTCGCCGAGGCCCTTGTAGCGCTGGATGTGCTGGCCACGCTTGGCCTCGTCCATCAGCCAGTTGAGTGCCTGTTTGAAGGTACTGACATCTTCGCGACGATCGCCCCGCTGAATATAGGCGCCCGTGCTCAGCAGGCCGTCCAGTTGCTTGCCCAGTGCCGCCATGCGCTCGTACTCGGGGCTGGCAAAGAATTCCTGACCGATGGTTTGCTCGAGGGAGACAATGCCATGCGTCCACTTGCTGATCTTTGCGCTGAATCCCTGACCCTCGACGCCCGGGGCAAGCACCGCCTGGTGACGCTGGCCATTGATCAGGCCGGCATTCATGCGCGCTTCCAGCTGTCTGAACCAGGCCGTCATGGCCTCGGGATCCTGCAGGTCCGCCTCGCCGGGAACCGGCATGTAGATCATCTTCTCGAGCATGTCCGGGTCATAGCGCCGGGAGAGCCGGCGAATCGAGGCCATCACCATCATGTAGTCGTTTGCCAGGCTCTCCAGTGCGCTGCCACTCAGCGGCGGCGCCTCCGGGTTGACGTACAGCTGTGACCTGTCGATGGCCGACGACAGGAGCAGGGCGTTTAACGCGGCATCATCCTTAACATATTGTTCCTGCTTGCCTTTTTTGATTTTGTAGAGGGGCGGCTGGGCGATATAGATATAGCCGCGCTCGATCAGTTCCGGCATCTGGCGGTAGAAAAAGGTCAGCAGCAGGGTGCGGATATGCGAGCCGTCGACATCGGCGTCGGTCATGATAATGATGCGGTGATAACGCAGCTTGTCGGCATTGAACTCCTCGCGCCCGATGCCGCAGCCCAGCGCGGTGATCAACGTGCCCACCTCGACCGAGGAAAGCATTTTGTCAAAACGCGCCTTCTCGACGTTGAGGATCTTGCCCTTCAGCGGCAGGATGGCCTGGGTGCGGCGGTCGCGCCCCTGCTTGGCGGAGCCGCCGGCGGAGTCACCCTCCACCAGGAACAGTTCGGACAGGGCCGGGTCGCGCTCCTGGCAGTCGGCCAGTTTGCCGGGCAGGCCGGCGATATCGAGGGCGCCTTTGCGGCGCGTCATTTCACGCGCCTTGCGCGCCGCCTCGCGGGCCCGGGCGGCATCGATAATTTTCGCGGTAATCGCCTTCGCCTCGGCCGGTTGTTCCAGCAGGTAGTTCTGGAATTGCTCGTTCACCAGGGATTCGACAATGCCCTTGATCTCGGATGACACCAGCTTGTCCTTGGTCTGCGAGGAAAACTTCGGGTCCGGCACCTTCACCGACAGCACGGCCGTCAGACCCTCGCGGGCATCGTCGCCGGTGGCCGATACCTTGGCCTTGCGCATCAGGGCTTCCTTCTCCATGTAGGTATTCAGCGTGCGCGTCAGGGCGCCACGAAAACCGGCCAGGTGGGTGCCGCCGTCGCGCTGCGGAATGTTATTGGTGAAGCAAAAGATGTTTTCCTGGTAGGAGTCGTTCCACTGCATGGCCAGCTCGACGCCGACACCATCCTTCGATGCTGCTGAAGTAAAACACGGTGGGATGCAGCGGCGTCTTCTTGCGGTTCAGGTGTTCAACAAAGGCGCGAATACCGCCCTCATACTCAAAAATATCTTCCTTGTCGGTGCGCTCGTCAGTCAGCCGTATGCGTACACCCGAGTTCAAAAAAGACAGTTCTCTCAAGCGTTTGGCAAGGATATCGTAATGGTACTCGGTGTCGGCAAAGATCGCGGGGCTGGGCAAAAAGCGTATCTCCGTGCCCGTTCGCGCAGTCTCCCCGGTGACCGCCAGCGGCGCGACCGGCACACCCATGTTGAATTCCATGGAATAGCTCTGGCCATCGCGGTGGATGGTCAGGCGCAGGCTTTCGGACAGCGCATTCACCACGGACACACCGACCCCGTGCAAACCACCCGAGACCTTGTAGGAGTTGTCATCAAACTTGCCGCCGGCGTGCAGCACCGTCATGATCACCTCGGCCGCCGAGATGCCCTCTTCCGAATGCAGGTCCACCGGAATGCCGCGGCCATCGTCGCTGACCGTCACCGAATTATCGCTGTGTAACACCACCGATATTTCACTGCAATGACCGGCCAGCGCCTCGTCGATGGAATTATCGACCACCTCGAACACCATGTGGTGCAAACCGGTGCCGTCATCGGTGTCGCCGATGTACATGCCCGGACGCTTGCGTACCGCGTCCAGGCCTTTTAGAACCTTGATATTTGATGAGTCGTAGCTGTTTTTCTCTGCCATTCTAGCGCCCTGTAGTTAAGCGGCTCATTATACCTTATCGCGCCGCTCGAATGTCGCCATGTTCCACGTGAAACCTGCGCGCGTCCTGCCGATCCTCGACATCGATCGCGGCGGCATCGATGGCCGTCACAAACACCTGGGTCGCCAGCGACCGCAGCGCGCCAAGGATGCGCGAACGGTGCCCGGCGTCCAGCTCACTGGACAGGTCATCGAGCAGAAAAGCACCCATGGGAGCCTCCCGGTCGCGTTGCAGTTTGACCTGGGCCAGCAGGAAGCCAACGGTCATGGCCTTTTGCTGCCCGCGCGAGCAATGGGCGGCAACACTGTGGCCATCGATCGACAGGCTGAAATCGGCACGCTGCGGTCCAAAGCGGGTATACCCCCGCAACCGGTCTTTCTCCAGCGCACTCACCAGCACCTCGGACAGGTCGGCATTGGCCGGCCAGCCCGGCTGGTACCTGAGCGACACCTCTGCCCCGGGCAGGAGGTGTTCAATTTCCTCTCGCAGGCGAGGCTCCAGGGATTCAAAATAACCCGCGCGCAAGCGGTGCATTTGCTCGGCTGCCTCAAGCAGTTCCGTATTCCAGGCATGGATCGCCGCTGCCGCCTGCTGGGTCCGCAGTGCAGCATTGCGTTGACGCAGGGAACGGTTGTAGCGCTGCCAGGTTTCCCGGTAGGTGTGTTCCACGTGAAACAACGCCCAATCCAGCGCTTGGCGCCGATAGCGCGGACCACCACTGAGAATCGTCGGGGTATCGGCACTGATGACCTGTACCGGAAAACGCCCTGCCAGGTCCGACAGGCGCTTGATGGGTTGTCCATCGAGGTGAACCTGCAGACCGGCTGCCTGACGCTCGATGCCGATCGGCAGGGTCCGGCCCTCCACCTCACCTACCCGCCCAACCAGTCGATAGGAGGATTCCCCGTAACGGATGGCCTGCTCGGACACAGCGGTCCTGAAGGAGCGTACTCGCCCGAGGCAATAAATCGCCTCCAGCAGGCTGGTCTTGCCGGCGGCATTTTCACCGGTGATCAGGTTCAGGCCGGGTGAAAAGGCAAGCTGGCTGTGCTGGATATTACGAAAGTTTTTTATTTCAAAGGACAACAGGACCATGGATGGTGTTGGCATTGCCGGGGCAGCGCCTGGACTGGATGGGCCGCAGTGAGTGCGGGCCACTAAAGCCGCATGGGCATGACCACATAGCGGCAATCCTGGCCACCCGGGTTATTGATCAGGGCACTGCTGTTGGCATCGCTCATCTGCAGTTCCACGTCCTCGGTCTCGATGACATTCAGCACGTCGAGCAGGTAGGTCACATTAAATCCCACCACAATGGGTTCGCCCTCATAACGCGCCTCGATTTCTTCGACCGCTTCCTCTTGCTCAGGGTTATGTGCTTGAATTTTAATGTTATTTTCAGAAACATCGAGGCGTATGCCACGGTATTTTTCATTCGACAGGATCGACGTACGGGTGAGTGCCTGGCGCAACTGGTCACGCTTGATCACCACGCATTTGTCGGTCGATTTCGGGATCACGCGCGTGTAATCCGGAAAGCGGCCGTCAATCAACTTGGAGGTAAAACGCAGTTCAGCGGTGCTGATGCGGATATGGTTTTCGCCGATTTCGATCTGCAACGTACTGTCGTTTTCGTCCAGCAAACGATGTAATTCCTGGATACCCTTGCGCGGCACGATCACCTGGGGACCGCTGCTGTCGCCGACATCCACCGCCAGCTCGCACATCGCCAGCCGGTGTCCGTCAGTGGCGACCGCGCGTAACACGCCTGCGTCGGCTTCCAGCATCAGGCCGTTCAGGTAATAACGGACATCCTGTTGCGCCATGGCAAAGGCGGTGCGCTCAATCAGGCCGTGCAGATCTTTTTCAGCGATGGAAAACTTGCGCGCACTTTTAATCCGGTCGACAACAGGAAACTCGTCGGCCGGTAATGTCGACAGGGTAAAGCGGCTCTTCCCCGAGGTGATATAGCAACGATCTTTTTTTACGGAAATATCGATCTTCGCCTCTTCCGGCAGAGTGCGGCAGATATCGAGCAGTTTACGTGCCGGCAAGGTGATATCACCGGTCTCGGTCACCGTGACTGCAACCTGTGCCTGTAATTCCACTTCCAGGTCCGTTGCGGTCAGTCTTGATATTTTTTTTCGTCGTCGTCAGCAGAACATTACCCAGCACGGGTAGTGTTTGACGTCGTTCAACGACACCGATGACTTGCTGAAGGGGCTTTAAAAAGACTTCTCTTTGAATACTGAATTTCATAAGTATAAAAAATAATATCAAGTTATATATGTTTTATAGTTGTGTTTATTAGTCCAGCCAATATCTGTGGACAAGCACGTAAACACCCCTGTATTCATAGCACTACACGACCTGACAGTTTATGTTTAATCGTGTGACGACCTGTGTGCGGGCTGTGGATAAAAAAGGATAACTTTGTGTTTGCAAAACCATCCACAGCTTGTCCACATTATGTTGTCAAGGTTCTCAACAGATTGTTGTAATCCTGGTTCATGCGCGCATCACTTTCACGCAGTTCGGCAATCTTGCGGCAGGCATGCAACACCGTGGTGTGATCACGTCCGCCAAAGGCATCGCCGATCTCCGGCAAACTGTGCGTGGTCAGTTCCTTGGCAAGTGCCATGGCCACCTGGCGCGGGCGCGCGATCGTGCGTGTGCGTCGTGCCGACAACAGTTCGGCAATGCGAATTTTATAATATTCAACGACGACCTTCTGGATGTTGCTGATGGTGACCAGCTTGTCCTGCAGCGCGAGCAGGTCACGCAGGGCTTCCTTGGCAACATCCAGGGAAATCGGCTGGCCGGTGAAGCGGGCACTCGCGGCAACGCGCCGCAGGGCGCCTTCCAGCTCGCGGATATTCGACTGGATCCGCTTGGCGATGAAGAAGGCCACGTCGCTGGGTAAATCAATGCCGGCCTGCTCGGCCTTGCTCATCAGGATGGCCACGCGGGTTTCCAGCTCGGCCGGCTCGATGGCCGCGGTCAGCCCCCAGCCAAAACGCGATTTGAGGCGTTCCTCAAGGCCGCTCACTTCCTTGGGATAGCGGTCACAGGTCAGGATCACCTGCTGCTGGCTCTCAAGCAAGGCATTGAAAGTATGAAAGAATTCTTCCTGGGAGCGCTCCTTGCCGGCAAAAAACTGGATATCATCGATGAGCAGGGCATCGACGGTGCGGTAGAAGCGCTTGAACTCATTGATGGTGTTGTGCTGCAGGGCCTGCACCATGTCGGCGACGAAACGCTCGGAATGCAGATAAACCACACGTGCAGAGGGGTTGTTTTGCACGATCAGGTTGCCAACGGCATGCATCAGGTGGGTCTTGCCCAGGCCGACACCCCCGTAGATGAACAGCGGGTTGTAGGCACCGCCGGGGTTTTCCCCGACCTGCATGGAGGCGGCGCGCGCCAGCTGGTTGGATTTGCCGGCGACAAAGCTGTCGAAGGTGAATTCCGGGTTCAGGCTGCTCTTGTGGTGCACCGCGGGTGCGCCGGTGTGGCCGCCCGGTTCCGGGGCCATGGGTGCGGGAATTTTCTGGGTGCTGCCGATATCGAGTTGCACGCGGGTGTGGCAGTCAGGCCCGATCTGTTGCAGGGCCTCGGAAATGGTTTTGAAATGGTGCTTGCGGACCCAGTCGAGGACAAACTGGTTGGGGGCAAGCAGGCGCAGGTCCTCCCCGGACTCGACGGCGTGCAGCGGGCGTATCCAGGTGTTGAATTGTTGCTCCGGCAGCTCATTTTCCAGACGAACAAGGCACTTTTGCCAGAGCGTCACATCCACTGTCATCCCCCCTTTTTCTTAGTATGACCAGCTCAACCGAGGGGGGGATTCTATACCTGTCGAATAAAGTTATCCACACCCTCTCCCAAGTCATTGAGTCTATATATCAGTTGACAGTACAGCATTGAAAACAGTACTCTTTGCGCCCTTTTCTGCTCAGGCAGGAAGCGATTTCAATCGTGTAACCACATAGAAGTGATGTGTCATGAAAAGAACCTATCAACCCAGCAACCTGAAGCGCAAGCGCACCCATGGCTTTAGAGCCCGCATGGCTACCAAGAACGGCCGCCGTGTCATTAATGCGCGTCGTGCCAAGGGCCGGGCCTCGCTGACCGTCTGATCTCCCTTGTGTCCCGGCTCAACGCGTTTCCCACGGCGGGCACGCCTGACAGAAGCGGATGACTTTGGGAAGGTTTTCAAACAGTGTAACTATCGGCTGAGCGATCGCTGGTTTACCCTGCTGGCGAACACCGGCCCTGTTGATCAGCCCCGGCTTGGACTGGCAATTTCACGCAAGGTCGCCCGCAACGCGGTCGCCCGGAATCGCATCAAGCGGGTCATACGGGAAAGTTTCCGCCACTGGCAGAGTCACCTGGATTCGCTGGATATCGTGATACTGGGTCGTGCCGGTGTCAGCACTCAACCCAACCATGTGCTCAATGCAGCCCTGGAAAAACTCTGGACACAGTTGATCGAAAAATGCGCTGGCTCATCCTCCAACTGATACGCGGTTATCGTTACCTGCTGAGTCCCTGGCTGGGCAGTCATTGCCGCTTCTATCCAAGCTGTTCCTGTTATGCGCAGACGGCCGTCGAGCGTTACGGTGCGTTGCGCGGCACGGCCATGGCGGTCATGCGCCTGTTGCGTTGTCATCCGTGGAGTGCGGGCGGCATCGACGAAGTCCCCGAAAAAGAGGCCGGCCACACGCATGGATAATCAACGCTTGATACTTTTCGTGGCGCTGTCCTTCGTCATCCTGCTGTTGTGGCAGGCCTGGCAGGAAGATTACGGGCCGCGGTCAGTCGAGACGCCCGCACCGGCAGCCACACCGGCGACGCCCGCAACCGGCATGCCTGCGATCGATGCAGCGGATGACATCCCCGGTGCCGTGCTCGAGCCTGCACAGCCCGGCGCCGTACCGGAGACGGACCTGCTGAAGACCGGCAAGAGTATTAGCATAGAAACCGACCTGTTCAGGCTCAAGCTCGATACCACCGGCGGGGATATACGCCAGGCCGACCTGCTTGCCTACCCGGCAACCACCGACCCGGATTCCCCGCCCTTCCGCCTCTTGAATGACAGTTTGCCGAACCTGTTTTTTGTGCAATCGGGCCTGCGTACCCGCTCCGGTACCGAGCCTACCCACCATGTCGTCTACAGCGCGGAACAGGACCACTATCGCCTGGCGGATGCTGCCGACGAGTTGCAGGTAGCCTTAAGCTGGCGCAGCCCGGAAGGTGTCGAGGTGATCAAGCGCTATACCTTTCACCGCGGCAGTTACGTGGTCGATCTGGAACACGAGGTTCGCAATGGCAGTGGCAGTGACTGGCAGGGCCGCCAGTACCGCCAGTTGCAACGGACCCAGGTGGCAGAAACCGGGCAGAGTACTTTTATATATACCTACATGGGCGGCGTGCTTTACAGCCCGGAAGAAAAATACGAAAAGATAACGTTCGAAGACATGGTCGATGCGAATCTCGATCGCAGCGTCACCGATGGCTGGGCAGCCATGCTGCAGCATTATTTTGTCGGCGCGCTGATTCCGGACCGCGGCGAGGAGAATCGTTATTACACCAAGACCCTGAGCAACGCGCGCTATGTCATCGGCCTGATCTCGCCGACGCGCAGCATTGCCGCGGGTGACAGCGCCACGTTCACCAGCAAACTTTTCATCGGTCCGAAACTGCAGGGCAAGATGAAAGAGGCTGCACCGGGCCTGGAACTGACCGTCGACTACGGCCTGCTCACGGTGCTGGCGCAACCGGTATTCTGGCTGCTGAAAACACTGCACGGTTTTCTCGGCAACTGGGGCTGGGCCATTGTCTTCGTCACCCTGATCATCAAGCTGGCCTTCTACAAGCTGTCCGAGACCAGTTATCGCTCCATGGCCAACATGCGCCGCCTTACCCCGCGGCTGAAATCGCTGAAGGAGCGTTTCGGCGACGACCGCCAGAAGCTCAACCAGGCGATGATGGAGCTGTACAAGAAGGAAAAGATCAACCCGCTCGGCGGCTGCCTGCCGATCCTGGTGCAGATCCCGGTGTTCATCTCGCTCTACTGGGTGCTGCTGGAAAGCGTTGAACTGCGCCAGGCGCCGTTCATGCTGTGGATCACCGACATGTCCGCGCAGGATCCGTATTACATCCTGCCGTTGCTGATGGGCGCCACCATGCTCATCCAGCAGAAGCTCAATCCCGCACCAATGGACCCGATCCAGGCCAAGGTAATGATGGCGTTGCCGGTCGTGTTCACCGTGTTCTTCGCCTTCTTCCCCTCCGGCCTGGTGCTCTACTGGGTGGTCAACAACACCCTCTCCATCGCCCAGCAATGGATGATCACCCGGCGCGTCGAGGCCGGCGCAAAGTAGGCTGCGTTCCACGCACTACTGACGTTGTTCGTGGTATGTACAACGCACCCTGCAAACGTCCTCTGCGCCCTGAATGACTGCACACCACGCATCCAGAGACAGCACCGCATGACCTTCGACACTATCGCCGCCATCGCAACGCCTGCCGGTCGCGGCGGCGTCGGCATCGTGCGCCTGTCCGGGCCCGATGTACCTGTGATCGCAGAAAAACTGCTCGGCACCCTGCCACGACCGCGTTATGCGGAGCTGCATGATTTTCGCGATGCCGACAATACACTGATCGACAGCGGCCTGGTATTGTACTTCGCGGCACCGGCCTCCTTCACCGGCGAGCATGTACTTGAACTGCAGGGTCACGGCGGCCCGGTGGTGATGAACCTGTTGCTCGCGCGCGTGCTGTCACTCGGCGCGCGCCCTGCCCGCCCAGGTGAATTTTCCGAGCGCGCGTTTTTGAATGACAAGCTCGACCTCGCCCAGGCCGAGGCGATTGCCGATCTCATCGACAGCGGCACTGCCCAGGCCGCACGGGCGGCGGTGCATTCACTGCAGGGTGAATTTTCCGGGCGCGTGCATGCGCTGGTGGAATTGCTCACTCAAGTGCGCATGTACGTCGAGGCAGCCATCGATTTTCCCGAAGAGGAAATCGACTTCCTCTCCGACACGGGTCTTGCGCAGCTGCTGGCTCGATTGCGGGCGGACTTTGATGCGTTGATCGCAGGCGCACAACAGGGCTGCCTGCTGCGCGACGGCATGACGCTGGTGATTGCCGGACGACCGAACGCCGGCAAATCGAGCTTGCTGAACGCCCTCTCCGGCCGCGACGCGGCCATTGTCACGGAAATTCCCGGCACCACCCGCGACGTGCTGCGCGAATACATCCAGCTCGATGGCCTGCCGTTGCATATCCTCGATACCGCCGGCCTGCACGACAGCGACGACCCGGTTGAACAGGCCGGCATGCAGCGCACCCGCGCGGCGCTGGTACAGGCCGACCGGGTGTTGCTGGTCATCGACGACCAGCAGGGTTTTACCGCGGCCGATGAAGCCATTCTCGCGCAGCTGCCGAAAAACGTGCCCGCGACCCATGTGTATAACAAAATTGATTTAACTGGCCGCAGTCCCGGCCTGGATACAGTGACCGGAGAACCCGTCGTCGCCCTTTCCGCACAGAACACTGCCGGGCTGGACGCATTGCGCGCCTACCTGAAACAGAGTATCGGTTACGCCGACCAGGGCGAAGGCGCATTCAGCGCACGGCAGCGGCATCTCGACGTGCTCGAGCGCGCGCAGACGCATTTCGAAACCGGTGTCGCCCTGCTGGAAAGCCGGCGTGCCGGTGAACTGCTGGCCGAGGAGTTGCGCCTGGCCCAGCAGCGGCTTGGCGAGATCACCGGCGAGGTCAGCAGTGACGAACTGCTGGGCCGGATTTTCAGCAGTTTCTGTATCGGCAAGTGAGGGTTGCGCCCTATCTGATGTATATTTAACCCGGCACATCATGGCGGAGGCCTTAATGTCGGCAGCACTGCAAGCCATACTGGACCACCCCGCTTTCCCGCAGCGCCATGCCTGGTGGCGCGAGGACTTTGGCCCGGGACAGGCCATCGTCGAGGAAAACCACCGCAGCCGCGACCTGTTCATGATTGAAAGCGGTGTCGTGCGCGTCAACAAGGACATCGCCGTCACCGAGGAGCGGCACATGCAATCGGGGCTGCTGGAGCTGAGCAAGGGCGAGATCTTTGGCGAGCTGTGCCTGTTCGGCGATGTCGTGCGCAGCGCCTCGGTCGTCGCCCTGACGCGCGGGGTGTTGATCCATGTCGACGGCATCCTGCTGGCAAAATTCATGGACCAGCATGTCGAACAGGGTTATGCCCTGCTGAAGGAATTTTTCATCCACCATGCGGCCATGCTGAGCGATGGCAATGAACGCTACAGCGCGCTCTACGCCCGGCAATTGCTCGAGGATGACTGACGCTGAACCGCGCTTGTGCAGCCCTGTCGAACGCCCGCCGCAACCGTCCCGGGCAAGCCCCGAAGGCACAAAATCATCAAAACACCAAATTTAGATACCACCTCAAAATGTAATATATATAATTGTATTTATTATATATATTGTTACATATCCCCGTGAGTTTTTACGCGAGTGGCTGATCCAGAAAAAATGAGCTCGCGCGAGCTGGGGCTGGTGCTGGCGCAGCAACTGCTCGATGTCGAGGACCTGCACTACGGGTTATGGGACGCGGACCTGGCGCTGTCGCTCGCCAATGTGCCCGTCGCCCAGCAGCGTTACACCACCCTGCTGCTGGACCTGCTCGCACGGCTGCTGGCCGGTATCGAGCGGCCGCGCGTTCTCGATGTCGGCTGTGGCACCGGGCACATGCTGGAGCAGTTGCTGGCGCACGGATTCGCGGTTGACGCAATCAACCCGTCCGCGCATCTGAATGCGCAGGTGCGCGCGCGGCTGGCGAAGCTCGATGCCGGTGCGACCCGCCTGTTTGAGTCCACCTTCGAGGCGCTGCCGGCGGACGCCTGCCGGCACCGCTATGACCTGCTGCTGTTCAGTGAAAGTTTTCAGTACATCCCGCTGCCGGAATTTTTTGCCAACAGCGCCCGCCTGTTGAAGACCGACGGTCGTGTAGTGATCTGTGATTTTTTCAAGACCGCCGCGCATTGTGACGGCGAGCCCGGCGACCGCAGTTTCAGTGGCGGCCACCTGCTCGACGACTTTTACGGGCGCGTCGCCGACGCCCCTTTTGAGATCGAACAAGATGAAGACCTCACCAGGCGGGTCAGCCCGAACATCGCCCTGCTCGATGAGTGGCTGACAGGGCGGCTGGCACCCGCCGCCGGGTCGATCGACCAGTACCTGCAGGGCGCCTACCCGAAGACGTCGGGCCTTTTGAAATGGCTGCTGCGTAAAAAGCTGGCGCGGGCCCGCTACAAGTACCTGTCCGGCAACCGCAGCCAGGCGGTGTTTGAGAAATACAAAAGCTACCGGCTGATCGTCCTGCGGGTTGGCCGGGGCGGGTGAGTGGCGGGCATGCTGTATGCGGCGCCCGGTGAATATATAGGGTCGACTCAATATTTTTAGTCTGGCTACCTGTTAAACCGGCGGAATTTCGTGAAAATACGAGCATTTATTGTTGTGGGCTAAAAATATATACATTACTATACTAAACAAGTTAAAGGATTATTATTAATACAGTTTCACCGGAAATATCTGCGGGTTAGCGGACGTCTCGGCGGACAATTAAACCCATCCAGGTCGCTTTTGGCGATAAACCACAGAAAAATATGTGTTTATACCGGGGTTGGCCGCCGCGTCAAGTGAGCAACCATTTTATATATATTAATCAGTGCTTTATAGATATATACTTCGATATAAATTTAGGGTAAACCATACTTATGACTGAATCCATACGCCCGACGCTGCGCGAACGCAAGTTCGCCAAGACCCGCCTTGCCCTGGCCGAGGTGGCCGCACAGCACATGGAGATGGCACCCTTCGAGACGATTTCCGTGAAGGCGCTGTGTGAACGGGTGCAGGTTTCCGAGGCGACCTTCTTTAATTACTTCCCGAAAAAAGACGACCTGATTGTCTACCTGGACCATCTGTGGACGCTGGAGCTGAACTGGTATGGACGCCAGTCGGCAGAACAGCATGCCGGACTGGCGGTGATCGATGCCATGTTTCGTTACACCGCCATCCAGGTGCAGAAAAAGCCGGGGCTGATGGGGGAGATCATCGCCCACGAGGCGAGGGCAAGAACGCGCAGTGCCAACCCGAACATTACCCGGGCAGAGCGCATGATGGCGTTCCCGGACCTGGACGGCATTGGCGAGATGGCGGATGACAGCCTCGAGCATATTCTGCGTGCGGCGCTGCAACAGGGCATCGACCGCGGCGAGTTGCCGGCCAATACCGCGGTGACGGCCGCCATGGTCGGTCTGGTGTCGATCTTCTACGGCGTACCGCTGGCCCTGCAGTACACCAACCCGGCGGCGATCGGTGCGATGTATCGCCAGCAACTGGCATTGCTCTGGGAAGGCCTGCGGGCCGTGTCTGCTAAATAATCCTGAATGGAGGCTCGGCCGCCGATGCGGTCGCATTGCGGTTGAATTGACGCGTGCAGGAGCGCATCGCAAGCGCAATTGACTCTGCTACATCGTAAAACAGGCCTTCCAGATGAAGGGCTCGCAAGGGGCGGTTGCGGTATATTATGCGCCTGGCCTGAAACACGGGTTACACCATCAAGCTTGCAGTGAGGTGCGGCGACCATGAAGGAACTCGAGTTCTCGACAAAATACGACCCTGATCATTCAAAAAACTATTACTTCAAGCACAAGCAGGGGTTACGGCGCCGGTTGACCACCTGGAGAGAGGTGTCGCTTGCCAGAAAGGCGCTGCAGATTGCCGGCGACCCGCGAACGATTCTCGACCTTCCCTGCGGTGCCGGCCGGTTCTGGCCGATGCTTGCCGAGGACCCCGAGCGCACGCTGTTTGCGGCGGATAACAGCCAGGCGATGATCGATGTCACTCAAAAATTCCAGGACAAGGCGCTCAGTGCCCGGTTTAAATGTTTCCAGACATCCGCGTTCGCCATCGATATGCCGGATGCGAGTGTTGATAACATTTTCTGTATGCGCCTGCTGCATCACATCGCGGAAGAAGCGGATCGTCTTGCCATCCTGAAAGAGTTTTACAGGGTCACAAAAAACTCGGTTTGTCTCTCGATGTGGGTCGATGGCAATCTCCAGGCCAGCAGGAGAAAACGGGTTGAAGCCAGGCGTTCGGCCTCGAGAATCAACAACCGTATCGTGATCACGGCAGAACAGGCGGAGCGGGAGTACCGGCAGGCCGGTTTTCGCATCCTCGACCACCTCGACCTGTTGCCGGGGATATCCATGTGGCGCTTTTACATTCTCGAAAAGACGCCTGCCGGGACGTAGCGGGGACGCAGACTGCCCGTTCTTCAACGGCCCGCAGGAAGCGGATAGTCAATCAGGAACCGGTCACCAGGTACTGGTGCTGCGTGCCCTGTTTCCAGTGGATCACATTAGCCATCGCCCTGCTGGCATAGATTGTCCCGTCTTTTGTAATCATCAGTATTTCGTGGACATCCATTTTGTCTGCGATCATCTTCCAGTCCCTGGTCCCGGCGATGAGCAGCGTGGTGGCGGCGGCACTTGCGACCATGGCGCTTTTATGGGTCACGGTTACTGACTGTATATCCTTCACCGGCAGGCCGGTGCGCGGGTCGACGATATGCCGGTACACGCGACCTGTTTTTCCGGCCGAATGATTGAATGCGCGCACCGTGACCACTGCCTTGTCATCGATGTTTTCCAGTGAGGCTATCAATTCTTTCCCGAAGCGGCCGGGAATGCCGATCCACCAGTCATGATCGCCCCGCGTACCGATCGTGCGGACATTGCCGCCGATATCGATCATGGCATTGGTTACGCCGAGCGCGGCAAGTCGTTCGATGCCTTTATCCAGCGCAACGCCGCGGATGATGTCGGTGAATTCCAGTTTTACCAGCCGGTTCCGGCTCGAGACCCTGTTGCCCTTGATAACCAGGTCATCGATCGACGGCTTCTGCGAGATTATTACTTCGACACGCTCGTTGACGAGACGCTGGACTTCATCCGGGTAGGGGGATTCACCGCATTCATCCTTGTCGCAATGAAATTCCCAGAAGGCCGTTAGCTGGCCCGTGGCAGGGTTGAACATTCCATCACTCAGGCTGGATAGTTTGCCGGCATTGCTGATCAGTTCAACGAGGGTGTCGCTGACCTCAATGGATTGCCCCTTACTGATGGCCTCGTTGAGGCGATGCAATTCGCCTTCCAGCTCGAAGGTGTAGCCGATGGAATCAAGCACCTGCAGGTCTTCTTCCACGCTGAGCGCAGCTGTTCGTGCTGCATCCGTTGGCTGACCGATAATGGTTATCTGCACAAATGTCCCGAGGGCATTTAACCGGTATTCGAAAGCGTGACCGTTTCGATCGCAGCTTGTAAGCAGGAACAGCATGGTTAAAGCCACGAGGGTGGCGAGGGTGAGCTTGTTTTTCATGAAGACACCGGATGGTTTTATGAAGGCGTTGATCATATGCATGCAGTTCTCAGAAATAGCCGGTGTTGATCCACATGTGGACCATGATGCTGGCTGTATAGCCTAAAGCTATTACCGGTGTCCAGCGCAAATGTCCGAAGAAGGTATACATGCCGCGCGACAGGTAACCAACGGTGTGCGCGTCAGGTCAAGGCCATGGGCGCCCGTGGCTTCAGCGAGCCGGCAGCAATGCCGGAACAAGCAGCACAGCACGCCGGCCAGCGCGGTGAGACAGATGCTTGATCGTGAGTGTCTGTGTAAGGAATGGCATCTTGGTTCTTCTCAGAAAAATACATTCATTGTGAGCAGCATGACGACGAGGAACAGCAGCGTCATGATGCCGCCCGCACGCATGAAATCGGGTACCCGGTATCCGCCCGGCCCCATCAGCAGTGCATTCACCTGGTGTGTCGGGATCAAAAAGGAGTTCGATGTGGCAATGGCCACGGTCAGGGCAAACACGGCGGGGTCTGCACCTGCGGGAATCGCGAGATTGACGGCAAGCGGTACCAGCAGCACCGTCGCGCCGACATTCGACATTACCAGCGTGAAAAAGGTCGCCAGCACGGCGAGCGCCGCCTGCAATACCCAGACGGGTACCTCACCCAGTATTTCGAGCGTCTGTTGTGCTATCCACGCAGCGGTCCCGGTATTTTCAACGGCCATGCCCAGCGGGATCAGGCTCGCCAGCAGGAACACGGTTTTCCAGCTGACGGCTTCGTAGGCCTCGTCGATACTGAGCACGCCGGAGAGCACCATGCCGAGTGCGCCGGTCAGCAGGGAAACCGACAGGCGCAGGTCGGAGAACAGTACCAGGGACAATGCCACGAGAAAGAAAAACAGGGCGTGACCGACTTTTTGCGGGCGGGTCTCCTCGCGTGGATACTCGGTGGTTACGACGACAAAGTCACGGTTGGATTCGAGTCGTGCCAGTGCATCCCAGGTGGTATGCACCACCAGGGTATCGCCGGCCTGCAGGGGCATGTTGCGTATGTCTTCACCTTCGCGCATCGTCTTGCCGGCGCGGTGCAGGCCGATCATGGCGAGGCCGTATGTTTTGCGCATCCATACATCACGTGCACTTTTGCCGATCAGCTGCGAGCCGGGCGGGATCACGACCTCGGCAACACCGGAACGGCTGGAGGAGAGTGATTCGCTGAAGTTGTTCAGGCCCGCAAGGCGTATCAGTCGATACTTGCCGACGAACTTTTCGACGTCCAGCGGCGCTGCCAGGATGCCGAGCACCATGTTGGCCTCGATGCCGACGTCGCGGGCCAGCGCACCCGGGCCGATGCGGGTTTCCTTGTCGCTGCGCAGGGTGGCAATGATGCGTATATGCCCGGAGCTTTCAACATCGTCGAACATGAGGCCGACCAGCGGGCTGTCGGCCGGCACCTTTATTTCAAACATCGCGTAGTCGATTCCGTAGACATCCTTGAAATAGCTCATGGTGTTGGAGGCGACGGTGCTGCTTTGGGACTGACCGCTCGGCAGGACATACTTGCCAAGCAGGAGAAAATAAATAATTCCCGTGGCCACCAGTGCCAGGCCGACCGGGGTGACGCTGAACAGGCCGAAGGCGCTCATTTTCTGGCCCGGCGGCAACGCCTGGTTGGACGTCATCATCAGGTCGTTGAGCAGGATCAGCGGGCTGGAGCCCACCATGGTGACGGTGCCGCCGAGGATTGCGCAAAAGCCCATCGGCATGAGCAGGCGTGACAGGGGCAGGCCCGAGCGCGCCGAGATGCGGCTGACAACCGGCAGGAACAGGGCGGCGGCGCCGACGTTTTGCATGAAGCTCGAGATGATGGCAACGGTGCCGGAAATCAGCGGGATGATGCGTTTCTCCGTCCTGCCGCCGCGCTTGAGGATAATCCTGGCCACGGTATTCATGACACCCGTTTTATCCAGGCCCTTGCCGACAATCATCACGGCAATGATGGAGATCACCGCGTTACTGGAAAACCCGTCGAACAGGTGTTGTGCGGGTACAAACGGATGATTGAGCCCGAACAGGGGCCCGATAAGCGTCATCAGTCCGAGCAGCACCATGATGCAGATGGCTGCAACGTCGACGCCGACAATTTCAAAGACAAAAAGATAGATCGTCAGCAGCAGGATGCACGAAACCCAGGCGACTTCCGGCGTCGGAACGACACCGATGAGCAGATAGCCGATAATCAGAAAGACGATGGCGCCGACAACGGGCTTGATCGAAGCCTTTATTGATGATCTGCTCACGTGCTACTCCGGTAAAAATATATGCACGGCAAAACCTTTATATGGCATTACTGTGCGGGACTGACCTGCAGGATATACGGTCCTGGCGACCGCGGTAATTCAGGCGGGGTGAGGCGTCGCGGGCGGACCGTGGAGGATAAGGCTGGAGTACGCGTCACTGTTTGCAAGCGGTGATAATCCATTGCCATGAATTGCCGGGCCGGGGAATGGCGCTACGCTTGCAGGCAGGCACGGCACGCGGGATACAGTCTTGTCATCATCATCGGATGTGTCGGTTGCTTCTGACTTGATTTCTGTTTCCACCGGCGTGCACTCGGCCAGGCTGTTAACGCTGGCAGACAGGAAGACGGCCGTCAACAGCGCCAGCCACAGCCAGTGCGAGGATTTTTTACGGTCGGCAGGCATCAGTCGATTTTGCTCTCGGAACCGGTTTGCGGGGGCTTCTTGTCGATAAGAATATAACAAGATAGTGATTTAGCGTCAAAGCCGGCTGTTTCTCTGCGCGCGCTATCCGCTAACGGACCCGGGTGGACAGCGGTGCTGCGGCGGCTGACTGGATGTGGCGGGGCCCGGTGGTGTGGCCACACCACGGCGGGATTTGCCCCTTTCAGGGGTTGCTGACTTGAGCGCCGGGCTCCTAGCGGACGTTGAAAGAGTCCCGCGCACTGTCGAGCGATTCCTGCCAGGCCCGGGTGAACCGTGGCCACCAGTCCGGTTGCCTGTCCTGCAACCATTCGCGGGATGCCTCGATGAACCAGCGGCCGATGGCGGGCAGGTTGTGCTTCCTGAAGTGTGCAATACGCTTGCCGATGCGCGCACTCAGCGGCGGCCTGGCAAGCATTTCCAGCAAGGTGTATTCGCGTTGCTTGGCGGCCCAGAGTTCACTGTTGATGTTGCGTTCCAGTTTCAACAGACGTTGCTTCAGCTGTTCCAGTTCCAGGTTCGGGGTAGTTGCCTGGTTTGTTTGCACCCGCATCTTGATGCGTTTTTCCAGCAGCGCGACGCGCTGCTGCAGGTTTTCAAGATCAATCGGGCCGCGCTGTGCCGGCATATGCACGGTGCCGCTCTTGACCGGAAAGACCCTGGTTCCCGGAATGGCCGTGCCGGCGGATTGCCGGGCCGGGCGCGCCGGGGGGGCAGGGTGTGTGCCGGGTCGGCCATTGGCCCGGGCGGCGATATGGGCTGTCTCCTGTGGATCGGTATCGCTGTCAGTTTGGCCAAATTCCAGAAGCCTCATGCCTTTTACCCTATCTTGTGTGATTTCCGGGATTCTACCACAATATGTACCAATATATAGTCTTTTGAAGCGCATTGATCCGCGACAGCCGCCGATTACCTGAATCGCGGTGAACGGCGTAGAATCGCGGTTAATTTTTTTCAGCAGGCCTGGACAGTGACGGCACCCGCAAAAACATATGACGTGATCGTGGTCGGCGGCGGCCATGCAGGTACCGAGGCCGCGCTGGCGGCGGCGCGGTCGGGTGCGCGCACCCTGTTGCTGACACACAACTTCGAGACCCTCGGGCAAATGAGCTGTAACCCGGCCATCGGCGGGATCGGCAAGAGCCACCTGGTGAAGGAAATCGATGCGCTTGGCGGGTTGATGGCGCTGGCCGCCGATCGGGCCGGAATCCATTTCCGGGTCCTCAATGGCAGCAAGGGCCCGGCCGTGCGCGCGACCCGGGCCCAGGCCGACCGGATGCTCTACCGGCAGGCAGTGCGCCGGCACCTGGAACACCAGCCGGGCCTGCAATTGTTCCAGCAGGCCGTCGATGACCTGATCGTCGAGGGCGAGCGGGTCAGCGGTGTCGTTACCGCCATGGGGCTGCGTTTTTTTGCGCCCACCGTGGTGCTGACGGTCGGCACTTTCCTCGGTGGCCGCATTCATATCGGCAAGACCAGCACGGCCGGTGGCCGTGCCGGTGATCCGCCGGCCAATGCGCTGGCCGCGCGCTTGCGTGAACTGCCGCTGCGTGTCGAGCGCCTGAAGACAGGTACGCCACCGCGTATTGACGGGCGCAGCATTGATTATTCGCAGCTGCAGGCACAACCCGGTGACCGGCCATTGCCGGTGATGTCCTTTCTCGGCAGGCGCGAAGACCATCCGCGGCAGCTGGATTGCCACATCACCCGTACCAACAGCCGCACCCACGACATCATCCGTGCCGGGCTGGCGGACTCGCCGATGTACAGCGGCGCCATCCAGGGGACGGGACCGCGGTATTGTCCGTCGATCGAGGACAAGGTGGTGCGCTTTGCCGACCGGGACAGCCACCAGGTGTTCGTTGAGCCGGAAGGGCTTGATACCCATGAGGTTTATCCGAACGGTATTTCGACCAGCCTGTCCTTTGCCGTGCAGGAACAACTGGTGCATTCCATGGCCGGGTTTGAATCCGCCCATATCACGCGCCCCGGCTATGCCATTGAATATGATTTCTTTGATCCGCGTGACCTGAAGCACTCGCTCGAGACCAAGGTCATCAGCGGCCTGTATTTTGCCGGGCAGATCAATGGCACCACCGGCTACGAGGAGGCCGCCGCCCAGGGCCTGCTGGCCGGACTGAATGCCGCGCGCCGCACGCGGGACCTGGAACCCTGGCTGCCAGGGCGCGACGAGGCCTATATAGGGGTGCTCGTTGACGACCTGGTGACGCTCGGCACCAGCGAGCCCTACCGGATGTTCACCAGCCGCGCCGAATACCGGCTGCTGTTACGCCAGGATAATGCAGACCTGCGCCTGACAGCGGTCGGGCGCGAAATGGGGCTGGTCGACGACCACCGCTGGGCGCATTTCAGCGCCAGGCGCGAGGCCATTGAAGCCGAACAGCAGCGCCTGCAAACCCTGCTGGTGCGCCCCGACACGCCGGCGGCGGACGGCCTCGCGGAAATACTCGATAAACCGCTGCGCCGCGAACAATATGCCCATGAATTGCTGCGTCGCCCGGAAGTCAGCTACCGTGCATTGACAGCGATTGAAGGCTTCGGACCCGGTGTTGCGGATGAGCAGGTGGCCGAGCAGGTGGATATCCAGGCAAGCTACTCCGGCTACCTCGATCGGCAGCTGGCAGAGATCGAGCGGGCGCATCACAACCGCGAACAACCACTGGCGGTGAATTTCGATTACAATGCAGTCCGGGGGCTTTCCAATGAAGTCTGTGAGAAACTGCTGGCTGTCAGACCGGAGACCATTGGTCAGGCTGCACGGATTCCAGGCGTCACACCGGCGGCGGTATCCCTGTTGCTGGTTCATTTAAAAAAACACCGGGCGTTGGCAAAAACCGCCTGAACAGGGCCACTACCATGACAGGTCATGTATACCGGACTTTATAACCGTAAACGCAAGGGACGCAGCAACGACGCTGCCGACCCTGGTGAGTTGCTTGAAAACGGTATCTACGAGCTGGGTCTGGAAGAGCGCCTCGCCGGTGACAATCTGCTGATGGAGTATGTTACCGAGCTGCTCAACTGGAACCGTGTCTATAACCTGACATCGGTTCGCAAACCTGCCGACATCATCACCCGTCATATCCTCGATAGTCTGACACTTGTTCCGCACCTGAACGGCGAGCGTATACTCGATGTGGGTACCGGCGCCGGCCTGCCGGGTATCGTTCTTGCAATTGCCTGTCCGGAACTTGAATTCGTATTGCTGGACAGCAGCAGCAAGAAATTGCGCTTCGTGCAGCAGACGCTCGGCATATTGCAGCTGGAGAATGTTACGCTCGAAAACTGCCGGCTGGAGGAATACCGGCCGGATGTCCTGTTTGACACCATTATATGCCGCGCCTTTTCAGACCTGCCGGATTTCTACCGCCATAGCGCTCACCTGTGCGCTGACAACGGCCGCATGCTGGCCATGAAAGGCGTGTACCCGATGACCGAAATCGAGTGCCTGAATGACAAGACCCTGATTGATGATGTCGTCGCACTGAAGGTGCCCGGCCTGGATGCCGAGCGTCACCTGGTAATCATGCATGCGGCGCAGGCAAACCAGGCCGCAGGTACCCAGTAACCCGTGGGACAGATACTCGCAGTCACGAATCAGAAAGGCGGTGTTGGCAAGACCACCACCAGCGTCAACATGGCCGCTTCGCTGGCCGAGACCGGCAAGCGCGTCTTGCTGATAGATCTCGATGCACAGGGCAATGCGACCATGGGCAGCGGTATCGACAAGCATGATGTCGAAAAGACCGGTTACGACGTGCTGATGGACCACGCGGAAGTGCGCGACGTCACGCTGCATGCAAGCAGTGCCGGCTATGACCTGCTGCCGGGCAACAGTGACCTGACAGCCGCCGAGGTCGAGCTGCTGAACAAGGACAACGCCGACCGCCGGCTGCGCTCTGCCCTGACCTATGTGCAGAATGACTATGATCTGGTGATCATCGATTGTCCGCCGTCGCTCAGCATGTTGACGATCAATGCGCTGGCGGCTGCGCACGGCGTTCTCATCCCGATCCAGTGTGAATACTATGCGCTGGAAGGTTTATCCGCACTGCTGGATACGGTGGAAAAGGTGCGCGACAACATCAACCCGGAACTGGAGATAGAGGGCCTGTTGCGCACCATGTACGATGCGCGCAATAACCTCGCCAATGACGTGTCCGCACAATTGCAGCAGCATTTTGGCGACAAGCTGTACCGCACCATAATTCCGCGCAACGTGCGCCTGGCAGAGGCACCCAGCCACGGCATGCCGGTCATCCGTTATGACAGGGGCTCGCGCGGTGCCATGGCCTATCTTGCGCTCGCCGGCGAATACAACCGGCGCCATCCCTCGGCAAACGTGGTGCGGGAAACGCAGACTGCCGGCAAGACAGCCTGATCGCGCAGTTCAAACCTGTAGTCGTCAATCATTGAAACGGTAACCGAAATGACAGCAAGAAAACGTGGATTGGGCAGGGGGCTGGATGCCTTACTTGGTTCGGCATCGCGCCAGCCAGATACGGCGGCGGAGCTCAAGGCGGTGCCGGAGACGGTTGTTGCCGGCCCGCCTGCAGACGGTACCCTGTGCGCATTGCCGGTTGATGTCATTCAGCGCGGCGAGTACCAGCCGCGCGTCGACATGCACCAGGAGTCACTCCAGGACCTGGCGGATTCCATTGCCGTGCAGGGTGTCGTGCAGCCCATCGTGGTGCGCACTATCGGCGAAAACCGCTACGAGATTGTTGCCGGCGAGCGCCGCTGGCGTGCCGCGCAAATGGCCGGACTGCACGAAATCCCGGCAGTGGTGCGCGAGGTGGATGACCGTTCCGCGATTGCCATTGCACTGATCGAAAATATCCAGCGTGAAAACCTCAACCCGCTTGAAGAGGCGCGCGCACTGGCGCGGCTCATCGATGAGTTTGAACTGACGCACGAACAGGCCGCCGCGGCCGTCGGTCGTTCACGCGCGGCCGTCTCGAACCTGTTGCGCCTGCTGGATCTCGATGACGGCGTCAAGGTTTTGCTGGAACGCGGCGAACTTGAAATGGGCCATGCACGCGCCCTGCTGGCACTGGCCGGCGCACGCCAGGTGGAGGCGGCCCGGCAGGTGGTTGCGCGCGGCCTGAGCGTGCGCGCGACCGAGGGGCTCGTCAGGCAGCTGCAGCAAAAACCGGCCAGCCGGACGACTCACGCCAGGCCGAAAGACCCGAATGTCCAGAGGCTGGAGGCCGACCTGTCTGACAAGCTCGGTGCCAGCGTCGTGCTGCGCCAGGGCAAGGGCGGCAAGGGCAAGCTGGAAATCAGCTACAACAGCCTCGATGAACTCGACGGCATTCTCGAGCATATCCATTGAACCTGGAATACAGGGGGGGAGACACGTCGCTTGCGGCGGCCCCTCTTCAGCGCCGTGCAGATAAACGGCCGTTGTTTTCCCGAATTTATTGACCCCACCTATAGACTCTTCTTATAATCCCCGGCTGTCCGGATGCCGTTATCAGCGTCCTCCAGGCAATGACGATTCCCAGCGGCCATTTGGCTGGCCGCACGTAACTTGCTGATTAACAGGCTGAAAATAGTGCTTTTGGCGAGCGACACCCGCAAGCTGGTGATGCTTCAACTGCTGCTGGTTAGCCGTCACCTCAGTCGTTTTTTTCGTGATAGACGGGGGTTTTCAGGCGGGATCGGCTGCGTTTGGCGGTGTTTGCGCCTGCGCCAACCGGCTCTGGCTCGAATGGCGGGCACAGGTCTGCCGACCGGGGCCGGGCGCTCAGCGCCGGGCAGAGCATCCGCTTGCTGTATCGCACGGCGGTTGAGCGTTTTGTACTGGTCGGGGTGATGTTTGCGCTGGGCCTGGGTGTATGGCGGCTGGATCCGCTGGCGTTGTTAACGGGATTTATCGTGGGCCAGCTGGCCCTTGTATTTACTGCAACCGGAAAAACGAATTAGTCATGTCAGGCGAAGTTCACACATCAGCCGAATATATCAGGCACCACCTGCAGAACCTGACCTATGGCCAGCTGCCGGACGGTTCCTGGGGCATCGCCCACTCGCCCGAACAGGCGAAGGAAATGGGTTTCTGGGCATTTCACATCGATACCCTGGGATTTTCCATCGGCCTGGGTGTGCTGTTTCTCTATATTTTCCGCCGCGTCGCGAAACAGGCGACCGCCGGTGTGCCGGGCGGCCTGCAGAATTTTGCCGAGTGGGTCATTGAATTCATCGAGGCCAGCGTCAAGGGTTCCTTCAGCGGCAGAAACCCGCTGATCGCACCGCTGGCCTTTACCATTTTTCTGTGGATCTTCCTGATGAATTTCATGGACCTGATCGCAGTCGATTTTCTGCCGCACCTGGCGCACGATGGCCGGCATCCCCTATCTGAAGGTCGTGCCGACGACCGATCCCAACGCAACCTTCGGCATGGCCTTTGGCGTGTTCTTCCTGATCCTCTATTACAGCTTCAAGATCAAGGGCCCCGGCGGCTTCTTCGCAGAACTGGCCTTCCAGCCATTCGGCAAGCTGGGCTTGCCCATCAACCTGTTACTCGAAGGCGTCAACCTGATTGCCAAGCCGATTTCACTGGCGCTGCGTTTGTTCGGCAACATGTATGCCGGCGAAATGATTTTTATCCTGATTGCGATCATGTACAGCGGCGGCCTGGTTCTCGGTACCTTTGGCGGCCTGTTGCAGATTGGCTGGGCGATCTTCCACATTCTGATTATTACCCTGCAGGCGTTCATCTTCATGACACTGACGATCGTGTACCTGGACATGGCGCATCAGGAACATCACTGATTTTTACATTTGAACAGCACGTTACACTTTAGGAGAGAAACATGGAAATGGCAGACGCATTACTCTATATCGCAGGCGCTTTGATGATGGGCCTCGGTGCACTGGGTGCCGCTGTAGGTATTGGTATCCTTGGCGGCCGCTTTCTGGAAGGCGCTGCGCGTCAGCCGGAACTGATCCCGATGCTGCGTACCCAGTTCTTTATCGTCATGGGCCTGGTCGACGCGGTACCGATGATCGCAGTGGGTATCGCACTCTACATCCTGTTTGCAGTGGTTGGCGGCTAAACAGCGCGCTGAACTAACAGCAGAGGTTCTGACATGAATATCAATGCCACTCTTATCGGCCAGGCAATTGCCTTTTTCCTGTTTGTCGTGTTCTGCATGAAGTTTGTGTGGCCACCGATCCTGCAGGCATTGCAGGAGCGCAAGGCAAAGATTGCCGATGGCCTGGCGGCTGCCGAGCATGGCAAGCGCGAACAGGAACTGGCCGAAGAACGCGCCAAGGAACTGTTGCGTGAAGCCAAGGATCAGGCCGCAGAAATTATCGGCCGTGCCGACAAGCGCGCTGCCGAGATTGTTGAGGAAGCCAAGGATGATGCCAAGACCGAGGGCGCACGCCTGATGACAGCTGCGCAGTCTGAAATCGACACAGGAAGTTAACCGCGTGAAGGAAGACCTGCGCGGACAGGTGGTTTCCATTGCACTTGCCGGTGCCGGCAAGGTGCTCGGGCGCGAGGTCGATGAAAGCGCGCATGCCGAATTGCTGGACAAGCTGGCTGCTGAAATCTGATGGCCGAGGCAATCACCATTGCACGTCCCTATGCGCAGGCAGCATTTATGTTTGCCAATGCGCATCACACGTTAAAAGACTGGTCGGACATGCTCGGCCTGCTCGCCGCTATTGCCGACGATGCTGCCATGCGTGACCTGATCCACAGTCCTCACGTGAGCGACACACAGCTGGCCGACCTGTTTATAGGTGTGGGCGGCGACAAATTAAACGAGAAGTGCGTCAATTTTGTACGTGTGCTGGCAAGCAACAGGCGGCTGGACCTTTTGCCCGAGATAGCCGTGTTGTTTGAAATCCAGCGTCGCGATGCCGAGGGTACGATCCAGGCAGAACTGGTAACGCCTTTTCCGGCGACCGAGGCACAACAGGCCAGTGTCGTGGAAAGCCTGCGCAAACGCCTCGGCCGCGAGGTTGAGCTGAGCTGTTCGATTGACCGCGATCTGCTGGGTGGCGCCATCATTCGTGCCGGTGACCTGGTGATTGACGGCTCCGTGCGCGGCAAGCTGGAGCGTCTCGGCAACGCACTGACACACTGACATATTTAACGGGTTTTATCCAAGGTAAAAACTATGCAACTCAATCCGACTGAAATCAGCGAACTGATCAAGAGCCGCATCGAACAATTCGAGGCCGTGTCCGAGGCGCGCACCGAGGGTACGGTCGTCAGCCTGACTGACGGTATCGCACGTATTCACGGCCTCGCCGACGTCATGCAGGGTGAAATGATTGAGTTCCCCGGCAACATTTTCGGCATGGCGCTGAACCTGGAACGCGACTCCGTTGGTGCGGTGATCCTGGGTGATTACAAGGGCATCACGGAAGGCGACAGCGTCAAGTGCACCGGCCGTATTCTCGAGGTTCCGGTGGGTGAGGCGCTGCTCGGTCGTGTTGTCGATTCACTCGGTAACCCGATCGACGGCAAGGGCGCGATCGATTCTTCCATGACATCGCCAATTGAAAAAATTGCACCGGGCGTGATTGAACGCAAGTCGGTTGACCAGCCGGTGCAGACCGGCCTGAAGTCAATCGATGCCATGGTGCCGATTGGCCGCGGGCAGCGTGAGTTGATCATCGGTGACCGCCAGACCGGCAAGACCGCGGTGGCGATTGATGCCATCATCAACCAGAAAGACACCGGCGTTAAATGCATCTACGTCGCTATCGGACAGAAGAACTCGTCGATTGCCACCGTGGTGCGCAAGCTGGAAGAGCACGGCGCCATGGAACATACCATCATCGTGGCCGCGGCGGCTGCAGAGTCCGCCGCGATGCAGTACATTGCACCGTATGCCGGTTGTACCATGGGTGAATATTTCCGTGATCGCGGTGAAGACGCGCTGATTATCTACGACGATCTGACCAAGCAGGCCTGGGCCTATCGCCAGGTGTCACTGCTGCTGCGCCGCCCGCCGGGCCGCGAGGCCTATCCGGGTGACGTGTTCTACCTGCACTCGCGTTTGCTGGAGCGCTCCTCGCGCATCAATGCAGCGGAAGTGGAGAAGCGCACCAATGGCGCAGTGAAAGGCAAGACCGGTTCACTGACCGCGCTGCCAATCATTGAAACACAGGCCGGTGACGTGTCGGCCTTCGTGCCGACCAACGTGATTTCCATTACGGACGGCCAGATCTTCCTGGAATCCGACCTGTTCAATGCCGGTATTCGACCGGCCATTAATGCCGGCCTGTCGGTGTCGCGCGTGGGTGGTGCGGCGCAGACAAAAATTATTAAAAAGCTCGGTGGCACTGTGCGCCTGGCCCTGGCCCAGTACCGCGAACTGGCGGCCTTCTCCCAGTTTGCCTCCGATCTTGATGAGGCGACGCGCAAGCAGCTCGAACGCGGCCAGCGTGTAACCGAGTTGATGAAGCAGAAACAGTATTCACCATTGTCGGTGGCCGAGATGGCGGTGTCCCTGTATGCCGCTGAAGAAGGCTACCTGGATGATGTCGACCTGAACAAGATCGTCGATTTCGAGCATGCCATGCATGCCTACATGCGTGCCAGCCAGGCGGCATTGCTCGACACGATCAACACGACGGGTGATTACAACGATGAAATCGTATCCGGGCTGAAGGCCGCGGTCGAGGATTTCAAGCAGAACGGTACCTGGTAGTGGCAAGGTTTTTCGCAGCCCGGATGAAGCAAGGCACAATCCGGGAAAATGATAACCGCTTTCCGGATTGCGGCCATGCGGCTTCCATCCGGGCTACCGTGTTTTTGATCAGGGACAACAGGGCAGGGTAATGGCAGGCGCGAAGGAAATCCGCACCAAGATTGCGAGCATCAAGAATACGCAGAAGATCACCAAGGCCATGGAGATGGTGGCGGCGAGCAAGATGCGCAGGGCACAGGAGCGTATGCAGGCAACGCGTCCCTATGCCGAAAAGATCCAGAACGTGATTTCGCACCTCGCGCATGCCCATCCGGAATACCATCATCCCTACCTGGCAACACGCGAGACGAAACGGGTTGGCATGATCATTATTTCCACAGACCGTGGTCTGTGCGGCGGCCTGAACATCAATCTCTTCAAGTCGGCCCTTACCCGGCTGCGCGAATGGGATGAGGCAGGGCTGGAAGTCGACCTGACCCTGATCGGTACCAAGAGCAACTCCTTTTTCAAGCGCATGAAGTGTGATATTTCCGCTTCCGCCACTCACCTGGGTGATGCGCCATCGATCGTTGAGCTGATCGGCACCATCAAGGTGATGCTGGATGCCTATGAGGAGGGCCGAATCGACAGCCTTTATCTCGCACACAACGAGTTCGTCAACACCATGACACAAAACCCGTCGATCAAGCAGTTGATCCCGATCGAGCGCGAGCCGGACAAGAAACTGGAGACTCACTGGGACTACATTTACGAGCCGGATTCGAAGCCGGTGATGGATTCCCTGATGATTCGCTACATCGAGTCGCTGGTTTACCAGGGCATGGTGGAGAACGTGGCCTGTGAGCAGTCGGCACGCATGGTCGCGATGAAGTCGGCGACCGACAATGCCGGCGACCTGATCGACGAGCTGCAGCTGATCTACAACAAGGCGCGGCAGGCAGCCATTACCCAGGAAATCTCCGAGATTGTCGCGGGTGCGGCTGCGGTATAGAATAATTTTATTGTAGGAGCGGATCTCATCCGCGATTTCACACCGGTTTAAAAACCATCGCGGATGAGATCCGCTCCTACAGGCGAGAAGATTCGGATTATGAGGAAAACATCATGAGTGCTGGCAATATTGTTTCAATCATCGGCGCAGTCGTCGACGTGGAATTTCCACGTGACAGCGTGCCGAAGATCTACGATGCGCTGAAGGTCGATACGGCAGGCTTGACGCTGGAAGTGCAGCAGCAGCTGGGTGACGGCGTGGTACGTACCATTGCCATGGGCTCAACGGATGGCGTAAGACGCGGCCTCGAGGTGCTCAATACCGGTGCACCCATCATGGTCCCGGTCGGGGAAAAGACGCTTGGGCGCATCATGGATGTGCTCGGTGAACCTGTGGACGATGCCGGTGACATCGGCTCCGATACGCTGTTGCCGATTCATCGCGCGGCCCCGAAGTTTGCCGACCAGGCGGCGTCGCTGGAAATTCTCGAGACCGGTATCAAGGTGATCGACCTGATCATGCCGATCGTCAAGGGCGGCAAGGTCGGCCTGTTCGGTGGTGCCGGTGTCGGCAAGACCGTGACGCTGATGGAACTGATCCGCAATATCGCCGTCGAGCACAGCGGCTACTCCGTGTTTGCAGGTGTCGGTGAGCGTACCCGTGAAGGCAACGACTTCTACCACGAAATGCGCGAAGGCGGTGTTATCGACAAGGTCTCGCTGGTCTACGGGCAGATGAACGAGCCACCGGGCAACCGCCTGCGTGTTGCACTTACCGGCCTGACCATGGCGGAGCATTTCCGCGACGAAGGCCGTGACGTGCTGATGTTTATCGACAACATCTACCGTTATACCCTTGCGGGTACCGAGGTGTCCGCCTTGCTGGGACGTATGCCTTCGGCCGTGGGCTACCAGCCGACGCTGGCCGAGGAAATGGGTGTGCTGCAGGAACGCATTACCTCGACCAAGACCGGCTCCATTACCTCTTTCCAGGCGGTGTACGTGCCGGCTGACGATCTGACCGACCCGTCTCCGGCAACAACCTTTGCCCACCTCGATGCCACGCTGGTGCTGTCACGGCAGATTGCCGAGCTTGGTATCTACCCGGCCGTGGATCCGCTGGACTCCACCTCGCGAATCCTCGACCCCAACGTGGTCGGTGCCGATCATTACGACACGGCGCGCGAGGTGCAGGGTACCCTGCAACGTTACAAGGAGCTGAAAGACATCATCGCCATCCTCGGCATGGATGAATTGTCGGAAGAAGACAAGCTGGCGGTGAGCCGTGCCCGCAAGATGCAGCGCTTTTTGTCGCAGCCGTTCTTCGTTGCCGAGACTTTTACCGGCACCGCGGGTAAATATGTTTCACTCAAGGACACCATTGCCGGATTCAAGGGTATCGCAAGCGGCGAGTATGACGACTTGCCGGAGCAGGCGTTCTACATGGTTGGCGGTATTGAAGAAGTCACAGAAAAGGCCAAGACCCTGTAATCATGGCTATGACACTGCACATTGATATCGTCAGCGCCGAAGCCGAGATCTTCTCGGGCACGGCAACGATGGTATTTGCACCCGCCGAAATGGGTGAGCTGGGTATTGCTCCGCGTCACACGCCTTTACTGGCTCGTCTCAAGCCGGGTGAAGTACGCGTGCAAACCCAGCAAGGCGAGGAGCTGTCATTTTTTGTTTCCGGCGGCATGCTGGAAATCCAGCCGCACGTCGTCACCGTGCTTGCCGACACAGCCATTCGCGCGGCTGATCTTGACGAAGCGCAGGCGCTGGAAGCCAGGGACCGTGCCAGGAAGATGCTGACCGACAAGACGGCCGATGTTGATTATGCGAGGGCGCAGGCCGAGCTGGCACAGTCCATGGCGCAACTGGCGGCCATTCGCAAGTTGCGTGAAAAACCCTGATGTCCGATAGCGCTGTCGGCAGGGAGAAGGTCGTTACCTTCACCTACTCGATCTCGGACGAGTCCGGCGAAATTCTGGAGCAGTCGGATATACCGATCAGTTACGTTCATGGCGGCAAGCACGACTTGTTTGAAAAGGTCGAGCATGCACTGGACGGTTCCGTTGTCGGTGATTCCATCGATGTAAGGCTGACGCCGGAAGAAGGCTTTGGTGCGCATGACCCGAAGCTGACTTATACCGATGACCTGGAGAATGTACCGCCGGAGTTCCAGCACATCGGTGCCGAGGTAGAGATGATGAACGATCAGGGCGAATCAATGAAATTCACCGTCACCTCCATCGAGGACGGCAAGCTGACCGTGGATGGCAATCATCCAATGGCCGGCAAGGCGATTATCTTCCATATCAAGGTCATCGACATACGCGAGGCAACGCCCGCCGAGATCGCCAATGGCGTAGAGCCGATGGCCATGCCGGTGCTGCACTGACAGCTTGCCGGGCAGTCTCCATACAAAAAGCGACACGCGTCTTTGCGCGGGAAAACACGGCGTTTGTCGATGGAAAACAGTCGAGAAAGCATCCTGTAAAAAATCCCGGTGGCTTGCCGATAAGCATACGAGTCTGTAAATCCGTGCGTGTTGGGTGTCCTGCAGCATTCTTTATGTATACTCGGTGCTGATTTATGGCTCATTCAGGTAAGCAGAAAGTGAGTAGCGTATGCCGCTGAGTATTATTATTCTCGCCGCCGGACAGGGGACACGTATGTGTTCCGACCTTCCCAAGGTGCTCCACCCGCTGGGCGGGAAGCCGCTGCTGCATCATGTTATCGAGACTGCACGCCGGCTGGAGAGCGAGGCTGTCCATGTGGTCGTCGGCCATGGCGCCGCTCTGGTGCGTGAAGCGACTCCCGACACCGATGTTCACTGGGTCGAGCAGGCCGAGCAACTCGGCACCGGTCACGCTGTTGCGCAGGTCATGCCTGCCGTCCCGGATGACCATATCGTACTGGTGATGTATGGCGATGTTCCGCTGGTCAGCACAGGGACATTGCAGCCCTTGTACGAGCTTGCCCGGCAGGGTTTCGTTGGTCTGCTGACTGCGGAGCTTGAAGACCCGACGGGTTACGGACGCATTCTGCATCATGCCGATGGCAGTATCAGCGGCATCGTCGAGGAGAAAGATGCCAGCAAGTCGCAACGGGCTATCAATGAAATCAACACCGGTTTTCTGGCTGTCAGCGCAGCGCGTTTGCGTGGCTGGGTTGAGGCGCTCGACAATAACAATGCATCGGGTGAATTTTATTTAACCGATGTCATTGCAAGTGCGGTATCCGATGGTTGCGGCGTGCGCGGCATTTCCGCAGAGGATGTGGAGGAAGTACTGGGCATCAATGACCGCATCCAGCTGGCAGTGCAGGAGCGCTGCTTTCAGGAACGCCAGGCAATGGCCTGCCTGCAGGCAGGTGTCACGCTGATCGACCCGGCACGTTTTGATTTGCGCGGCACCTTGCAGGCCGGCCAGGATGTGGTCATTGATGTCAACGTGGTGCTGGAGGGTGATGTCATGCTGGGTGACCGCGTTCACATCGGGCCCAACGTGCTCATGCGCAACGTGCAGGTTGGCGACGGGGTGGAAATCCTTGCCAACTGTGTCATCGAGGATGCCGTTGTCGGCAGCAACAGTCGTATCGGACCATTTGCGCGCATCCGTCCTGAAACAGTGCTGGCTGAAAATACGCATATCGGAAATTTTGTCGAGATCAAGAAATCAGATGTAGGTACAGGTTCGAAGATCAATCATCTTAGCTATATCGGCGATACCAGTGTGGGCAGCAGTGTGAATATCGGTGCCGGCACCATTACCTGCAACTATGACGGTGCAAACAAGCATCGTACGCTGATCGGCGATAACGTCTTTATAGGTTCCGACACGCAACTGATTGCACCGGTCGAAATAAAGGATGGTGCCACTATTGGTGCGGGCTCGACGATTACGCAGGATGCACCAGCCGGTGAGCTGACGCTCAGCCGTACCCCGCAGGAAACCATGACCGGCTGGAAGCGGCCACGCAAGAAAGACCGGGAATAACAGCTATGTGCGGAATCGTGGGTGTTGTTGCACAACGGGATGTCATACCGGTATTGATGGATGGTCTGCGGCGCCTCGAGTACCGTGGCTATGATTCTGCCGGTGTCGCGGTGCAGAGCGGCGAACATTTGCTTGAGCGGGTGCGCACCGTGGGCAAGGTCTCCGTGCTTTCAAAGGCGCTGCTGACATCCCCGATCAGCGGCAATACCGGTATTGCACATACACGCTGGGCCACCCATGGTTCACCAAGCGAGCAAAACGCGCACCCGCACCTCTGTCATGAGCGCGTGGCACTGGTACACAACGGTATTATCGAGAACCACGATGCGCTGCGCAGGCTGCAACAGGCCAGTTATCGCTTCACTTCCCAGACTGATACGGAAGTTATCGTCCACCAGATCGATCACTATCTTGAGATGGGCCAGGACCTCCTCGCTGCCGTGCAGTCGGCCATAAAAGACCTGGAAGGTGCATTTGCACTGGGCGTTATCAGCAAGGATGAACCGGGCAGGCTGATTGCCGCGCGCCGTGGCAGCCCGCTGGTGATTGGCCTGGCCGAGGGTGAAATGATGATCGCCTCGGATGTTGCGGCCCTGGTTGCCGAAACGAAGAAATTCATTTTTCTGGAGGACGGGGACGTTGCGGATATCAGCGCTGCCGGCATGACCATTTATGGCCAGGATGGTGAACAGGTCGAGCGCGAGATAAAGGTTTCAAAGCTGACACTGGATGCCTCGGACAAGGGCGAGTACCCGCACTACATGCTCAAGGAAATCCATGAGCAGCAAAGGGCCATTGCCGACACCCTGGAAGGCCGCATCGGCAGTAGCCGGGTTCTTGAAGCATCTTTTGGCGATGGCGCGGCCGGGATTTTTGACAAGGTTGCAGGCGTACACATCATTGCCTGTGGTACCAGTTACCACGCAGGCATGGTCGGACGTTACTGGCTTGAATCACTGGCGGGTATCCCTTGCAGTGTCGAAGTGGCCAGTGAGTTTCGCTATCGACAGTCGGTGGTACGTAACAACTCGCTGATCGTCACCCTGTCACAGTCCGGTGAAACAGCCGATACCCTTGCCGGCCTGCACGAGGCCCGGCGTCTCGGTTTCGGACAGGCACTTTCCATCTGCAATGTCCCGGAGAGCTCGCTGGTAAGGGAATCCGACCTGGTGTTGATGACCCATGCCGGTCCTGAAATCGGTGTGGCCTCGACCAAGGCCTTTACGACCCAGCTGGTTGCGATGCTGTTGTTGACCATCGTGCTGGGTCGGCGCCATGCCATGTCGGCGGAGACCGAGGCACGCCTGGTGAACGAGTTGCGCAGCGTGCCGGGCAAGGTTGAACATGCGCTTGGTTTGAGTGAACGCATCAAGGCACTGGCAAAGGAACATTTTGCCGACAAGCATAATGCCTTGTTCCTCGGTCGGGGTGCGCAGTTCCCGGTGGCGATGGAGGGTGCACTGAAGCTCAAGGAAATTTCCTACATTCATGCCGAGGCCTATCCTGCCGGTGAGCTCAAGCACGGCCCGCTGGCGCTGGTGGACAAGTCCATGCCGGTCGTGGTGGTGGCGCCGAATAACGCCTTGCTGGAAAAACTGAAATCCAATATGCAGGAAGTGAGTGCCCGCGGCGGCGAATTGATCGTTTTCGCGGATACCGACGTCGATATCAGCAGCGCGCCCGGTATCACGGTACTGCCGGTTGCGCCGACAGAGGACAGTATCGCCCCGATTATATTCTCCATACCGTTGCAGTTGCTGGCCTACCACGTGGCGGTCCTGAAGGGCACGGACATCGACCAGCCGCGCAACCTGGCCAAGTCCGTAACCGTTGAATAATCAGTAAATTCAAGATGCTAGAGCAGTCTCCCGGGTAATCCCGGCCATCTCCCGCCGCCGGCGGCGCAGACCCCTCGCCGCTTCTAAGTTATTGATAATCAAACCTAAGTTTGCTTCGAAACCAGCTTGATGGTATAATTTCCTGCTGTACCTGCATGAGACAGCCGCCGCCTGAGCGGTTTATACAAGGAGTAGCACAGTGACAATTGATTCAATGTTTTACTGCATTCCCCAGCAAGCCTATCTGAGTATCAGTACCTGCAAAAACCTGCGCGCGCGGCCGGTCGGCAAGGCGCCGGCTGGCGCCCCGCCAAAACTGATTGCCTGTGAGAAGTGCACCATGCACCCGTTGGTCGATATGTCAAAGATTCCAACGGTTACGCTGGAATCCTACCTCGGTGGCACCCGGCCGAAGACGGCTAACCTGAATTCACCGAAAAATCGCAAGCTGCTGGCAGATGTAGCCTGAAACTGGCCGGCACCTGATCCCTAGTCGATGGGGTCCTGCCACTTGACACGGTTACTCTTGCGCCGGTCCCTTTGTTCGCGGCGCTCGCTGTGGTCCGCTTCAAAGCGGACAGCCGTCCTGGGGTCAGCTCCCTGGCGGCGTTCCTGGTAGCGCCGGTTATTCAAGCCGGCATACACACAACTGCAGCGCAGCGCCCTGCACCCCTCAACCGGCAGTTCGGGGACGTTTTCAAGCTCATAAAAGCTGCCGGTAAAACGGCGTACGGCCTTGCAGTTGCCGTTGCGAATGGTAATGCCGCGGTAGCGTTTACTGCGGCGCAGTTTTTCCAGGGAGGCCGCCTTTTTCCTGCGCTGATATGTACCCGTACAGCTCCAGGCGAACCATGCCAGCCCGGCCAGCGGTATGCCAAGAATCAGCAGTGTGACAATATCCGGCATGGCTTTCTCCCTGTTCTGCAATATGCAGCAGCGCACGGTCTGCATTGATGTTATGCGCCAGCACCGGTGCAATAATACCACCCCATCGGAAGGGGGTGCGCCCTTCTTTTTGGTAGAATCCCTGCCCATGGATGTTTCCCGGATTATTGAATCACTCAACGACGCCCAGCGGGAAGCGGTGTGTGCCCCGCCAGATCCCTTGCTGGTACTCGCCGGTGCCGGCAGCGGCAAGACCCGGGTGCTGGTACACCGGATTGCCTGGATGGTTGACGTCGAAGGCCTGTCGCCTTACTCGATTCTTGCCGTGACCTTCACCAACAAGGCGGCCGCTGAAATGCGCGGCCGGATTGAACACCTGATCGATAGCACCGGCGACCGGTATGTGGGTGGGCACCTTTCACGGGCTGGCACACCGGCTGTTGCGCAGGCACTGGCAGGAAGCCGGGCTGCCGCAGGCCTTCCAGATACTCGATTCCCAGGACCAGTTGCGGCTGGTGCGCAGGGTGATCAACGGCATGGAACTGGACGAGGACAAGTGGCCGGCGAAACAGCTGCAATGGTTTATCAACGGCTGCAAGGATGAAGGCCGGCGGCCACAGCATATCGAGCACCGCAACGATCCGTACCTGAAGCGACAGCTGGAAATCTACCAGGCCTATGAAAACCTCTGCCAGCGTTCAGGGCTGGTCGACTTTGCCGAGTTGCTGCTGCGCTCACATGAACTGTGGCTGCAACAGCCGCAACTGCTGGCGCATTACCGGGAGCGCTTCAATCACCTGCTGGTGGACGAGTTCCAGGATACCAACACCATCCAGTACGCCTGGCTGCGTATGCTCGCGGGGGACAGCGGGCGAATTACCGTTGTCGGCGATGATGACCAGTCGATCTACGGCTGGCGTGGTGCGAAAGGTGGAAAACATCCTCAGCTTCCAGAAGGATTTCGGGGATACGCGCGTCATCCGCCTGGAACAGAACTACCGCTCGACTTCAACGATACTGAAGGCCGCCAATGCCGTTATCGAAAACAATACCGGGCGCATGGGCAAGGAGTTGTGGACCGAAGGCAATGAAGGCGTGCCGATCCAGCTCTATACCGCCTACAACGAACAGGATGAAGCGCGCTTTGTCACCGACCGCATCGAGGACCATGTCGACAAGGGTAATCCGCGTGCCGATATTGCGATTCTTTATCGCTCCAATGCGCAGTCACGTGTCTTTGAGGAACGCCTGGTACAGTGCGGCATCCCGTACCGGGTCTATGGCGGCTTGCGTTTCTTCGAGCGCGCCGAGATCAAGGACGCGCTGGCCTACCTGCGGCTCTGCAGCAACCGCAATGACGATGCATCTTTCGAGCGTATCGTGAATCATCCGCCGCGCGGCATCGGCGGCAGGACGCTGGATGCCGTGCGCATGCAGGCGAGGCAGGACAGCCAGTCCCTGTGGGCTGCGACAATTACCGTGGTCAACGAGAAGCTGGTATCGGCACGCGCCTGTAATGCATTGCTGGCTTTTCTGAAAATGATCGATGAAATGTCCGCGGGCCTTGGCGCGTTGCCGCTGGGCGAACAGGTGGAACAGGTCATGCATCCAAGCGGACTGGTCGATCATTTTACGAAGGATAAGGGTGAAAGGGGCCAGTCGCGTATCGAGAACCTGCAGGAACTGGTGAACGCCGCGCGCCAGTATGAATCCGATCCCGACAGTGACATGGACCCGATGTCCGAATTTCTCTCCCATGCGGCCCTGGAGGCCGGCGAGGGCCAGGCGGATGCCTGGGAGGACTGCGTGCAGTTGATGACACTGCATTCTGCCAAGGGGCTGGAATTCCCGATCATCTTTCTCTGCGGCATGGAAGAGGGCCTGTTTCCGCATCAGCGTTCGGTGCAGGAGCCCGGGCGCCTGGAAGAAGAGCGTCGGCTTTGTTACGTCGGCATAACCCGCGCACGCGAGCAGGTGATCCTGACCTGTGCCGAACGGCGGCGCCTGTACGGCTCCGAGACCTACAGCCTGCCGTCGCGTTTCATTGACGAGATACCGAAACAGCTGATTCACGAGGTGCGCCCGCGCCCGGGGATCAGCTCGACCAGGGCCATGCCTTCGGCCAATGCGAATGTTTATCCCGATGCAGACGATACGGGCCTGCACCTGGGCCAGCATGTGCGGCACAGCAAGTTCGGTGATGGCGTGGTCATGAACTGTGAAGGCCAGGGCAGTAATGCACGTGTGCAGGTCAATTTTTCACGCGCTGGCACCAAGTGGCTGGTCCTGGCGTATGCCAACCTGGAAAGCCTTGGCGTTTGAAGGAAGTCTTTTCGGGGAGGCGTTGAAGATGGTTGGCGTGCAACTCTGAATAACATGTTCAATAAAAATGTCCGTTTATGGATCTACGGCGTTTTTCTTGCAGTAGGCTCCGTACTCTTGTTCATGGGCGGCCCCGATTATTACTCATCCAGATCATTCAGGAATTTCTGGGATATCGGTCATATTGTCTATTTTGCGCTATTAGCTGGCCTGTTATCTCGATGGACTCTTGTCTCCCGAATGTCCCTCGCATGGCAGTGGACCTTTATTCTCGTTATTACACTTTTGCTGGGTATCGCGATCGAGCTCATGCAACATGGTACTGCGCGCATTCCGGACACAGGCGATGTGCTCCGCGACCTGACCGGCAGCCTTCTGGTGCTGGTTTTTGGTTCCCTGGGAGCGAAAGTACAACCTGTCAGCCGGAGGCTTTCCCTGCAGTCTGGTGTGTTGATGCTCATGCTGGTCCAGTTATGGCCTGTGACCAAAAGCCTGATTGACGAAACAATTGCACGGCATCAGTTCCCGCTCTTGTCTGGTTTTGAAACACCGTTCGAAATCGATCGCTGGGCAGGCAGTGCCGGGCTGTCTGTCGAAACCATGGCTTCTATCTCTCAAGGCAAGCTGCTGAAACTGTCGCTGGGGACGGATCAATATTCAGGAGCGGCACTCAGCTACTTTAATGGTAACTGGGCATCTGCCCGCTCATTGAAAATCAGTCTCTACAATCCCGATGCAAGCCCGCTACATATTACTTGCAGGATTCATGATCTCCGGCATGCCGATGGTAATGAGGAATATGACGACCGTTTCAACAGCAGCTTCCTCCTGATGCAGGGTTGGAGCCATATAGAAATAGATCTGGACGAAGTGGAAGAAAGCCCTGCAAGTCGCAGCATGGATATGAGCCGCATTCGGGGGCTTGGAGTTTTTGTCGTGTCACTGCCCGCACCCAGGATTCTCTACCTCGATGAAATACGACTCCTTTATTGAGCGTTAGGAATCCAGGTCGCGGCAGATGCGGTGGACATGCGTTGTTGCGAGCGGAAAAGGCACAGCTGCCAGGCGAAGTGCCGCTCCGCCGCAGGTCAGGTGACCTGGGCCCGGGAAACGCATCCGGTTCGTGCTACGCTTTAGCATGTATTCAGGCAAACCTGCACACCCCGAAGGAGAATCTTCATGGCCGTCTATTCCAATATACTGATCGCCGTAGACTTCACTCCTGCCACGGATGCTGTCACGCGGCAGGCAATGGATCTGGGCCGTGCCTTCAAGGCGCGGCTCAGCCTGGTGCATGTGGTTGAATTCGTGCCGCTGGACCTGTCCAACGACCTGGTTCTGCCGCAGGAGGTGGAGATCGACCAGGAACTGGTGAAGATGGCCGGGCAGCGTCTGCAGGCGCTGGCAGAAACACTGGGTGTCGATCAGTCAGCCTGTTTTGTCAGCCAGGGCAGTACCCGGCGCGAGATCATTCACCTGGCCAAAGAGCGGGATGTGGATCTAATCGTCATCGGCAGTCACGGCAGGGAGGGAATCCAGCGGCTGCTTGGCTCAACGGCCAACGCTGTCCTGCATGGAGCACCCTGCGACGTGCTCGCGGTGCGGATAAAGGACGAATAGTGTGCCAGGGCAGCAAGATCGCCCGCATCAAGGCGCGCAGGTCCGGATTACTCCTGTGCCGTTTGGTGAAACCATTTCCTGGTGCGAAGGCAATGCAACCGGAGATGTAACTGCCAGGCGTCGCAACGGTCGGCATTCCTGCATCAACACTCACTGCTTTGCTTAAGGGCAAGACAATAAAAAAGGGGTCCGTGTCGACACGGACCCCTTTTATGTGCAGGCAGACTAGCCGCGGCTTATTTTTGCCGCCCAGTTGTCTGCAACGGCCTTGGCTGCGTCCCTGCCACCGAGACCGAAGGCGAGCGCTGCTGCAACCGCTACACTGCCGATGGTGAAGCCAAAGGCCATGGTGACGATATTGTCGGCGAGACCCATCGCCTTCAGGCCCATCGCCAGGACGAGGCCGAGTATTGCGATTCTTGCAATATTGGCAACGCCGCTGTTGCCGTGGCCAGACAGCTTGTTGTAGGCAATGGTGCTGAGGAAGTTGCCGATGATCAGGATCAGGCCGCCAACCAGCAGCCCGCCGCCGAATTGCAGAACTTTGGCGAACACCTCGGAGATGATTTCAATTCCCAGGATATTCACGGCAGCCGTCGCTGCGGCCACCATCGAGAAAAACATGATCGCGCCGCCGACAAGGCTCGTGGGCGTGAATGACTCCGTGAACATGCCCTGTATACCCATTTTCTGTGGCAGTGCATTGATGTTCATGCCTTCGAGGAGTCCGCTAAGGATGAAGATAACGAACTTCGCGACGAAGAAGACCACCAGCAGGATGATGGCTGCGCCAATGATGTTGGGCACCGCGGCCATCAATTTCTGGATCATGGCGGATGCCGGGTCCGAGATTGCCGGAATATTCAGCACGCCGAGGGCGGAAACCACGATGGGCAGCAGGATTATCGCGAACAGCAGCGCGCTGCCGAATTTTGAGATCTTGATATCCTTGTTCCCGGTGCGCTCTGCCAGCTGCTCGTCCACCTTGCCGAGTCCGACGCCCGCCAGCTGGGAGACGATTTTTGCTATGACCCAGCCTGCGTAAGCGATGACGCCGGCACCGATGACGTTTGGTATCGCTGATGTAAACTTGCTCACCATGTCCTTCAAGGGTTCCAGCACGTCGGTCAGGCCGAAATGCTGCAGCACTGCCATGAGTACAAAGATGGTCAGCACTGCCTTGACCAGGGACGCGATCGGCGATGCCAGGTCCGTGACCGAACCATCATCGTTGGTGCGATGCAGCATCGAAACCTTTGTCAGCATTCGCTTGAAGACGCCGACGATTAACTTGACGATAAAAAGACCGATAACAAGAATTGCCAGGCCGATCAATGCATGACCGAGCGCACCGGAGCCCGACGAACCCAGGACCCCGGTTATTTTGCTGATAATTTCATTCATAATGTATTGACTCCCGTTGTATGTGTACTACTTGTGTTTGTTCACCCTGTATCTTAATCATAATGTGGTGCGCAATGAATGCATGAATTGTTACATATTGTTTCCTGGCAGGCAGAAACCCCGTATTCCCGGTCTTTCGGGCTTGTGACTGATAGCCGCTTGCTAGCGCAGGAAAGAAATCATTTCCTCGCCGCGAGTCTCCTCATTCAGGTTTTTCCGGTATGGCGTAACTTTTGCAATCATGCTGAGATGTGGGTGATGAAAATAATATACGTGGTCGCCATCGACCCGCTGCTTCCTGATTAATTGCTGAATCGGACGTTTGGGTAATGAATCATCCGGGATTTTGCTGGACATCAGCAGAACGTCAATATCAAGGTACAGGTCGTGCTCCATCTCAAGTTTTACGCTCCCGGCGATGCTTTTGCTCTGGCTGTTAACCATAGACTCGAGCGGGTAGGGGACTGAATTGCTGCTATCGTATGCGAGTTGCCGCCATGCGCGATGAAGCAGGACATTGTAATCACTCGATTCTTCAAGTGATTCGGAGATGTTCTTGAGCTGGTAGAACTTGTATGCGAGCTCGGTGAATTCACCTTCCGGAAAGGCGCGCTCACTGACAGGCAATTTTTTTGCTCCGTTTATGTTCGTATTTTCAACGCTGGTATTGTTTTTGTTGTTCAGGAATACGATGATTTCGACGTCATAGATCGGCGGATAGCCGGCATCTGCTGCCTGCAGGAACAGCATCGCAAGCAATATAAATGTTCCCGGTAATCCGATATTGCGTTTCAAACTGACTGCCTGAATCATGGTTTAAGCCCCCTGGTTTCTGTGTCGAATTTCAGTCCTGAAGTAATACGCGATGTCATGAACTCATCAATAAACCAGTGCACAGACTGTGCGCAAGGTCATGTTTAATTCGGCAGTACTGCGACTTCGGAAAGTGTTTCCTGCAGGACAAACAGGGCCGGTACTGTATTCGGCCGGCCGATGTGGTTGCCCTGTGCACGGTCGATTCCCATTTCCCTGAGGATGACCAGTGTCTCTGCATTTTCAACGCATTCCGCAACAGTCTTCTTGCCAAGTGCATGTGCGACCTGGTTCATGGACTCGACCATCGCCTGGTCAACAGAACTGTGCGCCAGGCCTTTAACAAATGAGCCATCGATCTTGAGCTTGTCCACAGCCAGGTGCTTCAGGTAGGCAAACGACGAAAAACCCGAGCCGAAATCATCGAGCGCAAACTGGCAGCCAATATCCTTTAATGCAGAGATAAATCTTTCGGCAGCGGCCAGGTTTGCAATCGCGGCAGTCTCGGTGATTTCAAATGTGATCCGGCCTGGATCCAGCTCGGTGGTGTTGAGCAAATCCTGTATCAGGGGCAGCAGGGTATGATCTTCAAAGGCCTTGCCGGACAGGTTGATGGAAAAATTGGCGTGTTGACCGCGGCGATGCATTTTGTCCAGTTGCAGGATGGCGCGCTTGACGATCCAGCGGTCGACGCTGTGGATCAGGCCAAAACGTTCTGCAGCAGGCATGAAGCCGCCCGGTAATATGACCTTGCCGTCATCGCAGACCATGCGTACCAGTACTTCATAATCGAGTATCTCTCCGCTGGCGACCGAGACAATGGGCTGGAAAACCAGCTGGAATCGGTCGTGTTCAAGCATTTCACGCACCTGTGCCGCCCATTCCATGTCAGCTGCCATGCCGTCCTTGTCAAGGTCGGCAGGATTGTAGAGGTGTGCACGGTTGCGACCCTGCTGTTTCGCCATGTGACAGGCAAGGTCAGCATGTGAAAGGACTTCTTCGGCGGAGCATGTGCTGTCGTCTATCATTGCAACGCCGATGCTGCAGCTGATGTTGAACGACATGTCATTGTCGGCAAATTTGTAGTTATCACAAAGGGTGCGGAAGTTATCGGCGGCACGCAACACATCCCCTTGTGTAATGTTGTAGAGTAATAGTGTGAATTCATCACCACCGAAGCGGGCCAGCAGGTCACCTTCACGAACATGGGCGGACAGCAGCGTGGCAATATCAACCAGCATGCGATCACCGGCTGCATGCCCGATGGTGTCATTGATGTACTTGAACTGGTCAAGATCAATATAAAACAGGGCACAGCTCGTGCCGCTGCGTGCAACGCGTGCCACTGATCGCTCGAGTTCTTCCTGAAAATATTTCCGGTTGAACATTCCTGTCAGTGGATCATGATCAGCATGGTAAGAAAGCTGGTGCTGAAAAGCTTTCTGTTCCGTGATGTCACGCGCCATGCCACTTATATGAATAACCCTTCCCATTTGATCCTTGTGAGACTTGGCGCTGATGCTGAGGAAATGCGGTTTGCCTTCATCGTCGAGGTGTACGGTTTCAAACTGCACAGCGTCTGCGCCGCGCATCAGTGACTCGATTGCCTCCCGGTCGTTCGGCGGATGATCCGGTGAGCGAAACTCGTGCAGGTAACGCTGCAGCATTTTGTCCGGGCCATAGCCATAGATACCCTGGCAGGCGCGATTCACATACGTCAGGTGACCCCGGGAGTCCATGGTCCACACCATGTCATGCGCTGTTTCAACCAGGTCCCGGTAGCGGCTTTCTGCCTCGCGCAGGCGTAACTCGATTTCCCTGCGTTGGGTAATATCAGCGACCAGGCAGGTGAACATGTGTTGCTGCCCGATTTTCATATCGCTGATGCGTACAGAAATTTTCATTGCCGTGCCATTGCGATGACTGGCTTCAATTTCGCGTGCTGATGCTGTTGCCTGTATCGCGCCGTTGACATCTGCGATTTCAGGCAACAGTTGCTGCAACGGACGCTGATGAATTTCACTCGCCTGGTAGCCGAATATTTTTTCTGCGGCGGGATTGAAGGTTTCTACCAGGCCGCTGGCGTTGATGACGATAATGCCCTCGGCAGCGGTTTCCACCACGGCGCGCATATGTGATTCCTGTTCATCCAGTTTGCGGAATAATTTGCCAAGAGTATGGGTCATGAAGCCGATCTCGTCGGTTGACTGCGGCTGCAGCTTCGCCAGTTCTTCGTTTAACGAGGCGCCGTTGCTCATCAGCAGGGCCTGTATCGGCTCCAGTGCCTGGGTCATGCTGCGTACCGAGAACAGTGTGATGATGCCCGTGATACACACCAGCATCAGCCAGATGGCCATGTGGCCGGGTGTCAGCATGCCGGTCTGCAGCCACTGGTAATTCATCAGCAGGGTGTAGGACAGCAGCGGGACGAAACCGACCAGCAGCAGTATTTTCGATTTCAGGCTGACCTGGATCTTCAGCAGTGTCAGGTGGCCGGCCAGTTTGCCAATCTGGTCGAGTGCCAGCTGGTAGGTTGGCAGTCCCACCAGGGTGCCGACCGAGAGTTGCAGCAGCATCAGCTGGAAGAATGGCCCGGGAGCCGTGGCGATGGGTATGCCTGCCGCCAGGAAAAACACCGCGGGCGTGACCAGTGCATAGAAAAGGCAGTAGCACCAGTAATCCCGCGTGAAACGCGCCAGGTGTTGCTGCTCCAGGTCCGGGAGTTCGGCATCCAGCGGGCCATCACCGAGGACGTCAGGCAAGTTCTTGAAATAACTATAGAAATTAATATAGGCCAGCGACATGACCAGCAGCACAAAGCCAGCCAGGATGATGAGGGTGTCCGTGTTGTACAGGTCCTGGCGGGTAATGAGCCCAAACAGCAGGGCGGTGGATAATCCGGCCAGGGGGGCGAGCAGCAAACCTAGACTAATCAGCGAGATAAAGCGCCTGCGGATGATCTTGAGATCACTTAGCATGATCGTGTCCTGGACTCTCCTCGCATTGTTGCCCCGGTCTTGTAGCGTGAGTGCCTGTATTTATATTTTTAGAATTAGTGTGCTAGAACCGATATCGGATCCGTTCGCTGAATACTATGTCATAACTATGTGTAATATCAAGACTAGTTTCCGATATATAACGGACGGCACCGGGCGGCGAGTGAAGCCGGCCGGGGCCGGCGTTTGTTACCGGGTTCCAACGTACAATGAGCGGCTTGATTGACGGCTGACAGGGATCGATATGAAAAGACGAAATTTTCTCGGCAAGGCCGGCGCCGGTGCGTTGCTGGCCGGTACGGCGTTGAGCGGTTGCGGCCAGGAGCAGACGGCTGCAACCGGCGCTGCCAAAGACGATCAGCAGACCTTCAGCTGGAAGATGGTGACGACCTGGCCCAAGAACTTTCCCGGGCTGGGTACCGGCGCCAACAATGTTGCGCGCCTGATTGGTGAAATGAGTGGCGGGCGTATCGAGGTCAGGGTTTACGGCGCGAAAGAACTGGTGCCGGCGTTCGAGGTGTTCGATGCCGTGTCAGCAGGCACCGCGGAAATGGGGCATGGTGCTGCCTATTACTGGAAGGGTAAGAGTGAGGCCGCACAGTTTTTCGCGGCGGTACCCTTTGGCATGAATGCGCAGGAGATGAACGCCTGGTTGTTTTACGGCGGTGGTATGGAATTGTGGCAGGAGGTGTATGCACCGTTTGGCGTACTCCCGGCAGCTGCCGGTAATTCCGGTGTGCAGATGGGCGGCTGGTTCAACAAGGAGATCAATGACCTCGAAGATTTAAGTGGTTTGAAGATGCGCATTCCCGGACTGGGTGGCGAGGTGCTGAAACGTGCAGGCGGCACACCGGTACAGGTTGCCGGGGGTGAGATCTTCACTGCCCTGCAGTCCGGCGCTATCGATGCGACCGAATGGGTAGGGCCGTATAACGACCTGGCCTTTGGCCTGTACAAGGCGGCAGAATACTACTATTACCCGGGTTGGCATGAACCGGGCACCACGCTGGAATGCCTGATTAACCGGGCAGCCTTCGATGCCTTGCCTGCCGATCTGCAAAGTATTGTTATGAATGCCTGCCGGGTAGTGAATGCAGACATGCTGTCGGAGTATACGGCGCGCAACAATATTGCACTGCAAACGCTGATTAGCGAACACGGCGTCGACGTCAGGGAATTCCCTGCAGAAGTGCTTGAGCGGTTGCGTGCGCTGTCAGAAGAGGTTGTCGCCGAGATAGCCGGCAAGGATGCATTGTCAGCCAGGGTATTCGAATCGTACCGGGGCTTTCAGAAGCAGGTGGTTGCCTGGCATGACATTTCGGAACGCGCCTATCTGAATGTACGCGCAGGCTAGACGTTGCTGGTTAATTGGTTGCTGCAGGATGGGTGTAGGAGCGGATCTAATCCGCGATTGCTGATAAAAAGGTGCAGGAGCGGATCTAATCCGCGATACGATGCCTGGAAATTCCGCAGAAGAACCGTTTTGAACAATCAGTAGAAGGCGTAACCCAGCCGGAACAGATGCAGGTTCATACCATCATTTGGTCTCTTGATGCCGGCATTCGAGATGTGCTGAAAACGGTAGGCGATTTCGTACTGGCCGTTGCCGCCAAAGCCGAGTCCCACACCAAGCAGAGAGCCGAATTGAAATGCAGTTGAATATTCCTGGTAACCCAGTTGTGTTCTTGAAAGCAGATGAGGGCCAACCCCGGCCTCTGCATAGGGTGTAACACCGCGGGAGAGATTGGCATCGCGTTGATAGCGGAGCACCGGTGTCAGGCTGAGGTCCATCAGTTCATTGTTTTTACTGTTAGTCAGTCCTGAATCCATATAGGCAAGTTCTGCATCCCAGTAGCCGCCGAGATACCATGCCCCGCCCTTGAACCAGGTGCGCTCCCAGCGGTTTTGCAGTCCCAGCCGGTAGATATCGGTATCGTTGGAGCTTTCATCCTGGCCGAAGGTGAATGAGAAGGAATCGACCCAGCCGCTTGCGCCGGCGGCCGGGCTTAATGCCTGCGCAATCAGCAAGAGTGTTACGGCAGTCAGGCGGCGTAAATGATTCATAGGCAGTCGTGGTGCACCATGTCGACAGTGTAATAATCGCACGGATCGGGTATTCAAGACAAATCAGGTCATATAGATATAGTGTGGCAACCAGGTGGCCAGCTGCGGCCAGAAAGCCAGGATTATGAGCAGCAGCACCTGCAGCCCGATAAAGGGCATGACACCCTGGTATATGTGCCGGGTACTTATTTCTGCCGGTGCAACACCGCGCAGGTAAAACAGCGCGAAGCCAAAGGGCGGGGTGAGAAACGACGTCTGCAGGTTTACAGCAATCATGATGCCCAGCCAGACCGGGTCGAAGCCCATGGCCAGCAGCACCGGGCCGACAATCGGTACAACTACAAAGGTAATCTCGATAAAGTCGAGTACAAAACCGAGCAGAAACATCAGCAGCATCACCGCCAGCATGGCGCCGAGTCGGCCGCCCGGCAGGTCGACAAGCAGATTTTCGACCACGGTATCACCGCCAAATCCGCGAAACACCAGCGAGAATATCGAGGCGCCGATCAGGATCATGAACACCATGCTGGTGATGCGCGTGGTGCTGAGTGTTACCTCGCCAAGGATTGCCATGTTGAAATATCCCCGCGAGATCGCCAGCAACGCTGCACCGATGGCGCCGACCGAGGCTGCTTCGGTGGGGGTGGCGATACCGGCCAGTATCGAACCGAGCACCGCAACGATCAGCAGCAGCGGCGGCAGCAAGCCACGCAGGACGCGTACGAGCAGTGTCCCTGCGTCTGCGGAACCGGCGGGCAGATCAGGCAGGCCCGGCAGTGCATCCCGGCGCGTGTTGGCAATATATGTGAGATACAAAAGGTACAGGGAGACAAGCAGCAAGCCGGGTAGCAGTGCACCGGCAAACAGGTCACCCACTGAAACGGTTTTCGGCGAGTAGATGCCCATGTCGAGCTGCGCCTGCTGATAGGCCGATGACAGCACATCGCCCAGCAGCACCAGCACGATGGACGGTGGAATGATTTGCCCCAGTGTGCCCGAGGAGCAGATGATCCCGGTCGCGATACGCGGGTCATAGCCATGTCGCAGCATGGTTGGTAACGACAGCAGGCCCATGGTGACCACGGTGGCGCCAACAATCCCGGTGCTTGCGGCCAGCAGCATGCCGACGATGATGACCGAGTAACCCAGGCCACCGCGGATGCGGCCGAACAGCGCGGCCATGGTGTCGAGCAGGTCTTCGGCGATGCGCGAGCGTTCCAGCATGACACCCATGAAGACAAACAGCGGTACCGCGATCAGGGTGATGTTGGTCATGATCCCGTAGAGCCGGTTTGGCAGTGCGCCAAGGAAGGCCGCATCGAAATTGCCGGTCATCTGGCCAACAAAGGCAAAGCCGAGCGCCGTGCCTGCCAGTGTAAAGGCCACCGGGAAACCGCTCATCAACAGCAGGCATACCACGACAAACAGCAGCAGCGGTATCAGCTCGGCCATGGCGGGTCAGGTCTCATCCTGCCGGCCATGGCCGCTGATCAGCAGAATGCTTTTCAGGAGGATGGCGCAGCCTTGCAGCATCAACAGCACCGCCATTACCGGCATGGTTGTCTTCAGCAGGTATACCGCATTGAGTCCGCCGGCTTCCTGCGAACCTTCCCGAACCGACCAGGACAGGGCAACATAATCCAGGCTGGAGAAGAGGATAAATCCGCATACCGGAAACAGCAGTAACAGGGTTCCTGCCAGGTTGATCCATGCGCGGGTGCGAAGGCTTTGCCTGCTGTAGAAGATATCAACGCGCACATGGCCATCTTCTTTCAGTGTCCAGGCAGCGCCGAGCATAAACACGCAGGCGTGCAGGTAGGTAATGGATTCCTGCAGGGCGATGGAGCCGGTATTGAAAAGATAACGCAGCACCACGACGGTAAAGGTGATCAGCACCATTGCAAGCGTCAGCCAGGAAATAATGCGCCCGGTTATTTCTGCGAATCGATCAAGTTTGTTCGCGGTTGATTGCAGCAGCGGGTACATTTCAGTCGACAGTCGTGAAAACGGACACCGGGGTTGTTGGCGGTGCCGCTGCTACCAGCGGTGGATCATCCACTGGGGTACCATGATTCCCGGGTCCAGCTTGTTGTACCTGGATTCCAGCTTGCCATCGCCGTCAGCGTCGATCAGGTAGTAGGGCAGGCCAATACCGGGAGTGATCTTGACCATGTAGAGCTCGCCATTCATGCGGTATTCCTCGATCGTGGCGCTGTCTTTTTTGATAATCCTGACTTCCGGCTCCATCTCTTCACCGGCGGGACCGGTCTGCGGCAGCGCGGGTGCGTTCAGCGGTTCCAGTACCTGTGGTTCTGCTGCCAGCGGCAGGGATGCTGCAAGCAGCGTGAACAATAAAATATTTCGCATGATTTTATTCCTGTAGTTCGAGAAGCTTGTTCCCGTTCCCGTTCGGAGGGTTCAAGGCCCTTGTGTTCATGATAATCTAAAATCGCGTCAACGACTTCCTTCGGGTCGTTCAATATCCGGAAACGGGTTTCGTTGCTCATGGCGGGTATTGTCGGGTCCCTGTTGGGGCTGCAGCGGCCATGTCGACCGATTTGTGACTGCTTTGATGATACCATGTTGCCTGCATATCAATTCGACAACAACAATCCGTCATGCCTGAAAAACAGTCCGGACCCCTGATACTGGTAGATGGTTCATCCTATCTTTACCGAGCCTTTCATGTTCCCCAGCTGCAGCAACTGACCGACTCGCGGGGTGAGCAGACGGGGGCGGCCTACGGCGTTATCAACATGCTGCGCAGCCTGTTGTCCGAGTACCGGCCGGAATACATGGCGGTGGTATTCGATGCCCGCGGCAAGAACTTTCGCCACGAGATGTACAAGGAATACAAGGCCAACAGGCCGCCGATGCCGGACGAACTGGCCTCGCAGGTCGAGCCGCTGCATGCCATGGTGCGGGCGCTGGGTCTGCCGCTGCTGATCATCGAGGGCGTGGAGGCGGACGATGTCATCGGCACGCTGGCGCGGCGGGCCGCCGAACAGGGCATGCAGACGGTGATCTCGACCGGGGACAAGGATATGGCGCAACTGGTGGGGCCGCAGGTCACGCTGATCAACACCATGTCGCGGACCACGCTCGACCCGGCCGGGGTCGAGGAGAAATTCGGCATCCCGCCCGGGCGCATCATCGACTACCTGGCCCTGACGGGCGACAGCTCGGACAATATTCCCGGTATCCCCAAGGTCGGGCCGAAGACGGCGGCAAAGTGGCTGACCGAGTATGGCTCGCTCGACGAAGTGATCGCGCATGCCGGCGAGATCAAGGGCAAGGTCGGTGAAAGCCTGCGCGACAACCTCGATACCCTGGCACTGTCGCGCAAGCTGGTGACCATTGATTGCGATGTGGCGCTGGAACAGGCGCCGGAGCAATTGCGCATCCAGCCGGCGGACGTGGACGGCTTGCGGGAGTGGTATACGCGGCTGGATTTCAAGCGCTGGCTGGAAGAGCTGGGTGCTGGCGGGGAGGCGCCGCCAGCAACTGCCGACGGCGCCGCGACGAATCCGGAGTATGAAACGATTTTGACCCGGGACCAGTTTGCGGCCTGGCTGAAAAAGTTGGAGCAGGCCGAGCTGATCGCCATCGATACCGAGACCACCAGCCTGGAATACACGGCGGCGCGTATTGTCGGCGTGTCGTTTGCAGTCGCGCCCGGTGAGGCCGCCTACCTGCCGCTGGCACATGACTATGTCGGTGCGCCGGAACAGCTGAACCGCGAGTCGGTGCTGCAGGAATTACGCCCGATACTGGAAAATAAAGATATCTATAAAGTTGGTCATAACCTTAAATATGACAGAAATGTTCTTGCAAATCATGATATTAAATTATCAGGCATACGCTTCGACAGCATGCTGGAGTCCTACGTGCTGGACAGCACCGCCACCCGCCACAACATGGATGCGGTGGCCCTGAAGTACCTGGGACACACCACCATCAAGTTTGAAGAGGTTGCCGGCAAGGGGAAAAACCAGCTGACATTTAACCAGGTACCCATTGAAACGGCGGCCCCCTATGCCGCGGAAGATGCCGATATTACCTTGCGCCTGCACCAGGCGATGTGGCCGAAACTGAGCGCTGTACCCTTGCTGGAAAAGATTTTCATGGAGGTCGAGATGCCGCTGGTGACGGTGCTGTCCGATATGGAACAGACCGGTGTCGCCATCGATATTGCCATGCTGGAAAAACAAAGCGAGGAACTCGCCAGACGTATTTCAGAAATTGAACAGCAGGCCTGGGACGAGGCCGGGCAGTCGTTTAACCTGGGATCGCCGAAACAGATCCAGGAGCTGCTGTACGACAAGCTGCAAACTGCCGGTCATTTCCAAGACGCCGAAGGGGTCGCCTTCAACGGCGGAGTCAGTCCTCGCGGAGCTGGCGCTGGATTATCCCCTGCCGGCCATGATCCTGGAGTGGCGCTCCTTCAGTAAACTGAAGTCCACCTATACCGACAAGCTGCCACTCCAGGTCAGCCCGCATACCGGCCGCATACATACCTCTTATCACCAGGCCGTGGCCGCGACCGGTCGACTTTCATCATCCGATCCGAACCTGCAGAACATCCCGGTGCGCACCGGGGAAGGGCGGCGCATTCGCCAGGCATTTGTGGCAAAGCCGGGATGCAAATTGCTGGCGGCCGATTATTCCCAGATCGAGTTGCGCATCATGGCGCACCTGTCCTCGGACAAGGGTTTGCTGCAGGCCTTTTCGGAGGGTACCGACGTGCACCGGGCCACGGCGGCCGAGGTGTTCGGGGTGAAGCCCATGGAAGTCAGTGCCGAGCAGCGGCGCTCCGCCAAGGCGATCAACTTCGGCCTGATCTACGGAATGTCGGCCTTCGGGCTGGCGCGGCAGCTGGGTATCGCGCGCGGTGCCGCGCAGGAGTATATCGACCTGTATTTCCAGCGTTATCCGGGGGTGCAGAGCTACATGGAGGCCACTCGCGAACAGGCTCGCGCGCAGGGCTACGTCGAGACCGTCTTCGGCAGGCGCCTGTATTTGCCTGAAATCAAATCAAAAAATGGCCAGCGCCGGGCCGCGGCCGAGCGTACCGCGATCAATGCACCGATGCAGGGCACGGCGGCCGACATCATCAAGCACGCCATGATCGACCTGCATGCGTGGCTTGGCTCGGACACCGGCCTCGACATCACCATGATCATGCAGGTCCACGACGAGCTGGTGTTCGAGGTGGCTGAAGCCGACCTCGAGGCTGCCCGGGCGCCGATTACCGCGCATATGTGCGCGGCGGCCGATCTCAAGGTGCCGCTGGTGGTCGATATCGGCAGCGGCGTAAACTGGGACGAGGCTCATTAGTTGCGCCGCGTGGCGGAACCTTCAGCAGGCAAAGCGGTCACAGAATTTACGGAGGATCTGGTCCCATTCCCCCTCCCTGAATGGGATACCCTCCAGACCGATTCTTCGGAGTCGGGTTTTTAAGCCCCGGCATTTTTTCCCTGTTGCCGGGGCTTTTTTATACCCGTGAAGTGAATCGAATTGACGGCAAAATGTTGTTAAATACAACTTATTGCTGTGATATGCCTTTAATTCCATGAAAAGTGAAAAAGACATTCATAGCCGGCCCCGGTCAAGGATCCTTCGCGATGCCCGGGGCGGCTCGGGCCGGCTCGTCCGCCAATCCCAGCCACTGGTCCAGCACCTGCCGGACCTGTTCGCAGCCCTCGCGGTTGTGCGCAGAGAACAGTTGTACGCTGGCCTGGGCATGCCATTCGGGGAGTTGCTTGCGAACCTTCATCAGGGTGGCCCTGGCAGGTCCGCGTTTCAGCTTGTCGGCCTTGGTGAGCAGGACATGGGTCGGTAATCCGGCCGCATGGCACCAGCTGAGCACTTGCCGGTCGGTGTCCTTGAAGGGGTGGCGAATATCCATTAACAGGATGACGCCGCAGAGCGACTGGCGGGTTTCCAGGTAGCGGGCGATATGGCGTTGCCACTGGATTTTCATTGACCTGGAAACCTTGGCGTAACCATAGCCGGGCAGGTCGACCAGTCTCAGCTGGTCACGCACCTCGAAAAAATTGATCTCGCGGGTACGCCCCGGGGCCTTGCTGATGCGTGCCAGGGACCTTTGCCCGGTTATCACGTTGAGTGCACTGGATTTTCCGGCATTGGAGCGGCCGGCAAAGGCCACCTCTGCGCCGCTATCCGCCGGCGCATGGCGTGCATCGGGCGTGCCGAGAATAAAACGGGTCTGTTGATAATGGTTGTTCATGGCCGGGGTGTGCATTAAACGCGACCCGGCGTCTGTTTGAAAGTGGCCTGGCGCAGATTGTTCAGTTGACCCCTTGCGCTCAGGCAGGTATAAAAAGAGCCCTTTTTCGCCGCCACGCAGGCGCGTATTTTTACCGAGACATTGTCCAGCCCGCCGGAATGTTGGCAGGGCGCTACCGGAGCAGCATTGAAATGAAGAACTGGCTAATTATCTCAACCACATTGCTCATCGCTGTCGGCATGGGCCAGGCCCAGGCCGCAGGTGATCCGCTGGCCGGCAAGTCGAAGGCGGAGCAGTGTGCGGCCTGTCATGGCGCGGATGGCAACAGCCTCAATCCGGAATGGCCCAAGCTGGCCGGGCAGCATGAAGGCTATCTGGTAAAGCAACTGTATTATTTCGAGGATGGCGAGCGGGAAAATGCCACCATGAAGCCGATGGCAAATGTACTCGATGCACAGGGACGTGAAGATGTCGCGGCCTATTATGCCAGCCAGAAGGTCAAGACGGGTATGGCCGACCCCGAGCTGGTGGAACTGGGCGAGCAGATCTATCGCAGCGGCAATGCCGTCAGTGGCGTGGCACCCTGCATGGGCTGTCATGGACCAAATGGTGCGGGCAATCCTGCCGCGCTGTACCCTGCATTGCGTGGTCAGCATGCCAAGTATGTGGAAAACCAGTTGCATGGTTTTGCCGAGGGCAAGCGGGTAAACGAAAATGCCAAGAAGATGATGCAGATCCTTGCCTCGCGTATGACCAACCGGGAGATCAAGGCCGTCGCCAGTTACATTCAGGGGCTGCACTGAACAGCGTGCCCCGGCCTGTGTGACCCGGATTCCGCCGGGTTCTGCGTAGTTAACGGTTGTACATTTTTCGCCGCCCCCCGGATGTCGCAGCCCGGCGGAGAAGCCCCGGGATTCAGTGAAACCTGTGCGCTGATTGCGTGTCAGAACCTGCAGCCTTGCTGTACGGCGGTTGGCCTGGGGGAGTGTAACTGGCTTGAATGTCACCCGGTTAGCCTTTTCCGGTGTTAATATTTTTGTCAGGCCTGCATACCTGTGGTGAACTCTAAACGTGGAGTTGTTTATTATGAAGACTGTATCAAGATGGATCTTTGCCCTGTTGTTGCCGATGCTCGTTTCGCTAACAGCCTGTGCAGAAGCTTATACGCAAGGCCAGGATTTACGAGCTGTCCAACCCGCAGCCGACGTCCAGCGGCGACAGGATCGAGGTGGTGGAATTATTCTGGTACGGATGTCCGCACTGTTATTACCTTGAGCCCAACCTGAAGGAATGGCTGGCCAGCAAGCCGGATGATGTCGAATTCGTGCGCATGCCGGCAATTGTCTCGGCGAGCGCTGGGAATTTCTGGCGAAGGCCTACTACACGGCGGAATTGCTCGACGTTGTCGACAAGACACATATCGCCCTGTTTGATGCGCTGCACAGGGAAAAACGGAAAATCACCGATGAGGCGGCACTGCAGGACTTTTTTGTTGCCCAGGGTGTCACTGCCGAGGACGTTCAAAAATACCTTCAACTCGTTTGCTGTGAATGTGAAAGTCAACAATGCCAGGCAGATGACGCGACGTTATGCGATTACCGGGGTGCCGGCGATCGTCGTAAATGGCAAGTACAGTACCAGTGTGGGCATGGCGCGCGGCAATGAGGAAGTTATCAGGGTAATGAACTACCTTATTGAAAAGGAGCGCAAGTAAATTCCGGTGACTGAAGATATACAGGGATTTGCCGACTATGCATGAAAGGGTCGACAATTGTTCAGCGTCTCGCTGGTCGGCACGACAGAGTCAAACAGAATAAGGGATCAGAAGTAGTTATCATGGCCGGTTCATCAACTTCAGCGCAGCAGTTTTCCGGGTCCCGGACCCCGGATGGTGTGGATTTCAATATGGGTCAACGTATCCGCCTGCTCAGTTACAATATCCAGGCGGGTATCAGGACGGCGCGGTATCGTCACTACATCACGCGCAGCTGGAAACACGTACTGCCCCATGCACAACGCTTCAGCAATCTTGACCGTATCGCACACCTGGTAAAGAGCTATGATGTCGTTGGTTTGCAGGAGCTTGATGCGGGCAGCCTGCGCAGTGGCTATGTAAACCTGACGCAGTACCTCAGCGAGAAGTCTGATTTGCCCTTCTGGTATGACCAGACCAACCGCCGTATCGGGCGTTTTGCCTCTCACAGTAGCGGTGTCCTCAGTCGTTTTAGCCCGACCGAGATTGTTGAACATCGCCTGCCGGGCCGGATTCCGGGGCGCGGTGCCTTGTTCATCCGCTATGGCTCAAAGAAAGATTCGCTGGTGGTGCTTATCGTGCACATGGCATTGAGTCGTCGTGTGCGCATGGTGCAGTTCGACTACATCAGCGAGATCGTCAATGAATACCGCCACGTTGTCCTGATGGGCGATCTGAATTGCGGCTCTGACAGCAAGGAAATGGATTACCTGATCAACCGTACCCTGATGCGCGAACCGGCCCATGATATGCACACCTTTCCCAGCTGGCGACCGCAGCAGAATATCGACCATATCCTGGTCACGCCGACACTCCAGGTCGACCACGTCAAGGCGCTGAACTTTTCCCTCTCCGACCATTTGCCGGTCGAGATGCAAATTACCCTGCCGGACTCGATAGTGCTGGGTAGTTGATAGGACTCACTGTCCCGATCTAGATAGGCACGCCCATCGTATTTCGCGCGAGCGGCAGGAACGATGAGACCGAAAGATCCTCCAACCAGGTTGTCGGCCTGCTGGACTAGATGTTTCTGTAGAGATCGTTCAACAGCAACTCCGCAAAACCGACGATACCCTTGAGTTCTCCGTAGTCGATGACCGGCGCATAGGAAAAACCGAAATTGCTAAACAGGCGCGCACAGTAGCGGATATCCATATCAGGATCGACACCAACGACCGGCTTGGTCATGACTTCATAGACGTTGACACGTTCGGGAGCACGGTCGACCGCCAGTACTTTATGTGCAATATCGGTCAGCAGCACGATGCCATATTCATCATTATCATGGCGTTTGTCGACGATCAGGACACGCCTGCCGTACTTCTTTCATTATGTCCAGCGCCTCGTCTACCATGAGCATTCCGTCGACAAGCTGGTAGTTGTCGGTCATGACATCACGGACGCGAATGATTTTTTTTTCACTCATAGTTTTTCCTCCACATAGGGCCTAGCTTGGTGATCTGCCGGGCAACTCCGACGGCATCCTCGACATCGATCTGGAAGGCGATTCCGGACCCGGGGTTGCTGTCGAATTCACCTATACGTGCTATGGCTTCGAGGATATCACGGCTCATGTGCTCCTCGACGAGGAACATCAGCATGTCGCGCTGGGTTTCCAGGTTCAGGCCGAAAAATGTTTTTTCCACCTCTATACCTTCACCACGGACCTGGTTCAGCACGGTTGCGCCGGTTGCGCCGGCCTCGCGGGCGGTGTTCATGATCTTGTCGGTCTTTTCATCCCTGACCAGGGCAATGATTAATTTAAATTGCATGGCTGTTTACCTCTCTCATCTGAATTCACTTAATAATGCATCTGTCATTGCTGTCATTGCTGTCCTGCGACTGCTGGCGCTGTTGCCGCCTGTTCCACCATGCACCGAGTTGTGCATAGCCGATGACGGAAATGATCGGGAACAGGCATGGCAAAGGCGATCAGCCCAAAACCGTCGAGCAGCGGGCTGCGTCCCGGAATGGTGCTCGCCAGCCCGATTCCGAGTGCTGCAACCAGCGGCACCGTCACGGTGGACGTGGTGACACCGCCCGAGTCGTAGGCCAGCGCGATGATCATGCGCGGTGCAAACAGTGTTTGAATGACCACGACGATATAGCCGGCGATGATGTAGTAGTGCAGCGGGGTGCCGGTGACAATACGGAAGGTGCCGAGTGCAATACCGATGGCCACGCCGATCGCAACGGCGACACGCAGGCCCCAGACGCTGATGGCACCGGCTGGAAACCTGGTTGGCCTTGATGGCCACGGCGATCAGCGCGGGTTCCGCAATGGTGGTGGAAAAACCGATGGCCGCGGCAAACAGGTAGACCCAGGTGTAGTCGCTCCAGTGCAATGCACTGGCGGGCACGTGCAGCCGCACCGCTGATGAATGCCGGGTCGGTCAGTTGCTGTGCCATCAGCTTGCCGATCGGGAACAGCGCCTCTTCCAGGCCGACGAGGAACAGTGTCAGGCCAACCAGCACGTAGATAAAGCCGATCAGCACGCTTTTCAGGTTGCGGGATACTCTGGCGCAGCACCAGCAACTGGAAGCCGAAAATGATGGCAACGATGGGCAGGACATCCAGTACCGTCGACAGGCCCGTGTGTAACAGGTGTGCCAGCAGTTCCATCAGATGATCATGCCGTAGGCCATGACGAAGATCATCGGGGTCAGCGAGGCAAATGCGATCAGGCCGAAGCCGTCGACCATCGGGTTGCGCCCCTTGATACTTTCGGCAAGACCGACACCGAGTGCCGTGACCAGCGGTACGGTGACGGTGGAGGTGGTGACGCCGCCTGAATCATAGGCAATGCCGATGATTTCCGGTGGTGCGAAGGCCGTCATGATCACCACGCCGATATAGCCACCGATAATCAGGTACTGGATCGGCCAGCCCCTGACAATGCGGTAGACACCGGCGACGATGGCGAAGCCGACGGACAGTGCCACGGTGATGCGCAGGCCCAGGGCATAGCTGTCGATGGCCTCGGGCTGGTCCGCGATGGCGCCACCAGCCGCCGCAATCCGGGCGGCCTCACCGGCCACCGCGGTCAGTGCCGGTTCGGCGATCGTGGTGCCGAAACCGAGCGCAAAGGCAAATACCAGCAGCCAGGGGAGGTTTGCCTTGCGTGCGAAGGCATAGGCAATGGATTCACCGATCGGGAACAGGGCCTGTTCCAGGCCGCGGACGAAAAACGCCAGGCCCAGCACGACCAGCAGACAGCCGCTGATCACGCGCGCCAGGTCGGGGAACGGCTGCTGTATGACGACCAGCTGGAAGAAGGCCACAACCAGGACGATTGGCAGCAGGTCGCGCACGCTGGAGAGAATGGAATCAATAAAGTGGCGTAGCTGTTCCAATTCTGCGGTTCCCCTGTTGCAAATGGTGTCTTTGCGATATCCTGCTTTTTATCGGTCGACATAACAGCCGTGCGGCAGCCTGTTTTTCCGGCATGCACGTATCATGGCAAGAGACGATAGATGATAACTGGTTTGCGAAAATACGCCTACCTGATTTCGGCGCTGGCCATTGCCTGCTTCTTCCTGTTTCCGGAACCGAGTATCGCGATTATCGGTGCCCTGTTGCTGCAGACGCTGGCCTTCATCATGATTGCCGGACAATCGACGGCTGACGGTATTGTACTGACCGGTATCACGATACTCCTGATCGGCTTTATGCCTGCCGACCATCCGCTGATCAGGGGGCCGTATCTCGATGACATCAGGCCCTGGATTCTGGTTACCGGCATCGTTGTTCTCGTTATCGGCCTGCTGCTGATGCGCAAGCAGGTCCATCACGGCCATTGATCCTGCATAACCGTGGCAAGCAAGCCGCTGTCATGGCCGCTAGAGGTCCGTGTGCCGCAATCTCAGGGAATTGCTGATCACCGACACCGAGCTGAAGCTCATTGCCACGGCCGCGATCATCGGCGATAGCAATATCCCGAACAGCGGATACAGCACACCTGCCGCGATCGGCACGCCCAGCGAGTTGTAGATAAACGCGAAAAACAGGTTCTGCCGGATATTGCGCATGACTGCACGGCTCAGGTGCCGCGCCCGCACAATGCCGCGCAGGTCGCCTTTCACCAGGGTAATGCCCGCACTTTCCATGGCGACATCGGTACCGCTGCCCATCGCAATGCCGACATGTGCCTGTGCCAGTGCCGGCGCGTCGTTGATGCCATCGCCGGCCATGGCGACGGTGCGGCCCCCGGCCTGTAACTGCCTGACGATATCCGCCTTCTGCTGCGGCAGGACCTCGGCCTCGACGCGGTCGATGCCGAGTTGTTCGGCAACGGCCATGGCCGTGGTGCGGTTATCGCCGGTCAGCATGACGACCTCGATACCTTCCGCGTGCAGCTTGAGAATGGCCTCGCTTGCAGAGGCCTTGACCGGATCGGCCACACCGATCAGCCCGGCGGGCTTGCCGTCAATTGCAACGAACATGACGGTCTGCCCTGCCGCGCGTCCTGTTTCGGCCTGTTGTGCAAGGGTGTCAGGATCGATGCCGAGATCTTCGAGCATCTTTCTGTTGCCAAGTGCCACCGGCCGCCCGTCAACCTTTCCGCTAACGCCCTTGCCGGTTAGCGCTGCAAATGCATCCGTTTGCTGCAGGCTGATACCCCTGGCTTGTGCGCCTTTTACTATTGCCCCGGCGAGTGGATGTTCACTGGCGCGTTCCAGGCTGGCGGCGAGCCGCAGGACATCCGTTTCTGTAAAGTCCGCGGTGGTTTCGACGCTGACCAGCACGGGTTTTCCTTCGGTCAGTGTACCGGTCTTGTCGACCACCAGGGTGTCGACCTTCTCCATGATTTCGAGCGCTTCCGCGTTTTTGATGAGTACCCCCAGGGTTGCGCCCCTGCCGGTGCCGACCATGATGGACATCGGCGTGGCCAGGCCCAGTGCGCACGGACAGGCGATGATCAGCACGGCCACGGCATTGACCACGGCGTGGGCCAGCCGTGGCTCGGGGCCCCAGCAGGCCCGACACGACAAAGGCGCTGACCGCAACCGCGACCACGGCCGGCACAAACCAGCCGGCAACGACATCCGCCAGTCGTTGTATCGGGGCGCGCGAGCGCTGTGCTTCACTGACCATCTGCACGATTTGCGCAAGCAGGGTGTCACTGCCGACTTTCTCGGCGCGCATCAGCAGGCTGCCGGTGCCGTTGACGGTGGCGCCGATGACGGCGTCACCCGTGGATTTTTCACGGAGATGGCTTCACCGCTGACCATGGATTCATCGACCGCGCTGTTGCCGTCCGGTGACGACGCCGTCCACCGGGATTTTTTCGCCGGGGCGTACGCGCAGCACGTCACCGGCCTGCACCTGTTCGCAGCGGAATATCGGTTTCACTGCCATCCTCGTGAACGATGCGTGCGCGGTCGGGCGCGAGCCCCATTAACAGCCTGATGGCGGCGTTGGTCTGCCCGCGTGCACGCAACTCCAGCACCTGGCCGAGCAGCACCAGGGCGACGATGACGGCCGCCGCCTCGAAATAGACGGCAACCGTGCCATCGGCATGCTGCATGACGGGCGGGAAGACGGCGGGTGCCAGCAGGGCGACGACGCTGTAGCTCCAGGCGACGCTGACACCCAGCCCGATCAGGGTGAACATGTTGAGGTTCCAGCTGAGTACGGATTGCCAGCCGCGTACCAGGAATGGCCAGCCACCCCAGAGCACGACCGGGGTCGCCAGCAAAAACTCGATCCACTGGACCCGCACCATGGTCAGACCGGCGGGCAGCAGGCCGGGCTGCATGTCGGCAATCATGGCGAGCACGAACACCGGCAGCGCAAGCAGCGTGCAGACCCGCAAGCGCCGGCTCATATCGATGAGTTCCTCGTTTTTTTCCTCGACGCTGACCGTGCGCGGCTCCAGCGCCATGCCGCACTTCGGGCAGCTGCCCGGTTCATCCTGCACGACCTCGGGATGCATCGGGCAGGTGTACTCGGTGCGCGTTTCCGGCGGGCGCACGGCTTCGGGCTCCAGCGCCATGCCACAAGACGGGCAGGCCCCCGGACCCTGCTGCCGGACCTCCGGACACATGGGGCAGATATAGTCGGTGGACGCGCCGGCTGGCGGTGCGGCCGCCGGTTCGGCAGGCGGGTTCAGGTAATGTTCGGGGTCGGCGGCAAATTTCCCCTGGCAGCCGCCGCAGCAGAAATAGTAATCGGTGTTTCGGTAGGCATAGTGGTGTTCGCTTGCCGTGGTGACGGCCATGCCGCACACGGGGTCAGTCAGCGCTGCTGTGGGTTCACCCTGTGCGTGACAGCAGCCCTGTTGGTCCACTGAACCGTCTGTTTTATTTCCGTCACGCATGCTGGTCTCCTTTGGCGCGCGCCTGCTGGATCGGCGGGCAGGGTAGCGTACCGTAGGAGCAGAACACGCAGCAGTCCCCCGGCAGGGGTTTGAGCAGCGCGCCGCAGTGCCTGCATTCGTGGTAGTACAGGCACCTGTCCACGGGCATGGTCTCGCTGGACCGATGCCCGCATTGCGGGCAGGTCAGTTCCGATATCAGTTCAACGTCCGGCATGGATGGCTCCTCTTTCTCACATTGTGGTCCAGTCATGCCCTGATAAATACATATTCCCGCCATCAACAGCGTAGCACCCCGCCGTCACGAGCGTAGCCCCTGCCATCTCCAGGTGGCATCCCGTCATCGCGAGCACAACACGGCAATCCCCCGAATTTGCCCGCTGCCCGAATGAGCGCCGCAGCGCAGTCCTTGAAAACCGCGCAGCCACGCTTTTGGCAGACGCACACGCTGCGGTATCCCTGCAAGCCATTGAATCAACATCAAATACGGCTTATTGCCCCCCCGGCCGCCGTGTGCCCGCCTGCTCAAGCTTGTCAACATCCGGTCGTTATTATCGTGTAATCCACACTAATGGGTTGGGACCGGTCCTGCCAATGAATTTAACAAGCCTGAAAAATACCTGGAACAGGGAGCGTCTCGGGCTGCTGATGATCCTGGCCTCGCTGGGTGTTATTAGCGTGATCGTCAGCATGCTGTTCATTAACCAGCAGCGTTCCGAAGAGGTCCATATACGCGAGCAGGGCGCCAGCCTGGTGCGCCTGCTGTCGCGGATGCCGTTCTCCGAGGTCGTCCCCGGGGATGGCTCGCAGGGCGTCCTCTCCGTGCTCGAGAATATCAAGGAGAGGTCGGCGTTCTCCTACCTCGCGATCGTCGATACCGATAACCGTCTGCTCTCGGAGATTATCCTCCCGGGCGTGGTGGTGCCTGCTGCCCCGTTGTCGGCGAACCCCGCCTCCTGGCTCGGTGAGCGGATGCTCGCGCAGGCCGATAACGGAAACGAGATCACAGAATTCCATGCACCACTGCTCGATAACGGCCTGCTGGCCGGGCATGTCCGGCTCGGCTTTCTGAAGCCCGGCATCGGGATCGGCATCGAACAGCTGCCGTTCCTCGCGACGCTGGCGCTGCCGATTTTTCTGCTGACGCCGCTGTTCTATTTCCTCGTGCGCCGCGAGGTGCGGCCGCTGCAGAAGGTCAACCGGCAACTCGACGAACTGGTCGAACGCGGCAGCCTGAACAAGGTGGAGATCAGCGCGACCGGTGAAATGAAGGAATTCATGGGACGCTTCAACGGGTTCATCGATTCGGCCCGCGAGCGGATCAACCGGCTGGAGTCGGAAAAAAATACCCTGGAAACGTCCACGAAGCTGCTTTCCTACAACCGCTCGCGCATCGATTCAGTGCTGCAGTCCCTGCCGGATGCGGTCATGGTAATGGATGAGTCAGGTACCGTAAGCCTTGCCAATGCCAGGTTCAGGAGCCTGCTGGGTGTACCGCTGGAAAACGTCATCGGCAAGCGGCCGCTGGACTGGTCAAAAGACAAGAACCTGGTCGCCTTTCTGGCGGGCTGCAGCGGTAAATCAGGCCGCGGCTTTAGCCTCGAAAGGTTCGTGTATTCGCCCGAGCGCTCGCCGGAAAAGTCGATCGCCGTCATGCCGCTGCCGCTGTTTTCTCCAAAGGATGACAGCCAGGTGCTCGGTGCGCTGGTGGTGTTCCGCGACATTACGGCGGAAACACTGGCCAAGCAGAGCAGCAGCGCATTCGTTGCGCACGTCGCGCACGAGCTGAAATCACCTCTGAATATTATTGCCATGTACAGCGAAACCATACTCGGAGAAGATGGCGAGAGTCCGGAATTCCGTATCGAGGCCGGCAATATAATTCACGACGAAACAGAAAGGCTGTCGGGGCTGATCGACAACATTCTCAATATCACCAAGATCGAGATGGGCGGCATTGCGCTCGACCGGCAGCGCTGCAAGATCGGCGAAATGCTGCAGGATACCTTCGACGCCTGTGCCCGTGACATGCGCGGCAAGGAACTGGACCTGCAGATCAATATACCCCATGAGATGAGCGCGGTCTCGATCGACAAGAGCCTGCTGCGTATCGCGGTGAATAACCTGCTGACCAACGCCATCAAGTACAGTAACGCCGGCGGCCAGGTGACCCTGTCGGCTGAAGAGAACGATATCACCATTCTCATCAAGGTCAGGGACAACGGTATCGGTATATCAGCAGAAGAGCAGGAAAGGATTTTCGACAAGTTTTACCGCTCGGAGTCAGCAGCAGCGCAGAACCGCAACGGCCATGGCCTCGGACTGGCGCTGGCGCGGGAAATCGTCCACCTGCACCACGGCACGTTGAGGCTCGAGAGCACGCCGGGCGAAGGCTCCGAGTTCGTAATCGAGTTCAGAAAAGAAACACAATTATTGAAGCAGGCGGTGTGATCATGAAGCGTATCCTGATTGTTGATGATGAACCACATGTAATCCGCGTGATGCGCCTGGCGCTGGAGCGGGCCGGCTACGAGATAAGGGAGGCGGGAAACGGCGAGGTGGCGCTGCAGCGCATTGCCGAGGAAATTCCCGACGTCATGATCACGGATATCGATATGCCGCGCATGAGTGGTGAAGCACTCTGCATGGAAATACAGCGCACGATGCCGGAGCGGACATTCCGCATCTACGTGCTGACAGCGCGCGCCGAGCTTGAACACCGCGAGTGGTCGGCAGCCATGCCCAACCTGGATTTTATGGAAAAACCCGTCAGTATCCGCAAGCTGATTGCGCGCCTGGAGAACTTTTTCAGGGATGACTCCGAACAGGACCAACAGCCACGGAGCATGACCGCGCCGTGAAGCCTGCCTGGTTCGATAGATACTTTTTCCTGCTCGAACGGCTGGTGCCGCAGGCAGAAGGCCTTGTGGCGTGTGATGCGACGGGGAAGGTCATATCCATGCAGGGCGGATCAGCGGATGTCTCGGTTGGCGACTACCTGCATATCGGCCCCGGCAGCGGCGTAGACGACGCAGACCAGCCTGCCGGTACAGCTACACTGAATGCCGCGGACGGCAGCGTGCTTTTCCGTCGCGATATTTCATGCAGTACAGGCACGCATGCCGGTGCCTTGCTGGTCTATATGAGCCCCGGGTTCCCGGCGGATGATCACGCTGCAATTCTTGCCTGTGCAGAGTCGATCGATGCGGTAGCCGACTGCATCGCCAGGGAGAACGACCTGACAGCCGAGCTGGATGCGATGTCGCAGGAGCTGGCCGGTCGTTACGAAGAGCTGAATCTCGTCTATGACACCAATGACGATGTCATCGAGTATCATCATGAAGTCGACACCATCAATCAGTTGTTGCGCAACTGCGTCGAGTACCTCGACGTCGGACTGGTGGCGCTGATTTCACCCGGGCAGGATCCAATTCACTACGCGGTATCGGCATCAGACCCGGTCATGGATCCGTATCCCCTGCTGAGTTCTTTTTCCCCGGACCTTTTTTCCAGGCTGAGTTTCGACCAGTCGTGCCTCATTTTCAATAAAGTGCCGGACCCGCTGCGCGCGCCCCTGTCGCTTGATATTCCCTTCAAGGTGCTTACCTGTCCGGTGGTCAATGCCCAGGGCGTGGTTATCGCGGGCCTGGTGTGTCTGAACCGCCTGACGAGACCGGATTTTTTCAACAGCGACAAGAACCTGCTTGACGTCATGTCCCGAAAGGTTTCGAAAATAATCCAGGTGAACCACGATGCCATGACCGGCCTGATCAACCTGCGGGCTTTCACCTTCGTCCTGCAGGATGCGATGAATTCAGCGCGCACTAAAGGCGCATCCTACATTTACCTGAATATCGATCTCGACCAGTTGAGCATCGTCAACGACAACTTCGGGCGTACAGCGGGTGATGCGGCGATCAAGCTGGTCGCGGAACTGCTGAAAGACAGGTTGCGCACGAAGGACACCATCAGTTACCTGGGCGAGGGCCGCTTCGGTATTCTTCTCGAGGCAGGGTCGCACGACCAGGGTATGAAGATCGCGGAAAACCTTTGCGCGGCCGTGGCGGAAACGCCGCTCGTACGGGAAGAAGAATCCGTCGAATTGAGCATCAGTGTCGGCATGACGCTGATTGGGCCGGACGCAAAGAGTACGGATGCCATACTGGAGGCGGCCGAGCTGGCCCGCGATGCCGCGAAAAAGGCAGGCAGGAACCAGGTCAAGGTGTACAAGAACGACAGCAGCGAACTGACCGAGCGCAAGGAACAGATGCAATGGGTTGGCCGCATCCAGAATGCAATACGCGAAAACAGGCTGGAGATCCATTGCCAGGAAATCCGGCCCACGACAGCAACAGGCGAGAAATATCACTTCGAAATACTGGTGCGCATGTGTGGTGACGACGGTGAAACCATAGCGCCGGGTATGTTTATTCCGACGGCAGAACGATACAGCCTGATGCCCGCACTGGACCGCTGGGTAATCGACGCGAGCTTCGCGCTGCTGCAGAAAAACGGCATGGCACAGCACGCGCAGGAAGGCGTCGTTTCCATTAATTTGTCCGGCCAGTCGCTGGCAGACGAAGGGCTTGTCGGGTACATCGGGGAAATGTTCAGCAAGTACTACCTGTTGCCGGACTGTATCTGCTTCGAAATTACCGAGACGGTGGCCTTCGGCAACATGGAGCTCGCCAGGGATATCATCAACCAGGTAAGAGCGATGGGCTGCCATTTCTCACTGGATGATTTCGGTACGGGGCTGAGCTCATTCAGCTACCTGAAGGAGTTGCCGGTCGATTATCTGAAGATCGACGGCTCCTTCGTGCGCATGATCCTGGAAGACAATATCTCGCACGCCATGGTGTCTTCCATTAACCAGATCGGCCAGGTGATGGGCCTGAAGACCGTCGCTGAATTCGTCGAGAACGAGGAAATCGCCCGCGAGCTTGCGGTGATCGGGGTCAATTACCTGCAGGGATACTCGATTTGCGAACCGCTGCCGCTGCAGGAGTACCTCGATAACAACGGACTGGTAGCGGTATCCAGGACAGCCTGACCATGGCACCGCAGTTACAGGCCGGCCGGCAGATCTTGAGAGCGCAAAAGGCGCTTCACACGAGTGCCGCCGGTGAGGGCCCTTCATGAGTGCAACCAGGGAAGCGATGAGCAGCGAGGTGCTGAGCACCCGTATGGGCGTGATGACGCACCTTGCCCCGCGCGCCTCGCTGAACGGGGCGGAGATACTCGATGACCTGCGTACCGAGGCCGTCGCCTGCCTGGAGCGCGGCGACATTCAGCTGGTGGTCGACCTCATGTCCGTGCTGGTCGTTAACAGCGCCGCACTCGAGGCGCTCGCCGACCTCCAGGACCAGTGCGCCCGGCTCGGTGGCTGGCTGAAACTCACCAATGCAAAACCCCTGGTGCAGGACATCCTGCGAATCTCCGGACTTTCCGCCTATGTGCCGGTCATGGACCTCGAGTCGGAAATATTCGAACCGCCCGCTGCGCAGCCGCGCAAGCTCGGCGACATCCTGCTCGATAAAAAACTGCTGACGCAGAAGCAGTTCGAGCACGCCTTGCAGCTGCAGAAAAAATCCTCCCGCCGTCTCGGCCAGATTCTCATCGACAAGAAGTGGGTGGCGGAACAGGAAGTATTGCAGGCGCTCGGCGAGCAGCTGTCGGTCCCCTATGTACGCCTGCGCACAGGTGTTTATGATCCCGACATCATAACGCTGCTCAACAGTGCAACAGTCAAACGTTTGCAGGTCCTGCCGCTGCAGCGGTTACGCGGCGAACTGGCGCTGGCGACCATGGACCCGCAGGCGATCCCGGCATTCGATGAAATCGAGCAGCGGCTTGGCTGTCGTGTGCGCCCGGTGCTGGCCTGCCGTGAGGATATCCTCGGCGCCATCAACGAGGCCTATAACTCAGGGCCTGAAAGCATCGAGATGGTGGGTGATGTCGATGACGACTTCTCGGTCATCGAGAACATGGTCCCGGATGACTACGCGGCCATCGACGAGATGGCGGAAGGCAGCCCGGTCATCAACCTCGTCAACTCCATCGTCCAGCGCGCCGTGCGTGACGGTGCCAGTGATATCCACATCGAGCCGTCACGCGGCCAGTCGCGCATACGTTTCCGCATCGACGGCGTGCTTTACGAAATAACAACCCTGCGCCACGAACTGCACCCGGCGCTGATCTCGCGCCTCAAGGTGATGGCGAACCTGGACATCGCCGAGCGGCGCCTGCCGCAGGACGGCCGCATCCAGGTGCACACCCAGGGCCGCGCCGTCGACCTGCGTTTCAGTTCGCTGCCCGGGCTGTTCGGCGAAAAGGTCGTGCTGCGCGTGCTCGACAAGAACCAGTCGCTGCTCGACGTCAACAAGCTGGGCATGAGCGAGGGCAACCTCAGCAGCTTCAAGGGGCTGCTCGACAACAGCAACGGCCTGATCCTGGTGACCGGGCCGACCGGCAGCGGCAAGACCACCACGCTGTATGCCGCGCTCAATCACCTCAACAGCATCGAGAAGAACATCGTCACCATCGAGGACCCGGTCGAATACCAGATCGACATCGTCAACCAGAACGAGGTGCACGATAAAATCGGCCTGACGTTTTCGAGCATCCTCCGGCATATCCTGCGGCAGGACCCGGACATCGTCATGGTCGGCGAGATCCGCGACCGCGAGACGGCCGAGATCGCCGTGCAGGCGGCGCTCACCGGCCACCTGGTGCTGTCCACCCTGCACACCAACCATGCCATCGGCGCGATTACCCGCATGATCGACATGGGCGTCGAACCCTACCTGCTGTCCTCGGCGCTGATCGGCGTGGTCGCGCAGCGCCTGGTGCGCACCATCTGCCCGTCCTGCCGGACCGAGTACGTGGCACCGCCTGAACTGATGAGGCGCTACGGCTGGGAAGGCGAGCGCCAGGTGCGCCTGGTGCGCGGCCGCGGCTGCCCGGAGTGCTACGACTCCGGCTACCGCGGACGCATCGGTATTCACGAGGTGCTGGAGGTGGACGAGGACCTGCGCCAGCTGGTGACTTCCAACCCGGGACGTGACGCCCTGACCGCCTACCTGAGAGACAAGGACATCGCCACGCTGTTCCACGATGGCATCGACCATGTGCGCCGCGGCGATACCACGATCGAGGAGATCTCCAGGGTTATTAACACCTGAAGAGCTGACAGATGCCCATCGAAATCACCCGGTCCCCCGGCGCCGCCGACCTGAAACCTGCAGAGAAGCCTTCCCGTTCGCTGAATTCCCTGTTCAAAAAAAAGCCGGGCATGCAGGACCGTATGTTCTTTACCGAACAGTTGTCGTTGTTGCTGGAGACGGGGACTGCACTGCACGTGGCACTGCAGGCGCTGAAAAAACAGGTCGAGAATCCAGCGATGGCCGCGATCATCGATGGCCTGTATGAAAAGATCACCGAGGGCAAGTCGCTGTCGTATGCACTGGCGCAATACCCTGAGCTGTTTCCGGCAACCTATATCAACCTGGTGAGCGCTGCAGAAGACGGCGGTTTCCTCGACCGGGTACTTCTGGAACTGATGCGCATGGACGAAAAGCGCGATGAACTCCGCAGTACCGTGGTATCGGCGCTTTCCTACCCGGCGTTCCTGGTCGGCTTCTCCATCTTCGTGGTGATCTTCGTGCTGGTTGCGGTGTTTCCGAAATTCGCGGACATGTTTGCCAGCATTGCCGACAGGCTGCCGGCGACCACGATTATCCTCATGCAGGCCAGCGAGGTGCTGGTCAATCACTGGAAGCTGATCCTCGCCGGCGTGGTTGCGGCTATCAGCCTGCTGGTCTGGTGGTTGCATACACCGGCCGGAAAAATGCTGCTCGATGGGCTCAAGCTCAGGGTCTACGGCGTGCGCGATATCTTTATCCAGATCTACATCATCCAGTCGCTGCGAGTCCTCGGCCTGTCCATGGGCAACGGCGTCAGCATCCCGGACGCGCTGGCCTCCTGCCGGGAGGTGGTCAGCAACCGGGTATTCCAGCGTTTTCTCGTTGACGTGGAACACAAGGTCAACGAAGGCTCCGGTTTTGCGATCGCCTTCCAGCAGGCAGACTTTATCCCCCCCACCGTCAAGCAGATGGTGACCACCGGTGAAGAGACCGGCAACCTGCCGCGTGTCCTTGGCCGGGTCGCGGACTACTATGAACGCGAGCTGGCGAAAAAACTCGCCGCCTTCTCGCGCATGGTCGAACCCATCATGCTCATCGTCATGGGTGGCGTGGTCGGCCTGATCGTCAGCTCCCTGATCCTGCCGATCTTCAAGCTGTCGCAGGCCGTCGGTTGATACCCCGTGATTGTGCGCAAGACGCATCTTCCCCAAATCGAGTGGGTAGATTACCGTTGTAGGGCCGAATTCATTCGGCCAACACGCCATTATTGCCACTGATGACAAGCAGGTCACCCTGTCCTGCGACGCATTTGTAGGGCCGAATTCATTCGGCCAACCGGCCTACGACGCATTGCGCAGGAGGTGTCATTCCCTGCACCATCAAGTCTATTGCATCACCACGGTTACCCGCGGTCGTCACCTTTGGATGAGTGATGACGATGAAACACCGCTGGTCGAATGAATTCGACCCTACAGGTGCGATTGGGAAACACCGCTGGTCGAATGAATTCGACCCTACGGCAGGGCCGAATTCATTCGGCCAACAACCTTGCCATCAGAAGGAATGTGTCTCGTCTAAATTGATGTGTTACCCACTCAATCAGGGGAAGAGCCAATATTACTAATTCTGCAGGTTGATCGAACTCCGTGGTCGGCCCCGGCACCGGCGATAGGAAAATTCGAGCCCAACCCGTGGCTTACGGTCATAAAAAACCTTAAAGAAGCGATTTAAGACGCCGATAACCACTTCATAGTACGGAAAGATATACAGGCTGATTAATGATTTTTGACTACATAACGCGGAGAAACACCATGACAACGCAACCATCTTCTCACAGCAGGCAATCCGGCTTCACCCTGGTCGAATTACTGATCGTCGCCATCATCCTGGCGATCCTGGCGGCCATCGTCGTGCCGCAGTTCGCCTCGTCGACGGACGACGCGCGTGACTCGGCCCTCAGGTCCAACCTGTCCGGCGTTCGCAGTGCCATTGATCTGTACACCCAGCAGCACGGCGGTACATTCCCGGCTGCGGTCGCGGCGACCGGCGGAACCTGTACCGGCGGTACCGGAGACTCGGGTGCTGTTGATACCGACGAGGCCTTTGAGAACCAGCTGAGGTACTACACCAATGCCGCAGGCCAGGCCTGCAGTATCGCGGATATTGGTGCCGATGGGTCAATTGAATTTCCGTTCGGTCCCTATATCAAGGGTGACCTGCCCGATAACCCGGTGAGCCAGATTGGCACCATCGCCATGGTCACGACCGGCAACCTGGCAATGATCGGTGTCGGTGACAGCACCCTCCCCACACCAACCGCCGGTGGCTGGCGTTATGATACGACCTCGGGCAAGTTCATCGCCGATGATGTTGGCCTTGACGGCAATGGCGTCGCGTACGACAAGTACTAAGTACGTTACCAGCATGGAACCAGTGATTAATCATCCAGGTGAGGGCGTTGCGTAGTCATGGCGTAACACTTGTCGAACTGCTGGTGGTTGTCTCAATATTGGGGGTCGTCGCGTTGGTGGCGATCCCCAATTTGTCTTCCGGGGGCGCAAAACGCCTCGACCTGGCGACCGCCGAGGTGGTGGCCGCCGTACGTTATGCGCGCAGCGAGGCGCTGCGCAGCGGTCAGATCCACGGTATCCAGATCAGCCAGGCTACGCAACGCGTGGTGGTCTACAAGGCCGATCTTGCCACCGACCCGGTCAGCATGGCGGTGATCCTCAGCCACCCGGTGGATCACAAACCCTATGACTTCGATTTCGATACCGCGGCGATGACGGCAGGCGTCAGCATCAGCAACGAGGATGACCCGTTTGTCTACTACGTCGCCGGCCGCCGCAAGAACCTGTTGTTCGACGCGAGTGGCCAGCCGGTCTGGATCGTGTCCGGCACCGGTACCACCTGGCCCCTGGAGGATGGCATGATTCAGCTCGACTACCGCAGCCAGCAGCGCATCGTGCGGGTCGCAACGCTTACCGGCCGGGTGAGTGTCGAATGATCAAATCCTGTCCAGATGTGCGTATGCGCCAGGCGCGGCCTGTGCCGGCAGCTACAGCCCCGCTGCAGAATACGGCACCAGCCTTGCGGCGCATGGCCGGTTTCACCTATATCGAGGTGATCGTCGCCACCGCGCTGATCGTCATCAGCCTGGTACCTGCACTCGATGCCCTGTCGATCGGCGTCAAGGCCGGTACTGTCCATGAATCAACCACCGTGGACCACTATTACCTCACCGCCAGGCTGGAGGAATTGCTCTCGGAACCCTGGAACGAACTCGATGCCGAGGCGCTCGCGCTCAACAACCCGAATACCCCGTCGGCCGTATATTCCGGCAGTGTGGCAACGCCCGATGGCCGCACACTGGTACGCCAGGTCTACCTGTCCCGCTACGACGCCGACAATGCCGATGCGGATGATGATTTTTTCACCGGTACCGATGAAGGTCTGCTCTGGGTCAAGGTGGAACTTGAAGGCATGGGACGCAGCCTGGAGCGCCTCACCTATGCCTATGAGTAGGGTGCATTCCATGCACCATTCCACTCCAGCCCAACACGGTTTCACCCTGGTCGAACTGCTCATGGCCATGGCCATCGGCACCATCCTGTTACTCTCAATCCAGGGCGTCGTTGGCCGCGGCATACAGACCCAGCAGGCGGTGCAGACCCAAAACGAACTCACCCGCCAGGCGCATTTCGCCATGCAGCAGATGGTGCGTGCTGTCGGCCGCAGCCGGCAGCTGGTGTTGCCGTTCGCGGAGAACCCGAACACGGCCTGGCCTGAATCGGTACGTGAATTTCCAGCGCGCGACCGCTTACCCCAATGAGACGGCCGTGCTGGCCGTGCTGCTCGACCCCGAGCAGGACCTGGATAACAATGGTTTTCCCGACGCCGACAATGACGAGGACGGGCGGATCGATGAAGACCCGGGCGGTGACAGCAGCAATGATCTGGCACCCGGCCTGTTCGGCATCGACGACGACAATGACGGCAGTGTCGATGAGCAACATAGCCTGTCGCGGGGCCGGATCAACGAGGATGACGATGAAGACGACTATGCCAATGAAGACCTGGTAAACGGCATCGATGACGACGGCGATGGCAAGCTCGATGAAGACATCAAGAAACAGACCGATGGCAATGACCTGTCCGGGGCGGGCGGCGTCGATGATAACGGCGATGGTCGAGATCGATGAAGACGACAAGAACGATGATGACGAGGACGGCAAGTGTCGATGAAGACTGGTACGATACGGTCGTCTTTTACCTCGACAACGGCAGCCTGAAGCAGCGTATCCCGATGCCGCTATGACGTGGACGGCGGCGGCATGAGTGGCAGGGATGTTGTCACGGAGCCCATTGCCGAAAACGTGATCCGCTTTCCGGGTCGAGCGCATCCCGCAGGCCAATGGCCGCGCCGTGCTGGTCGACCTGACGCTGGAGCTGACCAGTCCGTCTACGCGCGAGACGATCAGCCTGAACATGCGTGTGCGCGTCGGCGGTGCGTTGTGATGCACGTTGTCAGAAATCGAATATAACGGTGATGCGCGCATAATGCGAATGACACCGTTGTGCCCGCGTGCATGGCTAAGCACTACCGTGCATTCCCGCGAATGCGGGAATGCCAGATGTATTAAACGATATTAAGTCCTGGATTCCCGCTCACGCGGCAATGACAACGTTAGCCATCCAGCACCGGGAGCGCGGCTACATCCTGCTACCGGTGGTGCTGGCGCTGGCCTTGCTCGCCTCCATTGCCTGGCTGATCAACCGCGAAGGCGCCATCCATGCCGACATGGTCACCAACACGACGGAGGCCGTCATGGTCGAGCAGGTCGCCGCAGCCGGTTTGGCGCACGCCACCTGGGCTATGCAGGGCAGCGGCTGCGCCGGCGACATGGCCATGTCGACGGCGGTACCGTTCGGTCAGGCGGGTACCGACAACTACACCGCCACGGTCACGACCCCGGGCGGCGGCACCTCCGCCTCCATCCTTTCCGTCGACCAGGATGCCTGGTTCCGCAGTGACCAGCCGGACGTCAACAATGGCGCCAAGGTTGATATGCACCTGCGCAAAGGTGACGGCGTGGGCACCGAGGTCGCGATGTACCGCTTCGACCTGTCATCCCTGGCGGCCGGCGCACAGATCAATTCCGCGGTCGCATGGTTCTATGTCACCTACGAGGCCGGCAAGGACGGCGGTCCGTACCCGGAGGGACCGCTGACCGTCCATAGCGTGACCGAGGACTGGGTCGAGACCGGCCCCACGTGGGACAACATGAGTACCGCCTTCAGCGAAGAAATCATCGCCGTGATGCCCGCCGAGAGCGATGCCTTTGTCTGGGTGCGGGTCAGCCTCACGTCCCAGGTGCAAGCCTGGGTGAACGGCGCCGAGCCCAACTACGGCATCATGATCTGGCCGACCGGCGAGGGCACCCACGCCAAGCTCGTCAGCAA
>CAWHCQ010000022.1:0-16309 GCA_963827755.1 uncultured Gammaproteobacteria bacterium
AATGAATGCCGCATCGCGAAACCAGAACCGTTTGTAGGTATAGGGTCCGGGATAGACATCTTCCGGCGAGTGCAGGACCAGGGTCCGCAAGGCCGCGTCATAGAGGAACTGCAGCCGCTCGTCCGGCAGACTGAGCCGGCAAATCCCCTGCAGGGCCCCGTCCCACGCGTTGCCGACGAGCGGTGGCAGACGTTGCGCTTCCGGCAGAGAAATATCCGCCTCTATTTCACGGGATTGGCCGGCTTCAAGTCGAAACAATGCCGCCGCGGTGACCATGCCCACGTCACAAACACCCTCGAGCTGGTCTTCCCGGTCGCGCAGATGAATCGCCACATCGCCGCCACGGTAATCGGAAACATGGTGGCGCTCGGCCGGCGCGCTGAATGTGAGGGCGGCTTGCCCGTCGATCGTCCAGGCGTTGCGCGCCGGTGACAGGACCACCTGGTGAATGAAACTGATGCCCTCCGCATTACAGGGACGCAAGGCCAGCACCAGCCAGCCGCCAGTGTCACTGACGGCGTCGAGTGTCAACCGGCAGACCGGCACGCCGGCATCGAGCTGGACACTGGCATGATTACGCAGGCTCATCCCGCCCTGACGCGTTGTTGTGCTCACGGCGAGGCCGTTGTGCAGGTCCAGCTGCTGCTTGCTGGATTGTGCCCGCGACGGCAGCAGCAACCGGCCGTCATCGGTGAGCAGCCAGCTGTCCAGGGACCAGCCGTCGAACCAGGGTGTGAGCAAGCCCCGCGGGTCGACAATCGGTAATTCCTCGCAATCCGGCCAGCCGACGGCCGTCCAGTTGCGATGCGTGAGATTGACATGGGTAATGGAAAAGGCGCGCGGGACAAAGGCATCATCCTCGGGGTCGAACTGGCGTTCGATCCAGAACGGCCAGACCCAGTCAAGGTTGTGCTGGATCACGCGGCTGTTGATCAGCCCGCGCGCATGGAACACCACACCGGCACGCAGCAGTTCGACCGGTTCACCCACCTCGGAGGGCTGGGCGAAGCGGTGCAGGCGCGCCAGCAGCGCGATTGGATCCAGGAAGCCGTGCGCGCGGGCGATGCGGCGAATCATGAACCGCCAGGGCAGCCATTTCAGCCAGGGCATCACGACCCTGCTTCCCCACCCTCTTGCGTATACCTGGCGAGGGCGCGGCGCGCAATGTGATTGAGATAGATGATCAGCACCACGGTGGCGACAAAGCCCGCGCCATACAGCCCCCATTCGAGCGCGCTGCGCTCCGTGCTGCGCGCCCCGGCGAGGCTGATGTCGGCGGCAATGGAGCCGAGATAGGCATTGTGCAGGGAGAACGGGATGATGCCGACGAAGGTGCCGGCTGTGAAATCCCGCAGCGTGAAGGGTGTCAGTCCGAAAAAGTAATTGGACAGTTTGAAGGGAAAGAACGGCACCAGCCGCGTCAGCAGCACGATCTTCCAGCCCCGGGATGCGAGCTCCCCGGTGACCAGTTGCAGTTTGGCATGTCGCAGAATGTAGTGCGCGGCCCGTTCACCGAGCAGATGACGCGCGGCCAGAAAGGCCACCACTGCGCCCAGCGTCGTCCCGATCACGACACAAGCGGCGCCCTCGACCACGCCGAACACAAAACCGGCACCGGTGGTAAACAACACGCCCGGAAGCAGGAATACCACCACGAGCATCATCAGCACAATGAACAGCACCGGCCCCCAGAGGCCTTGCGCATCCAGCCAGTCGAGCAGCCGCAGCACTTCCTCGTGGGCGTCGAAATACACCAGTACGGCAACCAGCACCGTAATGAACAGGATGCTGAAGATGAAGAGACGAAGAATGGATGCTTGCCTGGCCATGCTTGCGCTTGTGGAGTGTACTCCTTGCGGTGACCGCCAGCAGACAGCATAACAGACTGTTCAAGCCTGTAGCCTGTGGCGGTACTGCAGTGGTCTTATCCGCGCGCCATGTGGCCGACCCTGTTCAGTTATACGCGAACAGGCTGCGGCACAGGGCGCCGACTGTGACTAGAACTTCTGCGGAATGAAGCGCCTGCCCTCGAGCGAGGCCTTGTCATCGTACCTGTTCTGCGGGTCCCGCTTGCCCAGCTTCACCCTGTCACGGGGCAAGGCCTTGTAGGGGATCTGGCCGAGCAGGTGGGTGATGCAGTTCAGGCGTGCACGCTTTTTGCTGTCGGAGGGCACGATGTACCAGGGTGCGGCATCCGTATCGGTGGCCACGAACATGGCATCCCTGGCACGTGAATAGTCATACCAGCGGTTGTAGGATTGCGTATCCATCGGGCTCAGCTTCCAGATCTTGCGATCATCATCGATACGGTCCTGGAAGCGGCGTTGCTGCTCATCCATGCTCACATCGAACCAGTACTTGATAAGGATAATGTCATTGTCGATGATTGTCTGCTCGAACGCCGGCACCATCTTGAGAAAGCGGCGGTACTCGTGGTCGGTGCAAAAACCCATCACGCGCTCGACCCCGGCGCGGTTGTACCAGCTGCGATCGAAGAGGACGATCTCCCCTCCGGCCGGGAAATGTTTTATATAGCGTTGCACATACATCTGGGTCTTTTCGCGGTCCGTCGGCGCCGGCAGGGCAACCACCTTGAATACCCGCGGACTGACCCGCTCCGTGATGCGCTTGATGACACCGCCCTTGCCCGCCGCATCGCGGCCCTCGAAGACGACGATGACTTTCGCACCTGTTTCTTTCACCCAGAACTGCAGCTTGACGAGTTCGCTGTGCAGTTTCTCCAACTGCTTTTCGTAGTCCTTGCCGGAGAGCTTCTCCGGCTTGTTGCCACGTGACTTTCCTGCCTGTTTTTCTGCGCTGGATTTTTTATCCTTTTTTGCCATTGACCTGCCCTCTTGTGAAAAACGCCATCATGTCCGGGGTCCGCCGTGCGGTTGAAGATCAGGCGGACAGCATTCCGCGTAGGTCGGCACGCCGGAGCGGCGTTCATACCAGCCGCGCGTGCGGTTGACCACACCCACGGCGAGCAGCATCACCGGCACCTCGATCAGTACGCCGACAACCGTTGCCAGTGCGGCACCGGACTCGAAGCCGAACAGCGCAATGGCGGTCGCCACAGCCAGCTCGAAAAAGTTACTCGCGCCGATCAGGGCGGAAGGGCCGGCGACACAATGCGGGGATTTTACGGCACGGTTGAGCAGATAGGCCAGCCCCGAGTTGAAGAACACCTGGATCAGGATCGGCACCGCCAGCAGGGCGATAATCAGCGGCTGGGCGATTATCTGTTCGCCCTGAAAGCCGAACAGCAGCACCAGGGTGGCAAGCAGTGCCGCAAGCGACAGCGGGTGCAGGCGCTCAAGCACCCGTTGCAGGCGCAGATATCCGTGTTCGCCCTTGAGCAGCGCGCTGCGCCACATGTTGGCGATCACCAGCGGCACCACGATATAGACCAGCACCGACAGCAACAGCGTATCCCATGGCACAATGATGGCCGACAGGCCAAGCAGCAGCCCGACGATGGGGGCAAAGGCGAAGATCATGATGACGTCGTTGAGCGCCACCTGCGACAGGGTGAAATGCGGCTCCCCGTTCGACAGGTTACTCCACACGAACACCATGGCGGTGCAAGGCGCGGCGGCAAGAATGATGAGGCCCGCAATGTAACTGTCGATCTGCTCCGCCGGCAGCCACGTCCGAAACAGCCCGCCGATGAACAACCAGGCGAGCAGCGCCATGGAAAACGGTTTTACCGCCCAGTTGACAAACAGCGTCACGCCGACACCGCGCCAGTGCGCGCGTACGCCTTTAAGCGCACGCAGGTCGACCTTGAGCAGCATGGGGATGATCATCAGCCAGACCAGCACCGCCACCGGCAGGTTGACCCGTGCCACCTCCAGACCGCCGATGGCCTGGAATGCGCCGTCGAAGAAATGACCGAGGGAAATACCGGCGACGATGCACAGGGCAACCCAGAGGGTCAGGTAGCGTTCGAAAAAGCCCATCGCGCTGCCCGTTGCCTGTTTGGCCGTTGCTTCACATTGTACGCTCACGCACTCTCCTCCCGTTGAATTCGCTGCAGCAATGCGGTTACCCGCTGTTTTATCTCGTCCCGGCTGGCCCTGAAGACCTGCATGATCTCGTCCTCGCTTCCGCTTGCCTTCGCCGGGTCTTCCAGTGGCCAGTGTTCTTTTCTGCTGCCCGCCGGCAAGACCGGACAATGCTCATCGGCATGGCCGCAGACCGTCACGACCAGATCGGCGGCCTTCAGCATGGCGTCATCAACCCGCGTGGATTCCTGTGCCGAGATGTCGATACCGGCCTCCTGCATCACGGCAATCGCGCGCGGGTTCTTGCCATGCGCCTCGATGCCTGCGGATTGAACGCATACGCCGTCGCCTGCCAGCGCCCGGGCCCAGCCTTCCGCCATTTGCGAGCGACAGGAATTACCGGTACACAGAAACAGGATATTCGTCATGGACAGCAACTCCCGGCCCCGATATCCGGGACACAACAACCCCGGGCCGGCGTCTCTGCAGCGGACTCGTTGAAGGTTGGAATACTGTCGAGCGTGTGAAAGGCCTCCCAGGCAATCCCCTGCGGGTCGAGGCTCCAGTATTTGTCGGAACGCGCATAACAGCAGGCCGCGCCGGTTTGTTCACGCCCGGCAATCCCGGCAGCGTCCAGTCTTGCCTGCAATGCTTCGAGTTCTTCCGCACTCTCTGCCTGGATACCGACGTGGTCGAGGCCCGTACGGCGCGCACGCGTTGATATCGCGAAGTTGACCGCCGGACTGGCGAGGTCCCACTTGGCGTAGTCGTTCTTGACAACAGCCGGGTCTGCGCCGAACAAGGCGGAATAAAAACGGATATTCTGCTCGAGGTCATCGACCGCGATGTGAACATGCAAGCGACTCATAGTATTCTCCGGTGGCGTTCAGGCACAGCAGCTCGCGCCCGGCCGGTTCGGCATCCCGGCAAGCAGCTGTGCGTCGTCTTTGTAGGGTGACAAACCCGCCACCCCGTCGAGCGTGGAACCCAGTACCGTCTGCATCCACGCCTGCAGACCGGGGTGCAGCCGGTAGTACATCCAGCGGCCCGCGCGCCGGGTCTGTACCAGTCCCGCTTCGCGCATTTGCCCGAGATGACGCGAGATCTTCGGCTGGGACAGCGCCAGTGCCTGGGTCAGCTCGCAGACACAGAGTTCGCCCTGCCCCTGCAACAGCATGCAGATGCGCAGCCGCGTGGGATCGGCCAGCATCTGGAAGAAGGGTTCCGCTTCGGTCTGCACGGCACACAATATACGCCACAGCATATATATGTTCAAGCATATATGTGCTGCATAAAACGGGTGTTTTGCTGCCCGCTGTCAGGGGTTATTCGAACCCGTGCTGCCTGCAACGACAGCGTGCAGGGCTACCTAGTCGGGCTTGTCGGGGTGCGCGACCTTTTCACCGGCCAGCACGCGTCCCTGACCGGCGGGTTTTTCGACAAGACTCTCAGCCGTGGCGTCCGTTGCCGGAGCAATTGCCGGGTACTGGCGCGCCCGGATTCCGTAGCCCAGCAATGCACCGCCGGTCGCCGACACGGCCAGCAGGCCGAGTGTCATGAACTGGGTAAACAACAGCAGCACACCCAGCCCGGCAATGCCCGTCATCGCCGCCCCCAGTTTCAGTGTCGAGCGGGTCTGCAAACGCCTGCTTTCACGCAGCACCTGCTGGTGACTGTTCCTGATCTCTTTGGTTTTCTCCTTGTCGGCCTTCAGGCGGATGCGGTCACGCTGGCGGTTGAATTTTTCACTGGCCCGGACATAGGAATGCTGGCTGGCATGGCCGGCAATCGCGGAAAACCAGAGCGCGGCAATCACTCCGATGAGCAGGCCGAGTGCGCCGATCAGCCAGCCGCTCCTTTGCAAATCGGCATCCTGCGCTGTAATCAGCAACAAGGCCGTCGCCCCCTGCAGCAGGAAAATCCCGGCCAGAAATTTGATAAACGTCAGAAGACTGAATGGTGTCATCGCCCTGCCTCGCGTGTGCCTGTACAGGCATTCTGCCACTTGCCGGAGCGGATCGCACCCGCAACGATATGCCGGCCTGCACCGCTATCGCGCTTGAGAAGCGCTCCTGCAACGATCATCAACACCTGTAGGAGCGGATCTAATCCGCGACGCATCGCGTTCCTGCAACGATCATCAACACCTGTAGGAGCGGATCTAATCCGCGACGCATGCCGTCAGCAACCCCGGAAGCATCCCTGCAGCAGGCATAACTGATGTATATTAGAGTTCTGACAACACCTGTCCCTGCACACCATGCCCCGTAGCACAGCCTTCAGACTGTTTCTCGCCGCGCTTGTCTTCGTCGGCATGATGGTGCTGCTGGCGCTGGTGTTGAGTGCCGCACAGTTCAGCCTGTCACTGTGGCAGCAATTACAGACCGCCCCGGCCTGGGTCGTGATACTGATCGCCACCCTCGCCAGCCTGCTGCTGGGGTTCGGGCTCTGGCTCACCTGGCGGATTGCACGCCCGGCCCGCAGCGAGGACCGATAAAACTGCAGCACCTTTGACAGAAGCTGAACTGCAGTCACGCCTGCAGGCCGCCACAGCCGCAGGTATCGATATCGAGTCTGCCACGCATGAACTGGAGGAACTGGCACGGCGACGTCAGCTGGAAACCATCCACCTCGCCCTGTTTGGCGAGATCAGCAGTGGCAAGAGTTCGCTGATCAACGCCCTGCTGCCGGGTGCCAGCGTGGAGACAGATGTCATTGGCGGGACCACGACAACCATCCAGCACTACCACTGGCAGCGTGAATCCGGCGATAGCAGTGGTGCTCGTCGATGTGCCGGGCCTCAACCAGGTGGAGCGCGAGTATGACCGGATGGTCATGGACGAGGCACAGCGGGCACACGTGGTTATCTTTGTCTGTGAAGGCGACCTGACACGCAACGAATACCTGGCCCTGCAACCACTGCTGGAACTGAAAAAACCGCTGATCGTGGCATTCAACAAGCTGGACCGTTATTCGAGTGACGACCGGCAACTGATCCGCCGGCGTCTGGCGGACCGGTTTGCATCCGACCCGCAGGTGACCATTGCCGGTATCGCCACCCGGCCAACGCGCAGGGTCATCAAGGTCGGACCGGACGGGACTGAGCACGAAGAAGAACAGTTCCTGCCGCCACAGATCGACGAACTGCGTGCAGCCGTACAGTCTGCACTCGACCGCAACATGGCACTGCTGGAGAACCTGCGTGATACAGCCGTGTTCGAACTGACAGCGCAGAAGCTGGAACAGTCGAAGGCGGACCATCGGGTCAAGGCCTCCGCGGACCTGGTGAGGACCTACACCCGGCGTGCCGTTGCCGGCGGTCTGGCAGCGATCAGCCCCGGTACCGACATCCTGATCCAGGGATACCTTGGCACGCGCATGGTCAAATCATTGTGTGAACTTTACGAGGTACCGGTACGCGAGATCGAACTGCAAAAGTCACTGACCCTGATGCAGAAGCAGGTAAGCACGGCATTTCCACTGCTGCTGGCCGTGACCGGCAATGCCGCCAAGGCGTTCCCGGGTATCGGTACGCTGGCCGGCGGCCTGATGCATGCCGTCGCCTACGGAATGATCTTCGATGCACTTGGCCGTGCCATCACGCGGACACTGGAGACCCGCGGCGAACTGCGGCCCGCCCCGGCAAGCCTGATGTTCAGGGACAACCTGGTCAGCAACGTGGAATCACAGGCCCGCAAGCTGTTACGGCTCGCGCTCGATATACGCAACGAGCCACCGCACGATAAGTGACTGAACACGAGCATGAACACTGACACGCACCATCTCGACCAGGCCCGCGACAGCCTCGAGCTGCTGTTGCAGGACAAGCGGCTGCCACCCGAGGCGCGCGCGGAACTTGCGGATGATTTCAGCCAGGTGCAGGCCATGCTCGACAAGCTCGAGCACGGCCACATCCATATTGCAGTACTGGGGCGTGTCAGTGTCGGCAAGTCCTCGGTACTCAATGCACTGATCGGTGAACACCGCTTTTCCACCAGTGCCCTGCACGGCGAGACGACGCAAAACGAAATGGCCCGCTGGAATGAACAGGAAAGTGGCGCACTGTTCCTGATCGACACACCGGGCATCAATGAAATCGATGGCGAGGCGCGCGAGCGCATGGCCCACGAAGTGTCGCAGCGGTCAGACCTGGTGCTGTTTGTCATCGACGCTGACATGACTGACAGTGAGTACAACGCCTTGCAGGGTCTGGCGCACGAACACCGGCCATTGCTGCTGGTACTGAACAAGTGCGACCGCTATACCGCTGCGCAACGCAAGGAACTGCGGACCAGCCTGCTGGCGCGTCTTGAACAGATCATCCCGCCCGGAAACCTGGTTGAAGTATCTGCCGACCCGGCGCCGCGCATCGTCATCGAGGTGGATGCCGACGGCCGGGAAACCGAGCGTGAACGGCCCGCATCCCCCGATGTCACGGCGCTGAAAGACCGCCTCTGGGAAATCCTCGAGGCGGAAGGCAAGACCCTTTCCGCACTCAATGCCAGCCTTTTTGCCGGTGATTTGAGCGACAAGGTTGGTGCGCGCGTGCTGGCCATTCGCAAACAGCTTGGCGAGAAGGTGATACGCAGCTACAGCCTGGTCAAGGGTGTTGCGGTGGCCATCAACCCGGTGCCGCTAACGGACCTGGCGGCAGCGGTGGCCGTGGACTTGTCCCTGGTGGTGCACCTTTCCAGGGTCTACGGCATGCCCATGACACGCAGCCAGTCCGGCACGCTGATCAAGACCATCAGCACACAACTGTTACTGTTGATGGGCGCCGTCTGGCTTGTGCACCTGGTGTCGTCACTGCTGAAGGCCGGCAGCGCCGGCCTGTCGACCGTGCTGACCGCCGGCGTGCAGGGTGCCGTTGCGTACTACTCGACCTATGTTGTCGGACGCGCGGCAGAGCAATACCTGGCTGCCGGCTGTTCCTGGGGTGAGGATGGTCCGAAGCGGGTGATCCGCAATATTCTCGACAGCATCGACCGCGACTCGATGCTGGCCGAGGCCCGCCAGGACATCCTCGCGCGCATCCGCGGCACGCGCACCTGACGAAGTTTGTCGGGAGCCCGGAGATTTTCCGGGTGATTGATGATTGGTCGGGGCGAGAGGATTTGAACCTCCGACCACTTGACCCCCAGTCAAGTGCGCTACCAGGCTGCGCTACGCCCCGATTTGAACAACAGGATTATACAGGCAACCCGCGATGACGGGCTATCGCTTCAGCAGTTGCAGGACATCTTCGAGTTCAAGGCGAATCTGGTGGATGATCTGCTGGCTCTGGGTGACATCTTCTTTCGCATCTTCACCGGACATCTTCTGGCGAGCGCCGCCGATGGTAAAGCCCTGCTCGTACAGCAGGCTCCTGATCTGGCGAATCATCAGGACGTCCTGTCGCTGGTAGTAGCGCCGGTTGCCGCGCCGTTTAACCGGCTTGAGCTGGGGGAATTCCTGCTCCCAGTAACGCAGCACATGTGGCTTCACACCACACAGGGTGCTGACTTCTCCAATTGTGAAATAGCGCTTACCGGGTATTACAGGGAGCTCGTCGTTATTGCTCACTTCCAGCATATGCCTCTACTCGTGCCTTGAGTTTCTGACCGGACCGGAAGGTAACAACGCGGCGTGCGGAGATCGGTATCTCTTCACCTGTCTTGGGATTACGGCCGGGACGTTCGTTCTTTTCCCGCAGGTCAAAATTCCCGAAACCGGAAAGCTTGACCTGGCGACCATTCTCCAGTGCGGCGCGAATCTCCTCGAAGAAAAGTTCGACCAGCTCCTTGGCCTCGCGTTTGTTCAGCCCCAGCTCTTCAAACAACTTTTCTGCCATTTCGGCTTTGGTTAGTGCCATAGTCTCAATCTCTTAGTGTTGCCCCGATAACTTTGCCGAGTTGATCCGTTACACGGCCCACTGCGGTCTCTATGTCTTCTTCGATTAGTGTGCGGGAAGAATCCTGTAGAATCAAGCCAAAAGCGATACTTTTTCGCCCTGATTCTATGCCCTGCCCCCGGTAAATATCAAAAATCACCAGGTCCTGTAGCAGCGCCCCGGCGGTCTTGCTGACCACGTCAACCACGGCCTGCACCTCGATTTGCTCATCCACCACGATGGCCAGGTCGCGGCGAATCGACGGATAGCGCGAGATTTCCTGAAACTGCGGCAGCGTGCTCTTGCAGATCGCATCATAGGCCAGTTCAAACAGGCAGGCATCCGGACCGATGTCACAGGCCGCTGCCAGGCGCGGATGGATGCGTCCCAGCCAACCCAGCTGCTTGCCTGCTGCAAGGATGCTTGCCGACTGCCCGGGGTGCAGTGCCGCGTGTTCGGCGGCCACAAACTCGAGCCCCGCATTATCATCCATATTCTGGATAATGGCTTCTACATCCTGTTTTATATCATAAAAGTCAACCGGCCTGGCCTGGCCGTCCCAGTGCTCGGGTAACAGCGACCCGGTCGCGATCGCGGCGATCATGACTTCCTGCCTGATGTCGTCACCTGCCTGATAAAAACGCAGCCCGTGTTCAAAGAAACGCACGCGCGTTTTCTGCCGGTTCAGGTTGTGCTGCACGGCCTTCAGCAGACCGGGCCAGAGGCTGGTGCGCATATCGGTCATCTCCGACGAGATCGGGTTTGCCAGGCGCACCGGCGTCATCCCCGGGTTGACCCGGCCCTGCAATTCGGGATCGACAAAACTGTAGGTGATTGCCTCCCGGTAACCGCGCGCGACCAGCACATCAGCGATTGAGCCAATGTCCCGAGTGGTTTCCGCGACCGGCCGCATCTCCAGCCCACCCGTCAACGGCACGCTGGGCAGGCGGTTGTAACCATAGATGCGGCCGAGTTCCTCGATCAGGTCGGCCTCTATTTCAATATCAAAGCGGAAGGTCGGTGACAGCACGTCCCAGCCGCCATCGACAGCACTCACCTGCATGCCGAGCCGCGTCAGGATATCCACCACTTCAGCATCGTCAGGCGCCATGCCGAGCACCCGTTGAATGCGTGCACTGCGCAAGCTGATCGGCACGCTCGAAGGCAGGTGCCCGGTGGCTGTTACCTCGATCACCGGGCCGGCCTGACCGCCGGCGATCTCCAGCAGCAATGCCGTTGCCCGCTGCACGGCACGTGCCTGCAAACCGGGATCAACACCGCGCTCGAAGCGATGGGCAGAATCCGTGTGCATGGCATAGCGGCGTGCACAACCGGCAATCGCCTCGGGGGTGAAGAAGGCACATTCGAGAAACAGGTCCGTGGTGTTTTCCCGGACGCCGGAATCGATGCCGCCCATCACACCGGCAATTGCCAGCGGCTTGTCATGATCGGCGATTACCAGGGTTTGCTCATCCAGGCTGATGCGGCGCTCATCCAGCAGCACCAGTGTTTCGTCCTTGCCGGCATAACGCACGCGGATACCCTGCGAGAGTTGTGCCAGGTCAAACGCGTGCATCGGCTGACCAAGCTCCAGCAGCACGTAGTTGGTCACATCCACGACCGGGCCAAGGCTGCGCATGCCGCTGCGGCGCAAACGTTCCTGCATCCACAGCGGTGTTTCTGCAGCGGCATCGATGCCGCGAATTACCCGCCCCAGGTATCTCGGGCAGGCCTTGGGCGCCTGTACGTCGATATCGAAACGGTCCGCGATGGTGTCGGCCACGGGCTCGATGCGCACACTGCTTACCGGGCTGCGGGTCAGGGTGCCGACTTCCCGGGCAATGCCCTCGATACCGAGACAGTCTCCGCGGTTCGGCGTCAGGTCAATCTCGATCACCGTATCGTCGAGTCCGAGCAGGTCAGTCAAACGCTGCCCGGCAAGGGCATCGGCCGGCAACTCCATCAGGCCGGCATGTTCCTCACTCAGGCCCAGTTCCCGTGCAGAACAAAGCATGCCGTGGGAGGCCACGCCCCGCAGCTTGCTCTTTTTGATCTTCATCCCGTCCGGCATGCTGGCACCGATCGGGGCCAGCGGGTAACGGCCACCAACGTGTACATTCGGCGCGCCGCAGACGACCTGCAGGGGTTCGGCCGCACCTGTATTGACCTGGCACACCCTGAGCTTGTCGGCATCGGGATGGGCCTCGACTGCAACGACTTCACCGACCAGCAAGGCCTGCAGGCCCTCGCCCAGCGGTTCGACCGAATCCACTTCCAGCCCGGCCATGGTCAACTGCTCCACCAGTTCCCCGGTAGAGACCGGCGGGTTTACCCACTCACGCAACCATTGTTCGCTGAATTTCATTTATTTCTCTATAAAACCTGCTTTCGCGCAAAGCTTTTTTCAATTGAACTGCTCCAGAAATCCAAGGTCATTCTCGAAGAACAGGCGCAGGTCGTTCACGCCGTAGCGCAGCATGGCCAGGCGCTCGACGCCCATGCCGAAGGCAAATCCGGTGTACTGCTCGTTGTCGATGCCCACCTGCTCGAGCACCCTTGGATGCACCATGCCGCAGCCGAGCACTTCCAGCCAGCCGCTCTGGCCGCAGACGCGGCAACCGTCGCCGGCGCACATGACGCACTGGATATCGACCTCGGCGGACGGCTCGGTGAACGGAAAATACGAGGGACGAAAGCGCACGGCCAGGTCGTCGCGCTCGAAAAACAGGTGCAGGAAATCATCAAGCACCCCCTTCAGGTTTGCAAAACTGACATTCTCGTCAATCAGCAGACCTTCCACCTGGTGAAACATCGGCGTGTGCGTCAGGTCGGAATCGCAACGGTAGACACGCCCCGGCGCAATAATGCGTAAGGGCGGTTGCTGCTGCTCCATGACACGCACCTGTACCGGCGAGGTATGGGTACGCAGCAGGGTATGCGCATCGAAATAGAAGGTGTCGTGCATGGCCCGCGCCGGGTGATGATCCGGGATATTCAGCGCCCCGAAGTTATGGAAGTCATCCTCGATTTCGGGACCTTCCGCGACCGAGAATCCGAGCGGCTCGAACAGCTTCTCGATGCGCCGCATGGTAATGGTCACCGGGTGCAGGCCGCCCTGCGGCTGTCCGCGCCCAGGCAGGGTGACATCGATCTTCTCTCCGGCCAGTTGCGCATCCAGCGCGGCAGACTTCAGCGTTTCACGACGCGCCTCCAGGGCCTGCTGAAGCGCCTGCTTGACGCGGTTGATCTCCTGGCCCGCGGCCGGGCGTTCTTCCGCAGACAGCTTGCCCAGCTGCTTCAGCTGCAGGGTCAGCAAGCCCTTCTTGCCGAGATAGCGGACACGCACATCATCGAGTGCCGCCGGATCCGCCGCCTCGGCAACATCCTGCATTGACTGTTTCTCGATTTCTTCCAGGCTGTTCACCTGTGGACACTCCCCGGGTTGCTTCCATCACACTTCATTGTTTGTCACGTTATCCCCATTGGTGACCTGTAGGAGCGGATCTCATCCGCGATCAGGCCTGCATGCAGTCATGATCGCGGATGAGATCCGCTCCTACAGCAATACCAAATCTCCTGCTTTAGTGATTACAGATAAAAAAAGGGGAAGGGTTAATACCCTTCCCCTTATAGATATCCGTGTACGGTAAAGGGGCTAGGCTGAAAGACCGGCCTTGGCCTTTTCTGCCAGCGCGCTAAAAGCCGGCGCGTCGAATACCGCTATATCAGCAAGCACCTTTCTGTCGACTTCAATGCTGGCCTTGTTCAACCCGTCGATCAGGCGGCTGTAGGACAGGCCGTTTTCACGAGCCGCTGCATTGATGCGCGCAATCCACAGCACCCGGAACTGGCGCTTGCGTTGACGGCGGTCACGGTAGGCGTACTGCCCTGCCTTGATGACGGCCTGCTTGGCGACGCGATAGATCTTGCTGCGCGCACCATAATAGCCTTTCGCCTTGTCCAGCACCTTTTTGTGTCTGGCGTGCGCGATTACACCTCGTTTTACTCTTGCCATTACTGACTACCTCTAGAAAACCCTGAATAATAAAATCAAAGGAACGGCAGCATGCGGCGCACCATGGCCACATCCGCCTTGTTCACATCAGCCGGCGAGCCAAGTTGACGCTTACGCTTGCTGCTCTTCTTCGTCAAAATATGACGCAGGTGTGACTGGCCACGCTTGAAACTACCTGAGCCGGTCTTGGTGAAGCGCTTTGCAGCACCACGGTTCGTTTTTAACTTGGGCATTTCCAACTTCTCCAAAAAAATAAATCTGATTAATCGGTATTACTTGTGTTTCCTCGGTGCCAGCACCATGACCATCAGCCGGCCTTCCATTTTCGGCTCCTGCTCCACCGTCCCGTATGGTTCCAGGTCAGCCTTGACACGCTGCAGCAATTCGAGGCCGAGCTCCTGGTGCGCCATTTCACGCCCACGGAAACGCAGCGTCACTTTCGTTCGGTCACCGTCCCCGAGAAAGCTGACCAGCTTGCGCAACTTGATATTGTAATCACCAATATCGGTACCCGGTCGAAACTTGATCTCCTTGACCTGGGTCTGCTTCTGTTTCTTCTTGGCGGTCTGGAGTTTCTTGTTCTCCTCAAACCGGAATTTGCCGTAATCCATGATGCGGCATACCGGGGGTTCAGCATTCGGTGATATCTCTACGAGGTCCATGTTCGCCTCGTCGGCGATTCCCCTGGCTTCCTCAATTTTGACAATGCCTACCTGTTCACCGTCCTGGTCGATTACACGTACTTCAGGTGCAATGATTTTTTCATTAACCCGATGTTGCGGTTTTTTTGCGGCGATACCCTAATCCTCCAAAACAATACGGCCGCGGCTCGCGGTCTCGGTTGTCAGACCCTCGGCAAGCTGCTCAACCGGCATACTCCCCAGGTCCTTTCCGCTACGCGTGCGCACGGCCACGGTGCCTGCTTCCAGCTCCCGATCGCCGATTACCAGCAGATAGGGAACACGTTTAATTGTGTGCTCGCGGATTTTAAAGCCGATTTTCTCATTTCTCAAGTCCGAATTGACTCTCAATCCCTGATTTTTCAAGCTTTCTTCCACTTTTCGGGCATAGTCCGCCTGTTGGTCGGTGATATTCAGCACAATCGCCTGCACCGGGGCCAGCCACAGGGGCAGGACGCCGGCGTAATGTTCGATCAAAATTCCAATAAAACGCTCGACCGAGCCAAGAATGGCCCGATGCAGCATCACCGGCACCTGCTTGCTGCCATCCTCGGCAATATAGTGGGCACCGAGCCGCCCCGGCATGGAAAAGTCCAGCTGGATGGTGCCCAGCTGCCAGACCCGCTCCAGGCAATCCTTCAGGTTGAACTCGATCTTCGGCCCGTAGAAGGCGCCCTCACCCGGCTGCAGTTCCCAGTCCAGCTGTTTGTGCACAAGCACCGCCTGCAGCGATTGTTCCGCCTTGTCCCACAAGACATCTTCGCCTACCCGGTTTTCAGGGCGGGTTGAAAACTTCACACTGATATCGTTGAAACCAAAATCGGCATACACCTGGAACAGCAGGTCGATAAACGCAGAGACCTCGTCCTCGATCTGGTCCTCGGTACAAAAAATGTGCGCGTCGTCCTGGACAAAATTCCTCACCCGCATCAAGCCATGCAGGGTACCGGACGGTTCATTGCGCGTACACGATCCAAACTCCGCCAGCCGTAATGGCAGGTCGCGGTAACTCTTCAGCCCCTGGTTGTATATCTGGATGTGGGCCGGGCAGTTCATCGGCTTGATGGCGTAGGTGCGGTTCTCGGACTCGGTGGTAAACATATCGTCCGAGAATTTTTCCCAGTGACCGGATTTCTCCCACAGGGACCGATCAAGAATGTGCGGCGTGTGCACTTCCTGGTAATCGTGCCGGCGCAACATGCCGCGAATATAGTCCTGGATGACCAGGTAAATCTGCCAGCCATGCTCATGCCAGAAGATCATGCCCGGCGCTTCTTCCTGGGTATGAAACAGGTCCATAACCTTGCCCAGCTTGCGATGGTCGCGCTTCTCGGCCTCTTCCAGACGCAGCAGGTAGGCGTTCAACTCCTTCTTGTCACGCCAGGCCGTGCCGTAGATACGCTGCAGCATGACGTTGTCCGAGTCACCGCGCCAGTAGGCGCCGGCGAGCTTCATCAGCCTGAAGCCCTTGCCGAGCTTGCCGGTGCTGGGCAGGTGCGGCCCGCGGCAGACATCGAACCAGTCACCCTGGCGATACACCGAAACTTCCTCGCCCTCGGGAATGACCTCGTTGATGATCTCGACCTTGTAATGCTCACCGATCCCGGCAAACACCCTGGCCGCCTCGTCCTTGTCCCAGACCTCGCGTTCGATTTTCAAATCGCGCTTGACGATGTCATGCATGCGCTTTTCGATTGCACCCAGGTCTTCCGGAGTGAAGGGCTCGTCGCGGGCAAAG
>CAWHCQ010000023.1:0-9794 GCA_963827755.1 uncultured Gammaproteobacteria bacterium
CACCAACCCGGAACACCCCGTCGAGGGTACCACTGCCAGCCCCCGCCCAGGCGCTGTGCAACAGGCGCACGATCGCCGCGCGGTTTTCAATCAGGTCAGCCAGCGTGTAGGTATCCAGCACCGCATAAAAGGCCTGTTCCGCCTTGTTAAAAGCACGGCGGAGCTTGCACACCTTTTCTATGCGGCATTCCGAGGTATCCCTTGAGTAACACTCCACTGCACTCCCCGCGCCCGGCAAGGCCGCGCAAATGTCAGCGGTCACTCCGATGTTTTCTCCAGGTGCGGCAGGATTCAGTATACTGTTCCCGGGGTTACCTGTTATCAAGCCTGCAGCCGCCGAAACCAGGAAGCGGCATGGATAAAAAGAATGGATGAGGAAACCAAGGACACTGTTGCGCAATATCGCGCACCACCTCAAGTGGGTGATCGTGTTACTGCTCGCAATACTGGGCATGCTGATTACCCAATCGCTGAACTGACAGCGGAACAGCTTGTGTCACGGCCAGGCTCTTGACGCTGGAGTACAGACGGGTTCGGGGCTGTTGCCTCGCCAGGCTCACTGCGGTCCATCGGGAATGCGCATCTCGACAATCAACGGCAGGTGATCGGAGGCGACACGCGCAAGTTCGCTGTCCGGGACCTCGACATCCAGCACCTCGATGGAGGGATCCACGAAGACATGGTCGATACGGGCCGCGGGAAAACGTCCGGGGAACATGCGCCTCGGCCGGTGACTGGCCAGTTCAATCTGCGCATCATCGAGACGCGTGCGCAACTGCCGGCAAACCTGTGATGACGGCATCGCGTTGAAGTCGCCGCAGAGCACGACCGGCCCGCGACAGTCCGGATGCCCCAGCCAGTCGGGCCCGAGCAGCGCCTCCACCTGCAGCCGGCGCTCGCGCGAAACCAGGCCCAGGTGGGTATTCATCACCTGGTATTCGACACCGTTCAATTCGATGGCAACCCACAGGGCCCCGCGTGGTTCAAGCCCGGGCTTGCCGGGCAGGCCGGGTAACACAGCGGCCTTGACCAGGCGCACGGGCAGATGCGACAGGATTGCATCACCGTAGCGTTCTTCCTCGATGTACATGGCAGGATGAAAGTGAAAGTCCATTTCCAGGTAACGTGCAATGAGGTGTGCCTGGTCCATGCCTTCGGTGCGCACCCGGCCGACGTCGAGTTCCTGCAGCGCGACCACGTCCGGGGCATAGCGGGCAATGACGCGCGCGATACGCTCCGGGGCCAGCTTGCCGTCCATACCGATACAACTGTGCACATTGTAGGTCATCACACGCAGCGTATCCGTTGCGGCAGCACGCTGTTGCCGCACAGGAACCCTGTGCTCGCCACGACCCAGGAAGTGCAACGCGGCATGGCGCAGCCCGGCCGCCCGCAGGCAGGCATCGCCGGCTTTCGGCAGGGGCACGTCGCCGGGCAACAGGGCAAAGGCGCTGGTTTCATCGGGACCGGCACCGCCGTGGCCGCCATTCTCGGTCACGAAGCTGCAGGGTATCGCACCGCTCCGCCAGCCGGAGAGGATGAAATCCCCCGCGTCCGGATGATGACATAACGCCACCAGTTCACGGCCGGCCTCCTCCAGGAAGGGATGGTCCGCGCCCAGCACCTCGGCATTCTGCCGCGGCAGGCTGTAGCTGCCGGTGTCGGTCCACGCCGTTGCCCGTTCCGGTCCATCCGCTGTCAGCACCATCGGCACCTGTGCACGGGTTGCCAGTGAACGGGCGATGGCATCGCGCGTGTCCGCATCCAGCTCCCGGTCGTAATAGACGAAGCCGAGCGGCCCCATTCCCGTCACGGTCACCTGACCCCTGTCCCGGTCAGCCGGGCCCGGGCCACTGACCGGGAACAGGCGCTGGATCCACTTCCCGCCAAGCTGGCGTACGCGTTGTGTCTGGACGCCGCGCGGCACCGGCACCGGTTCCAGCTCGACGCTTATTCCGAGCCCGGCAAACACCGCGGCCACCGCGGCGTCGATACTGCGGCCGTGGAGTTTCTGGTAGGGCTTTACTTCCTGCTGTCCGTGGTCGGAATAGACCCAGATATCATAGTGACGATAGGCCGAGCGCTGCGCTGCGCGCCAGATACGGGCGATGGCATCATCGATTCCCTTCAGTGTCCAGTGTGCAAACAGCGAAGACGGGCCACGGCGATGGGCCTGTTCGTCGTAACCGAGGAGATTCAGGTGGATGACGGGCAAGCCCCTGGCGACATCGATCTTGGTACCGATGGTGACCAGCTCACGCAGCAAGATTGAAATCGCCACGCGGGTCGGTACGAATTTAAGCTCCTTGACGAGATCATAGCCGGCGAACAGACCGCCGACCAGGTCCCGGAACGCCAGAACTGCTTCGAGCAACAACAGCACGCCGATGCGCACGAAACTCCAGGCATTGCTGAGAACAAGGAAGGCTACAAGCAGCGGATTGGCGCGGCGCAACGAGGGTCCCCACCCCATCGATGCCGGGCAGAAGTGCGGTTCATCGGCGCCACCCGTGTAGTTGTTTGCATAGCAACTGCCTCCCTTCAGCAGCGGCTCTGCCTTGCTCTCCTGGAGTTCGCGTTCCACGGCGGCCGCTATAGCAGGCTCGACCATGCGCACGACCTTACCCGATGCGCTGTCCAGAAAGTTGAAGCCCGGCACCACGGCTTTCACGCCGTAGAACAGCTCGCCCTGAAACGCGGCGGTTGTTGCCGGCACACCGGCGTACATGCGCTGCACCCGGTAACCTTCGCGCGCTACAAGCCTGCGAAGAAACGGCAATTCGCCCCGCTGCAGTGCATGGTTCAACCGGGTATGGGAAAGACCGTCAATCTGCACCATGACCAGGCCCGGCGAGGCCGGCGGTGCCGTCGACCTCGGCAGGCGCAACAGGGTTGCCAGCCACTCGCTGCGGCTTAGCGCGCGGCGTATTCGCCGCAGGAAGGTTTCGATACGGCTCAGCATGGCGCAGCGGTTTTGTGTTCAGCCGCTTTTCTCATCACCGCCCAGTGCGGCATCGGTAGCACTGCCGATGCCCTTGAGTATTTCCCATTCAACCTTGATGAGGTCCAGCAGGTGCTGCCAGCGTTGTTCCTGTTCCCGCCTGTCAGCCGCCAGCCGCTTGTGCAGGTTTGCATAGCAGTCCAGGGCCTTGTCGGCCGAGTGCGCCATGGAGAAGACGTCGGCCGTGTCGCGCGCCGCCTGCTCGAGTTGCCGGTACTGTTTTTCCGGCAGCCCTGCGGCCCACTCCATTGCCGCTACAAAGTCATTGATTGACTCCCCGTGTAACAGGCGGCCATTTTTCTGGTCCCTGACCACCTCCCTGACACCGCTTGCATCCAGCGCAACGACCGGCAAGCCTGCCGCCATTGCCTCGGTCAGCACCATGCCCTGTGTCTCGCTCTTCGAGGCAAAGACAAACAGGTTCATCGCGTGCAGGGCATCGGCCAGTTGCTCGCGTTCAAGGACGCTGGCGATATGCAAGCGCTCCGTTAGCCCTTCCCGCGCGAATATTCTGCGGATTGTTTTCTCTGACGGGCCGGTGCCGACCACCAGGAAATGTGCACGGCCCGTTGTCTTCAGGAAGGCCGCAACCGCCCCGGCGAGGAAGTCCAGGTTCTTTTCCGGTGCCAGGCGGCCGAGGTGCCCCACCACGAAGGCATCGTCCGGAATACCCATCGACACGCGGTACCGCCCGCCATTGCCTTGTGCGAACTGTTCAACCTGCACGCCGGTGGGCACCACGGTGACGGGCGCCTCTACACCCCGCTCGACCAGCAACGCCATGATGCTTTCGCTGGGTGCAAACACCATGTCGCTGAGATTGGCGTAGCGAACCGCGGCCTCGATGATGAAGCGCCGCAGCTTCGGGGCATCGCCCGGGACATAATGGGTGTATTCCTCGTAGCGTGTGTGGTGGGTAAATACCAGCGGCAGCTGGCGATAGCGTGCGATGCGCAACGCCGTGACACCAAGGAGGTAGGGGTGATGGGCATGGACAATCTCCGGGACAAAATCATCCAGCACCTCGGTCAACAGGCCGGAGATCGGCAGCACAACCGAAAAGTCACTGCCGTTGAAGTTCTGGATTGCCGGGATTCGCACCACGTCGACCTCATCGGGCGGCATCGCGGAAAATTCCGGTGCAACCACCAGCACCCGGTGACCGCGCGCGCGATACTCTGCGGTGAAGGCCTCCACCGAGCGTGCCACACCACCGACGTGCGGGGTGAAGGTATTGGTGAGCATGACGATGTTCATGTGTCTTCCCGCTGCAGGGCAAGCGGATGACTCGCCCGCTTTTGCAATGACCGGGGCAAACCCGGGCAGGCACACCTCGATGTGCGGTGCACCGGCATGCCAGTCACCCTGCCAGGCAAGCTCTACGCGCTGCTGCGTTTCTGCTGTGACAGACAAGGTCACGGGCCCGAACGCCGTCGGTGCCGGGCCGAACGCCAGGGGTGAACCGGCCACCAGCCAGCGCGGCGCAATGCCTGCCCCGAGGACCAGCCCGTCGCCCTCCTCGCGGACGAAGCAATTGCGCAGCATCAGCACCCATTCCGCGGCGGCCCATACATGCTGGCCATCGCCCATGCAACCACCTTTGGTGCGCGGATGAATGGCCTCCGGCCACTGGCCGGTGGGCGTGGCCAGTGCCGCGACCGTATCCAGCAACTCCAGGTAGCGCGGATCACCGGCACGCAACAGTACCTGGGCCATGTGCAGCGTCAGGTAGGGATTGATGCCGGCATGGATCATGTCCTGGAAAAACCCGCCATTGACGCGGCAGTTCTCCATGAGAAAACCGATCGTACCGAGCAATTGCGGATCATTCGGCGGACACAGTTGCAGCGGATAGCCCACGGCCAGTGAACCGATGGCCCCGGCATCCATGCGGCGGCAGGGTGACGCCGGTATGGCAAGTGGCTCAAGGCGAGCGGCGTCCCGCGCCAGGCTGCGCTCGACGGCCTTGTCAAAGGCCCGCGCATCGCGCAGGCATTCCGCCTGCAACGCCGCATCGCCCGTCAGCCTGCCAAGATCGGCCGCCGCATGCAGCCCGGCGACGCCCCAGAAGTCATCCCAGTAATAATAGTCGTTGGGGCCGAGGTGCTCGGCGCTGAAGCCCGCGGGCAGCAGTCCGGCGGCGGGTGAATCCAGGTCCTCGGCCAGGCGCTTGCGGGTAATCCAGCGGGCACCACGTTCGATCGCCTGGCGCCATGCAGCCTTTGGCACCTGGCCGGTAACGCTGCAAAAGCGCTGCATGATCCACAGCGCCTGGCCGTTGGAATCCCATTCGCCTTCCTGCGAATGGAAATAGCCGCGCCGCGTCTGCCGGGCGGGAAAGCGGTCCAGTGCGCGCTCCGCACGCGCCGTCATGCCGGCGCACAGCAGGGCATGAATAATGAATGCCGCATCGCGAAACCAGAACCGTTTGTAGGTATAGGGCCCGGGATAGACATCTTCCGGCGAGTGCAGGACCAGGGTCCGCAAGGCCGCGTCATAGAGGAACTGCAGCCGCTCGTCCGGCAGACTGAGCTGGCAAATCCCCTGCAGGGCCCCGTCCCACGCGTTGCCGTCGAGCGGTGGCAGACGTTGCGCTTCCGGCAGAGAAATATCCGCCTCTATTTCACGGGATTGGCCGGCTTCAAGTCGAAACAATGCCGCCGCGGTGACCATGCCCACGTCACAAACACCCTCGAGCTGGTCTTCCCGGTCGCGCAGGTGAATCGCCACATCGCCGCCACGGTAATCGGAAACATGATGGCGCTCGGCCGGCGCGCTGAATGTGAGGGCGGCTTGCCCGTCGATCGTCCAGGCGTTGCGCTGCGGTGACAGGACCACCTGGTGAATGAAACTGATGCCCTCCGCATTACAGGGGCGCAAGGCCAGCACCAGCCAGCCGCCGCTGTCACTGACGGGCGTCGAGTGTCAACTGGCAGACCGGCATGCCGGCAGTCGAGCTGAACACTGGCATGATTACGCAAGGCTCATACCGCCCTGCTGCGTTGTTGTGGTCACGGCGAGGCCGTTGTGCAGGTCCAGCTGCTGCTTGCTGGATTGTGCCCGTGATGGCAGCAGGCGCCGGCCGTCATCCGTGACCAGCCAGCAGTCCAGTGACCAGCCGTCGAACCAGGGTGTCAGCATTCCCCGCGGGTCGACGATCGGAAATTCCTCACAATCCGGCCAGCCGACGGCCGTCCAGTTGCGATGCGTGAGATTGACATGGGTAATGGAAAAGGCGCGCGGCACAAAGGCATCATCCTCGGGGTCGAACTGGCGTTCGATCCAGAACGGCCAGACCCAGTCGAGGTTGTGCTGGATCACGCGGCTGTTGATCAGCCCGCGCGCATGGAAGACGACACCGGCACGCAGCAGTTCGACCGGTTCACCCACCTCGGAGGGCTGGGCGAAGCGGTGCAGGCGCGCCAGCAGCGCGATCGGGTCGAGGAAGCCGTGCGAGCGGGCGATGCGGCGAATGAGAAATCGCCAGGGCAGCCATTTCAGCCAGGGCATCACGACCCTGCTTCCCCATCCTCTTGCGTGTACCTGGCGAGGGCGCGGCGCGCAATGTGATTGAGATAGATGATCAGCCCCACGGTGGCGATAAAGCCCGCGCCATACAGCCCCCATTCGAGCGCGCTTCGCTCCGCACTGCGCGCACCTGCGAGACTGATATCGGCGGCAATCGAACCGAGATAGGCATTGTGCAGGGAGAACGGGACGATGCCGACGAAAGTGCCGGCCGCGAAATCCCGCAGCGTGAAGGGTGTCAGCCCGAAAAAGTAATTGGACAGCTTGAAGGGAAAGAACGGCACCAGCCGCGTCAGCAGCACAATCGTCCAGCCCCGGGACGCGAGCTCCTCGGTGACCAGTTGCAGTTTGGCATGACTCAGAATGTATTGCGAGGCCCGCTCACCAAGCAAATGGCGCGCGGCCAGAAAGGCAAGCACCGCGCCCAGCGTCGTCCCGATCACTACATAAATGGTGCCCTCGACCACGCCAAACACAAAACCGGCACCGGTGGTAAACAACACGCCCGGAAGCAGGAATACCACCACAATCACCATCAATACAATGAACAGCACCGGCCCCCAGAGGCCTTGCGCGTCCAGCCAGTCGAGCAACCGCAGCGCCTCCTCATGGACATCGAAATACACCAGCACGCTGATCACCAGCGCAACAAACAGGATACTGATGACAATGAGACGAACAATTGATGGTTGACTGGCCATATTTACGGATAACCTTTCATCACACTGTGAGACGATGTGAACCTTACCTTGTTTAACATGATATGCCATATCCAACAAATTCACCCTTGTTTTGCGCAAGCGGTGGCAGCAGTGATCTCTCCACATGCAGGCACAGCCATGAAACCGGTTAAATATCGCTGATTTTGTGCAGCAGGGATGGCAAGTTGATTGAGATCAAGGCGTACTTTTTCACCATGAAGCATTATTGCTTCTGTATCACCTTAAATTAGCAACATCCGTTGCCTCACCAGGAGGACAACCCAAATGGCCACAAAAGAAAGTCATGTGCCGGTATTCAAATCAACCCTGCAGACTACACACAAGTGGCTTCGCGAACTGGAAATGCTTGCGTCGTTGCGTGACGAGTCGGAGGCTTATTCTGTACTGCGCGCTGTACTCCATGCCCTGCGCGACCGGCTGACGCCTGATGAAGCGGTAAATTTTGCAGCCGAACTGCCCATGCTTGTCCGCGGTTTCTACTACGAGGGCTGGAAACCCGCTGCAACACCGAAAAAACAGCGTACCCTTGCGGAATTTCTGCAAGACATGCCACCACTGCCCTGCCCGGACGATACATTTGACGCCGAAAAGGCAGTACGCTGCGTGTTCCAGATGCTCGACCATCGCATCAGTGACGGTGAAATCGATGACATCCGCTACATGCTGCCTGAAGAGGTTCGCTCGTTGTGGCCAACTTCATAGGCCGAACCTTGGCCGCTGACAACATGCCAGCGGATTGCCTGTCCGCTTGCGGGCCTGTCCTCCCATATGGTTCGAACCTGACCCGGGCTGATCTCCATGTCGCTGGAGGTAAACGGTTATGCCGGTTCACAACGCTGAAATCGCCGGGCTGTTCAACCGTCTCGCCGATCTACTGGAAGTGGAAGACGCCAATCCGTTCCGGGTACGCGCCTACCGCAATGCAGCACGTACCATCAGCGGTACTTCGAAAAGCATGGCGGACCTGCTTGCACAGGGCAAGGACCTGTCAAAGCTGCCCGGCATCGGCAAGGACCTGGCGGAAAAAATCAGCACCATTGTAGCAACCGGCAAGCTGCCCCTGCTGGCAGAGGTCGAGGTGCACACACCGGCTGCCCTGAGCGAGCTGATGAAGATCGAGGGACTCGGACCAAAACGTGTCAAGGTCCTCTATCAGCAGTTGCATATCTCCAGCGTGGAAGATCTGAAACGTGCGGCACGCAGTGGCAAGATCCGTGAACTGGCGGGGTTCGGCAGCAAGACCGAGGAGAAAATCCTGCAAAAAGCGCGGGCCGAACACTTCAGCGGCGCGGAACAACGGCTCAGGCTGGCGGATGCCGAGGAAATCGTCAGGCCGCTGCTAGCCTGGCTGCAACAGGCCAGAGGCATCAAGGACGTCAGCGTTGCAGGCAGTTTCCGCCGGCGCAGGGAAACCGTGGGAGACCTGGACATCCTCGCCACGGCCACAAGGGATTCAGCGGTGATGGAGCGGTTTATCAACTACGATGAAGTCGACGAGGTCGTCTCCAGTGGAAAAACCCGCGCCACCGTTATCCTGCGCTCCGGTCTGCAGGTGGATTTGCGTGTTGTACCGCAGGCAAGCCAGGGTGCGGCACTCTGCTATTTCACCGGCTCCAAAGCGCACAATATCGCAATACGCAAGCTCGCTGCCAGCAAAGGCTACAAGCTCAACGAGTATGGCGTTTTCAAAAATGACAGGCGCATCGCCGGCAAAACAGAAAAAGAAATCTACCGCCAGGTCGGCTTGCCCTGCATCGAGCCTGAATTACGCGAGAATCGCGGCGAGATCGAGGCCGCCAGGAAAAACAAACTGCCCGAACTGGTCAGGCTTGATGACATCCGCGGTGACCTGCACTGCCATACCAGGGCCACCGACGGCCACAACAGCCTGGAAGAAATGGCAGCCGCCGCCAGGAAAAAGGGCTATGAATACCTTGCCATCAGCGATCATTCCAGTCATCTCAGCGTTGCCCATGGCCTCGACGGAAAAAGACTGCTCAGCCAGATCAGGCAAATCGACCGGCTCAATGAAAAACTCGATGACATTGTCATTCTCAAGGCCATCGAGGTCGATATCCTCGAAGACGGCAGCCTCGATATGCCCGACAGCCTGCTCGGGCAACTCGATCTTGTCGTCGGCGCGGTGCATTACAAGTTCAACCTCAGCCGCCGGAAACAGACCGAACGTATCATTCGCGCCATGGACAATCCCTGCTTCAACATCCTCGCCCACCCCAGCGGGCGGCTCATCAATGAACGTGAGGCCTATGAAGTGGATATGGAAAAGATCATATCCGCGGCGAAACAACGCGGTTGTTTCCTGGAAGTGAATGCCCAGCCTGCGCGCCTGGATCTCACCGACAGTTACTGCAAGCTGGCAAAGGAGACCGGGGTGAAGGTCGCCATCTCCACCGACGCACACAGCAGCGGCAACCTTGACTACATGCGCTTCGGGGTCGACCAGGCGCGGCGCGGCTGGCTCGAGGCCGCTGACATCATCAACACGCGCAAACTGGCTGCGCTGCGAAAACTGCTGCAGCGGC
>CAWHCQ010000024.1:0-11801 GCA_963827755.1 uncultured Gammaproteobacteria bacterium
AGTAGAAACCGTTCTCGATGGCCGGACCGATGGTGACCTGCGTACCCGGATAGAGCTCCTGCACGGCCTGCGCCATCACATGCGCCGCGTCGTGACGCATCAGCTCAAGTGCATCCTCGTCCTTGCCGGTGATGATCGCCAGCGCGGCATCCTGCTCGATGAGGTATGAGGTATCGACCAGCTCGCCATCGACCCTGCCGGCCAGTGCGGCCCTGGCAAGGCCGGGGCCGATATCGGCGGCGACATCATAAACGCTAACGGCTTGATTAAATTCACGGCGACTGCCGTCGGGAAGGGTTACTGTCGGCATTACTTCGCTCCAGTGGTGACCGATACGAGGGGCCACATGATGTATAAAAAAGAAAGCATCGGTCTGCCGATGCTTTGTATTGAAGTTGGTAGGCGCGATTGGAATCGAACCAACGACCTCTACCATGTCAAGGTAGCGCTCTAACCAACTGAGCTACGCGCCTGCAAGGCGAACGACAATACCTGTAGTAACAGGCGGTTGCAATACCTGATACCACGCGTAACCGAAAAAACACCTTGTAGGAGCCAGCGCCAGCTGGCGAACGCCCGATAGACAATTCGCCAGCTGGCGCTGGCTCCTACGCACGAGGCAACAGCTGCAGGAGCGGATCTCATCCGCGATCAGGAACGAACTGACGCGCCTGCCGCCAGGCCCGCCCCTCACTCCACCAGTCCCAGGTTCCCTGCCTGGATATGACGGATTTTGTCGCGCAGGCTGGCCGCCTCCTCAAATTCCAGGTCCCTGGCATGCCCGTACATCTGCTTCTCCAGGCTGGCGATTTTTTTCTCCAGTTGCTTCGGTGAGAGGCGTGCATATTCAATAATTTCCTCTGCCACCCTGGCATATTGTTTCGCGCTGCCTCTTCCCGACGACAACGCGCCCTCGAGGATATCGGTCACTGACTTTTTAATCGAGCGCGGTGTAATGTCGTGCTCCCTGTTATAGGCCAGCTGCAACACGCGGCGCCGGTCGGTCTCGTCCATGGCACGGCGCATCGAGCCGGTAATCCTGTCGGCATAGAGGATTGCCTTGCCTTCGATGTGGCGTGCAGCCCGCCCGATCGTCTGGATCAGGGAACGCTCGGAACGCAGAAAGCCCTCCTTGTCGGCATCGAGAATGGCCACCAGCGAGACCTCCGGCAGGTCAAGACCCTCGCGCAGCAGGTTGATGCCGACCAGCACATCAAATTCACCGAGGCGCAGGTCACGGATGATTTCCACCCGCTCCACGGTGTCGACATCGGAATGCAGGTAACGCACGCGCACGCCGTGCTCGGCAAAATACTCGGTCAGGTCCTCGGCCATGCGCTTGGTCAGCGTGGTTACCAGCACACGCTCACCGGCCGCCACGCGTTCGCGAATCTCCGACAACAGATCATCGACCTGGGTGCCGGCGGGGCGCACCTCGATTTCCGGATCGATCAGCCCGGTGGGGCGGATCAGCTGCTCGACCACCGCACCGGAATGTTCCTCTTCATAGGATCCGGGTGTCGCCGAGGTAAAAATCATTTGCGGCGCAAGCTTCTCGAACTCGTCAAAGCGCAACGGCCGGTTGTCCAGCGCCGAGGGCAGGCGAAAGCCGTACTCGACCAGGTTTTCCTTGCGCGAACGATCGCCCCGGTACATGCCGCCCAGTTGCGGGATCGTCACATGCGACTCGTCCACCACCAGCAGGGCATTGTCCGGGAGATAGTCAAACAGCGTCGGTGGCGGCTCCCCGGCGTTGCGCCCGGACAGGTAGCGCGAGTAGTTTTCGATGCCCGAGCAATAACCGAGTTCGGCCATCATTTCGAGGTCAAACAGGGTACGCTGCTCCAGCCGCTGCGCCTCCACCAGCTTGTTGTTGTCGTTCAGCACCTTGAGACGCTCCCTGAGCTCTGCCTTGATCGCGTCCATCGCGCCGAGGATCACGGAGCGCGGCGTGGCGTAGTGGGTCTTCGGATAGATGGTCAGGCGCGGCACACGCCGCAGCACCTCGCCGGTCAGCGGATCGAACCAGGCCAGTGAATCGATCTGGTCATCGAACAGCTCGATGCGCACCGCCTCACCGTCCGACTCCGCCGGGAAGATATCGATAATCTCGCCGCGCACCCGGTAGGTGGCGCGGTGCAGCTCGGTCTCGTTGCGCGTGTACTGCAGTTCCGCCAGCCGGCGCAGGATCTCCCGCTGGTCGGCCCTGTCACCCTTGATAAGGTGCAACACCATCTTCAGGTAGGCGCGCGGGTCGCCAAGACCGTAGATCGCGGAAACCGTCGCGACAATAATGGCATCGGGGCGTTCCAGCAGCGCCTTGGTCGCGGAGAGCCGCATTTGCTCGATGTGCTCGTTGACCGAGGCATCCTTCTCGATAAAGGTATCGGAGGCCGGCACATAGGCCTCGGGCTGGTAGTAATCGTAGTAGGACACGAAATACTCGATGGCATTGTCCGGGAACAATTCCCGCATCTCGCCATAGAGCTGGGCCGCCAGCGTCTTGTTCGGCGCCAGGATCAGGGTCGGGCGCTGCAGGGTCTGGATGACATTGGCCATGGTGAAGGTCTTGCCGGAGCCGGTAACACCGAGCAGCGTCTGGTGCAGCAGCCCGTCCTTCAGACCCTCGATCAACGCCTCGATAGCCGCCGGCTGGTCGCCGGAAGGCCGCATTCGGGTTTTCAGCTGGAATAGTTCACTCACGGGCTATTATCCCACCACTGAAGTTGAGTATGATTGCACCGGGTTCACCATCATCGAATAACAGGATTACCATCTTGGAAAAAATCAAACTTGCGAACCGGGTACAACGTGTCAAACCCTCGCCCACGCTTGCCGTCACGGCGCGTGTCGCCGAACTGCGTGCAGCCGGCAAGGATATCATCGGACTCGGTGCCGGTGAGCCGGATTTCGACACCCCGGACCATATCAAGGCGGCGGGCATCAAGGCCATCAAGGACGGTTTCACCCGCTATACCGCCGTTGACGGCACGCCAAGCCTGAAACAGGCGATTATAGCGAAATTCAAACACGACAACGGGCTGGACTACGCCGCGGACCAGGTACTGGTCTCCTGTGGCGGCAAACAGAGTTTCTACAACCTTGTCATGGCGCTGCTGAATCCGGGCGACGAAGTCATTATCCCGGCCCCCTACTGGGTCTCCTACCCGGACATGGTCCGCCTTGCCGATGGCGAACCGGTGATCATCCAGGCCGGCGTCGAGACCGGATTCAAGATCACTCCGGCGCAGCTGGAAGCGGCGATAACACCGCGAACCCGTCTTTTCGTCATCAACAGCCCGTCCAACCCGACCGGCATCGCCTATACGAAGGAGGAACTCGCGGCGCTCGGGGCCGTCCTCAGGAACTGCCCCCACGTGCTGATTGCCACCGATGACATGTACGAACACATCCTCTGGAGCAAGGAGCCGTTCAGCAACATCCTCAACGCCTGCCCGGAACTCTACGAGCGCACCATCGTGCTCAACGGGGTTTCCAAGGTCTATGCCATGACCGGCTGGCGCATCGGCTACTGCGGCGGCCCGGCCGACCTGATCAAGGCGATGAAAAAAGTGCAGTCGCAAAGCACGTCCAACCCGACCTCGATTTCACAGGTGGCTGCACAGGCCGCGCTGGAAGGCGACCAGTCCTGCATCAAGCCCATGATCAAGGCCTTCAAGGAACGTCATGATTACGTTGTTGCGGCGCTCAACGCCATCGAAGGTGTCACCTGCCTGCCGGCAGACGGCACCTTTTATGTCTTTCCACATTTGCAGGCCATTATCGACCGCCTTGACGGCATCAACAATGACATCGAGCTCGCGGAATACCTGCTGGATGAAGCCGGCGTCGCACTGGTACCCGGCTCCGCCTTCGGCGCACCCGGGTATGTGCGTATCTCCTTTGCCACCAGTATGGCAATCCTGGAAGACGCCCTCACCCGCCTCGCAAAAGCACTGACGCCCTGAGCCGGGGCCTGCCCCGGACCAGGGATCGATCCTCTACCGGGGGCCGTGCTCCGCCCGCTCCGGTTGGCATTTCACTGAATATCGTCTACATTTTATAGGTATCGGAATGTTTACGTCACTTCGATCAGGAATCCGGAGAATGCACAGGGGTCCAGAATATGCTGCAATGGCTGTGGATGATTGTCGCTTTCAGCACGCCCGGCATCCTCGCTGCCGCGGAGGCTGATTCACGCCAGGCCGGAATACAAGCTCTACCCCGAAGCCCCGGACTTCACGGTCCAGCCACGCGATAAAGAACTGCAATTCCGCGATTGTTCTCGTTGCCACGAGGAAGAGGACATCGATCCTGAACCCCGCCGGCTGAGGACGCGGCATGTGCGCGAGATCGATCATGGCGGCAACAGGTTCTGGTGCCTGACCTGCCATGCCGGCGACAACATCGATTATCTGCGCACATCGAATAACGAGAAAATTGAATTCGGGCAGTCTTACCTCATCTGCGGGTCCTGCCACGCCGATCGCCAGAAGGACTGGTATTTCGGTGCCCATGGCAAGCGGGTGAGCGGCTGGCAGGATGAACGGGTCATCCTCGCCTGTACCCACTGCCATGACCCCCACAAACCGGCCGTCACTCCACGGGCACCCAAGGCACGTCCACCGGTTCGCGTCGGGCTGGAAAGGCAGGAGCATCATCCCCCCGCGGCAACGAGGACGTGGGACCGTTAACCGGCACGCAAGCGGAGCATGCACCATGGCAGGCAAACAAGACACCAAAAACAAACCTGAAACGATTGACCATTACCGCCGGGCGTTCCTCAAGCGACTTGGAGTCACTACGGCTGCGACTGTCGGCGCCACTTCTGCCCATGGCGCATGGGGCGGCAAGACGCTGGGCGATACCTTTGCCGATTTTTTCCAGCAACACTATCAGCGGATGACGCCGGAGGAACTGCAGGAGACGCTGGAGAGGATCGAACGCAAGGCGAAACGGCAATATGGAACAGCGATCAGCTGTACCGACACGCCTCCCCTGGAGGGTGTGATTTTCGGTTACGCCATCAATATTTCGAAGTGCAAGGGCTATCGTGACTGTGTCGAGGCCTGCGCAGTTGAAAATAATCTGGGACCTGATATTCGCTACATCCATGTCCTGGAAATGGATGAAGGCAGTACCAACCTGGAGCTGGCTGATCGCTATTACGAACATGAAACAGTTCCCGTGGAGGGAAAATACTATATGCCTGTACAGTGCATGCAGTGCGACGACCCGCCCTGCGTCAAGGCATGCCCGGTTGAGGCAACCTGGATGGAATCCGATGGCATCGTCGTGGTTGACTACGACTGGTGTATTGGATGTCGTTACTGCATGTCGGCCTGTCCCTATTCGGCGCGCTTTTTCAACTGGACCCGGCCTGATATTCCTGCCGACAGAATCAACCCGAATACCAACTATCTCGGCAACCGGCCGCGACCGGTCGGTGTCGTGGAGAAGTGCCACTTCTGTACCCAGCGCACCCGCAAGGGGCGACAGCCGGCCTGCCAGGAGGCCTGTCCGACGGGTGCGCGCGTCTTCGGTAATTTACTCGATCCGAACAGCGAGATCCGCTATGTGCTCGAGCACAAGGCAGTTTTCCGCTTGAAGGAGGATCTGGGCACGGAACCCAAGTTCTGGTACTACGCTGACCGCTGAGGGATAGTCCATGGCCTTGCTACTGTTTTTTCGCGACGTCTTCAGGGAGTTATTCCGGGGTTCATTGCATTTACTGGGCATGGATCGTGTTCCTGTGGGCAATCATTGCCCTGGGCGGCTGGAAATATATCGGCCAGCTCAATAACGGCCTTGTCGTCACCAATATGAGCAACCAGGTCTCCTGGGGCTTTTATATATCGAATTTCACCTTTCTGGTCGGGGTGGCCGCGGCGGCGGTCATGCTGGTGATTCCCGCCTATATCTTCGACCGCAAGGACATCCGCGATGTCGTCCTGCTGGGTGACACCATGGCCGTGACGGCGGTGTTCATGGCAATGCTGTTCGTTATTGTCGACATTGGCCGGCCCGACCGCCTCTGGCACATGATCCCGCTGATCGGCAGCTTCAATTTTCCCGCTTCGCTGCTGGCCTGGGATGTCGTCGTACTGAGCGGTTACCTGCTGCTCAACCTGGGTATCTCCTTCTACCTTCTGTTCAGCCACTACCAGGGCCATGAGGCAAAGCTGAAGGCATACCTGCCCTTTATCATGCTCGCCATCTTCTGGGCCATATCGATCCACACCGTCACGGCCTTTCTGTATTCGGCGAATACGGGCCGGCCCTTCTGGCACAATGCGCTGCTGGCGCCGCGCTTCATCGCCTCGGCATTCTGTTCCGGTCCGGCGATTGCCATCCTCATCCTGCAAATTGTACGCAAGCTCGCCGGCTATCCGGTGCGGCAGAGCGCAATCGACACCCTGCGCGTCACCATGACCGTGTCGCTGCAGATTACGCTGTTTTTTGTGGTCGCCGAGCTGTTTACAGACTTCTACTCCGAAGGCGCACATTCCGCCTCGGCTCACTACCTGTTCTTCGGCCTGCACGGGGCAGCCAAGCTGACACCATGGATCTGGACCGCACTGGCACTGCTCGTGATTGCCGTGACTATCCTGATGATCCATAACCTGCGGCGCAATCCGCTCTTGTTCAATATTGCCTGCGTACTGACTGTGGTCGGCGTATGGATCGAAAAAGGCATGGGGCTGGTGATCCCCGGTTACATCCCGACGCCCCTTGGTGAAATATTCGAATACCTTCCGAATTCGACCGAGGTGATGATCAGCCTGGGAATCCTCGCCATCGGCCTGCTGACATTTACCCTGTTAGCCAAGGCGGGCATGGCCGTTGAGCGGGGTCAGGTAAGCCTGCGCGACGACATCGAGGAAGAACTGGCGGGCCTGACCAGCGAGGAGGAAAGTAAACCCGTGCACACCACCGGGTGATTTCATTGCGCCGGATCAAGGTGGCAATAACCGTGTAAATCAGGGCTTCTTGATACCCTTTGCAGCTTTCAGATCAGTACCGCGCAGATTCGCCTTGCGAATGTCCGTGCCGTGCATGTCAGCCTTGCTCACATTTGCCTTGGTCAAACGCGAATTGCGCAGGTTCGCCCCGCTCAGATTGGCGCCGCTCAGGTTCACCTTGCGCAAATCGGCACTGTGAAGATTGGCCTTGCGCAAATCGGCGCCGTGAAGACTGGCCCTGCGCATCTTTGCCTTGCGCAAGTCGGTTTTGCGCAAATCCGCCTTGTCTAATTGCGCCCCGCACAGATCCGCCCTTTTCAGACCCGCGCCGACAAGCCGGGCTTTGGTAAGGTTTGCATCGCTCAGGTCCGCGTCATCGAGATAGGCACCGCTGAGTACCGCTGCGGAAAGGTTCGCCGTCTCCAGAACCGCTTTGCGGAAGTCCGTTGAGCGAAGGTCTGCCCTGGTCAACACGGCATCGGTGAGATCCGCGCCACGTACATTCGCCTCGCGCAGATCTGCGTCCGAGAGATCGGCGCCGCGAAGATTCGCATCCCTGAGATCGGCATTCCTGAGGCTTGCGCCGCGCAGGTCCGCACCCTCAAGATCCATGCTGCCGAGGTCCATCCCGTCCAGCTCGGCATGGCAAAGCTCCGGTATCACGCCCGGATGGTTTTTCCGCCATTCATGCCAGACGCCGCTGCCCTGTTCAAGAACACTGATATGTTCCTGATTGGCCGTTGCAATATTTTCCCCGGAGATGTCCGGCTGTTCAGTAAGCATATTTCTCCCATCCCGATTCCATCATATTCAAGCGGCCCGTCCTGGCAAAACCTGCGAGAAGGCCGGTATATTCAACCGGGTAGATTGTTATCTTACGCCCGGCCTCACCTGGTTAACATACCAGGGACTTTGCAAGCAAATTGCATGTTAACATGCGCTTTCTTCCATGTATAAAGGGAAAAACAGGTGGTACAAAATGCCCGGGGTCAGCGAGGCCCGATTTCGTCGCTTGATAAAGGCCTTTACCCTGTATATTGCGACCAGTGCAGGCAACAGCACCTGTACCGCAAATATTATTAACCCCTGACGAACGTGATCCGTGCACTATACCGATTCCAGGCAGCTACCTTATCCATGCCGACAGGTGTTCGATGTGGTCGCCGATATCGAGCGCTACCCCGAGTTTCTACCCGGCTGGACACAAGCGCGGATACTGCGGAGGAATGACAACTGCCTGTATGCCGAGCAGCAGCTGCAGACGGGACCTGCCGTGTTTCACTTTCACTCCACGGCACGGCTGCAACCCTGCAGCGGTATTCACATAAGTGCAAATGATGGTCCCTTCCGCGAACTGGATATCGACTGGCGCTTTACCGAATCGGACGAATACCACTGCACGGTGACGCTGGATCTCGTGCTGGCCATGAGACCCGGACTGATCAACAGTGCCTTGAAGATGATGCTGGAAACCGGCAGCAGCCAGCTGCTGCCGTTGTTCGAGCGCCGCGCCCGAATGCTGTATTCACAAACCTGACAGGCGAATTGTCAGTTACTGCAGGTTCCTGCAGAAAAAATGTGTTTTTTTTCCGGGCGGATTGCAATAGGATAAAGCCACTCTGCCATTCGCAGCCGAATGATCTGACTCAGCACTGCGCAGGGTTAATCCACTGTCATTACTACCCGGGGGAAACTATGCAATCACAGGAAATTACCGAAGAGATGATCTTCCAATGCTTCGCGGCGGCTCAACAGTCCGAGCAATCCGATAAAACCGCGGAATCATTCGTTGACGTGGAAGAGTATGAGAACCAGATCATGTACCCTGAATTTGCCCGCTGGGCAAAACAGGCCGGTTACCCACAGCTGGCCACGCTGTTCCGCAAGGTAGCCGGTGAGGAAAAACTGCATGCCGTGTGGCTACGAGCCCTCTATGAAGATATAGGTGTACCGCAACGTGGTGAAGATACCCGGCGCGCAATCGACGCACTCAACACCATTCGTGCCAACTGCGATGAACTGATCGCGATGAATCCGGACGGCGTGGTCGAAAAAGCACTGAGTGTCGCTATTCGGGTGGAAGAGCGCGAATACATGGACATCTATCCACGTTTCCGTGACCAGGCACTGGCCGATGGAAATACCAGGGCGGCAGAGGTCTACCAGAGAGTCATTGATTCCGAGCAGGAGCATGCGCAGTGGTTTACTGCTGCGTTAAGTGATTTCCGCTCGGGCGCGATGGTGCCGGCATCCGCCTGAATAGCTAGTTCATTTTCGTTTGCATAATTTCGCAAACGCGCAACAACAAGCCGGGTGGCGGCAGGCACTTAACCCCCCCATCTACCTGGTGTCGGTGCTGCCCGGCCTCGGGGTGTTGTTAATCGCGGGAGATACTCCGCTTTGGCTTGCGGGCCTGGTGCCTGCTACGCTTGCCGTGGTCCTGCTGCAGCATGCGATCAATCTCCTGAACGACGTCAGTGACTGGCGCCTGGGTGCGGACACCGAAAAGTTCGACTCCTGGGTCAGGGCACATGGCGAAGACACCCGCCTTGCATCATTGCACGGGCTGGTCAGTGCACTGGCCGGAACATTACTGGGCACAGGTTTGCTGGCCTGGTCCGGCAGACTCTGGATACTGCTGATCGCTGTGCCCATGGTGGTGCTCGGCTATCTCTACAATGCCGGACCCCGGCCGCTGTCGTACACCTTTCTGGGGGAATGGGTCACCGGCCTGTGCTATGGCCCCGGCGTATTCGGCTGCCTGTGGCTGCTGGCGGGTCTGCAGATACAGCCGGCGACGGGTCTGGGAGCACTGGCCTTCGCTGCACTGGCGATGGCGCTGCTGCTGTCTCATCAACCGCCCCAGATCGAAACCGATCGCGCTGCGGGCAAACACTCCTTTGCCGTGCGCTATGGTGCACTACGTACCTACCAGGCCGCGCGGTGGCTTGCAGTCCTGTTTCTTGTCAGTACGGGTGTCGGCATCGGTTTCGGTGAAAATACTGCATTGACTGTCACTGTCTTTGCAATGACCGGCCTGGCCAGCGTCGTCTTTTTCTGGAGGTCGCAGCCGAATCCCGGGCATATCCTGTTACCTTCGGCGGGTGTCATCGTCGCAAGCCTGCTAGCAAGCATGATGTGATGGATTTTGCCCGGTCTCCTCACATGGTTGAGTTAATCTTCAAATCGAGATTATGATAAAATTACGCAGGTAACGGGCGTTCCCCGGTTACTGTCATCAGGGAGTAAAATCGTGAAAACACTTGCTCAAGTTTTGTTCTGGTTCGGTATTGTCTCCATCCCCCTTTCCTGGATCGCATGGTTCATTGCCCCGGAAATAGGGAGGGAAGTCATGGCAGGAATCTCCGACCCCGCTCTTCGTGCTGTGATGGAGGAGGCACATCGCGAGCGCTGGGGCATTTACGTTGGCCACTGGCCACCGACGATGCTCATCCTCAGCTATATCCTGGACAAGAAAGCGGGTTGACGATTGCTTCGCGGGCAATTGCCCGCGAAGACTGCAAAACCACTGCGGCAGGCCGCCTGTCATGTCGCTTGCGGGTATCGCCAGGCCGGCAAAATCTGTATGCAGGGATAAACACCCTGCGTGGCAGTTTTTTATCTTTTCTGTTCCATTGGTTTATACCCTGCCCTGTTGGTATTTCCTTCTCCAGTGCGGTAACCCGGGATGTTCCCGTCATCCTCCCGGGGAAATACTGACGCTCTCGGCACGGCCTGACTTACACCTCGAACCGGCAGCATCTGCTGCCAAAAACAGCCGGTACATCTCATAATGCAAATACATTTGGCAGCCCGTACAACAACGACTGCTATTTACACAATAGCCACACACATCCACCACGGAAGGCGGGATGCGCTATCAGAACAGGCAAACAGGCGGCTTCACCCTGCTGGAATTACTGGTCACCCTGACTGTTGCCATAACGCTGACCCTCGGCGCTGCCAGCAGCCTCAGCTGGCTCCTCCAGGAAACCCGCATGGTCGCAGACATCAACCGCTTTGTCAGCGCATTGCAGCTTGCCCGCAACGAGTCGGTCACGCATGCGCGCAAAATCGTACTCTGCCCGAGCGCGGACGGCGAAAATTGCGGCAACAGCAGCGAGTGGAACAGCGGCTGGATACTGTTCCAGAGTGACGACAGGGAATACGATGCAAATGAACGGCTGATCCGGCGCGGCGCTGCCCTGCAGTCCGGCATCAGGCTGAATGCCAGCAACCATCGCAAGCGGATCGTCTACCAGCAGAATGGCAGCAGCGGCGGGAGCAACAGCTCGTTCACCTTCTGTGACAGCCGGAAAAAAGCAAAACCCAGGACCATCTGCCTCTCCAACACCGGTCGCCCGCGCCTTAGCCGGAGGCGCTGCAACGGCAAGCCGATCGACTGTTCATCCATGATATAGACGGAATCGGGCCATGACGGCCGGCTTCATTGACCAAAAAGCCGCCAATCCAGTATGATGCGCCCTCTTGCAAGGTTCTCCATTCCCCGGTAGCTCAGTTGGTAGAGCGGGTGACTGTTAATCACTAGGTCGGCGGTTCGAGCCCGTCCCGGGGAGCCATCTTCCAAATCTTCCACTTACGTCACCCATCAGGTGGCCATAGTGACTGACCATAAGACCGATAGTCACCGGGTCGGCGGCGAGGGATCACATGGCAGAGGTTGACCGGTGGGCGGCAATCGAGGCCGTCCCGGGGAGCCATCTTCAAATTCTTGCACTTACGACGTCTTTCGGGCGGCATCGCGGTGTGCCATTGAGTGTCCATAAGACCGTTAGTCACCGGGTCACCCCTGTTGTGCCTTCCCCGTCCAGCAGACGG